>JAYZEP010000006.1:0-235675 GCA_036337225.1 Thermodesulfobacteriota bacterium
CGAGGTATCGTTTGAAGTAGTTTCAGAAAATGGCAAAGAAAAAGCTAGTGATCTTAAAATTGCATAAGTAATCCACTATTTCAACGTCATTATTATTCAACTAAAGCGGAGGTGTGTTTAACGCACCTTCCCTTTGGTTAGAATTGGCATTCTCCAGAGAGTATAAGCTAGTGTGTGTCTTTACATCCTCAAAAGTTTTTAATCATCCAATTAAGAACGTCTTTGATTGGCATAAGAGGGCTATGGCCCTCGAGCGAATTACACCACCTTGGGACAACATACAGGTTCTTGAAAAAACTCCATCAAGCAAATCCTTGCTTGATGGAGGCAAGGTGCTGATAAAACAAAGCCTCTTACCGTTTGTTTCTTTTAATTGGGAAGTAATGCACAAAAACTATGAAGCAAATAAAGGATTTGAGGATTATGCAATCAGAAGTCCTTTTAAACTTTGGGAACACAAGCACCACTTTAGCAAATTAGGTCCACAGACAACCAGATTAATTGATGAAATTAATTTTTCCCATTGGATTAATCTCAAAAGCTTAAATAATTATACACTTTCGAAACTAAAAAAATCTTTTGACTATAGACACGAAATCCTTTCGTATGATCTTTCAGTATCAGGAAAAACTCTAAACCGAGACATGATATTAATAACTGGAGGGACGGGGAACATAGGGACTCATCTTGTTCCACATTTAAATTCACTTGGGTATAAAATTATTTTACTCAAGTATGACGAAGAAGCTTTAAATGAATATGATTTTGACAATTTTTCTTTAGGGGTCGATGATATTATAAAAATCAAGTGGAACCCCTACTCTAAAAAAACCATAAAATTTCCCAGCAATATTGCGAATGAAATTAAATTTGTAATTAATTTGTCAGGTGAAAACATTCTTGGTGTTTGGACCGCCACTAAGAAAAAGAAGATAGTTGATAGTAGACTAGTTAGTACAAATTCAATATTAGATATCATTAAAGAGAATAGAATTAATTTAGATTGCTGTATCCACTCTTCAGCAATAGGCATATATGGAAGTAACCCAGGAAAAGAACTTGACGAATATCACACAAAAGGATCTGGCTTCCTTGCGGATACAACGCACGAATGGGAAATGGAGCAGAATAAATTTGCTGAATACTCAAAAAGAAATATCAACCTGAGGATTGGCATGGTCTTATCTGCAAATGGTGGGATCTTGAGCGCAACCAGAATTCCATTTAAATTGGGCATTGGAGGGTATATTGGTCCAGGATCAAATTATTTAAGCTGGGTTGGCATTGAAGATCTGGTAAGAATTATAGGACTTTCTTTGACTAATACGTCGTTAGATGGAGCTGTAAACGCCGTTTCTCCTACTCCATGCACTAACATAGATTTTTTTTCTACACTATCAGAAAAATTAAAAAGCGCTGTAACATTAAAGATTCCGTCATACATTCCACGATTAATATCGAAAGAAATAACTGATGAAATTTTGATATCGGATCAATTTGTTCGACCAGCAAAGCTAATTGCTAATAAATATTCCTTTTTTACTTCGAATCTTGATGAAGCATTGGACAATGCTTTTGGTTTTTAGTACTTTAATAAAATATGAAGATTAGCTCTACAAGGAAAGAATATACAAATTCCAGGTCAATTTTTGATAGGGGCAGGGATCCTTTAAAGAAATTCAAAGTGTGGTACAAAGAAGCCGAACGAAAAGTCTCGGAACCAAATGCATTTACATTATCAACCTCTTATAAGAACAAACCATCCTCTAGGGTTATGCTTTTAAAAGAACTCGATAATGAATTAATTTTTTTTACAAACAAAATAAGTAGGAAGGGGAAGGACATTTCAAGTAATAAGTACGCATCTATGGTTTTTTGGTGGAAGGAAATTAATAAACAAGTAAGAATAGAAGGTAAATTGAGAGAGCTTCCCAAAAAAGATGTAATTAAATATTTTTACTCCAGACCGCGAGAAAGTCAGATAGGTGCATTAGCATCAATACAAAGTTCCAAATTAGATTCGTACAATGATTTAATTTCCAGGTTTAGAGAAATACAAAATCAGTACTCGGATACTAGTAAAAAAATTCCGATGCCTAAATCATGGACTGGGTATATATTGGACCCCCAATTAATAGAGTTTTGGCAGGGGGGTAGCCATAGGTTACATCAAAGACTTGAGTTCAAAAGGAATAGAAATCGATGGGTCAAATCCGTTTTGTCACCATGAAAAAAAAGACATTCCGTTTTTATGTTGATAAGGATTGCAATTGGTTTCAGGACAATAATCCCATCACCCATAAAGGTATTTACAATTTTAATTATCAGAATCTAGATATTGATGAAGATGGGGATTTCTATATTATGGAAGATGAATTTAGGATTTATGTTCAGTTTGAAGATCAACCATTTTTAGTTAAATCTGTTGATATAGTTGATATAAAAAGAGATAAGATAGTTATTTTTCTCAATGATGCCACAAAGGAGGACTTAAATATAAAATCGTTATTCTTCAAGGGCACAATCCCCTATTGTACGGTTAAAAAAGAAAAATTTATGGCTAAATTCTCAAGGCCCGCATTATTCCAACTCAGCAAAGCAATAACAACAAAAAATGGCGATTTTTATATTGGTCCACATTTAATTAATCAATCTCAAAATTGATACTCTCAATCTTGGCAATCTTGTTAGGGCAGGCACTAAAATTACAAAAAGGGCTATGCGCATATATACCAAATTTATTAGTCATGATATAATGATTTTACAAAAATGGTGCGTTTTTTTCATTTTTTTTTTATTTTTTACCTTTTGGTTAGCGGACCCGTCTACGCTTACGACTTTAACAGCCTAACTCTTGAAAAAGCAATAGAAATAGCAAAGACAAATAATTACGAATTGCTTTACTTAAGTGAAGAGGTAAGAGCAAAGAAATATTCGAAAGGGGCGTATACGGCATCCTACTTCCCCCAAGTTAATTTTCATGTAATCTTTCCTTTTCTTGGTAGGGCTTCCGCTTTTCAAGTTGACCAATTAATCTTTGATTTTGGTAAATTAAACCAAAGAATCAATGCTGGAAAATATAATATAAAAGCCATGGAATATCAAAATGCCCATTCATCGGACAAGATAATAAACAATCTTACTCAAAAATTTTATCAAATTTTAAAACTGCAGAATTCAATGGCAATGATGAAACGAACAATAGCTACAAACCAAGACCTTCTTGAGCAAGCAGAAGCATTTTTAGATACTGGAAGAGTTTCAGCAATGCAGGTCACCCGAAGAGATCTTCAGTTAGCAGAAAGTGAATTGCTCTTAGTGCAAGCTAAGGGCGCCATGTTAAAGCTAGAAGAAGATTTATTTAATTTACTCGGGATAGAAAAACCATCCGGCGTTACATATATATCTGACATAAAATATGAAAAAATAGATTTAAATCCGGATTTAATAATTAATTCAAACTTGAATTATTTAAATACCGTCAAAGCTGCGGAAATGCGAATCTTGGCACTAAAATCTACGATTTCTGCTTTAAAACGAGATTTTTTTCCTAATCTAGTTGCAAGGGCAGCGTATAGATTTGAAGGTAAAGGTGTTCCTGACTCCGATAAAGATAATGATCTTGTGGGAGGTCTTGGACTAACTTGGCAAGTTTTTTCGGGTGGAAGAACCTACAATCAGATTCAAGAACATAAAGCTACACTCAATGCCCTAACAGCCAAAGTTAATCTATTAAAGAGAGAGGCTACTTCTAAAATAAGACTCGGCATTATTGATGCCAATACTGAATATTATAAAATCGGAATAAGGCAGAAGGCCGTCGGGGCAGCTCAAACCTATTATGAGTATACCAAAACCAAATACGACACTGGAGAAAAATCCCAGATTGAATTTTTAGAAGCAGCTAATTTGCTTCAAAAACAAGAAGCGGAATATGAAAATTCCATATATAACTACAAAATAAAAATCGCCAGACTTGAAAAATTAGCGGGGCTTGTAATAACAGAATGAAAAAAATAAATTGGCGGCAGATGGTGCAAAATTTTGCAACACGAGCCAAGAAATTGTTTCCTTATGCAAAGGTGCCAATAAGTGCAGCGCTACGTACAGCAAAAAAAGTTCTTCAGCTTATACTAGGTATGGGAGGGAACGTTCTTCAGCTTATAGGAAAGTGCTGGTACTATCTGTGGTCCATGAGAAAAGTATTAGCAGTCTTGCTGCTAATATTATTAGCTTATAAATTATATTACGAAGAGAGAGAGATAAAGCAGTTTAATTCAGCTGCAACACAAAAGAATGCCACTAATCCGGAATATGATTTAGTTACAACCAAAATTTCAGTGGGTGAAATAAGCGATTTTGTTAAAACTTCAGGGAAGCTTGCCCCAGAGCAAGAAGTGAAGGTAATCCTATTATTACAAAAAACTCTACCAATTTTAAAAGTTAATGTTCAGTACGGAGATACCGTTGAAGCGGGTCAGATATTACTAGAATTAGATTCGAGTGAAATCAGTAAGGAACTCGAAGTAATGCAAAAAAGAGTTGAAATCAGGAGCAAGGAGTTGGCCCTTAAGGAAGACGTAGTAACTAGCAACAAAATTTTGTTAGAAAAAGGGTATATTTCCAAAACTGAATATTTAGATAGTGAGACCAATTATAATAACAAGATGATTGAAGTTGAGGAAGCAAAGAGGCGGGTAAACAAGTTAGAAGAGCAGTTGCTCAAAAGCAGAATCCTTGCACCTATACGGGGCAGAATCGATTACGTAAACGAACAAGCAATAGAGAATGGTATAATCGGTTTTAATACTTGGGTTTATACCGTTTCATCATCAGCTGATCGTCTCAAACTAAGTCTCAGCGTGGATGGAAGAGCGATAACCAAAATAAAAGAAGGACAAGATGTAACATTTAGAATAGACACCCATCCTAATAAAGACTTGTTTGGTACGGTAATTAAAATCATTGAGCCCATTAATTTGAATCCACATAGAGATAAAGCTCCGGTTTTTTATGAAATAATTGCGGATGTAGGAGAAACCCCTCTGGAATTAAAGGCTGGAATGAGTGTCGATGCATCAATTAAAATACAAACAAAAACAAATATAAAACGAGTCCCAAGATCGGCTTTAAGATTCGTACCACCAAAAATTATGAAGATTAAAGATGAGCCTCCTCCAAACACAACAGCACCCGTGATTTGGATTGTTAACAAAGATGGTACAATTTCTGCAATTACAATTGAAACCGGGATAAGAGATAATGCCTTTGTAGAACTTCTGACCGGCAGTCCGGATTCATCAAAAAATGGATTCTATAATTTGACGGAAAAAGACGACATTGTTATTGACGTTAGGATTCATCAACAACAAAAGAAAAAAAGTAGGTTCTCTTTGCCTCAACCTAAAAGATATTAAATGAATGAGTACAGAAACCCTTATTGAATTAGCTGATATCAACAAAATCTATTACTTAGGTGAAACTAAGCTTCAGGTTCTTTTTGATATATGTCTCCAGATTTATGAAAAAGATTTTGTTTCGATAGTTGGTCCATCAGGATCTGGAAAAACCACCCTGCTAAATATAATCGCTTGCCTTGATAGGCCAAGCTCAGGTGAATACAAGTTGCAAGGAATAGACGTCAATTCAAAATCTAATGATGATTTATCTGAGATAAGGAATAAGTCTATTGGTTTTATTTTTCAAAGTTTTAATTTGATACCTCGCCACACCGCTATAGAGAACGTAGAAATGCCATTGCATTATTCAGAAATCGTGGATAAAACTGAGCGAACAGAAAAAGCAATGCGGTGTCTGGAGATGGTAGATCTAACTGATAGGGCCCTGCACTATCCTAATGAGCTATCAGGAGGTCAACAACAAAGAGTGGCTATTGCAAGAGCACTAATTAATGATCCTGATATAATACTCGCGGATGAACCGACAGGAAATTTGGATTCGCAAACAAGTGCGGACATCATAACACTCTTAAAAAAACTTCATGAATCGGGAAAAACGGTAATTGTTATAACACATAACAATGAAATTGCTAAGGAAACGATGGATATAATCAATATAAGAGATGGTAGAATAGTTTAGCTTATGCTTGGAAGATATGTTCTAGATAATATTTCAGAAGCAAGGTCGAATTTATTTAGGAATAAATCTAGAACTTTGCTAACTTCATTAGGAATTGTCATCGGTATAACTTCCGTGATTATTCTTGTCGCAATCACAAACGGAGCAAAATCTATAATTGAGCAACAACTAGTAAGTTTAGGTGCTAAAACCATAGTGCTAAAACCTATAGGAAGAACAAGGAGTGGTGTTTATAGGGGGCGAGCTCAAGATTTTGATCAGGAAGAACTACGATTAATGAAGGCTATGCCGACTGTTGCATTTGTTTCTCCAATTGTAAAAACATCTAATCAAGTTGCTTACGCCAATAGAACACAAGTAGTTGCAGTAGTTGGAAGCAATGAAGACTTTGCTCAAATCAATGATTGGGCAACCGACGAAGGATCCTTTATTAACAGGATTGATGTTCAAGATGGTGCCAAGGTGTGTGTTCTGGGTGCCTCCGTGAATAAGCGCTATTTTGGTGCATTGAGAGCCGTAGATAAATTTATAAGAATCGATGGGATTTCTTTTAAAGTAATAGGTGTTTTATCTGAAAAAGGACTCACCCCTGGAGGACGTGACCAAGACGATTTTATACTTATTCCATACACCTCGCTTAACAGATGGGACTACAAGGGGCAATTGTATGGAATTAGCAATATAATAATATCTTCGACAACTACTGAAGATGTAGAATTTACCAAATATTCAGTTAGAAGGATGCTTAGAGAAAGAAGGAGTTTACTTAAGGATGAATTTGATAATTTTGAGTTGGTTTCGTACGAGGCTGTTACAAAAAAAATCTTACAAACTACCACAATTTTAAAGGTTTTATTGTCAACAATCGCATCAATATCTTTAGTTGTTGGTGGAATTGGAATAATGAATATAATGCTAGTCTCCGTAACAGAAAGGACAAAAGAGATCGGAATACGAATAACGATAGGAGCGAAAAGTAGAGATATAGTGTTTCAATTTTTATCGGAAGCAGCCCTTCTCTCTCTTTTTGGCGGAATAATCGGAGTAGTCCTGGGATACGTACTTAGTCAAATGGCCTCGAATTTTGTTGGGTGGCCCGCAATAATTAGTACAAAATCAATTTTTATAGCTTGTATGTTCTCAGGCCTAATTGGAATCTTTTTTGGTATTTATCCCGCATTTAAGGCATCAAGGATGGACCCAATAAGGGCGATAAGGAACGAGTAGAAAGTTTTTGGTGACAATATGTTTAAAATCATAAGAAAATTTTTTGAAGGATTTGATTATCTAACAGGAAAATTGATGAAGTTGAATTTATTCAAGAAAATATCACTACTTATATTCACTATGGTTGTATATCCTTTCTCGTTTTTTGTTCTTCTCTGTCTATATCTCATTGGTTTCTCTACAGTAATAGTCGCTAAGTCTTTAAGTTGGGTTGAGTGGAAATGAAGAATGCCATCCCAAAGCATATCGCGATAATAATGGATGGAAATAGGCGCTGGGCGAAAGAAAATAATTCACAAAGTATAGTTGGTCACAAAAAAGGACTGGATACGGCAGAAGAAATTTGTATCTACTCCAGCAAGATAGGGATTCAATATTTGACATTATACGCATTCTCTGCGCAAAATTGGTCAAGATCCAAAGTTGAAATTGACTCCTTATTTACTTTATTTTTAGAATTCTTTAATACAAAAAGTAATTTTTTTATGGAATACGAAATGAAATTTAATCCAATAGGAAGGATAGATGAGCTTAATACATCTATCATAGATAAAATTTTAACATTGGTAGAAAAAACAAAAAACAATAAGGGCATGTGTGTGAATGTTGCAATTAATTATGGCGGCAGGGAAGAAATAATAGATGCAATAAAAAATCTCTATCAAAGAAACTTTGACTTTACTAATATCGACGAAGTTGTTCTTAAAGAAAATACATACCTATCTTCCAATCAACCGGATCCCGAACTGATAATTAGGACGGGGGGGATATCAAGATTGTCAAACTTTTTATTGTGGCATGCTGCATATTCCGAAATAATCGTTCATGAAAAACTATGGCCAGAATTTACACAATTGGATTTTCAGGATTGCATTGATCAATATTCGACAATTGATAGAAAATTTGGTGGAGCTACTAGTGAATAAACGTCGCAAATACGTGGCGATATTAGGCTCAACTGGCTCTATAGGTACGCAAACACTCTCTGTCATCAAGGAGCAGGAGAATCGCTTTAAAATTAAATCACTATCCGCGGGAGAGAATATCCCCTTGCTGTTAAAACAAATTTCAGAATTTGGACCTAAGTTTGTTTGCGTTCAAAACAAGAAGGATGAATTAGCTCTTAAAAAGAACCCATTACTGAGAAAATTAAAAATATATTCTGGAGAGAAAGGTCTAAAACAAATTGGGGAAGATCCTAGAAATGATATTCTTGTTGCTTCAACGTCAGGAATTAATTCATTGACTCCAACCATTGAGTCGTTAAAGCGTGGAAGAAGAGTGTGTATTGCGAGCAAGGAGATTTACCTACTTTTTGGAAGAGAAATATCCAGAATTTCAAAAAAATTTGGTGGCGAACTTATACCAATAGATAGCGAACACTCAGCGCTGTTTCAATTAATTAGAGATGAGCCAAGAGAAAATATAAGAAAATTGTACATAACCGCTTCTGGTGGTCCTTTTTTTAATAAAAAGAATTCGGAACTCAAGAATGTAAAACCTAAGGACGCTCTTAAGCATCCAACATGGAATATGGGTAAAAAAATTTCTATAGACTCGGCTACTATGATGAACAAAGCGATAGAAATCATTGAGGCTTCAATAATGTTTGATTTGCCTAGTAAAATTATCTCGCCCGTTGTCAATCTTGAAAGCCACATTCATGCAGCCGTAGAATTTGTTGACGGAAACTATATGATTTCAGGTAGTCACAATGATATGAGGATACCAATTAGTTATTCATTAAATTACCCTTTTCGTTACACCAATAATAACTTTCGTTTCAAGCCAAGCAAAATGATAGAGCTCATCCCTATAAAAGAAAAGGATTACAAAGCTATACGATTAGCAAGAAAAGCAATGAATATAGGTGGAAGCATGCCAACTGTAATGAATGCAGCAAATTCTGTTGCTGTTGAGGAATTTTTAAATAATAAAATAAAATTTTTGGACATTCTGAAAGTTGTTGAGAAAACTATGAAAAAGCATAATCCAAAATTTAAGTATTCACTCAAAGAAATACTTACAATCAACGCCGAAGCATCTAAAGATGCTTTTAATATAGCCAATCAGTTATAGTTATAGCCATGACAAGCATAATTACGTTTCTTTTAATAATTAGTTTTCTCATTTTTATTCATGAGCTTGGCCACTTATTAGCCGCCAAATGGGCAAATGTAAAAGTTGAAGCTTTTTCTATAGGCTTTGGGCCCAAGTTGTTTTCTTTTTACTATGGGGAAACCGAATATTCTCTGTCTTTATTGCCACTAGGCGGATATGTGAAGATGCAGGGGGAAAACGAGCTGTCGGATGAGTCCGACAAAAATCGAAATCTTGATATCCAGGAAGAAAGGAGTTATAAAAATACCCCCAACTATAAAAAACAAATAATTTTATTCGCTGGCCCTTTAATGAACCTAATAGTGCCATTCTTATTTTTTCCTATTATTTACATGATTGGAATTGAGGTGCCTAAATTTTTAGATGAGGTTCCAGTTGTAGGCTATTATAAGAATGAGGCCAACGAAGCTTTCTTTAAAAAGGGAGATGTTGTATTACGAATTAATAATTCAGAACTAGAATCATGGCGTTCTATATCCGAAGAAAGAACTAAATTTCTAGGAAAGAGACAAGAAATAGAGGTTTTAAGAAATAATAAAATCCATGTAATAGATTTTAAGAACACTGGAAAAGAAAAAAGATATATCTTGGATGAAGTTTTTCCAGAGCAGCCTCCGATTATCGATCAAGTAATACCTCAAACGAAAGCAGATGAAATCGGCTTACAGAGATTTGATACAATAAAAGAAATTAATGGAATCGAAATATTTAGTTGGTATCAAATAAGTGAGACCTTAAACGACAAGGAAACTTTGTTTAAGATTAAAATCGAGAGAAAAGGTGACGTACTCTATAGGGAGGTTAGTTTTTCTGAAGGTAAATCAAAAAAACTTCTAGGCATTACCCCTTTTGTCCAATTAAGAGGGCAGGAGCTTACTTTGTTTGAATCACTACACAAAGGATATGTCGACTCAATCAGGTCTATAAAATTAATTTTTAATGGGATAATGCATCTTTTGTCGAATCTCTTTGCTTCTGAATCTAGTTTGGAAGAAATTAAAAGTTCTCTTGCGGGTCCTATTGCAATCGCTAAGTATTCAGGCGTAGCTGCGGAAAGAGGTATAAATTCTATACTTCAATTTATGATTGTAATAAGTATCAACTTGGGAATTATTAATCTGCTCCCCATCCCTTTGTTAGATGGAGGGCATATTTTCTTTAACTCAATAGAAATAATAACCAGAAGAAAGATAAATCCAAAGTTCTTGAACTTTGCAAATAGAATTGGCTTTGCTGCGCTCATAACTTTAATGCTGTTTGCAATATATAATGATATTGTGAATTTTTAATCTAATAAAAAAGCTTTACTAAGTCTCCGAATTCTTTATAAATACAAGTGATGATAGGAGTATCTTTTTCTGTATAGGCCCTAGCTTTTTGGAATCTCATTTCTTCAACGAGATCTAAAAAATCCTCAGGATAATCTGTTTCAAAAGAGACCATTTGCTCTTGATCGTCAATTCCAAAAGAATATGACGTGTTAATGCTCACAGAAGTATATTTACGTCCGCTATTAATATGTTCGAGCATCATCTGCTGCCTCTTTTTTCCTGAAAGTAAATACCAATCCACCTTTTTGATAAAGGGGTACACTATTAAGTACTTCTTCTTCTTGGGAGCTATCTTCATCCTCTCCTCTTCTTGACTAGCAGTTTTCTTTTTACTCACATATCGAGAATCTTTAGTCATTGAAAGGAAAGAATATTTTGTTTCTATGTAGGCTCCTAATCCACTATTGAAAATTTCGGATGACATTTTCTCAAAACTTTCAACTTCCTCGGAAACTCTCCAGAACATAAAGTCACATTCAGCCCTTATTCCTAAAGTAGAATATGAATTAAGGGTTATTTTTTTAGCGTATTTATCAAGAACCTTTTGTAAATTGTTCAGAAGAGATCTTCGTTTAGATTGTGAAATTAAATACCACGCAGGTAAAAATTTATAAAAAGAATAGTTAACATATTGTCTACCGCTTGGTTTTCTCAATTTCATAAGACGTCACCGGGATTCATAACATAGACATTTACACCTAAATCTTTAACAAGTTCAATATACTCTTCTGGGGTTCCAACTAATACTGGAAAAGTCCCATAATGAAAAGGCATAACATGCTTTACCCCTAAAAGTTTTGTAGCATAAAATGCTTCTTTAGGCCCCATAGTAAAATGGTCACCAATCGGTAATACAGCTAAGTCAGGTGAATATATCTCGCCAATTAATTTCATATCAGAGAAAACTGCTGTATCTCCCGCAAAATAAATACTAAATCCATTTTTAAATGTGATAACAAATCCATTAGCAACCCCCCCATAGAGCATAGCCTCTGAAGAATCATCAGCAATTCCAGATGCATGTACTGCATTAACCATGGTTATTTTTATATCATTGTCTATCGGTTGAGTACCTCCAATTCCCATTGGTAAAGTATTAGGTACGCCTTTGGCATTAAGCCATGAAGATATTTCTAGGCTTGTAATTACTTTTGCTTCCTTATTAAGTTCGCATGCCTCGAACAAATCACCGATATGATCAAAATGTCCATGGGTAATTAATATATAGTCAATATTTTTAGGTTCTTGTAAATTCTCAGGACATGCTGGATTGCTCTTTAGCCATGGGTCAATTAATAACCTTGTTCCATCGTTGGTATCCACAATATATGTAGAATGACCAACATATAAAATATCTACTTCTTTATTTTTCATAACCACCTCTTGCATATTAAAATTATAATTAAATCCATGTTATGATATACGAAAAAAAAAGTGGGTTCAAATTCAAGTGATAGATCCAAATTTCATATATGAGAATCAAGAACTAGTTACAAGGAAGTATCTTGAAAAGGGCTATGAATTTAATTTCGAAAATTTCTCCAATCTTTACTTGGCAAGAAAAAAAGCTATTCAAGATGTAGAGGAATTGAAGCAAAAGCAGAACGAATTTAATAAAAAAATTACCAATGAAAAAAGGAAACCCACCGAGCCCGAATTAATTGAAATCAAAAAACTATCAGATCGAGTTAAGCAAAATGAGCAAATTCGGAAAAGCACGGAAGAGTCGTTTAAGGAAAAAATATTAGAGTATCCGAATATTCATGATGATACGGTGCCTATCGGATCTAAACCTGAGGACAACAAAACAATTAGAGAAGTTGGTAAAATTAGGAAATACGATTTTACAATCCTCAATCACACAGAAATTGGGGAAAATTTTGAACTTTTTGATCTCGAAATTGCTGCAAAGATGACAGGAGCTAGATTTAATTTATATAAAGGTTTGGGTGCAAAACTCGAGAGAGCTCTCATTAACTTCATGCTAGATGAGCATAGCAAGAAAGGTTATCAGGAAATCTTCCCCCCGTTTATATGTAATGAGAAGAGTTTTATAGGAACGGGGAACTTGCCAAAATTTGAAGAAGATCTATTTAAAATAGAAGGAACAAAGAACTATCTTATACCAACAGCCGAAGTACCGCTAACTAATATTCATGCTGATGAAATTTTAAACATTGCCAGTCTTCCAAAAAAATATGTGGCTTACAGTGCCTGCTTTCGATCTGAAGCAGGATCCTACGGAAAAGACGTAAAAGGCTTAATAAGACAACATCAATTTAACAAAGTTGAATTAGTTAAATTTGTTGATGAGGACTCCTCCTTTGAAGAATTAGAAAGTCTAACCAATGATGCATGCACAATCCTAGACAAATTAGGGTTACCTTATAGGGTTGTCACGCTGTGCTCGGGCGATACGAGTTTTGCATCCGCAAAAACATATGATATCGAAGTTTGGTTGCCTTCAGAGAATCAGTATAGAGAAATATCGTCTTGTAGCAATTTTTGTTCTTTCCAGGCAAGGCGTGCAAACATAAGGTACAAATCCGATAAAAAAACAAAATTTGTTCACACACTAAATGGATCTGGATTAGCAGTTGGTAGAACTTTTGTGGCAATTTTGGAAAATTATCAAAATTCGGACGGATCAATATCGATTCCCAAAGTTTTAAGACCATACTTGAATAACTTGGATATTATTTCTTAAAAATTAAGTTGAATTTTTAATTATCAAATAATCGGCCTTAAAGGTATTCGAACCAGATGGAATGTGAAATAATTTAGATTTTAGTGATTTCTTTTTCTTTATTGCTACTTTCTGAATTTACAATTCCTACGTATTGATCGGTCAATTCTTGAATGTTGGATTGGCCGTTCTTGGAATCGTCTTCTGTGATTTCCTTGCTCTTAAAAAGCTTCTTAATGCTTTCATTTGATTCTTTCCTTATATTACGAAGTGAAACTCTATAGTCTTCAGTTTGTTTGTTTAAAAACTTAACTAGCTCGGCTCTTCTTTCTTGAGTCAACGGAGGTATGTTGATAATAATCACATCTTTATCATTATTTGGATTCAAACCAAGATCCGATTTCTGTATCGCTTTAACAATATTATCTGCAACCGTTTGATCGTAAGGAGTGATAACAATCGTAGAGCTTTCGTTCATATTGATATTGCATACTTGGTTTAGAGGAACTTCAGAACCATAATAGTCAACTCTAATTTCATCAAAAAGGGACTTACTAAGCGCTCCGCCTCTAATCTTGGAAATCTCCTTTATGAAAGAATCAACTGTTCTCTTCATTTTTGAGTTACAATCTGAGATTACATCATCCATAATTTTAATCTGAGGCAAGCTAGTTAACTATAGTGCCTACCTTCTCGCCTTGTATGATTTTTTTTATATTATTCTTTTTAAATAAATTAAATACGCATATAGGAATGTTGTTGTCTTTGCAAAGTGAAATCGCTGTGGAATCCATAATCTCTAGTTCTTTTTCAAGAACCTCCATATATCGTAATGATTTAAACATTTTGGCATTTTTATATTTATGAGGATCTTTATCATAAACACCATTAACCTTTGTGGCCTTTAAAATAATTTCAGCATTAATTTCTAAAGCCCTCAGGGATGCCGCAGTATCAGTTGTAAAATAAGGATTTCCAGTTCCAGCAGCAAAAATAACCACCCTTCCTTTTTCTAAGTGGCGCATAGCTCTTCGCTGAATATAAGGCTCAGCTACTCTATTAAGCTCTAAAGCAGACTGCACTCTTGTCGCTAGTCCTTCCCTCTCCAAAAAGTGTTGTAGGGCAAGAGAGTTAATTGCGGTAGCCAACATGCCCATGTAATCCGCAGTCGTTCTATCCATTCCTTGTGCCGCAGCAGAGACTCCCCTGTATATGTTCCCAGCGCCTATAACAATCGAAACTTGGACCTTGAGCTTAACAACTTCTGCAATCTCCTTCGCAATTCTCTCTAGAGTTTTGTTGTCAATCCCATAACCAAGTCCTCCCTGTAGAGCTTCACCGCTAAGTTTTAACAAGATTCTGGAGTAAGAAGTTTTTTTCTTATTAGTCATCAGTTTGAGTTTCACCAATTTGATATCTGACAAATCTTGATATTTTTATATTCTCACCAAGTTTGGAAACGATTTCATTTTGTAAATCTTCAATCTTCAATTTCGAATCCCTTATATAAATCTGGTCTAACAGAGAAACTTCTTCAAGTCTCTTGTTCAATTTACCTTCAATCATTTTTTCTACAACTTCCGGTTTTTTTCCAGATTCTTCAACTTGTGCTAGTATAACCTTTTTCTCGTTTTCAATAAATGACTCAGGAATATCACCTTTGGAGACAAAATGAGGATCTGATGCGGCTATTTGCATAGCAATTTCTCTAGCAAATAACTGAAATTCATCGTTTCTAGCAACAAAATCGGTTTCACAATTAATTTCTACCAATACACCAATCTTGCCGCCAGCATGAATATAAGAAAATATTTGTCCTTCTGGAGTATTTCTTCCACTCTTTTTTTCTACCTTCGAGAGTCCTTTAATTTTTAAAATTTCAATGGCCTTATCTATATCTCCCCCAGCTTCTTGTAATGCATTTTTACATTCCAACAAGGGGGCACTAGTCCTATCTCGCACTTTACGAATTAGTTCTGAAGAAGTGGGATCGGTCATCTTTATTCCTTTTCGGTCTTGCTATCTTCTTCATAATAAGCAACCGACTCTTCTTCTTTGTCGTTGGTACTTGTCTTAAATACAAATGCTTTTCTTTCAACGGGAACGCTGTTTTCTTCTTCTTTGTCAGGAATAACCTCTCCCGACTGAACTTTGGCAGAATGAATATGTTGCCCCTCTAAGCAAGCATTTGCAATTTTTTCAATGCAAAGTTTAACCGCCCTAACTGCATCATCATTGCTTGGGATAACATAGTCCGCATCTTCAGGGTTTGAATTAGTATCTACAACTCCGACTACAGGAATTCCAATTTTTCTGGCTTCTTTAATTGCGATATCTTCTTTGCCCGTATCTACTACAAATATTGCACCAGGCATCTTTCTCATATTCATTATACCGTTTAGTAAATATTCCAACTTTTTCATCTCTCGTGTTAGAGATATTTGTTCTTTTTTTGGCAAATTATCCATCTCGCCATCTTCTTTTAATTTTTTTAATTGGATTAGATAATCCACCCTGGATCTTATAGTGTTAAAATTAGTTAAAGTACCTCCAAGCCATCTTGAGTTTACGAAGGGCATATTGCAACGAAGTCCTTCTTCTTGGATAATAGCTTGAGCCTGCTTTTTGGTTCCAACGAATAGAATCTCTTTTCCAGAGGCAACCACGTCCCGTGCAAAATCATAAGCAACCAAGAACGATTCCAAGGTTTTTTCTAAATCAATAATATGGATACCATTCCTGGAACCGTAAATATATTCCTTCATGGAAGGATTCCACTGGCTCGACTGGTGACCAAAATGAACGCCCGCCTCCAAAAGCTGTTTCATAGTAATAACACCGTCTTCAGACTGGTCTTTTTGAACTTCTTCTACTTGCTCATCACTCATAATGAATATAAGCTGAAAAGTTAACATAAATAATTTCAAAATCAAATTAGAACCATATAGAATGTTATATAGAAAAAAAGAATGAATGATATAGAATATACAATCCAATTAATGTGGAGGGCTGGCAGAATTGGCAATGCACCGGTCTTGAAAACCGGCGTCCTCACGGACTTCAGGGTTCGAGTCCCTGGCCCTCCGAGAAGTTATGAGTTTTAATATTGTAGCTACCCCCATTGGTAATTTAGACGATATTTCAAGAAGGGCCATAAGGGTTCTTGGGAATTCAACGATTATATTATGCGAAAAAAAAACTAGAGCTCTAAAATTATTGAATTACTACAGTATCAGACCCAAATTATTAATTCCTTATCATGATGACAAATTCTTAAATATATCAAGGACCGTAATCAAGGAAATAAGTAATGGTGGTACCGTATCTCTAATTTCAGATGCAGGCACACCATTAATTTCAGACCCGGGACATAAGCTTATTGCGGAGCTAATCAAGGTTGGGATAGAACCAGTATCCATTCCTGGTCCCACGTCAATCACATCGGCGCTTGTATTATCAGGAACAGATATAAGTAATTTTATTTTTCTTGGTTTTCTTCCAAAAAGAAATACAAAAATCTTAGAAATATTAAAAAAGAATCTATGTTTAGGCATACCTATTGTTATATTTGCAAATTCAAAGGATCTGAAACGAATTGTGCAAATTATAGATAAAAACTTTCAAGATTCTTTTCTATCCATATCAAAAGAGCTATCAAAAATTCATGAAAAAACACTCAGGGGTTATTCCAGAAAAATTTTGGAAAATATAAATAGCTCATTTTACGACAAGGGAGAATTTGTTCTCGTGGTTAAAACATCTGCGGAAGACACAAGTAATGTGGAACAAAAAGATTTATTAGAATTATTAGAAATTCTCAAAGAAGAAGGAATCTCGTTCAAAAAAAGTGTAAATATATTAAACAAGAAATTAAGGATGAGTAAAAAAACTATATATTCACAAGCCCTAAAGAAATGGGACAAAGATTAGGGTTGCTCGTTAAAACTAACTTCTTTTTCTATTAAAGATGAAATCATTAATAATTTATTTTCTTCCATTTTCTTTGTTGTTAGTTGAACTCCCATAGGAAGCCCATCGCTTGATAATACAAAAGGTATAGATATCGATGGGAGCTCGGCAAGATTCGCTGGTATTGTCAAAATATCGGAGAGATACATACTTAAAGGATCATTTTTCTTTTCGCCAATATTAAAAGGTAATTCCGGACAAGTCGGAGACAAAATACAATCAACTTCTTGAAAAGCTTTATTAAAATCATTGATTATCATATTCTTAACTTTAACCGCCTTCAAATAATAGGCATCATAATAACCTGACGACAAAGCATACGTTCCAAGCATTATTCGTCTTTTAACCTCATCGCCAAAACCTTTAGAGCGGTTGTTTATATAAAATTCTTCTAAAGTTCCGTCATTTATATTGTCCGAAAATCCATATCGAACACCATCATATCGTGACAAATTCGAACTGGCTTCCGATGGCGCAATAATATAATAAGTAGCGACGGCGAATTGAGCATTTGGCAATTCTATATTTTTTATCTTAAAACCTGTGCTTTTCAAAGATTTAACAAGGGTTTTGAAATTTGTTTCTATTTCTTTATCTAATCCTTCTTTCAACATAGTGGAAGGAATACCAATGGTAAATTCTTTAGGTGAGAACTCCCCTTTCTTTAAAAGATTATAAGATTCCGTACCAGGTAGATTTACAGAGGTAGAATCTTTAGAGTCAAAGCCCGATAAGATATCAAGGAGTATGGCAGCATCATTAACACTAACCGTTAAAGGTCCAGCTTGGTCGAGTGAGGAAGAAAATGCAATCATTCCGAACCTACTAATTCTTCCATAAGATGGTTTAAATCCCACAACTCCGCAAAAAGATGCAGGTTGCCTAATCGACCCTCCTGTATCTGTTCCTATAGAAGCTATTGCAAGCCCAGCGGCTACAGCTGCGGCAGAGCCTCCGCTGGAACCACCCGGCACTCTATCGTAATCCCAAGGATTTAAAGTTGGACCGAAGAAGGATGTCTCAGTTGATGAACCCATTGCAAATTCATCCATATTATTCTTACCAAGGATAATAGCTCCCGCGGCATCAAGCTTCTCATATACTGTCGAATTATAGTTTGATATATAATTACTAAGCATTTTGGATCCACATGTACAAAGCTCATTCTTCACGAGGAATATATCTTTTAAACTAATGGGAATTCCATGGATTAGGCTCTTATAGTCCTCCTTGATAATATCATCATCAAGGAGAAGAGAACGCTTAGTTGCAGATTCTTCAAACAACGAAATGTATGTGTTAAGTTTTGAGTCAATTTTTTTTATATTATCAAATAGATTTTTTGTTACTTCCGAGGGAAGAAACTCTTTATTTCTAAAACCATTAACAATATTTTCTATAGACATTCTCTTCATTGAATCATTCCTCGTCTATAATTTTCTTTACCGAAAAAAAATTGCCATTTTTTTTAGGCGCATTTTTTAATACTTCATCGATAGATAACTTAGAAATGGTAGTATCATCTCTTTGAGCATAATCAATATTGCTATCCATATTTATATCTGGTTCATTGCTGGAAGCGGAATTAAGCAAGTCTATATAATTTAAAATTTCCGAGAAACTTTCTACAAAAGAGTCTAGGCTCTTTTTTTCGATAGACAATCTGGAAAGCTTAGAAATCTTCAATACAAGTTTTTTATCAACCGACATTTCAATTTACACCTATCCCTTTAGTTTATCAACAATAGAATCTAAAACAATTGTTTCGAGTTTTGATTTTTCAGCTCTATTTATTTCTTGTAATCCTGTAGGACTAGTAATATTTATCTCAGTTAACATATTATCAATAATATCTATACCCGCAAAATAGATTCCATTTTTTATCAAAAAAGGTTGTATTCTATCACATATATCTTTGTCAGATTGCGTAATCTTGGTTTTCTTGGGTCTTCCCCCCGCATGAAAGTTGCAAATAAAACTTCCTTCTTTCGCAATTCTATTAATGGCACCAACCGGCTCTCCATCAAGAAGAATAATTCGTTTATCCCCTTTGGAAACATTAGGGAGGAATTTTTGGGCTATAATTGTATCGTTTATCTCTTGCTCACCACTGTATCTAAACACGCCCTCTCCTCCACACAGAGTTGTTGGTTTAATGACAACACCATCTTCAAATTTATTTGCAAAATCTTCTACTTGGGCAATTGAAGAGGTTACTATAGTTGGTGGGATAATATCTTGAAAATTCAAAGTAACCAATTTCTCATTAAAACTCCGTAGAGATGTCGGATTATTGACCACCAAAACTTTTTCTTTAATCATATCAAGCATATATGTTGCATGGACATAGTCTAGATTAACAGGTGGATCTTTTCGCATAAAAACAATATCCATCTCTTCTACAGATATTTGTATATGGTCAATTTCCTTATAAATCTCTCCGGTTTCAAGTATTTCAATTTGTAAGCAGTCTGATTTTAGAGTTGAGTCAAAATATAATTCGTCAACTAAAGAATAATAAATATCAAAATTTCTATTTTGACATTCCAGCATAAATAAATATGTTGTATCTTTTTCCGTATCAATCGAACTTAGCTTGTCCATGATAAAAAGAACTTTTTTCATATCATTTCTACAAACTTTTTAAAATATCTTCGTGAGTCATGAGGTCCCGGTGATGCCTCAGGATGGTATTGAACTGAAAAGCATTGATTTGATTTTGATTCTACGCCTTCTACTGTTCCATCGTTTAAATTCACATGCGTAATTTCAACATCATCAACTTTCGAATTCGTTACAGCAAATCCATGATTTTGACTTGTAATTTCAACTTTTCTATCTTCGTAATTCATTACTGGATGATTCGCGCCTCTGTGTCCAAACTTAAGTTTAAAAGTTTTCATCCCCAACGCCAGTGAAAGTATCTGGTGACCTAGGCAGATACCAAACATGGGCTTATATCCTAATAAGTTTCTTACATTTTTAATTGCATAAGTGGCAGCAGATGGATCTCCTGGGCCATTGGAAAGTAGAATTCCATCAGGATTAAAACTCTTCACGGTATCTACATCTGTATCGCAAGGACCAACGATAAGATTAATATTTAGTTCTTCATGTAATATATTCAAGATATTTTTTTTGCAACCAAAATCATAAACAAAAATATTCTTTTTATTTCTCTGTCTATCTATCCTATATATTTCTTTACACGTAGCTTTCAAGGTTAGATCATTTCCTTTCATTTCGGGAGACATTTCAAGTTTACGTTTTAATTTACCTACATCTTCCTGTTTCGAAGAAATAATACATCTTTGTGCCCCCTCGTTCCTTACGATTCGTGTTAATTCTCTAGTGTCTATACCAGAAATTCCCACGACTTTATTTTGAATTAGATATTCTTCCAAAGTCATCTCGGAAATGAAATTTGATGGATATGGACAAAATTCTCTTACTATAAATCCTTTAACATAGCATTCGTTAGATTCGTTATCTTTTGAATTGATTCCATAATTTCCGATATGAGGATAAGTCATCAAAACCACCTGGGAATGATATGAAGGATCCGTAAGAATTTCCTGATATCCGGTCATAGACGTATTGAATACTATTTCCCCAATTGTTTCACCATGAAACCCAAAACCCGAGCCATTGAACATTTTGCCGTTTTCAAGATATAGAATAGAGCTTTTACCCATCAAAATAGTGAAAATACTTCCTTTAATAAAGTTTGTCAATTTATAAAAGAGTATTAAAATACATTATGATTAAGCCCTTGGGCAGACTTCTAAAAAATATAAGCAATGACTTGTTCTTTTCGGGATTTTATCCGGCGGGTGACATAAAGTCCTATCACTTAAAATATTGGCTCATATTTGTAGTTAACATATATTTGAAGGTTTATCATCGTGTAGAAGTAATCAATTCAAAGAAGATCCCCCAGACTGGCGGGGCCGTAATAGCATCAAACCACACTTCGCATCTAGACGGTATTATAATTAACTCTATCACTGCATTTCATACTAGACGAAAAATTACTTTTCTTGCTGCAGAAGACGTTTATAATCAAAATTTCTTATTCAAATTTTTGTGCAATTTGGGTAATTGCATTCCCGTCAAGAGATCAACAAGCGATAGGGTTGGTCTCTTAAAAGTAATCAAGCTTTTAAGAAAGGATAATCTTGTAGGTCTCTTTCCAGAAGGTCAAAGGTCTCATGATGGTAGTATTGGTGACGGTAAACTTGGGGTAGCAATAATGGCTCTTAAATCTGGGGTTCCTATAATCCCACTAGCAATACAAGGAACCTTTGAAGCTTTTCCAAGAAAAACAAAATTTGTTAAGCCGGTAAAAATTACTCTTAAATTTGGAGACGCACTCCACTACGACATAGAGAATAAGCCATCAAAAGAAAGAATTGCTACTGTAAAAGACGAGATAATGAACAATATTAAGAGCTTGCATAACAGCATTAACTAAGATTAAATTTTTCTTTTAAAATTTTATTAATTACTTGAGGATTGCCTTTTCCTTGTGTTGCCTTCATTGTCTGACCAACAAAAAACCCTATTAATTTAGTTTCACCACTTAAAATTCTATCGTATTCATCAGAATTATCTCTAATGACCTTATCTATTACATTATTTAAAAATTCTTCTGAACTTTCTTGTTGTAATCCCAAATCATTAATTACATCATCGACACTGTCATTTGTTTTAACAATCTTGGATAATATATCTTTCGCCGAATTGCTATTAATTGTACCTTTGACAATGGCCTGGATTAATCGGGCAAAGTTTTCTTCACTAAGTACAAAGTTGTCTTGATTTATATATCGTATAATCTCGCTTAATATCCAATTACATATCATCTTAGGTTCGTTAACATATTTCAAAGTACCATCAAAAAAATCAGATAAAATCTTATCTGAAAGTAATATATCGACTTCCTCTTGTGATAAATGAAGCTCGTTTAAATAACTTTTTGTTTTATCTTCTACCGATTCCGGCATCGAACTAAGGATTTTTGCGATTCTTTCTTCAGATAGAAGTAATGGTTGCAAGTCTGGGTCAGGAAAATATCTATAATCATGCGCATCTTCCTTGGACCTCATTGCATAAGTTTTGTTAGATGCAGAATTAAAAAGTCTTGTTTCCTGTATAACTTTTTCCCCATTTTCAATAAGTTTAGTTTGTCTAGCAATCTCATATTCAATTGCTTTTTGAACAAATCTAAAAGAGTTAACATTTTTAATTTCTGTTTTAGTACCCAATTTGCTAGAACCAACTTTCCTTACTGAAACATTAGCATCGCATCTAAAGTTCCCTTGTTCCATATTGCAATCCGACACACCCGCAAAAACTAATATATTTCTCAGCTTTTTTAAGTATTCAATTGCTTCCTCCGATGAAGAAATATCAGGTTCGGTAACTATCTCGATAAGTGGGACTCCCGCTCTATTTAAATCGACCATAGAATATTCGTCAGATAAATCATGAATTAATTTTCCTGCGTCTTCTTCCATGTGAATTCTATTTATTCTTATTTTTTTGCTTTTTTGATTGAGAGCAAGAATGTCAATATGGCCACCCGTAGCTAATGGTTCATCGTATTGACTTATTTGGTAACCCTTAGGTAGGTCCGGATAAAAGTAATGTTTTCGTGCGAAGGTCGACCTTGAGTTAATTGTACAATTTGTTGACAAGCCAGCAAGGATTGCAAGATCCACTGCTTTGGAATTTATAACAGGAAGAACTCCGGGCAGTCCCAAGTCTACTTCCGAAACATTAGAATTGGGGTCGGAGCCAAAATCCGTATTTGAACTTGAAAAAAGTTTTGCATTTGTTTTAAGTTGGGAGTGCACCTCAAGTCCAATTACGGCTTCAAATTTCATAAAAAATCTACCTTTTTAATCATGCTTACTTTATAATCTTACCCGTTTTGTAATACCATAATACAAAATCTAGCTCTCCCATAGTTAAATTCACGTACTCTCCCAATTCTCGTAGTACCAATTCGCATTCAATATATTTCACCTTATTAGAGATTTTAAATTTGTCACTTATCAAATTAAACTCTTTCATAATTTGAATCACATGTTTATCCAGTATTGCATATTCCATAAATCCTATATTGCGCAAAAAATGACTTGCTACCTTCATTCCTATTCCAATTATATTTTTATCTTCAGCAAAGAAACCTCTCCTTCCTTCTGACGAATAATTATCTTTTATAATTTTCTTAAAATCAAAATTGAAATTCTTTTGAAAATACTCTCTCGTTTGATATATATATTCCCCTCGTAGATTATAAAATCTATAACACGTCTTTAGTTTTTGGATAATTTGTTTCTGATTAGCAGAAATAATAAAATCATCTTTTCTGAGAATATTGTGAACCTTGAAAGCAAGCTCTGCGCTTGTACCAGCCGCAAGCATGCAATAAACTAATTCAAAAAAAATATCCTCGTTGCTACCCAGAGTGCCTATATGACGAAATTCCTCGATTCGCCCTCTTATTTCATTTTCTTTATCTAAATAGATTCGTTTTATTATTTTACAAAGATTTTCTCTGTTCATTGATAGTAACTATTCTGGTTGATCAAGTGACCTCAATTTTTTATAAACCAGGATAGTATCTCCTGCATATATTACTGATGAGCTCAGATTATTCAATGTATAAATTTCATCTATTGAATTAGAGAATTTTAATGCTATCCCAGATAACGTATCTCCTTTCTTGATTTTATATTTGTGAAGATTGCGAGTGATTGTAAATTTTGCGTAGACCTTTTCTTTATATCCTGCAGGGACATTAATAAAATATGATACGTCAGGGGGTGTGATATGTTTCAAAATGGACGGATTAAGTCTTCGCAGTAATTTGCTATCGATATTAAGTAACGTAGCAATATAATCTAGTCTCGTACTAGGGGGTACTTCAACCTGCTCAATACCACGACTATCCTTAATTTGTAGGTCTTCAAATCCATACTTGGTTAAATTCTTTGATATTTTAATTACTGCTAATATTTGTGGCACATACTCTCTCGTTTGCTTGGGAAATGTATGTCTTGATAGATACCAAAAATCTTTTGAATTATATTTTTCAATAGCTGCTTTAACGGTTAAGTCTCCAGAGTTATATCCAGCAAGGGCAAGTTCCCAATTGCCAAATTTCTTTTTTAGACTAGTAAAGTATTCCGCGGCCGCAACAGTAGCCTTGTAGGGATCTTTTCTTTCATCAACCCATTCGTCTATTCTTAAACCAAAAATTTTTGCTGTTGAAGGTATAAACTGCCAGAGACCGACAGCACCCGCCCTAGATCGTGCATTATAATTAAACCCGCTCTCAATCATTGAAACATATTTAAATTCTTCTGGTATGTTGTATTGATTAAAAACTTTTTTTACAGTCCTGTTGAATTCCCATTGCCTAGGATAAACTCGTTTGTAAAACGATCTTCCTTTTTCTGTATTTGAAAAGTAGTTAATATATTTTCGTATTTTTTTTGCTTTGAATGTAGAGCTCGTGTATTTCGCCACATTATCAAAAGATGGTGTACTGATTTGTTCTGGGTTGGCAGAGACAAGTAGGGTCATGAAAAAAAAATAAACGAAAGAACTTGTTCCTATATTTCTGAATCTCATTATAACAATAATTTCTTTATTGATCTGGTGGCTTGAAGAATGCGATGCTCATTTTCAATAAGCGCAAATCTTACATATTCATCTCCATTCTCTCCAAATCCAGCACCTGGAGATACAGCCACTTTGCAGTCGGTAATTAACTTTTTAGAAAATTCCAGAGACCCAAGATGTCTTAATTGTTCAGGAATTCTTGCCCAGACAAACATGGTAGCTTTCGGCGAAGGAACTTCCCAACCCGCTTTACCAAGACCATCAACTAATCGATTTCGTCTGCTCTTATAAGTATCTCTTGTTGTTTTTACACACTCCTGTGTCTCATTCAACGCAGTTATAGCCGCTATCTGTATAGGCTGAAAAATTCCATAATCGAGATAACTTTTTACTCTTTTTAAAGCGGAAATTATTTCTTTGTTGCCACACATAAATCCCACTCTCCATCCGGGCATATTATAGCTTTTAGAAAGGGAAAAACATTCCACTCCAATGTCCTTAGCTCCACTAACTTGAAGCAAACTTGGAGCTTTGTATCCATCAAAACACAAATCAGCATATGCAAAATCATGGACAACACTCACGGAATGTTTTTTTGCAAGATCTAAAATTTGAGAGAAAAAGTCTAAATCAACAGTTTGCGTAGTTGGGTTACTAGGAAAAGATATAATTAAAACTTTTGGTTTAGGAGAAGTTTTTAGTCCTTTCTTAATATTATCGAGTAAGGCTTCATCGTCAATAGTATTAAATCTACTAACTTTGCCTCGTGCAATTAATACAGAATAACTATGAATTGGGTAACACGGATCGGGAACCAAGACAACATCTCCTGGTGAAAGCATCGTTAACATTAAATGAGATATCCCCTCCTTTGATCCCATAGTAACGATTGCTTCGTCCTCAGGATTTAAATCAACACTATAATTTCTTTTGTACCAATCGGTAATTGCTAATCTGAGCTTAGGCAAACCTGCCGAGACAGAATAACGGTGATTCCTCCCTTCCACAGAGGACTCTAATAATTTTTCAACTATATGTCTTGGCGTAGGCTGATCGGGATTTCCCATACCAAAGTCAATTATATCTTCACCCTTCCTCCTAGCTTGATATTTAAGTTCGTTAACAACCGAGAGAACATAAGGGGGAATGTCTTCCAAGAGGGAGAAATTATTGCTATTAATAGACATATTTTTTAAATATAATAAAGCTATATAAGGAATTGTAAACGTTCTAAGGGGTGATTTTGAGAAAAACTATATTAGACCTTCAATCAATGAAAGGTAAGAACGAACAAATTGTTGCTCTTACTGCTTACGATTTCCAACTTGCCTCAATTTTGGATAGCATTTGTGATCTCGTCTTAGTTGGAGATTCTCTTGGAAATGTTTTTCAAGGAAGCGATACCACCTTGGGAGTTACACTCGATGATGTCGTTTACCATGGTAAAGCAGTTTCAAGGGCTATCAGTAATGCTCATCTGTGTATCGACATGCCCTTCATGACATATCAATCATCAATCTCTGACGCAATGACAAACGTCGGGAAAGTTATAAGGGAAACCGGTGCTCAATCCGTAAAATTGGAAATAAGTTTTGATACTCTAGATACTATTAAAAAAATCTCGAATTCTGGCATTCCTGTCATAGCACATGTAGGGTTATGCCCTCAATCATTCAATATTTATGGAGGATACAAGAAGCAAGGTAAGAACAAATCCGAAGCGGAATATATCTACTCTCTTTCAAAAGAAGCTGTAAAGTTTGGAGCATCAATTCTAGTTATAGAAGGGGTTCCGGACAATCTAGCAAGCAGAATAACTAAATCTATCGATATTCCCACAATTGGCATTGGAGCCGGAAATCAATGTGATGGACAAATACTTGTTTCAGAAGATTTACTTGGAATTACACCGCCTCCTCATCCATCCTTTGTTAAACCCTACTCTAACTTGAGACAGGTAATAAAAAAATCCATTAGTAGCTATAGAAATGATGTTAAAAAAAAGAAATTCCCTTAGAATAATTAAATCTGCAAAAAAAATGCAGAGTCTTTCCTCCTCAATCAGAAAATCAAGAAAACAAAGTATATCTTTTGTACCGACGATGGGCGCTTTACACGATGGGCATTTATCGTTAATTAGAAAGGCCAAAAAAGTAGGAGAAATTGTAATCGTAAGTATATTTATAAATCCAACACAATTCTCTGAGAAAAAAGATTTGGATAACTATCCAAAATCGATTAAAGAAGATATAAAAAAATTGCAATCATTAAATGTCGATTATCTTTTCCTGCCTAACGTCAACGAGGTCTACAATCCCGCCTTTCAAACTAAAGTTGTAGTTCAAGAGTTTCAAAAACATCTTTGCGGGTTATACAGAAAAAATCATTTCGATGGTGTTACCACAATTGTATTAAAACTCTTTAATATTGTCACACCTAATATAGTTGTATTCGGAAAAAAAGACTTGCAGCAATTTATCATTATTAGACAAATGGTTAAAGAACTCAATATTAATATCAAGCTAATCTGTCATAAGACAATTAGGGAGAGAGATGGTTTGGCTATGAGTTCTAGAAATAAACATTTAAATCCTCAACAAAGAGAGTTGGCAGTAGCAATATACAAAGGGCTTAAGTTGGCCAAAGACCTTTTTAAAAACTCTAAAAGTATTTCATCAAAGAGGATAATTCAATTGGTTCGTGCCTTTTATAAGAAATCAGGAATAACCAAAATTGAATATATTCAAATAATGAATCCTGACCAAATGATTTACCCCAAAATTCCATCTAGAAAAGATTTTATAGCAGTTGCACTAAGAATAGGCCCAACTAGATTGATAGACAATTTAGAATTTTAATTTAAAATATTTGTGATGAATCTAACTGTTTTAAAATCAAAGATACACAGAGCGAATGTTACTGAGGCCAATTTGGATTATGAGGGTAGCATAACTATAGACAAAGGACTGATGGAAGCTGCATCCTTAATACCTCACGAACAAGTACATATCTTTAATCTTACAAATGGTGAAAGATTTGTAACATATGTCATAGAGGGAGCAAGAGATACTGGTGTCATCTGTACAAATGGAGCTGCAGCACACTGTGCCAGGAAAGGGGATTGTTTAATAATAGTATCGTTCATGAGCGCCCCCCAAGAAGAAGCTTTAAGATATGTACCAAAATTTGTCTATGTAAATGCCAAAAATGAACAAGTAGATGCTGAAGTTATTAACGGAAAGCTGGTTAGGCTTTTAGGATAATTTAATAAATTTACTTAAAAAAAATAATTTATTTAAGTACGAAGCTCATATAAACAAAAAAAATTTGTCGGTTGTTCTCTTTTTAATTGACTTAATTTTTTTAAAAAGTTATAAATAATCCAACGATCTTAATTGGAAAATTTATATGAAAGCAATCATATTAGCTGCAGGGAAAGGGGAAAGGCTTCAGCCGCATACGAAAGATATTCCAAAATGTTTATTGACTCTCGATAATGAAACAATTCTTGAACATCAAATAAACCACTTAAAATCATCCGAAGTTGATGAAGTCAATGTTGTCGTAGGCTTTGCAAGTAAAAAAGTTGAAGAATTTCTTGGTAACTATGATTCGCTAGGAATGAAAATCAACACTATCTACAACCCGTTTTGGGAATCCACAAATAGTCTTTTTTCTCTTTGGGCTGCTAGGTTTGAACTTGATTCCGATGTTCTTTTGTTGAACGGCGATGATGTTTTTGAACTGGACGTAATTAAATTAATACTTTCGAATCAAGATGAAATATGCGTACCGTTTAAAATTAAAGATCAATACGCATCTGAAGATATGAAAGTGAAGATTCAAAACGGATTCTTGACTCATATAAGCAAAAATCTCAGCAATCCGTCAGGAGAATCGGTTGGTATCAGAGCTTTTCGAAGAGAGGGCGTTGACACACTAAGAAGATCCTTAGAAAAGGAAATAAGGTCCGACAATTTCGAGAAAAAGTGGTACGCATCAGCGATTGAAAGAATATTACAGAGAGGGCATAAAATTAGAGCTATCGACATAAAGAATTTATATTGGCATGACGTTGACTATCCCAATGATTTGAATCATGCAAAACTTAATATAAATAAAATAACTTCTAAAAAAATCAGCTCGAATTTACGAGTAGTGTAATACGCATAAAATGCTTATAGTTCTTCTATGCAAAGGCCAGGGTGTAGATTCAGAGGAGCTAAGTTCATTTAACAAAGAAGAAGTTGCTGATATTAGCTTATTTGAGAGAACGCTGATAAATTTAGGTAGCGTAGGCTATAACGAAGCAATATTAATTTGTGAGGACAACACTCTTCCGCTAAAACAACTCAGTGAACGTCATCCTAGTTTTAGAATCCGGGCAGAAATTTCACTGGACAATCTTCCCCGAGAACAAGATTTGCTAATCATACAAAATAATGTCGTTATCAACAAAAAGCAACTAGGTACCCTACTTGAAACTATCGACGATGAGAATGATTCTTTTATCGCTCACAACTCAGAGAATAAAGATTTAGGAATCTTGTTTCTCAAAGAAAAAGACCAAGAAGCTTTCAATGCTGATTTGATTAATTTAATTCAATCAAAAGAACTCTTAAAGAAAAAAGTTTTAATGGACCCGCCAAAAAAAATAACATCAAGTGAAATTGGAACTAGCGTATCAAGTGATTTTTTGTTTAATCATATCAGTAAGAATGTCAGTGGTTGGATTTCGAAGAATATAAATAGCAAAATATCGATTCCTATTAGTAAAATTCTTGTTAAAATCAACTCCGATCCGAATTGGGTAACATTTTTTGTGGGTTGCATTGGAATATCATGCGGTTTTTTCTATGCATCAAACCTACCTTTAATTGGGGCCTTGGTGCTACAATTGTCTACAATATTAGATCGCTGCGATGGAGAAGTCGCAAGAATTAGATTAAAAGAATCAAAGTTTGGACAGTGGTTTGATACAGCACTTGATCAATTGTCCTATTTCTCAATGCTTTTAGGCATAAGTATGTGCATTAATAATCCAAAATTTTTCACCGCAAATTCTGAAATTATAATATTACGACAAGTCTCAATTCTGAATATTCTTTTATACATAATCTTCTTGACCACAATATTATTTTTTATGATTAGACGAACCAAAAATGGAAGCCTGGCCTATTATCCTTCTGAAATAGACAAAATAACATCTATCAAGAGAAGATCGCCAATCTATAGGTTGATGGCACAATTTCGTTTTTTATTAAAAAGAGAATATTTTTGTCCTGGCATGATACTAATTGCTCCAATGGGATACGAGTTCGTAACAATAGCTAGCTTTACTCTTCTATTCTTTGGCCTGATACACCTCGCCTCCGATTTTCTAGAAGTAAGAAAAAAAATAGATATCACTTATTGAGTCTAATCAAACAAAAAACTAATAGAGAGATTATAAAAGTCCATGAAGATATCAGGAAAATTAAAGAATCGAAACTCATTTTTGAAACACCTTTTTAGCAACTAAAAGAAATATCCCAACAAACAATCCTAACAAAACTATTCTCGCTAATTGGGACCAGAAATTAAATTTAAAAATTATTGAATTGTCACTCTGAACATCTTGGATTAACCAAGAAATAAACAAAATCGCCAAAAGAGCTGGCAAATAATATCTAAAGACTTGATTAAAAATATTTGGAACCTTTATCATGCTACCTAAGTTTATAGTTCGGACATGATCTCCGGGGGCAATATAAAGTATGAAAATTAATATTTCCGTTAGTGCCAAGATAACAAGGAATATCGTTCCCGCCCAAAAATCAAACTCTTCTAAGAACCCAGGGAAGAATATTACGCATTGCGCAAAAATGAATATCACGAACATGACTAATTGAGAAGATCGTTTCTGGTAAGAATTTAGTTCTTCCGATACAAACGTTACTACAGGTTGTAATATTCCCACAGAAGATGTTAGGCCAGCAATAAAAAGTAGAAAAAACCAAATGAAACCTATATAGGAACCAAATGGTAAGCCATCAAAAATAGCGGGCATTGCAATAAATCCAATTGAAAAAGCTCCAGATTGCGCAACCAAAACAGCTCCCGAGACTCCCAAGAATGCAACAGCAGCAGGTATTACAATAGATCCTCCAAAAACTACTTCAATCAGTTCGTTAATTGATGCTGACGTTAGACCGGAAAGTGCAATATCATCTCCTTGCCTGACAAATGACGCATAAGTAACAATGGCACCAAAACCTAGGCTTAGGGTAAAAAAGACTTGCCCTGCTGCTGCTATCCAAACTCTTGGACTAAAGAGGTAATCAAGATTTGGGGACCATAAGAAATTTAGTCCGTTTATCGAACTTGAAACAGGTGTCTTTAATGTAAGAACATAGATAACCATGAATATGCTCATTATAAATAGCGCAGGCATAGCAATTTTAACAAATCTCTCAATTCCTTTCGATATACCCTTTGATATAATTTTGTAATTAATAAAAACTGTTAACACAAAGCATGAGTACGCAAAGAGAGAGGGACTCATTATCGTTTTACCGCTTTCCGAAGAGCCAATATAATCTGCAAAAGTAGATTTGAAAAAATTCATTTTCATTCCTATGTCCGTAAATCCAGATTCAAAATTTCCAAGTAGGAAATTTAAAGAATACCCCAAGGTCCATGACTCAATATATATGTAGTAAATTGAAATTATTAGTGGTATCCAAATTCCTAACAAGGAAAAAACTTGAATTCCTTTATCAACATTTAACGCATTTGATACTCCAAAAGTAGTACCCTTCCCTAGTACTCCGGCATGCCTACCTATGCCCCATTCTATCCACATTAGAGGTATTCCAATTAATATAAAACAGATAATATAAGGCAACATAAATGCACCACCACCATTTTCAGCAGCTTGCACGGGGAATCTCAAAAAATTACCTAAACCTACGGCGTTACCCGCCATCGCTAGAATAAGGCCATATTTGCTAGACCAAAAATCTCTACCGTTTTTCTTCTCAGACATTTAATAAACAAACCCTATATGAACATTCTTGACAAATTATTTTTTAAGCTTATCTTATAATTCTTCGGAGTTCTATATGGCTAACGCAGTTCCTTCAAAAAGTAAGAAAAAAACAGCATCCACATCAAAAACTAAGTCCAACAGCAAGCCTAAGGCTAAACTGGTTAAACAAACTAAAGCTGAGGAGCAATTCAACACTACTTGTTCCAAGAAGAAGTTGTCTGCTAAGTTCAAGAGAGAAATAAAGACAATTCTTATTGGGATGAAAGAAGAAATCTTGGCAGATATCACGAAAATAATTAAGTCCGAATCAGATCATCTTAAATATGATGTTGGAGATTTCTATGATAGTGCATCAAACGATAGAGAAAGAGATCTTTTATTGTCCCTCAATCAGAGAGATAGACAAAAATTAATTATGATTGAGGATGCTATAAAAAGAATTGACAACGGTACATACGGAAAATGTCCTTATGGAAATGAAGTTATTGACGAAGAAAGATTAAGGGCTATGCCATTTACTCGCTATTGTGTTTCATGCATTGAAGAAGACGAAGAATTTATCAATAGTGATTTTTGAATTTTCTAATTTTATCAGCATTCGGACTATATACAATTCCCTTTTCTGTTATGATTCCAGTTATTAATTTTCTAGGCGTTATATCAAATGCCGGGTTTCGGACTTTTTTTGCTTTTGAGACAATGCTCGTCCCAATCGACAGTAATTCATCAGAATCTCTTTCTTCAATCTGTATGAGCCCTCCATTACGGCAAGAAAAGTCAAAGGTCGACACCGGGGCAGCTACAAAAAAGGGTATTTTATGAAATTTGGCGGCTATGGCAAGTTGATAAGTTCCTATTTTATTTGCAGTATCTCCGTTGCTAGCAATCCTATCTGCTCCCACGATAACTAAACTAATCTTCTCATCTTTTATAATATGAGAGGCCATCGAGTCGGAAATTAAAGTACAATCAATATTGCCTTGTTGACACTCCCACATCGTTAGTCTTGAGCCCTGAAGTAATGGCCGTGTTTCAGTTGCAAAAATTCTTAATCCATGTCTAATTTGATTAGCAAATTTAATAACACCTAGTGCAGTCCCAGGCCCCGTTGTAGCAAGAGACCCAGTATTGCAGTGAGTTATTATTTTATAATTATTCTTTATAAGCTTGGCACCTAAGGATGAGAGCCTGAGTGAAACTTTCTTCTCTTCTTCGTAGATATTCAAGGCTTCTTGTCTAAACAGCTTTAATAGAGATTCAAAAGAAACTTGTTTGTTATTATTTAGTTCTGTAATTTTCCTAAATCTATTTACTGACCATGACAAGTTAACAGCAGTAGGACGAGCGGATTCAATCAAATTCAATCTTAGTAAAATTTTTTCGGAACGTTGTTTAGGATTATAATTTTTCAATTGTTTCAAGGCAAGGTACGAAGCGAAACCTCCAGCAACTCCAATAGCAGGTGCCCCTCTAATGCTTAATTTTTGTATAGCATAAATAATTTTTCTAAAATTCTTCGTTTTTATATATTCTTCTTTGAATGGTAATTTCGTTTGATCAAGTATGTAAACTACATCGGAAGCACTAAGTCTAATTATCGGTTTCATCAAATTTCATCTAAGTCATCTAAAAACGGAGAGTTGGGGAATTTGGATTTATATGAACTCCTTAAATCTTCAATTGCAACATTATTATTCTTATCCTTTGCTAGACAAACAACCTTAAGGTATTGGGCTTCATAGCTGTTTTCAACTAAGTCTGGAATAAATGTGCTTGCGTTGTTTATTCTACTACATGCGGAACTAAATTCTCCCTTTTCAATATAGAATTTAGATATATAAATTGCTCTCTTTAAAATAAATTTTCGTGCCATCTTGTAAATCTTATCTGTTTGTTCCATATATTGATCATCCAGATAAGATTGTGGCGCTGAATTGTAAAGCTCAACAACTTTTAACGAAGGTCCTAAATCCAAATCTTTGTTGCGAATCAGCTTAGAGTAAGAAAGGAAAATCATAAACCGTGAGTAATTAATTTTTGGATGATTCGTTTGGCTTTTTATAAATTCACTATATTGTTGTATTGCCAGCTGGTACCTTTTTTGTTTATACGCAATATCGCCATGCAAGACGTAGGCTTCCCGAGTATATTCAGAATATGGATACCGTACTTGTAGGGTGGTCATCAAGTGCTCAAGCTTCCCATAATCCGTACCCCCTAAGATAAGATATTTTCTTTCTTTATTAATTTCAGCAATTATTGTATCGTATAATTCTTTATCGGTTCCCTTAAGGATTACAACTTTGCTGGTGCAAGCAAAGAGAAGAGAAATCGAAAAAACAAGTAAGATTAATCTAGAAAACATAAATGCTATAATATTTCGCAGGGATTTTAAAGTCAAGGACAAGAAGATGGCTAATTTTTTAGACTACATAGAGATTGAGATTGTTTCAGGTGATGGTGGAGACGGAGTAGCATCATTTAGACGTGAAAAGTTCATCCCTTTTGGAGGCCCAGATGGAGGTGATGGAGGTGATGGAGGTGATGTAGTATTCCTTGGCACAAAAGATATGAGGTCCTTAAGAGATTTTAAAAGTAAACGATCTTTTAAAGCAAAGAATGGAAGGAGTGGTAGCTCAAGTAAAAAATTTGGCAAAAACGGAGAAGATATAGTTGTCAAAGTGCCCCTAGGAACCGAAGTTGTGAACTTGGGAAATCAAAAAAAAATAGCTGATATTGTTCACGATGGAGACAGAATCGAAATACTTCAAGGTGGTAGGGGCGGTCTTGGTAATGCAAATTTTAAATCCTCCACCAACAGAGCACCTAGAAAATTTACTGAAGGAAAAAGGGGGGTTCGTGAAAGAGTAAGTTTAAATTTAAAAACGATATCTGATATTAGCCTTGTTGGTCTTCCAAATGTGGGCAAATCTTCCATTATACAAAAAATAACAAATTCGAAAGCCGGTATAGGAAATTATGCCTTTACAACATTAAACCCGAATCTCGGTGTGTACCAATCTCAAGATAACGATATTTTAATAGCGGATATTCCCGGGTTAATTGAAGGTGCCCATATGGGCAAGGGCTTAGGGCATAATTTCTTAAAACATATTGAGCGATCAAAATCTTTGATAGAGGTTTTGGATCTCTCCTGTAAGAATGTTGATGAATTAAAGCAGCAGCATAAGGTATTTTTAAATGAATTATCAATGTATAACAAAAAATTAAAAAACAGAATCAAATTAATAGTTTTAAACAAAATCGATATATGTTCTTTTAAAAGTAATATTAAAAAATTTACTGGAATAAAAAGTGTGCCAATTATTTCAATAAGTTGTGTTGAGAATTTTCAAATTAACGAGCTGAGAAAGGCAGTAGATGCAATCTAAATATTGATCAAATCTTTCATAAATTTTGATCTATTTTGAGCCCTCATAATACTTTCTCCAATTAAAAAGTTATTAATTCCAAGACTATAGAGGTTGTCTATATCACTTTTGGACTCAATTCCGCTTTCGCTCACTAGCACCCCATTCTTAGGTATTGCCCCAGCCAAACTTATAACATTTTGATGATTGACTTTGAAGTCAACTAAATCTCTATTGTTAACACCAAAAATTTTGGCTCCTGCTTTAATTCCTTTTTGAATATCTTCGTTATCGTGAACCTCGTACAATACATCTAAATTATACTCCTTTGATATGCTCAAAAAATCTTCTAATCTTTTTTGCTCCAAAATTCTTCCTATTAACAGTATCGCATCCGCTCCGTACCATTTTGATTGAACTATTTGATATTCATCTAAAATGAAATCTTTTCGCAACAAGGGTATAGTAGTAACAGCTCGAACGGAATTTAAATATTCCAGCCTTCCTTCAAAGAATTTTTCGTCAGTCAGGACAGAAATTGCTCGCGCGCCTGCTTGTTCATAATCATATGCCAACTCAACGGGTTTAAAATCTTCAAGGATAACACCTTTTGAGGGAGAAGATTTTTTTATCTCAGCAATAATATTAATGGAATCCTTTTTCAATAAAGCCGCATAGAAATCTCTTTTTTTTTCTTCTAAGCTTTCCTCATTATTGATTTTTATTAGCTCTTCAAGATTAGAAAGAGGCAGATTCTTCTTTTGGAATTCAACTTCTTCTTTTTTATTCTCGACTATTTTGTCCAATATATTCATGTTAAAAATTTATAATTCTTGATAGATTACTCTTAATTTCTCCCGACGTCAGGGAGGATTCAACAATTTTGCATCCTTCCTCTATCGAATTAACTCTGCCATATATATACAAAGCCGCTCCAGCATTCATCTGGCATATGATTCTCTCGGGATCGCCGTCGCTTCCGGAATGAAGTAAATCTGGATTAATTTCTCCACATAAAATTCTAAGTGCTACTTCCTTTGATTGCTCGACTGAATCTATGATAGAATTGGCATTTTCATCACAAGGTGTGTAACCAAAATCATTTGGATGAATTTTATATTCTTTAATTTTGCCGTTATCCACTTCTGCAATATAAGTATCCGCACAATTGGAAATCTCATCCATTCCATCAGCACCGTGAACAACTAAAGCTTTTTCGGTACCTTGCTTAATTAGGGCGTTAGCTACAGGAATCATGAGGTTTCTATCATACACACCCAAGAGTTGTTTTTTTGGTCTCAAAGGATTAACTAATGGCCCTAAAATATTAAATATGGTCCTTGTTTTAAGTTCTTTTCTGATATGTGCAACATTTTTCATAGATTTATGGAAATTGGGTGCGTACAAGAAGGACAAATTTTGATTATTAATCGATTCTATCGCACCTTCAATAGAATCATCAAAGTGTATACCAAAGGCTTCAATCAAATCAGCACTTCCTACCTTGCTAGAAACTGAGCGATTACCGTGTTTAGCTACTTTTACACCCATGGCAGCTAAAATTAATGATGATATTGTTGATACGTTTATAGAAGATTTAGAATCACCTCCAGTTCCGCATAAATCAATTATATCAAGCTTATGATCATGGCTTTGCTCGTAACCTAAATTGCCTAGTAATACGCTAGAAGCTTGATAAATTTCTTCTGGTGAAGGCTCTTTAGCTTTAAGTCCAAGAAGAAAGGCTTTGCACTGAGCGTCTGGAAGTTCACCCTTCATCATTTCTGTAAAGACAAAATTAATCTCTTTCGCTTCAAGGTCTATCCTATCAGATAGTTTTTTAATTACCTCTTGAATCATTGCAAAGCTCTTTTTGAAATCGAATCAAGTATTCCGTTAATAAAACTACAGGACTCGTCAGAACTATACTTAAGTGCTAATACGATAGCTTCCTTGATACTGACAGGAACGGGTATCCCTCTGGAAAAAAGTATCTCAAATACCGCTATTCTCAATATATTCAAATCTACAGAGTTAATTCTTTCAAATCTCCAATTCTTAATACTTTGATCTATTTCATCATCTATAGGTTTAATGTTCTTTACGCAACCTCTGATAATCTCCGTAGCTCTATTTTTAATTATATTTCTCGTAACAATTTTGCGTGAGTTCGCAAACAAATCTCGTAGTATCTTGTAAAAATTTGCATCATCGTTATTAATTTTCTCGTTTGAATTATAATTCTTCAGAAAGAGTTTAAAACTATCCTCCTTGCCCACCTTTGATACGATTTGTTTAAACTTGTCATAATCAACTATTCGCAGAAAAATTCTGTTGTTCTTCAAAGACGAACAACCAATAATTATCATAGTACTGTTATCAATTCTTACTTTCTTTAGCATATAATAGCTACTAACGGGATTAGAACTCCAGAAAGATGAAATATTATATTTAACATCAACCGCACTTAGAGGTTCATCTGAAGATTTAACATCTAAGCCGTACATAAATCTCAGCGACAACTCTCTTGCTCTTCGATTTATCCAATATCTCATACCTTACAAGCTCCCTGATATACGAATTAATTTAACAAGGCTTCTTGCCGCCTCAATTGCTCTGTCCTTCGAACCCCCGCTTGTCCGTGAACGAATCTGTTTCTTATTCGTAACCGTCAAAACCCCGGAGGTAATTGGAATATTATATCGTAAACTTATCTGAATTAAATTGTTCGTTACAGAGGTAGAAATGAGTTCAAAATGGTTCGTCTGTCCTTTAACAATACATCCTAATGCTAAAATGCCATCAGGTTTATGTTTCTTACATACCGCATTAATAAGATAGGGAAGTTCTAACGAACCCTCGGTTTCTAAGATTTTGATTCGATTTTGCGGAATTTTTAATTCTTCCAAAAGGACACTATGAGCATTTTCAATCTGTCTTAGGGAAATATCCTTATAAAAAGTACTAGCAATTATATAAATTAAAGGTTTTTTATTGCGAGCCATATTAAAAAAAATCCTTTGTTTTAGAAACGGTTCTCACTATTCCACTAAAGTTAGCTTATGGCCCAACTTCCTTTTTTTAGTCTTAAGATATTTCGCATTGTATTTGCCGGGCTGAATTTCAATTGGGATTATCTCAGAAATAGAAAGACCAAAGCCTTCCAATGCAACAACCTTTGTTGGATTATTCGTTAGCAATTTAATCTTCTTTAAACCTAAATCTCTCAATATTTGTGCACCAGTGCCGTATTCGCGTAAATCAGGTTTAGACCCTAATGCTTCATCAGCTTCAACTGTATCAAGACCTGCTTCCTGAAGAGAATACGCCCTTATCTTATGAGCAATACCTAAACCTCGGCCTTCTTGTCGCAAATACAATAAAACACCAGTTCCTGCGGATTTTATCATATCTAGAGCTTTACTTAATTGAGAGCCGCAATCGCACCTATGCGACCCAAAGATATCTCCTGTTAAACATTCAGAATGAACTCTCACAAGGATTTCTTTATTAGGTTTAATGTCACCTAAAACCAATGCAATATGCGTTTTTTTATCAATGCTACTCTGATAAGAAAAACATTTAAAATCTCCAAAGGTAGTTGGCAATTCACATGATGCAGTACGAACTACCAAAGATTCTTTCTGCAATCTGTATCCAATTAAATCTGCAATTGTGGCAATTTTTATTTTGTGTTTCTTGGCAAAGCTTTCGCAGTCTTTTAGCCTGGCCATTGTTCCATCATTGTTCATTATTTCGCAAATTACGGAGCACCCTTTTAATCCTGCTAGCCTAGCAATATCAACCGATGCCTCAGTGTGCCCAGCACGCACAAGCGTTCCCCCTTCTCTTGCAATTAATGGAAACATATGTCCGGGCCTATTAAAATCAGATGGAGTTGAAGAATCATCGGAGACCAATAATGCTGTTATTGAGCGATCTTGGGCCGAAATACCAGTTGTCACATCTTTCTTAGCATCAATCGAGATAGTAAATGCGGTAGAATCGACGTTTGTTCTAGCATCATCACTAACTGGAAAAAGATTTAATCTGTTCGCTCTTTCGTTGTCCATTGAAAGACATATCAAACCTCTACCATAAGTTGCCATAAAGTTAATTACTTCGGGAGTGGCAAACTGTGCAGCAACTATAAGATCCCCCTCGTTTTCTCTATCCTTGTCATCGACAAGGATGACCATTTTTCCCTTTTTTATATCTTTTATCGCATCTTCAATGTTCGAAATAGCCATTTATGGATTGCTCCTCGTGAATAATCAATATAGTTAAATATATACATAATTATACAGAAACCAATAAAATAGTATCTAGTAATTTGCCCTATTGACTTTTTATCAACTATATATATTTTAAATTGTAGTTCATTATAAGGGGGTCTATTTTGTTAAACCAAAAGGAAAGTTTTTCTGAGGAGCAAGTTGCGATATTGACCTTCGAGGAAGATGAGGACTTTACGGACTTTGAGGAAGAGATATTGGACGACTTAGAAGACGATATCGATTACGATGAAGAAATCTGGGAAGACAACGAAGGTCCAGAGGACGAAATAGAAGATGACTTTTCAATAGATGAAGAAGACGATAAAGAGGATGAAGGTGAATACGAAGAGCTAGAAGAAATTGATGACCTAGATGATTTGGGTGAAGTTGAGGATATAGATGAAGATCTAGGCGAAAGTTTTGAAGATGAGAAACAAGAATAGAGCATTAGCAAATATCCACTTGCACTACACCATATCAAGAATATAAAAAATAAATTATAATTAACAGATGAGGAGTAAATTCGTAGCCAGGCCCGGTTATAAAAATAGTATCCGTTTATCTTTCGCGCAAGTTACAGATTTGTCTCAGTCTAACTCGTTAGACCTTAGAATCGGAGGCGATGATGCCTTTAGGCTCGTAAGGAATAAAGAAAATTTTTGGGCTTTGTCTATCTTTAGGCGTTACACATCAATTCGACGTATAGCATTACTTGGATATTACTTAGCGGCTATCACCTTGTTTCTCTCTCTTCTTCTCGTTTGCATTGTAGAGTTCAAACACTCACCATTCTTTATGTCTTCGGCTTTTGCTCCCGAGATTACATTCTTTTTTAATATAATTGAGAATTATATCCCATTCAAAATGGAAGAGGCTAACATTGGACCCTACGAGTTAGTTGGCTACAAATTTGCATACACATTGCCAAAATGGTGGATGGCAACGCCCGGGTTTCTAATAGCATGTCTTTTATGGATTAGGGTTAATAAATATGTTTCAAAAAAACTTTCTCGTGCCGCATTAGAAAATAAAGATTTATACGACGTCCTAGATTCATGGTCTTACGAAATCGAGGAATCGGCATTGAATAAATAACAATTTCCCAAAAGTTGAGTGTAGTAATTATGAGAGATTGCCCAGGGCCGGACTCGAACCGGCACGATCTTGCGACCGAGGGATTTTAAGTCCCTTGCGTCTACCTATTCCGCCACCCGGGCTGAATTAATTAAGGCGGTGCCCGGATTCGAACCGGGGTATAACGGTTTTGCAGACCGTCGCCTTACCACTTGGCTACACCGCCACATACAATAGAGTGATATTTATACAATAAAAAAAAGATTTCGTCTATTGGAGCTTTCTACTTATAAACCTTTAATTCATTGTATAGTGCGTCTCGTTCGATAGGCAAATAACCCGCATCTTTAATCATGTTCACAAGAAAATCTCGTGTATGTCCTATTTCTGATTTTGCTCCTGCATCATGAATAATTTTTTCTGAAATTATTGTTCCATCCGCATCCGATACTCCATAATGAAAAGTAACCTGCGCAGCTTTTTCTCCAAGAGTAATCCAATAAGCTTTTATATGAGGGAAATTATCTAAAAACAATCTTCCTAATACATGAACTTTAAGATCGTAGGAGAAGGGAAATGGCTTAACATGTTGCAGTCTCGTATTATATGGCTGAAAGAGGACTGGGATAAATGCTAAAAATCCAGAAGTCTTATCTTGCAAATTTCGTAATTGGTCTAGATGATCTATGACATCATAGATTGACTCCAAGTGGCCATACAAGATGGTTGCGTTAGAAGGTAATCCTAATTTATGTGCGACTTCATGTATTTCTAGCCATGATTTTCCTGTAGTTTTCGGTGAACAAATTTTTTTTCTAACTTTTGGAGCAAAAATCTCTGCCCCTCCGCCTGGCAATGCATCAACTCCAGCCTCCATTAATTTTGAAATTACTTTTTCGAAACTGAATCCCGATATCTGAGCAAACCAGTCGATTTCAACCGCAGTGAATGCCTTGATGTGTGCATCTGGAGCTGCTTTGTTAATCTCTTTTACAATTTCTATATACTTCTCAAATTTCCAATCTGGATGGAGACCGCCAACAATATGGATTTCTTTTAAATCATCATCTAAAAGTGACAAAATCTCATCTATTGTCATTTCATAGGTATCGGAGGATCCTTTTGGTTTGCCAAAGGCACAAAACTTACAAGAAATAGCGCAGATATTTGATGGATTTATATGTCTGTTTACTACAAAATATATCCTTTCCCCATCTTTTACAAATTTCTTATATCTAGCTAGTACTCCCAAAGAATTTATATCGCTGGACAGCATTATAGACTCTGCGTCATCCAAGTCTAATCTTTGATTATCTAGAATCTTCTCTTTGATATGTATCAGATTTCGGTCCGAGCAAAGAGAATCGAAATCTTTTAGTAAGTGTTCCATTTTTTATTAACCTGAGAGACGATTTTCTTATCCATTTCAATCATTTTAGGGTACCAGGATTTAGAAGTTGCATCCACAATCATTCGGCCTTTGAATGTTATGCTGGAGGATTTTTTTTCGGAATTCTCAAAATGGATATCTAATGACGGATCAAAGCGGGTAAATATTCCCCATAATAGATCCACATCGTCTTTAATATCAACATCGCCGCTAATCAAAAAAAATATTTTAAAATCACTCAATATATTGCATGAGTAAATTTCGTCCATTACTGTCTCAATAGGGTCATCGGAAGAAAGTGTAATGATATTTTTATTGAGAACCCTGTAGTCTTTAATGTGGGGACAGTGGTTTCTAGGATCCTTGATAATAATTGGATTAAAGTTGTCCTTTGATATTTTTACCCCCTCACCTATCGCATTGAATCCAACCTTGCTACCTACATGTATTTTTCCACTTGTAAAATCTAATGTATCTAGAGGTGTTGTTTGAAGCAAGGTCAAGTCTTTTGATGGATCAAAATTCGCACCGAAATAAGCAAGTACATCTTCAATATTTGTTGGATCAACAAAACTCGGGACGGCAATAATGCACTTCGTCAGAGATAGCTGACCAGTACCCCAGATTGCCATCATAGATTTAACAGAATTTTTCGGATACCTTTCATCGATAGAAATAACTAATAAGTTGTGAAATCCCGCTTCGTAAAATGCCCATATATCAACAATTTCTGGATTGATAAGTTTTATCAATGGTCCAAAGATGTTTGATGCGGCCATCCCTAGAAACATATCCTCTTTGGGAGGACGACCAACAACAGTGGCAGGAAAAATTGCGTTGTGCCTCCTAGTTATAGTCTGTACATTTAAATAAGGAAACTGCTCTTCCATCGAGTAGTAACCAAAATGATCACCGAAAGGCCCTTCAAGTTTAGTGTCGCCTAGAGGTACCGAACCCTCAATGACAAACTCCGCATTTGCTGGGATTTTCAAATTAGATGTTTTGGCTTTTGTTAATTCTATGGGTTTCTTTTTTAAGAAGGCTGAGAATAATAATTCGTCAATATTTTCAGGCAATGGCGCTATCGAAGCAAAAATCAACGATGGGTCACCGCCTAGTATTACAGCTGCAGGAAAATCAACTCCCATCTGAGATGCTTCATGGTAATGAGATGCTCCACCTTTATGAGGATGCCAATGCATTCCGAGCGTATTTGCGTCATGCATTTGAAGTCGATACATCCCCATGTTCCTTTTAAGGTTCTTTGGACTTTGCGTGATAGTTAAACCCATAGTAATAAACTTCCCGCCATCTTCGGGCCAACATTTTAGAATTGGCAAGGTTGTCAAATCTGATTTGTCTTCTATTTGTTGGCATGGGGCACCAAACAACGAACTTTTAGATCTAAAATTTGTAATTCTTTTTATGAAAGGTAAGGAATTGAATATATTATCAATTTTGGGTGGCATAACTTTTTCCGCAAAGAAAAGAATCTCTTCCCCTAGTTCTTTTGGATCACAACCTAAGGCTAATTTTAATCTCTCTTCGGAACCAAATAGATTTGTAGCTACAGGATGTTCAGACCCTTTAACATTTTCAAAAATCAGAGCAGGACCATCGTCCTCTATAGTTTTACAAGTTATTTCTGTAATTTCGAGAACCGGGTCAACTTCAGTTGTTATTCTTCTTAAATCACCAATTCGATCCAGAAAGTCAATGTATGTTGATAAGTCATTGAATTTTTCATTCGACATAAAGATCCTTGCTTCTCCAACCGTTTTCCTTGTTCACTCCAATTAGACTCAGAATTTTATCAGAAAAAGAATTGGCTAAATCTGTAATTGAAGCTTCATCCATGTAATATCCGGGTGATATGGGAGCAATAATGGCACCAGCATTGGAAAGCTTAAGAGCATTTTCTAGAGTTATCGAATCAAGAGGCGTTTCTCGAATCGCGATAATCAGCCTCCTTCTTTCCTTCAATGCTATTTGCGCCATTCTAGTAATCAAAGTATCCGATATACCAGATGCAATTTTATTTAACGTAGAAAGAGAACAAGGCATTATAACCAGAGAATCAAAATGATTACTACCGGAAGCAAGTGGGGACGCTAAATCCCAATCTCCAAAAGTATTATCGACCATGGATTTTATTTCATCCACCTTGAGGCCCAACTCTTCAAAGATGACCCTTTTCCCCCATTTTGAAACAACCAAATACTTCTCGCTGGGACATTTTTCGACAAAATTAATAGCAAACTTTGAACCCGAAGCCCCGGTTATGGCTATGATAGTTCTCATCTAAGTAATATATCAGAAATAATTAAGATTAAAATTAAGAATCCCACATATGAATTATATTTAAAAAAAGAAAAATCATCTTCTCTAGATCTTATTATCTGAATGCAGAATCCAACAACAAGAATGATGAATAATGAATAATTCAGCAAACTAGATTCATTTACGTAAACATAATAAAAAATCGACAAGGACGAGATGGAAAAACATATGGTAGAGACAATTATGGCAATTTTTTTTCCGAAGTATGATGGAATTGAATATATTCCATTTCTGATGTCACTATCAAAGTCTTGAAGAGCATAAAGAATATCAAAGCCTGATATCCAAAAAACTGTAAAAAATACTATAGGGAGAATCGATGGAATACTGTCAAGCGAACACGATGCAGCTATACCTCCAGCAAGTGGCCCTAAAGACAATGTTATGCCAAGAAAGAAGTGGCAAAAATAAGTCACTCTCTTTAGGTAAGGATATACAAAGAAGAATATTAAAGGTATTGGGCTTAGAAGTAATACTAAATCACATATCAACCAAGAAGATACAGCAAAAGCAATCAAGCTTAAAATTAAAAATGATGTGATAAATCTTCTTGAAATTTTACCAGCAGGAATTGCTCTATTCGCAGTCCGTGGATTTCGCGAGTCTAGGTCGGAATCAATTATTCTATTGAGAATCATTCCTATGGTTCTTGCAGATACGGCAGCCACTAAAATTAAGAGAAAAATATATATACTAAAGTCTTTAAGAGAAATAAGATATCCAGCAAATATTATCGGTAGAATAAAAAGTGTATGAGAAAATGTCACAAGTTCTAAGGCCAAACTAGTATTTTTTCTATCAAACATTAAAATATATTAACTAATTTAATAAAATTATCTTTGGTGTTTTATGAATATAGAATTATTCGACAAATTAACAGTAGCTATAGAGACCGAAGATGGTTCTGTAATCAGATCTATTCTTTTAAAGGAGAATCCTACCGATGCTTCCAATGTTCTTATAAGGTTTAATGAGAACGAAATATGTACAATCTTATCAATTTTAGGCAATAATAGTGCAGCAAATATCATCCTTGAACTTCCCGACGATATAAGGGCAAATGTGTTAACCGAATTGGCCAATGAATCCATCCTGGGCATCATCGAAGAACTTGATTCAGATGATGCAGCAGATTTAATTTCTAGTCTTGACGAAGAGAAGAGCAAAGAAATTCTAAAGGGGATGAATCCAAGAGATTCTAGCGAGGTTCAAACCCTTCTTCAATATAGCGAAGATTCGGCCGGTGGAATAATGCAGACCGAACTCGTACAAGTAAAAGACTCTTCTTTGGTTAAAGATGCAATAAATTGGATTAGATTGATTGCAGATGATGTTCCAGATTTTTATCAAATATATGTTACAAACGAAAACGATAAGCTTGTTGGTATTATCTCTCTTAAATCTTTGATTTTAGCAGGGCCTTCGTCGACCGTTAAATCGATAATGCAGCCAATTAAAATCTCTGTCCTTCCAGAAATCGATCAAGAGGAAGTTAGTAGAATATTTAAGAATTACAATCTTGTTTCGCTACCAGTTGTAGATAAAAATTCTAAATTACTTGGTCGGATAACATCTGATGATATATTGGACGTTATCACGGAAGAAGCAGAAGAGGACCTTTATTCACTTGCTGGCGTAAACGAATATAACCATCCAATTTATTCGGGATTTATTGCTAAAACAAAATCGAGACTACCTTGGTTGTTAATAACTTTATTTGGTGAATTAATTATTGCCTACGTAATTGCCTTATATTTCCAAGCCACCTTAGAAAAATTTATATTATTGGCTGCTTTTATGCCAGCCGTAATGGCCACTGGTGGTAGCGTAGGAATCCAAACATCCGCTATTGTTATTAGAGCTCTTGCTGTTGGCTCAATCAATATCAGTCAGGCATTTAAAGTCATCCTTGCAGAGTTGCAATTATCTTTAGCACTTGGGGTTATTTGCGGAGTAGTCGCTGGTGTAACAGGATTCTTTATTACTGGAGACACCGCTACGGGAATCAATTTTTTCTCGGTAATTTTTCTATCACTATCCATTGCATCCTTAGCGTCAGCACTATTTGGTGCATCTTTTCCCCTTTTGCTTGACAAATATACTTCGGACCCGGCTAATGGCTCTGGTCCATTTGTTACAATGGCAAATGATATTTTTTCTGCAATTGCATATTTGCTAATAGCTTTGTTGATTATGTAATTATGGATATAGAAGATAAAGGTTTTATCCTCAAAAAAAGAGAATATGGTGATTACGACATATTCGGCACATTCTATACAAGCGGTCTGGGGAAAATTAATTTATTAATTAAGAATGCAAGAAAGAGTAAAAAAAGATTTATGGGAAAATTAGAACTTTTCAATTTGGTTTCCATAAAATTAAAATATAGACAGCAAGATTCTAATCCCAGCCTATTACAAACGATAGATTTAGTTGAAGGTTCTAATTATATAGGGTTGGATAAACAAATTACGGTTCTGTCATCGCTTGTCAATGAATACATAGAGAATTTTGAGATTCAAGAAAACCCAAGTAGAAAGAAATTTAATTATCTAGAAAACTTCTTCCTAAGAAATGACAAGAACAATCTATCTTTATGTTTAAACGAAGTTATCAAATTTCAACTAAGATATCTTAAAGATCTAGGTATAGCACCCGATATAAAAAAATGCTTTAAATGTCAAAAAGAACTCCAAGAGATTAATTTCTTTGATATTGAAAATGGAGGCAACATCTGTTACAACTGCGACAATCAGAATATTAATTCTAGAAAAATAAGCGACAAGATTGATTTAAGAAATATTACAAGAGATAACGATGCAAAACTCAATTTAATTAAAACCATTATTGCCTTTAGCGAATTTCACTCTGGAAAACAGTTCAATTCTGTTCAATACTTAGACTAGCAATGATTAAAGTAGAAGGTTTTAAATTCTCTGGTATTAGTTGTGGACTTAAAAAGTCCAACAAGAAGGATTTAGGTTTGATTCTTTCGGAAAAAGAATGTTTATCCCATGCAGTGTTTACCAGAAATAAAGTAATAGCGGCCCCTCTCGAAATAGGTAAAAAAATAGTCAAGATAGATAAGATTCACGGGGTTATCGTTAATAGTGGGAATGCTAATTCTTGCACTGGTACAAAAGGAATCGTAGCTACCAAAAAAATATTGGAAGAGCTTGCAAAAAAAACTGATTTGCACGTTGACAATTTTTTTCCATCTTCAACAGGCATCATAGGGGTTCAGTTGGACTATAAGAAAATAAACAAAAACATGGATAAACTCCTAACCTCCTTAAATGCAAGCTCCTATAGGAAATTTGCGGAATCTATTCAGACCACAGATAAATTTATTAAATTTCAACATAGCAAAATCAAGCTTGGAAATTCTTCCGGAAACTTGCTAGGTATTGCTAAAGGTGCAGGAATGATACATCCGGGTATGGCTACAATGCTATGCTTTTTTGTAACAGATTTGAAGTTTAACAAGAGTACATTTAAAAGCTTAATTGATGAAGCCATTGCTACATCATTTAATTGCATTAGTGTTGATGGAGATATGTCCACAAATGATACCGTGATAGCCCTCTCGAATGGAATGGCTGGAAATAAATCAATAAACAATAAAAGTCAATATCTCAATAAAGTAAAGAGGGAAATTCAAAATATATTTTACGAACTAGCAAAATTAATTGTTAAAGACGGTGAAGGTGCAACTAAAGTGTGTGAAATTGTCGTGAAAGGAGCGAAATCCAAAGTTAGTGCCGACACAATTGCAAGAAAAGTTGCAAACTCTTTGTTGTTTAAGACCGCACTATATGGTTCGGATCCAAACTGGGGAAGAATAATTGCATCAGTAGGTGCAACAGAAATAAACTACATAAAGCAAGATAAAATAGATATCTACGTTGAAAAGATTAAAATCGTGAGAGATGGTCAGTCTAATCAGAACATAACTTTGGCAAAAAAACTAATGAAAAAAAAGGAAGTAAAAATCACTATTGATCTAAATATCGGAGGACATTCTGCCTTCATGCTAACCAACGATATCGGTCACGATTACATAAATTTAAATTCTCTTTATACGACATAAAGTCGAAAAATAAGGGTGGAAGACGGGATTTGAACCCGCGACCCTCGGAACCACAAACCGATGCTCTACCCCTGAGCTACATCCACCATAGAAATCTCGCGCCAAGAGGGATTCGAACCCCCGACCTACGGATTAGAAGTCCGTTGCTCTATCCAGCTGAGCTACTGGCGCATCTTTAATCATTTTATCTTCCATTATTTATAGGTGAAATTCAATTAATATTTGATATAATAATCAGTCCATAGGTCATGGGGAAAAAGACCCTCATAGGACATGAGTCAAAAGCCTCCATATGTCATGGGTTAAAAGGCACGCATAGAACATGCGTTAAAAGTTCGAATATCTTTTTAGAGGAGGTATTTGGATATGCTAAAGGCTAGTCTAACAAATAACTGGGGACTAACTATTAAGAATTCTCCGGTCCAAAAAGAAAGTACGAAAGTAAACTTGTCTGTAAAAGAGCAACTTTCTATTATGCGCCATACATATGCTTTGAGATTTTATCAAAAAAGCATTCGAAAGAAAGTCACAAACAGATTATTTACAAATATTCAACTAAACTTAAATTAGACGAAGAGTATAATCTTTGGACTGATTTTTGTAGAAAGGAAGGATATGTAATCGGGGTGAGAGGGCTCGAACCTCCGACCCCCTGTTCCCAAAACAGGTGCGCTACCAGCTGCGCTACACCCCGATTCAAAGAATCCATTATACAACGAATATTGAAAACAAGAAAGCTACTCTTCGTAGAACTTACGGTTGAGCTGAAAAATCTTACTGTACTCTCCTTCCTCTTTACTAAGTTCCGTGTGGGCTCCTTTTTCTATTATTTTTCCATTTTTCAGAACTACAATTTCATTCGAATCCTTAATCAAATTCAATCTGTGTGCTATTAGGATTGATGTTTTACCTGCTATGCCATCTAAATATTCTTTCACATGTCTTTCTAAATCTAAATCGAGATTTGAGGTTGCTTCATCCAGGATGACAACATGAAATGGCTTGCTCATTATTGTCTTTATATTGTCAATTTGTTTTTCTCCCTGAGATTGAATCTCTTTAATATCATGGTAGGCCCCTTCGTGAGGAACGTTATCAAACAAAGGTGTGTCTTGCATGATTACGGAAAAGTTTTCTCGTATGCTGTTTAGATTGAACGATGATAGAGGTTCATCGTCTATGTAGATAGTGCCCTTTTGGGGGACATAAAATCCAAGAAGCAAATTCACAATAGTTGTTTTTCCTGATCCTGTTGGTCCAAGCAAAACTAGCGATTGTCCTTTTTGAATCTCCAAATTAAAGTCCTTAAGCACCCACGTCTCGTCATCATAGGAAAACGATACATTATCAAACTTAATTGTTTCAAAGTTTCCATCAAAATTTCTTGCTCCGGTCGGCTCAGAGGGAGTATTTATTATTGCGAATATATTCTCACTAGCAGCTAAGGCGGATTGAAGAATATTGTATTTGTCCGCGAGCTCTAATATTGGTCTGAATATCATCCTGATATAAAAGATAATTGCCAATAATGCGCCTATGGAAAGAGACGCGGATATTACCAAATCACCTCCAATCCAAACTACTAACGCAACAGAAAATACGTACATAAACTCTATCAAAGGTCTAAAAATAGCAAACGTATACATCTGCTCCATGTTGGCATCATAATTATTACTGCTGTATTCTTCGAACCTGGAGTAATTTAGATTCTCTTTGTTGTAAATCTTCAGTAGAGATATGGCTCGAATTGACTCATTGATAAATGAATTCAATTGAGCAATGGTCAATCTTAATTTTGCATATACTCTCCGTAGTCTTCGTTTGTACAACAAGGCAAATATTATAATAAAAACATTAACACCAATCATTATCAGAGTAAGATAAGAATTAAAGCTGAACATAACTATCAATATTCCAACAAAGACCAATACTTCTTTGAGGAATTGCACTAGGACATTTGTGTAGAACTCATTGAGTACGTTCACATCATTTGTAATTCTAGTCGTAACCCTTCCCACATTTTGCTGATCGAAAAAAGATTGAGGCAAAGAGACGATATGATTAAACGTGGTCATCCGTATTTCGTTCATAATTTTTTGACCAGTTATATTTAATATGTAACTAAAGAAGGTACTGAATATTAAAATACCAACAATGAACAGCAAAACATAAAGTGAGACTGAGAATATCATATCTTTGCTAATATTTTCCGAAATTAGACCATCGACAATCTCCTTTATCTTGTACGGAATTGCCACCTCGAAGCAGGCAACAATAATCATCGAAACAAAAGCTAGTAAGAGCCACTTTGTAAATGGTTTAGAAAAAGACAATAGCCATTTTAATATATTTGTATCACGGGACATATATCAACTCTCTCTCGGTAATATTCGTTGGATTTTAATTAAGTCTTGAAAGAGGCCATCTGTCGTTTCCAAATAATCTGAACTACCATGTTGTACGATTTTCCCATTATCAAGAACTAAAATATTATCAAAAGAATAAACAGATGAGATTCTCGAGGATACAACAATAAGAATTTTCTCTGAAAAATGCTTTTTTAGATTCCTAAGAATTGACAGCTCCGTATCAACGTCCAGAGACGCCAGATTGTCATCTAGCATTAATACATCAGGATTTTGATAAAGAGCTCTGGCTAGACATAGTCGTTGGCGCTGACCGCCTGAAAGGCTTAATCCTCTTTCGCCTACAAGGGAATCTAAGCCATTAGGTAGATTTCGTAAGTCGTCAATAAAATTTGAGATCACCAAAGATTTCATGACTTTTTCATCTTTAACGTTTTTATCAAAGAAACTCACATTTTCTCTTATGGTCCCTGAAAAAATTGTAGGCTCTTGAGGTACATATAATATTTTTGATCTTATTGATGATTTTTTAATCTTGTTAACACTGATATCATTTATATATATATTTTCCGCTTTATCGAACTTTAGTATTAAGTTTAACAAGGTAGATTTTCCAGAACCTGTTTTTCCAGTTATGCCCAGACTAGATCCTCTTGTAACAACAAAAGAAAGGCTCTTCAAGCTTGCTGAAGAATCATACGAAAAATTTGTATTTTTAAATTGTATCTTTTGAATTTGGCTTAAATCTTCCAAAATTGCCTCATCATCTTCTTCCGGTTCGTTGATTATCTCTCTGACTCTTGAAATGGATGCACTGCCACGTTTTATATGGTCTACAGCCATACCCATTGCAATAACTGGCCAACTAAGCATTGTGAGATAGAGCATTAGGGAAGAAAATTCCCCTATTGTAATTTTATTGTCATAAACCATATTGCTACCCATAAAAATTAATATCAATATCGATATACCAGTAAAAAAAGTTATTAGAGGCTGGTATCCAGCCCATATCTTAATTAATTGCATATTCTCAAATTCATAAGACTTGCTTTTTATAGAAAATTTATCAATCTGATTCTCTTGATCATTTAATGACTTGATAGCTTTGATTGAAAATATAATTTTTCTTGCTTCTTCAGTGAGTGTAGAGAAAGCCTCTTGAACATTAAGAAAAAGATTTTGTATGGCACCTCCATATTTAATTATCAAAACAGCCATTAATATAAACGGGATTGATGTATATGTTGCGAATTCCGGTGAAATTAAAAACATCGATATAAATATAAATCCTAACAATAGAACCCCATCGTACACTAGGACGACACCAAATCCACATGCCATCTTTATAGTTTCTATGTCGTTAACTCCTCGCGCCATTAAATCACCCGCGTTATGAGTATTAAAGAACCCCATAGGAAGTCTTTGAAGTTTAAAAAAATATCTATCTCTTAAATCTTTCTCAATTCTCCTTGCAGTTCCCATTAGGAAATATCTCCATACGAATCTAAAGAAGGCCATTATTATTCCACATATCAATAAATAGAAAGCTGATTGCCTAATTACATCTGTAGAATTTTGTGAAGATTTAATCGCCGTGAGCTCCATTGTTACATCACCAATGATCAAAGGTATTATCAACATTATTCCATTAACCATAGTAAGGCCTATAATCCCAAAAAAGATATTCTTCTTGTGATTCACGAGCAAAGAAAATAAAGAATTGTTCTTATTCATAACAGCAATATTAATTATAAATTTTCATTTAATTATAAATCAATTATTGACAAAAAATTAAACTTCAGTTTAATAAGTAGAATGAATCTTGGTATTGCCCTACCAATTTTAAAGAATATAGACATTGAAGATCAGCTTGAAATTGCTATCAGGGCTGAAGAATTAGGTTTTGGGTCTGTATGGGCTAGTGACCATGTAATTATTCCTCAAGAATGGGAAGGCAGATTTGCCGATATCTTTCCAGACCCCTTTGTAATGCTTACGGCAATTTCACAAAATACCAGCAAGATAACACTCGGAACTAGCGCAATCATTCTCCCCTATAGAAACCCTCTCATCGTAGCTAAAATGCTTTCAACATTAGATTGCCTTTGCAATGGCAGATTGATTTGTACTGTTGCTGCTGGTTGGATGGAAGAAGAGTTCAAAATACTGAATGCCCCATACAATGAAAGAGCCGATAGAACCAGTGAGTACATAAAGATCATTAAAACTCTATGGGAAACAAACCCATCCAGTTTTCATGGAAAGTACTATTCTTTTAAGAATGTCTCATTTCGTCCAAAACCAAAACAAAAAAACTTCCCCATATATATGGGTGGTAGCTCGAATCAAGCAATCGATAGAGCACTTGAACTTGTAGACGGCTGGCAACCTATATGGTTAAATCCCGACGAGCTAAAAGATAAAATTAGTTATTTAAAGAACTCTGCAGAACAAAAGGGAGTCGACACAGTTAATTATGATATTTCTCTGCGAAATAGAATTCAACTTACCACTGATAATAATTCCGATAATCCATCAACAGTATTGATTGGATCTAAAGATAAAGTTTTTCGGGCAATACTATCTTACAAAAAATTAGACATAAAAGAAGTAGTATTAGATTTTATAACGCCAGATAAAGATGAAATATTAAAAACTATGGCTACTTTAAGTAACGAACTAATGCCAAAACTTTAGCTCATTTCTTTCAGACGCTGCAATAGACCAGTCCAATACTTAAACCAATATGAATCTGGAGCTTGGCCCCTTAATTCTTTTTCAGCATATTCTATGGCATGTTCTTTGGTGTGAGTAAATTTTATAAGTTGCTCTACCGCAACATCTAGCTCTTCTTCATCGATAGGGATACTGTCAAGTGCAGATTGCACGAACTTACCAATATCAACCAGGGAATTATGGAGATTAATCTTTTTCTGGTCCACTATTTCCCCAAGATCAACAGATTCCTTTCCTAAAACTTCTTTAGCTTTTGAGAATCGTGTCAGATACTCATCTACAGGCTTTAGACCACGTATAGCATTATTTAGTTCTTTAATCAATGCGGTTAATTGTCTTGAGTCCGATGCATTCTCAACAATCTTTTTACTTTTTGATAAATCTGACATTCTATACTCCTAGTACCTGTAAACAATTATACCTGGCTTATCCTTTATGTATTTTACAAAATCTATATCAACTACAGAGTCAATACCAGACCTGTTAGATGCGTGTCGAAAATAAAGTTTACCGTTTTTCCTGATAAGAATTCCAACGTGTGACACATCAAGCCCCTCTTGTTCAGAATATATGCCAATGTAATCGCGATGAGCAAGTTTGTCTAAATAATTATTAGTGAGAAAACTTGGCTTGATGTACGAAATTTCAACTTCTCGTACTGGTATGCCTTCAAGAAATAATGAACCATCACTTTTTTTATTAAGCTTCTTTATAACGGTTGTAGCTCTTTTTGGAAATAGTTCTTTTGTAACATCATCAATCAGAAAGACGTTCAAACTCCAATCATAAAAAAAATGGTTTCTTGTTTCAAAACTAACAACTCCTCCCTTATATCTAGTCAACTTGAGCTTATCAATGAAATCTTCATAATCTTTTGATCCAACCAAAGAATGGACATAGTCCAAGTAGGTAAAACAATCCATACCCTCTAGATTGACAACTAACTTTTCTGTAGTGTTCTTATCTCCAACCAGAGTATGGCTCTTGTAGGGGACGCCTAAAAAGTATGCGGAATAAAGATCAATTTGTTCATCATAGTTTAAATCTGCATTTGATCTCACCAGGTAGTCTATTTCAGTTTTAGTATAATCAATACGAAGATCCTTACTATCCTCGTTATCAACGTCGGAACTCCCAGAATAAACATATTGGAATGGGAACAAGATTAAAAATAGTACAAGAATAAAGAAAAAATCAAATTTCTTTTCTTTTTCTAATCTCATCAATAGCTCTCTCTATATGATTATAATCTAAAGTCGCATCCTCACTAAATTGGATCGCTAGATTAAGCATTGTATCAATATCAGCTCCATTAAAATCTTTGATGGAGTCACCTAGGGAAGAATCAAAATTAAAATTAATATTTCTTGATTCTTTTTTTATTTCTAAAATTTCTTTTAGTTCTTGTGTATCTGGATTAGTTGTCTCCAAAAGCAAATCAAACCTACCCGATCTCAACAAAGATTTATCAATTGAATGGATTTTGTTCGTTGCTGCCAAAACAATTACATTACTCAAATCCTTAAAGCCATCAATTTCAAGAAGAAACTGACTTAACACTCTATGGCTTGTTGAGGTTGTAGATTCTTTTTCAAAGTTGACAGAGCAAATTGAATCGATTTCATCAAAAAACAAAATTGATGGTGATACTTGCCTGGCTTTGTAAAAAAAGTCTCTGACGAGCTGTTCCGACTCTCCGAGATATTTCGACATAAGCTCAGGGCCTTTTACCGAAATAAAACTTAATCCACTTACATTAGCCAAAGCCTTTGCTAACATAGTCTTCCCCGTACCCGGAGGGCCATACAACATAATACCTTTGGGCATCTTCACACTTTTCTTTGTATTCTTAATTGGATTAATAACAACATTTTCGAGAGTTTTCTTTACTTTGGTCAACCCTCCTATTTCTTGCCAAGTTACTTTTGGTATCTCGACAAAAATTTCTCTTATTGCCGAAGGCTTAATATTCTTAAGTGCCTCCATGAAGTCTCCGTACGAAACAGTAATCGAATCAAGAATTTCGTAGTCTATAACGTCTTTCTTTGTTACTTCCCGTATGGAAAAAAGAGCAGCATCTTTACATAGCATTTCGATATCAGCGCCAACAAAACCCGATGTAATATTTGCAATTAATTCTAAATCCACATCTTTATCCAAGGGCATACCTCGAGTGTGGATTTCAAGTATCTCTTTTCTCCCAAGAGCGTTTGGTGGGTCTAATAAAATTTCCTTATCGAATCTACCTGGTCTTCTTAGTGCGGAATCTATCAAATTGGGCATATTTGTAGCTGCAAGAACTACAACCCTGCCTCTATCTTGTAATCCATCCATTAAAGCTAAAAGTTGTCCAACTATCCTTTTTTCAACTTCACCCTGGACCCGATCTCTTTTTGGCGCAAGAGCATCTATCTCATCTATGAAAATAATCGATGGTTGATTATCAGAAGCATTTTGAAATATGTCTCTCAATAAAGCCTCGCTCTCACCATAAAATTTTCTAACTACTTCAGGACCGTTTACTAATTTAAAATTAACACCACATTCTTGAGCCACCGCACGAGCCAAGAGCGTCTTCCCAGTACCAGGGGGACCAACCAGCAATATACCCTTGGGTGGTTCGATACCTAATCTCGAAAAAATTTCAGGATGTTTTAGTGGTAGTCCAATTAAATCTTTAACATTTTTCAATTGTTCCTTTAGACCACCAACATCATCATAGGTGGTAATTCTTTTATGTGATTCAGACTGCTTAAGCCTCTTGATTTCAATGGTCGTTTTCGAATTGACCACAGAAGGAGATGAGGGACTCGTTGAAAGGATTTTGAACTCCTCAGATTTAGCCCCTGGGAGTCTAACGACTAATTTATCTCCAGAAGTCACAACGTAGCCATCGAGTTTGGGTAACAAAATTTTTGTATCATTTAAAAAAAGCAAAGATTTTGTATTGATAGGACTAAGAACAATTTTGTTCGTATTCAATAATTGTATCTTTTTTAATGTTACTTTATCGTTAATCGTCGATTGGATGTTTTGCCTTGTAATCCCGTCAATTTTTATTGAATCAAGATGTTCATTTTTACCAGAACTAATTGGCATAATCCTAATGGCTGATTTCCTTTGACCGCAAATTTCGACAATATCTAGTGGTGCTACGCCCAATTGCGACATTTTGGCACTAGAAATTCTGGCAAAGCCCTTCCCTGCATCTTTGACCCCTAAATCTTCAATCGTCAAATCTATTACCATATTTCATTAGATTACCAATGGGTTATAATAGTTCAAGCCATTAATACAATTTGTAATAAAAAATGAAATTAGACTTTATTTCTCTTAAAAATTTTAGAAATTATTCGGCAACCAAAATGAACCTAAATCCTAGGATTAATATTTTCTTGGGAGACAATGGTCAAGGCAAAACCAATCTGCTTGAAGCTGTGTGGACCCTAATGAATGGGCAGACGTTTAGAAATTCAAAATCAAGGGATTTAATAAAATTTAATCAAGATTCCCTTGAGATAAGTGGGGAAATTTCTGACAAATTTCATACAAACCAGATCAAATTTGCAATTCTTGATGATAAAAAAAAATTGGAACTTAATGGCAAGAAAACTAATAGCAGAAGTAAAATAAAGAAACTAGTGTCTACAGTTATTTTCGATAAAGATTTAAGTTACAATTTGGCACAATCTTTCAAGCCGAGACGAGATTGTCTAGATTCGATTATTTCCAATCTCAGTAGCGAGTACAAAGTATTGATAAGAAATTACAATAAAGAGATAAAAAGAAAAAATGAAACTTTAAGAACAACAAAGAGCGATGAACTTTTAGATTTTATTGATGAGCGATTAATCAAATTATCCAATAAAGTTTCGCTAAATCGAAGATTGTGGATATCAAGAATTATTGATATTACAAACCAGGTTATAAAAAAACTAGATAATGACTTTGTAATAAATCTAGATTTTAATAGTGACTCGATTGAAGTGGACAAGCTTAAAAAAGCCTTGCGTCATAATCGAGTGCGGGACAAGATGTTAGGAAATGCTTCAACTGGATCTCATAAAGATAAAATTAGTTTCCTGGTAAAGAAAGCTGATATTTTCAATTTTGGGTCCGAGGGAGAGAAAAAAACAGTTGCTTTAGCCATAAAGATATCAGAAATACTGATTTTAAAAAAAATTGAGGGCAATTTCCCTTTGATACTTATTGATGAAATTGGAAACGAGTTTGATCAAAAGAGAGTTAGATTTTTTTATAATTTTGTAACAAAAATCAACACCCAGTGTTTTATAACGGCTACCAGTCAAAACTTATTAAGCAAACAAAACCAGGACCATGCCTTGTTTTCAATTACAAATGGAGATTGTATAAAAATAAGTTAAATTAGTTCTATGCTCGAAAAACTCAAGGAAGATTTAAAAAAATCAATTATCGCAAAAGATAAAATAGTAGCAAATACTATTCGAGGGATACTTGCTGCTATTAGTAATCAGAAGGGGAAAATATCCGGGGACACTAAAGATGTAATCAGAATAATTCAGAAAGAGATAAAAAGAAGACGCGAAGCTATAACTATGTACGATAAAAATAACAGAAATGATTTGAAAGAAATTGAAGAAAGCGAGCTTGAAATACTTTTAAAGTATATGCCAAAACAAATGCCTGAAGAAGAAGTAAAAAAAGAAATTATGAAAATTTATAAAAACTTAAGTTCAAATAAAGAAACCAGCATTGGGGAGTTAATCAAAGAATCGATTCATGCACTATCTTCTGATTCTGACAATGCAACCATTAGTAGAATCGCAAAGGAAGTTCTTCAAGGCGAATAACATAAAGGTGCTAGCAAGGAGGGTTATTAGAATGGAATGGAACTTAAATGACTTATACACTGGAATAAATTCGAAGAAAATTAAAACTGATTTTAATAAGCTCGAAAAAGCGGCTATAAAATTTAATAAGGCATATGGAAAAAAAATCAATGACAAAACATCTCCTCGGCTCATATTGAAATCAATTACAGAGCTAGAGAAAATCTATGAAGGTCTTGGGAAGCTTTCATCCTACGCATCATTACTGTTTGCTACGGATACAAACAATGAAAAAATATCCAAATTTTACCAAGAAACAAGCGAAAAGGTAGCATCCGTTAGGAAAAATCTGCTCTTCTTTTTTCTCGATTGGAACAAAATAAAAGAGAAAAATGCAAAAAGAATATATACCTCTCCTGTGCTAAAAGATTATTCACATTTACTAAAATCTGAGAGAAAATACAAAAAATTTATGCTCAGCGAACCCGAAGAAAGAATTCTTGATCAAAAATCACTTACATCATCAAAAGCATTCAATAGACTCTTTGATCAGACATTGAACAATGTTGATTTTCATATAAAAATCAATAAAAGAAATAGAACCCTTACCGAAACTGAAATACTTTCATTGCTATATGACCACAATAGGTCCGTTAGATTTAAAGCCGCAGAGTCTCTAACTAAAGGATTAAAGTCCGAAAGAAAGCTCTTGACTTTTATATTGAACCAAATCCTTAGTGACTCAAAAATTACAAATGATTTGAGGGGATACAAAGAGCCTATCGAATCAAGAAACTTATCAAACGAAATATCCGGTAAAACCGTACGCGCTTTGATAGAAACATGTAACAAATACAACTTTATAGCACAAAGATACTACAAGCTAAAGAGTAAGTTATTAAAAATCAAGAATTTTAAAGATTATGACAGATATGCCCCTCTGGGTCACTCATCAAAAAAATATTCTTTTAATGATGCAAAAGAGATTATCCTGGAATCTTTTGAGGAGTTCTCCCCCAAAATGCGTAGAATCGCATTACTTTTCTTTGAAAAAAAATGGATAGATTACTCATTAAGAAGTGGTAAACGAGGTGGTGCATTTAGTCATTCTTGTGTCCCTTCGGTACATCCCTACATCTTGGTTAATTTTACTGGAAAGACGAGGGATGTTATGACTCTTGCTCATGAACTTGGTCACGGCATTCATCAATACCTTTCAAGGAGGAATGGATATTTTCAACAAAACACTCCTTTGACAACCGCAGAAACTGCGAGCGTATTCGCTGAAATGCTTGTTTTTAACAAACTACTTTCAAAAGAAAAAAGAAACCGGGAAAAATTATACATAATTTGCTCCAAGCTTGAAGACATTTTCGCTACGGTGTTCAGACAAATTGTAATGACAAACTTTGAATTGGAAATTCATCAAAAAAGAAAAGATCGTGGAGAATTATCCTCAATTGAATTTGATTCGGCATGGACTAAAGCAAACAAAAAGATGTTCGGAAATTCAATAAAAATTACAGATTTTTATAAATGCTGGTGGATGTACATACCCCACTTTATTCACTCACCTTTCTACTGCTATTCGTACGCATTTGGAGAACTACTAGTGCACGGATTATTTGCTAAATACAGAGAAGATGAAGACGGATTTGCAAATAAATATTTAGCCCTTCTTTCCTCAGGGGGCACAGATTCTCCTGAAGTTCTTGTACGGAGAGTAGGGATTAATATATCCAAAAACGACTTCTGGGAAACTAGTATGTATTTGATGAAAAATCTATTAAAAGAAGCTGAGAATTTATTTTTAAAGAAATAATGCAACACTCATGTTAACAGTATGTAATGGTTCAAAAAAAGGTTTCAGACTAAAGGTGCCAAGCCGTAATTTGGTTAGGCCAAAAACAAGCAAAGTTAGGAAGATGATCTTCGACATACTTGTCTCGGTTCATGGTATGGATGTATTGGATATCTTTGCCGGAAGTGGATCTCTAGGTATAGAGGCACTTAGCATGGGGGCACGGCACGCTACATTCATAGATATTAATCCTGCTTCTATCAAATCTATTAAGGAAAATTTAAAGAAATGTGAATTTGATAATAGCTCAACTGTTATAAAAAGAGATTTTGCTGTTGCTTTAAGGGAACTTGGAAAACAGAATAAGAAATTTGACCTAATTTTTATCGACCCTCCCTACTCATATTTTGATGAAAAAACAGTTAATGGTATTATTAGAACTGCATTGAAATTGTCAGTTAGTAATGGGGTAGTCGTTTGCGAACATCCAAAAGAAGAAGAAATTCAAATCGATGTGAGTTTTTATAGAGTAAAGAAGTATAAGGACAAATATATAACATTTTGTTGGTCTAGTTAATATGAAAAGATCCGTAATTTATCCAGGAAGTTTTGATCCACTGACAAATGGTCATGTCAACATTGTTAATCGAGCACTAAAATGTTTCGACAAAATTATAGTTGCTGTAGCTGTAAATTCGAATAAAGATTCAATTTTAGATATCGATGAACGTGTTAAAGCGATAAAGAAAGTGTTTCAAAAGAGCAAAAAAGTTCAAGTTGATAGCTTTGAAGGTCTTCTCGTTCATTATGCAAGAAAGAAAAAAATTACTACTATACTAAGAGGGATGAGGACCGTACAAGATTTTGAATATGAAATGCAGATGGCAACATCCAACAATAAACTTGACCCAAGAATCGAAACAATTTTTATGGTTGCCGATGCACATTATTCTCACATTAGCTCTTCGCTTATTAAAGATATAATAAGGCTAGGTGGAAGTGCAGAAGCTTTTGTTCCTAAGATTGTAGAAAATGCCCTAAAAAAGAGACTAAAGAGAAAAGTATAAAGAATGAAACTTTCAAAATTGGCCAAAACTTTAAAACCATCTGCAACTCTAGCGATAACAGCTAAAGCAAAAGAGCTAAGATCGCAAGGAGTAGACGTTATTGGTTTTGGTGCGGGTGAACCTGACTTTGACACACCTGATAACATCAAAGATGCCGCGAAAGAATCAATTGATTCGGGTTTTACCAAATATACAGCCGCAGGTGGAACTAACGAGCTTAAGGAATCTATAATTAAAAAAATAGAGGTCGATTATAATTTAAGATACAAAACTAATGAAGTACTGGTTGGTTCAGGAGCAAAACATGTACTGTACAACCTTTTCCAAGTTTTAGTGGATAAAGGGGACGACGTCTTAATTCCCTCCCCTTACTGGGTCTCATACCCTGAGCAAGTTAAAATCGCTGGAGGTAACCCAGTAATTTTACAGGGATCACAGGAATCAAATTTTAAAATTTCAAAGAAGCAAATGAAAGATGCAATAACTAACAAGACAAAAATTTTGGTTTTAAATTATCCTGCGAATCCAACAGGAACAACATACAGTAGGCAGGAACTCGAAGAATTTGCTGAGGTCGCCCTAGAGAATAATCTGATAATAATATCAGATGAAATTTACGATAAAATTATATATAAAGATGAGAAGCATACTTCCTTTCCTCAATTGGGAAATGAGGTTAAAGAAAACACCATACTTGTCAATGGTGTGTCAAAGACTTATTCAATGACTGGTTGGAGAATAGGATATGCAGCGGGAAACTCGAAAGTAATTTCCGCAATGAATAATTTATCTGGACAATCAACATCGAATCCAACTTCAATATCACAAAAAGCTGCAGAAGAAGCTTTCAGTGGTTCGCAAAATGCAATCAAACCCATGATTGAAGAGTTTAGAGAAAGAAGGGACTATATTACTTCGTCTCTAAATAAAATTGATGGGATTGAATGCGTATTACCAGAAGGTGCCTTTTATGTATTCCCAGATATCTCAAGTTTTTTTGGCAAGAGATATAATGGTAAAACAATTTCAAATTCAATCGAAATATCAGATTTCTTGCTGGATGTTGCAAAAGTTGCTGTGGTACCTGGAATCGAATTCGGCTCAGATGATCATATAAGAATTTCCTATGCCACTTCAATGTCAGATATCAAAGAAGGCATGAGAAGGATAAAAGAAAGTTTGGAAATGTTATAACTTCTACATAATATCTTGGAGCCGAAGGGGATCGAACCCTCGACCTCTTGAATGCCATCCAAGCGCTCTCCCAGCTGAGCTACGGCCCCTTTTCTTTTATAAAGAAATATAATTTGTTAGAATATATCCAACTCAGTTTTTTTCAATTGTATGATTATGAAAAAAGTTAATATAGGAATTATTGGTCTAGGAACAATCGGATCTGGCGTCTACAAGATTCTTAACGAAAGAAGAGGCCGAATAAAAAAATTATACGGTATTGATATCAAAATAGTTCGCTGTTGTGATATATCAGAATCTTCAAAAAGGAAATTAAAAATTCCCAATTCTCGATTTACCAAAGATTTTAGAGTAATTACAAGAGATAATAATATTGATATAGTTATAGAGCTCATTGGCGGAACCAAAGTTGCGTACAAGATTTCAGAAGATGCAATTAAAAATGGAAAAGATTTAATAACAGCCAACAAAGCACTGCTGGCCGAACACGGTAAGAATCTAGATAAACTTCTAAGTAAAACCGGAAAAAAGATTGGCTACGAAGCAAGTGTTGGTGGAGGAATACCTATTATAGGAGCTATTCAGGATTCGATTCTAATGAATAACGTTCTTTCTTTTCAAGGAATTATGAACGGTACATGCAATTATGTTCTCTCGTTAATGTCAAAAAAAATAGAATTTCAAGATGCTATAAAAGCAGCTCAAAAGGCGGGTTTCGCCGAGATTGATCCAACACTAGACATCAATGGAAAGGATACATCTCATAAGGTTGTCGTGTTATGTAAAACATGTTTTGGATTAGATGTAAAATTAAAAGACATGTTTGTTCAGGGAATTGAGAGCATTACATCTTACGACTTGGATTGTTCAGAAAAATTAGGCTACAAAATAAAACTTCTAGGCATTGGCAGAATATTGAAGAACAATTTAGATGCAAGAGTTCATCCAGTTTTGGTTAGACAAGACAACCCATTAGCTAATGTTAATAACGAATTTAATGCAATCCTCGTAAATTCTAAAAATCTTGGACCATTTATGAGTTATGGATATGGCGCTGGAATGCTTCCTACCGCATCTGCTGTCGTATCGGACATCATCAGAATATCAAGAGAAGATTGCAATATAAAGATTAATGAAACAAAAAAACTAAGTGTGTATAAGATAGATAATTTGGAGAGTAAATTTTACTTAAGAATAGACCTCCAAGATAAAAGTGGTAATTTGGGAAGAATAACAAGCATTCTTGGCCAATATAAAATAAGTATAGATAAAATAATTCAGAATAGTGAGGATTCGAAAATCAAAGGCGTACCTGTCATTATTCTAACTAAGAAAAACAAGTTCCATACTGTAAATAAAGCTATTAGCAAAATGAAGAAATTGAAATTTGTTGGTAGCAATCCGTTACTAATTCCTATAGAGGATTCCATTTGAAGGAAGCCGGTATCGATTTTAAAAATCTCATATTAGACAACATCAGAGAAGGAATAATATTGCTAGATTCAGAATCAAATTTTGTATTCATGAATCAGGAAGCTGAAAACATAATTGGAATTTCTAGTCAACGATTTAAAAAAGATAATGATATTAATTTATTTGATAAGCAAATTGGAGACCTGATAAGCACCATAAAAATTGATCAAAAAACAAAATATATCAACGAAATTAAGATTAGAGATATGTTTAACAAAGAAAATATTATTTCTGTCTACGTAAGACCAATCCTTAATTATGAGAACACACCTCCTGAGCTTGATTACATATTAATACAATTTACAAATCTTGAGGGGATGCACTTGCTAAACAAAAAAACAAAGCTTGACGAAGAAGAAGAATTAATGAGTCAACTTTTTTATGGACTTGCTCATGAAATCAAAAACCCTCTAGCTGGAATAAAAGGGGCTGCACAGTTGATTAACTCCCAAGACAGATCTTCAGATACGATTAAAGAATGTTCTGACATAATAGAAAAAGAAGCGGTACGATTATCAGAATTGGTTAATACCTTTAAACATCTTCAGCCTCATTCTCCCGCCACTTTCAGCGAAACAAATATAAACGAGCTACTCGATGAGGTAATCAATATTTGTTCAAAAGAATACGACAAAAAAGATGTTGCTATCTTCGTATCTTTTGAATCTGAAGCAGTCAATATATTATGTGACAAAGAATTGCTTCGTATAGTATTGTTGAATGTCGTAAAAAATGCTTACGATTCTATAGACACAAAGGGAGAAATTCGTATCTCGACTAAGAGGATTAAGGACTTTAAATTAAATAACAAGAATCTTTTACAAATAAACATCGAAGATTCAGGACAAGGTATCAAGGAAGCTGAAATTAATAAGGTTTTTCAACCTTTTTATTCAACTAAAAAGAATGGTCAGGGCATAGGATTATTTCTAAGCCAAAAAATCATAAATAAGTTCGGAGGATTTATTGAAGCCCGCTCTAAAGTCAATGGGGTAGTATTTAGTATCTACATACCTGCAAACTAACTTTAAGGACTTAGGTATAATTGCCTTATGGATAAATCAATTCTTATTGTCGATGACGAAAAAAGCATACAAAAAGTATTGGCTATGTATTTGGAGGACCTAGGATATACAACGCATAGTGTAGGAAAATTATCTGAGACCTATTCCGTTTTAAAAAAATCTACATTCGAATTAATACTTCTAGACATAAATTTGCCAGACGGAAACTCATTAGAGTATTTAAACAAAATAAAAGAGATAAGTAATAATTCTTCTATTATTATAATTACAGCTCAAGATACGATGACCAATGCTATTGATGCCATCAAAAATGGCGCCTATGATTATATAACTAAACCCTTTGATTTTAATTCAGATTTAGCATTAACTATTGACCGCGCTATAAAGAATTCGATAAATACGAACAAGATTATCGAGCTAGAAGATGACTTAAAAGACAAGAAAGATAGTGCTTTCGATATAATTGGTAAATCTCCCCAGATGACAAAGATTTTTAAAGATATTGGTAGAATTTCTCAATCTGACCATACAGTCTTAATAACTGGGGAATCCGGAACTGGGAAAGAATTAGTAGCTAAAGCAATACATATAAGCAGTCCAAACTCCGCAAAAAATTATGTTCAAATCAATATAACTGCCATACCTAGCGATCTGCTTGAGAGTGAGCTATTTGGTTACGAGAAAGGAGCCTTTACGGGAGCGCAAGGTAAGAAGATTGGCAGATTTGAAGAGGCTAATGGTGGAACAATACTGCTTGATGAGATTGGAGACATGTCTTATGACCTCCAAAGCAAGATTTTAAGAGTTTTGGAAGAAAGGAAATTTTATAGACTAGGAGCACAGAAACCAGTCAAGTTTAATTGCAGAATTATCACTTCTACCAATAAGAGTTTAGAGAAAGAAGTAGAGAATAAAAATTTTCGTGAAGACTTATTCTTTAGATTGAATTCCATTAATATTGAACTTCCTCCATTAAGAGAACGAAAATCTGATATTCCTCTATTGATAGATTTTTTTCTTATTAAATACGCGAATCAAGATGAATCATCTAAATCTATTAACGATGGCTTCTTAAATGTGTTTCTCAAATATGATTGGCCAGGAAACATTAGAGAGTTGGAAAATTCAATTAAAAAACTTGTCCTTATGGTGCCAGACTCTGAATTAACACTAGATTCGATAAAAGAACATTTGCCAAGGATATTTAATAAATCTGAGAACGATAATAATAAAATTAATTATCTAAAATTAATTGAAAATCTATTCAACGACACAGACCTCCCTGAAACTAACCTATATAAGTTTATTATAGATAAAATTGACAAGCCCCTAATAGAATCAGTGCTAATAAAAAACAAGGGAGATGTAGGACGCTCATCCAAGAAGCTTGGACTCGACGAAGATTCTTTGAGAAAAAAAATTATCGATTTAAATATCGATTCCAGCATAATCAAAGACTCTTGAGTTTCTTTAAGATTTTCTTCGCACAATTGTTTTGTGCAATCTTCTTGCTTTTACCTACTGCACTAGATTGTTTTACACCATCTATATATACGGAAACATGAAATATTCTATTATGAGGTGGTCCAACTTCTTTATTGACCTCATATTTTGGAACAGAACCAAATTGTTTCTGGCTTATAATCTGCAAAATAGATTTGTAATCTTCATCAATAGTTTTCGAAAAATCTTCATTTAAAAGAAATTTATTTAAGAATTTCTCTGACTCCCGTATGCCAGAGTCAAGATATATCGCACCCACAATCGCTTCGAAGAGTCCCGAGAGGTTCGACTCCTTTGTTCTTCCATTGGATCTCAATTCTCCTCTTCCCAACAAAAGAAAGCTGCCGAGGCTAAGACGTTTTGCAACTCTGTACAATGATTTAGAACTAACAATTTGATTCTTCAACTTTGATAAATCACCTTCATCATAGCCTGGGAAAATTTTAAATAAATATTTGGCAGTTATAAAGCCAATCACCGAATCTCCAAGGAATTCGAGCCTTTCATTGTCATTGCTATTGTTTTCATGGCCATACGATTTGTGTGTTATGGACTCTAAAAGGAGATCTTTATTCTTAAACTTATACCCGATTTTAGCCTCTAAACCCATGAGGCTAATCTAGCATAAAATATAACAATATTGAAAACGAAATCTTATTGATGTAAATTAGTGTAACAGTATTCATACCGTGGATTGATTATATGTCTAGTTCTTTTGAAATATTACGAGCCGAAATGGACGAACTGGTAGTTGGGCATACCGATGTTAAAACTGCACTCTTGTTGGGAATTATCGCAAGGGAACATATTTACATTCAAGGACCCCCGGGTACAGCAAAGACTATGTTATCGGAAATAATTTCTAAATCTGCCGAGTTGAATTTCTTCTTTTACCAAATGCATAGAGATACAAGGTTGTCGGAATTGGTTGGGGATCTTGTAATTTCTAGAGAAGATACAAAAAATGGCGAACTGATTAGGCAAGATATCATTAAAGGAGGGATATTAACTTCGGAAATATGTCTACTTGACGATATCTCCAGAGCGCCAGGAGAATCTTTAAATGTACTCTTAAGAATATTGAATGAAAGAAAGTACGGAGAAGACTCCATTCCCCTGCTCACCGCAATTGCAACAAGTAATCCGACTGCTGATGAATACTACAATGAACCCCTGGATCCCGCGAACCTTGATAGATTTGTTATTCAAATTAATGCAGATGGCTTATCGTATGCAAAACAATGGGATGATGTGAAAAAAATTGTGAGTTTGTACTCTACAAGAAACGGCTCTTATGATCTCATTACAAAAGTTGGAAAGAGTGCGTTGGATGAAAGCTATTCTCAATTTGAAAAAGTTGTCGTTCCAGTGGAAGTTCAGGAGGGGCTTGTTAGTTTTGTATCATGGCTTGTTGAGGATCAGAGGCTGAATGAATCAAATTCTGTTATCTCAGACAGAACTTTTCTAGTAAAGTCTATAAAAATAATTAAGGCTAATGCAATTTTGAACGGACGAGATACTGCAGATTTGTCCGACCTTAAAGCATTAAAGTTTTTGTTAGCTTTCAGAATACCTGAAGAGCTGTACGAGCTAGCTCAACAAAAACTTGAAGCAATTGAAAAGGAAAAAAAAAAGAGCAAGAAGTAGAAAATAGGCAAAAACGAGAAGGAGACGACTTTGAAAAAGATTCTCCTAATAAGCAACCTGGATCCAATCAAGATAAAGACTCAGATATAACAGAGGAGCAAATAAATGCCGCTCAAGACTCCTTTTTAGAAGCCCTAGAGGAGCTTCAAAATAATTTAACTAGTGATGATAATTCAAAACCAATAGATTCAGAGAAAAAAATACCTACAAACCCAGATAATAAGAGTGAAAATGACGAGGAAGGAAGTACGGACAATGCTCCGTTATCTGAAAAAGTTTATGCAACTAAATCAAAAAGGGCTGGTGATACCGATGCGTCTAGAGCGCATGTTCCGCTTGATGCAGATGTAGCACAAAATGTTCAGATTGTTATGAAGTGCCTAGAAGGAAATATACAAAGAAGTTTAGCCAAAAGAGGTACGCATCCTGGCGGCCTACCAAGAAGATACAAAAGAATGAATTCCTTTTACGAAATAGAGGATGTGGATGCAATGGATGCAACAATTTGGACAAAGAATCTTTCTCCCCAATTACCTAGAGTTCATCAACGCGAGAAAGAAAATATGGGGGGCGAGATAGCAATCCTGAGAGATGTTAGCACGTCTATGATGGGAGTATATAGCGAATGGTCTTCATCCGTAGTTAAAGCCGTTCTGGAACTTGCCAGAACAAAAAGGATGAGAGTTGGCTATATAGAATTTAATCATAAATCATTTAAGTTTATATCCCCTGCGGATGAGAAGTTCTTTACAAAGGAATACGATATGATTCTAAACTCCGCCAAGAAAACTGAGTGTTCCGGTAATACAAATTACGAAGATGCTCTTAAAGACGCCATAACAGATTTTAGGGGTCGGGGTTTGAGGAATAAACATATTCTTTTTATAACCGATGGGATCCCTACGTCCGGTGATACAGAAGTAAGACGAGAACGAGAAAGAGCAAAAAAATTGGGAATATGTATTCACTCAATATTTATTGGCTCAAAAAACTTTCCTATGATTCTAGATACAATATCGAGAGAAACCTACGGATCTCAATTTGTAGCTTATGAAAATAAAAGTGGTAGAATCAGAATTGAGAGAAAAGAATCAAGTATCCAGTTTCGTAAACCTCAAAGAGGGTTAACCACGGAAAACCCTGAAAATTACAATGAAAATCTGGACCCTTTAAACTTTATTTAGGAAGCTATAGAAGTACCATGTTGTCTCTATTGATAACTTCATCGGAATATTTGTAACCTAATATTCTTTCTATCTCGCCAGATTTTTTTCCCTTAACCAACTGTATTTCTTCCGAATTGTAAGAAATCAGGCCTCGAGCTATTGGCTTTTTAGTGTGATTATTAATACACGTCACTTGTTGCCCTTTTGAAAATTTACCTTCAATTTTTAAAATACCAGACGGCAGAAGGCTCTTACCTCTTTTTATTATTGCTTCTGATGCTCCATCATCAAGAAATAATTTTCCGGAGGATTTTGGACCCATACCTATCCATTTCTTTTTATTTTTAATTTTTATGGGATTCGGTACTATTGCGGTTCCAACATCTTCATACTGAAATATTCTTAATAATTCATTTTTTTTCTTGCCATTAGCTATAATGGTTGGAATACCAAATTTAGCTACTTCCAACGCTGCGTCTATTTTAGATTTCATACCTCCAAATGATATATCAGTAGATGTATCATGGATAACTTTCGAATCAAACTGATCCTCTTGCAGTATTCGAATTAATTCAGCTTTTTTATTCTTTTTCGGATTTGAATCATATAGTCCATCAATATCTGTGAGAAGTATTAAACAATCCGCATCCATCATGGACGCAACCTTCGATGCAAGTATATCGTTATCACCAAACATAATTTCATCAACGGATACTGTATCATTCTCATTGATAATCGGAACAATTTTCATCTTTATGAGCTCGAGTATAGTTGCTCTCGTATTCAGAAATCTTTTTCTGTCCGTAAAAATATCATTTGTTAATAGCAATTGAGATACATCAATTTTTCTCGATTGAAATGCTTTAATGTAATAACTCATTAACTTTACCTGTCCCAAAGATGCAAGTGCTTGTTTCTTAACTATATTTAAATTTTTTATATTTAGTGAGAAGAGTTCATTGCCTGCAAGTATTGATCCGGATGAAACTATCAAACATTCGATACTCTTTGATCGAAGATGATCAACTGCTGATGCTAGAAATTCTATCTTAGACGGACTAAGCTTGTTCCGTTTATTAGAGAGTGCTTTAGATCCAATCTTAACAACAACCCTTTTGATATCTCCAAGTATCTTTTTTCTATCTTTCATTGTATTGATCCTATCTTGACATAAAAAATATAGAAGTATAATTAGTTAAAGTCTATAGCGCGGGAATAGCTCAGTTGGCTAGAGCGTCTGCTTGCCAAGCAGAAGGTCGCGGGTTCGAGTCCCGTTTCCCGCTGTGATTCTAAGATATATTCAAGAAATTGTCAGTATTTTCTACATTGGCAATCCACAACAGTATATTTTTAAACGGTTTTAAGTCTATATTGCCCTCATGGCAAAGTTTAATGTATGGATAAAAGGCAATATCGGCAATAGAATAGTCGTCAACAATAAATCGTCTCCCCTCTAAATATTCATCAAAAATCTCCAGGCCTTTTTTTCCCTGAGCCTGTAAACTGTCTAGCTCTTTGAAGTCTCTTTTGTCTTCTGGCATAAATTTTAAAATTGCTCTTGATTTGGCCAAATAAGGATCCAATGAAGTCTTATTAAAGAGCAGCCACTTAAACACGGTTCCTCTTGTTTCGATACCAGTCGGAAGATAATCTTTGGCGTATCTCTCCGCTAAATAAATTAATATCGCGTTTGATTCCCATATTGTATACCCATCATCATCAATTACAGGAATTTTGGTCGCAGGATTAATTTTCTTAAACTCAGTAGTTAGATTTTCACCTTTAAATACATCCACCACTCTGGTTTCAAAAGTTAATCCAGCCTGGATAAGAAGAAGTTTTACTTTAAAACAGTTTCCTGACAAGGGGTGGTCATACAGTTTGATCATTGCTCATTATCCCTTTGAATTTCTCAGAGAATTCTAGTCCAAAATATCTCTTTATAGCATTATCACTAAGTAACTTATATTCAACAACGCCTCTCGTCTTCGCAGACGTATCATTAGAAAGTATTTCTACTTCTACATTAATTAAATCCTTAGCTGTATTATTAACCACTTTTCCTACCACTCTTAACTCCTTCTCGGTTTCAATTTTAGATAGGTACTCTACAGAAAGTGATTTTGTAAAACCTAAGCGTTTAATTTGATTAAACATTGTCCACCACCCAATCTCGTCTATGATGGTTGCTTGTATCCCACCATGTATCACTGAAGGAAAGCCGGAATATAAATTTGATAAAATAAATACAGCATAGGTTTGATTATCTGTATGCTGTATATCCAAATTAAGTCCAATTGGATTAGTATCAGAACATACAAAACAATTATAATTTTCGATTGATTTAAAAAGATTTCTTAATTCTACAAATAGTTCATTCGCCATGTTTGTCCTGTATTTTTGCTACTGCTACTACTTTAATATCCTCATTGACTTTCATCAATCTTACACCCTGAGTAGCCCGGCCTATAATGGAAATATCTGATGCCTTTAATCTCGTAGCCTTACCGATAGACGAAAGCAAGATAATGTCCGATTCACTATCGGTCTGAAAAGCATTAACTATCTCTCCTGTTTTATCAGTAATCTTCAACGTCGCAACACCCTTCCCTCCTCTAGAGGTAAGTCGATATTTTTCAATCTGAGTTCTTTTCCCAAAACCATTCTCAGTAACAGTAAGTATTTGGGAGTTCTTATCTTTAATAATTTCAGAACTAACAACATAATCCTGCTTGTTGAGATTTATACCCTTAACTCCCATACTGTTTCTGCTAACCGCCCTAACTTTATCTTCATTAAATCTTAAGGCTTGCCCCATTCTTGTTGAAATTATAATCTCATCGGTGCCCGAACTAGTTTGAACAGAAATCAATTCGTCATCGTTCTTCAAATTAATTGCGATTATTCCATTAGCTCTAGGACGTGAATACTCCTCGAGCTTTGTTTTTTTAACAATTCCTCGTTTAGTGGTCATAATTAAAAATTTATCTTGTTCGAAATCTGTTAGAGAGACACATGCTTTTACAGTTTCTTCGCTACCCAGATTTAACAAATTGGTTAAAGCGCGTCCTCTTGCTACTAAACTTGCTTCTGGCAATTCGTGAATCTTCCTCCAAAAGCACTTCCCTTTGTTAGTAAAGAAGACAACATAATCATGTGTCGAGGCAACAAAAACAGTCTCGGCAAAATCATTATTCTTACTCGTTGCTCCAGTCTTTCCGACTCCACCCCTTTTTTGACTTCTATATGAAGACAAGGCAGTCCTTTTGATGAATCCTTCATGTGTTAACGTAACAACCATATCTTCTTTCGTTATTAAATCCTCAACGGTGATTCCTCCTAAATCACGATCGTCTATTCTGGTTTTTCGTTCATCGCCATAATTATTATTTACTTCATTTAATTCTGAGATCATAATTTTATTAATTTCATCATCACTTGAAAGAATTTTTTCTATCTCCCTTATTCTCTTAATAAGTAATTTTCTCTCATCCAATATCTTCTCTTGCTCCATCCCAGTAAGTCTATGAAGTCTTAAATCTAATATAGCCAGCGCCTGAATTTCAGTAATCTTGAGTTGTTTTATTAAAGCTAATTTTGCATCTAGAGGTTCTTTTGATTTTCTGATAATCTTGATAGTCTTATCTAGCGCATCAAGAGCAATTTTAAACCCTTCAAGAATGTGAAGTCGCGATTTAGATTTATTAAGTTCAAACAAAAATCTTTTTGTAATTATTTCGAATCTATGATTAATAAAACATTGATTTATTTCTTTCAAATTTAAAAGTTTTGGTTTTCCATTGTCAATCGCTAAAAGAATTATTCCAAAAGTAGTACTTAAGGGTGTTAAGGTAAAAAGATTGTTTAATAGTACATTTGGATCTTCAGCTCTTTTAGGATCAATGACGATTCTTATTCCATCCCTGTTAGACTCATCACGAATGTCGGATATACCTTTTATTTTTTCTTCTCTAACTAAATCAGCAATCTTTTCAATCAATTTACTTTTGTTAACTTGGTATGGTATCTCAGTAATGATTATTTTGTTTGTTTCAGGTTCGATATTTGCTACACCGCGCAGTTTAATTATTCCTCTACCGGTTGTGTATGCTTGACGAATAATATCTTTCGAACCATGGATGATTCCTCCGGTTGGAAAATCAGGTCCGGGGACAAGCTTTAATAATGCATCCACTGTTATTTTTGGATTCTTAATTTGCTCAATAATCGCCGTAGTAAGTTCTTTGAAATTGTGTGGAGGAATATTTGTGGACATTCCAACAGCAATTCCTGACGCACCATTTAATAAAAGATTGGGGATTTTCGATGGTAATATTTTAGGTTCTTTTGTTGAACCATCGTAATTTTCAATGAAATCAACCGTTTCTTTATCTAAATCTTCTAGAATTTGCGATGAGAGCTTTGATAATTTAACTTCCGTATATCGCATGGCCGCCGCAGGATCACCATCAACAGATCCAAAATTTCCCTGCCCATCTACAAGTGGATATCTCAGAGAGAAATCTTGAGCCATTCTCACCAAAGCTTCGTAAAGAGCACTGTCACCATGGGGATGAAATTTACCCATTACATCTCCGACGACCCTAGCGGATTTTTTATAAGATTTGTTATATTCAAGACCCAAATCTTTCATTCCGTAGAGAAGCCTTCTGTGTACAGGCTTTAGCCCATCTCGTACATCTGGCAATGCTCTACCAATAATTACACTTAATGAATAACTCAGGTAAGAGTCCTTAAGTTCGTCAAAAATCTCAGCAGCTTGAATGTTTTGGTCTAGCGAAATAGTTACTCTCCAAGGGTACGGTAATTATACATTTTAATTAAAAAAAATGAAGTCTAAATATCTGTAATTACATCTTTTTTTAATAAAATATGGAGAAGGTTTTTGGGATCTTGATTCTTGTAAAGTATTCCGTATATCGACTCTAGTATGGGGGAGGAGACTTTGAATTTTCTTAACAATTTGTGTACGGCTTTGCTTGTAAAATATCCTTCAGCGACCATTTGAGTTGAAGATAGAATTTTCTCCAACCTCATACCTTTGCCAAGCATGAAACCTAAATTTCTATTTCTACTTTGATTACCATATGCTGTCAACATTAAATCTCCAACACCCGAGAGACCAAGGAAAGTTGTTTTTTTTGCTCCCAAGAGCTCTGCCAATATTCTAATCTCGTACAAACCTCTTGTTATAAATGCCGCTTTTGTACTTTCGCTATGACCACTTCCATCTATGATTCCTGCCCCGATAGCAATAACATTCTTAATTGAGCCACCAATTTCAACTCCAATAACATCTTTGCTCGTATAAGTTTTAAAATAGTTATTATCAAATAAAGATTTAGTCTTCAGTAAGACTGAATGATTAAAAGAGGCAATAGAGACCGCGGTAGGTAATTTCTTTGCAACATCTTGGGCAAAACTAGGTCCTGACATCGTTAAGTACCTATTTTTTACATTTGGAATTGTATCATTGAAAATTTCATAGATACAACTCATTGTCTTCTGCTCAATTCCTTTAGACGTATTTATTAATATCGTGTCTTTGTTAATTTGATTTTTAATTTTTTTTAAAAAACCTCTGACATATTGGGTTGGGAAGGAAAAGATTAGAAACTTTGTATTAAAGAAATCTTCTTGTAAATTATTTTGCGGATGAATCAACTCTGGCAATTTAATCCCGGGTAAAAAAAGTTTATTCTCTCTGGTTCTTATAATTGAATCAACAACACTTGATTCTCTAATCCAAAGATTTACATGACAAGAGTTTTCTGCCAGGACTTTTGCAATTGCGGTTCCCCAACTACCTCCACCAAAAACCGTTACCCTTTCCTTTGATTTCATCGTAAAATATATTATATTTAAGTTTTAAGGAATAGATAGCAATGTTAAGAAGAGATTATTTAGGGTCAGCCATTGTATGTTTGATTCTTTTTACTTTATTTGGTCTAGGTATTTCTAATGCCTCGCATGTCAATTTAGGTCTGTATATAAAAGTACTTGTTGGCATTATATTGGTTGCTCTATTCATTGGTTTAATAACGTATTTATCAAAAAAGAACTAAGATACCTATTTTAATCTGACATTCGAATTAATCCATTCAATCATCTCTGTCGTGGATGTTCCCGGACCAAAGATTTTTTTGACCCCGCAACTTTTAAGACTTTCAATATCTTCATCTGGGATAATGCCACCACCAAAAACGACTAGGTCATCTAGCCCTTTGGCTTTTAAATCTTTAATAATTTCAGGGAACAAGAAATTATGTGCACCCGAGAGCAAACTTACTCCAATAGCATCAACATCTTCTTGTAGCGCCGACTCGGCAATCATATCGGGGGTCTGATGAAGACCGGTATATACAACTTCGAATCCTGCGTCTCTTAGTGCTCTTGTAATTATCTTAGCACCCCTATCGTGGCCGTCTAGACCAGCCTTGGCAATTAAAATCCTTGTTCTTCTTTTATTAGACATTTTAATTCTCCAATGTGAATACAAACATTAAAAATTTGTTTGTCAGTTGTAATCCAAATTCAACTCTTTGTTAAAAATATTTTTTGGGTCTGATCTAACAAAAAATTTAAATATAACAACCTCTCCCTGTGAAAGATAATCTCCGCCCGCACCTGATATAGGAAAAGTTACTGCTTCAACTATACCATCCTCTTCGTCTCTAATGATATAGCGTAAAGATACTTGATTAATTTTTTCTTGTGAATTATTGATAACTCTCCCAACATATTCTAATTTACCTTGACTATTAACCGTTTCGATAACAGGTCCTAATAAACTTATTTTTGAATCAGGCTCAAGGGAATCGCAAGAAATCAATAAAAACAAACTTATGAACAGAACAGTAATGAATTTCATTTTTTATCATCTAAATTAATAATATTTGTCTTATCGTTACTAGCTGATTTTGAATCATCAACTTCTTTGTGATCATCAATAACATCGCCTAGTAGTTTGTGCATAATTTTTATAGCTCCCAAGGAACTCTCTTTTAGATATCCTTGTTCCAGAACAACATCCTGCTTCTTTCGAACCCACAAATAAAACAAAAATGCTTGATTGTTAAGAATTAAATATAAAAAGAGGTAAAATATGCCACTATGGGCAAGAACATCGGTCAATATGGGTATTGTGCTTGTCTCAATCCTAACAATCCCATAAGGTTTATCGTACCCATTCAAGAAAAAAGGCTTAATAGCAACATACTTATTGTTGAAAAAATATTTTATTTTTTTATTTATTGCTGCAGTATCATCTTTAGCGAAATTGGCATCAACCCCAGCATTGACAACACCCTTTTCTATGTCAGACACAAAATATATGGTTAAAATCTCAGGTGGATTCACATTGAAAGCATTAGTTAGCTTCTGAACCCCAATTTGAGAATCCAGATAATTAAAAAAATCGTTTGATGAGTAATTATTTCTATTTTTTTGAAAATAATTACTGGCTTGCTCACCGATTATTGAGGCAAGCTCTTTCGATTGTATTTTGTTAATTTCTCGTCGCTGATTAAAATTAAAAAGAAACAAAATAAAGATGAAAGACAGTATAAGCAATTGTATTAGAACAATTACGGAAAATCGTTTTAAGAAGTACATCACGCAATCTTAGAAAGTTTTTCGATGGAAAGTAGAACTTTCTTGTCGGAAATTCGCTTGTCAGACTTCAGAAGCATGTAAATCATACCAATAAAATCCTTTCGAACATCATTCGATAAATTTCTAAACAAATCTAAAAGTAATTTTTCTGAATAAGTTATAGGTTCCTTTAAATTGTTAGTTATATTTTCTTTCTTGAGAAATCTGAGTAACTTTTGTTCCTTGGCTGCATTCCAAACTAAATCCGAGTCAACTCCCAAGGTGCTAGCAATAATTAGACATTTTTCTTTCGATGGAGCATCAACCTTAGCAGTCTCAAGTTGATGTACATAAACGGTAGAAACATTCAACGCAGAAGCCAATTGTTCCTGAGTAATTTTTCTCTTCTTTCGAATCTTTTTCAAAAAAGAGCCAAAAATGTTTAAAGTGTCTGACATAGGGTAATATAATACCGTTTTTCAGGGCCTTTTCAATGTAAAGCTATTGCCCGGAGGCGGAATCGAACCACCGACACGAGGATTTTCAGTCCTCTGCTCTACCGACTGAGCTATCCGGGCTATACAAATAAGTTTTAAAAGTTTATATAAAATAATTCTTTAATCAAGAAGAACTAGAGCCCCAACAAGGAGCTCTAGTTAAAATCTTAAAATTTAAAATGAAACTATGTACTGTAAGGATACAGTATCTTGATTTTTATTCTGTGCGGTTTGAACGGTTGGGGTATTAACCATCGTTTGACGTGAAAAGACCTCATGGTTTGCCATGTCACGTCTAAACTCTACTCTTAAAGTACCGTGATCTCCTATCAGCAATTGAGGAGTTACAGTAAGACTTTTTAGAATAGCGTCATCCGAACCTTCATTAAAACTTTTCTTACTTGTAATTCCGTCAAAATTTAAACGGGATCCACCGACGTCTTTTAAATACTCGGCTCTAAAAGTAACAGATGCGGTATCTGAATGATCATAGGTGATATAACCTGCAGCACCATACCACTCACCATCTACATTTGTAGAATTTCCTCTAGTATCTCCAGCGTCTTCCTCATGACCATAAACTCCATTTGCTACTATTGATAATGAGTCGCCAACAGGCATAGCAAAAACAGCAGTGTAAGTTTGTCTAATCAGCCCATCATCTGAGGTTTCCGGACCATAGTTCATAGCAAGAAACAATGAAGCGTCTCCTATAGTTTTTCCTATAGCAGCTTCAATTGTTTTTCCTTGGTTCTCACCTTCGTCATAAATAACATCTTGACCATTTCCAAAACCTACATACATTTCATCAACCAAGACTCCAGGTTCATACTGTGCTCTCACACCAGTATTTTGGAAATTAATCGAGTAGCCAAAAAGAAAACTTCTTGTGATATTTGGATTATCAGCAGGATTGATGAGCTCGTTTCCAAGCATCGTATCAAAATGTCCTACCATAAGTGAGATAGAGCCCACTGGCAAAATGCCATATGCTTGATGCAAGAAGAAATCTGTTCCAGAACCATCTACATCTTGAGCAATGCTACCAAACAAGGCATCAATTACAAAGAAATCATTTGTGACGCCCAATTGCGCTGAAGGAGTCATTGTATAATCATCATCGCTAAATGTATGAAAATTATTATTTTCATCTTCATTATCGCCTAGGTTGTAAGTGGTTGCTGTATGTACATACCCTGAAAAAGTCAATGGTATTCCAGTAGATCCATCTTCTTTTGCGAAAGCATTTATACCTGAAAAAACAAGTAAAAAAGCGACCGCAAAAAATATAATGTTACGCATAATTTTTCCCTCCTTATAAGGATTTTTCTTTATTATAGGCAATAAATGTACCAAATGGGGAAAAAAGTATATATGGCTCGCTAATCGAGCTCTTTTCCTTTGGTCTCTGGGAGGGTAAGGAGAACAACAAAGGCAAATATTGCGAATATTGAAGCTGCCATAAGAGCCCTACCGTTTCCTATTACATCCCCACCAAAAAGGAAGGTAAAAGAACTTATGGCTATGAATGCAAACAAAGGTGGCGCTATCGCAGAGGCTCCTCTGCCTACGTTATAGCTAAAACCTTGAGCTGTACCCCGTGCTCGTGTAGGAAAAATTTCTGAGAATATAGCTCCAAATCCTGAATAAAAACCAGTATTGAAAAATCCAAGCAAAGGAGCGAGTATCAAGACTAAGGCATCTAGAGAAATGAATCCTAGAAATTCTTGAATACTAACTATGTTACCAAAAATTGGTACAAGTAAAGCAACGATTATTAAATAAGAACCAAAAGTAAATTTTCTTCCCAACTTATCACTAATTAAACCAAAAGATATACATCCCAAGATTGCACCAATATTCAAAGGGATTGTAAAGCCAAACCCTTTAACTAAACCTAGTCCGGCTCCACCTTCAGATACAGGACTAGCTAAATAATTAGGAACAAAATAACTTAACCCCCAATAAGAAATCATACAAAAACTTGTAAGTAATGTTGCCTTTATTAACAGTGGCCTTAGGTCGCCCTTGAAGATTTGGAAGAAAGTAAATTCTTGGCTAGATTTGGTTCTTTCAACTGAAGATTTTTTCCAAATTTCAGGCTCTTCACACACCCTTCTAACATAAAAAACTAAACCAGCAGGTAGAACACCAAGGAAAAATAGCACCCTCCAGCTTTCAACAGGAAAATCTGTATTTACGAATGGCAACATATTTAAATTAAATGTACTAATAGGAAGTACAAAAGTTGCAAGTATGGCGGCCATTATAAAACCAAACCCCCAGCCACTCTGGACCATTCCAACGACTTTTCCTCTATGTTGTTTAGGCCAACTTTCAGCAACTAATATCTCACCAGAGGCCCATTCTCCTCCCATACCTAAGCCGAGTAGGAATCTGCAAACAATAAAGAGTTCTATGGTTGGAGCAAAAGCTGAGAACATTGTAAAGAATGAGTAAATAAGAATTGAATATGTTAACGCTTTAATTCGCCCAACATAATCGGAGATTACACCAAACACGATTCCACCAAGAGCAGAAGATGCAAGAGTAATGCTAAATAAAAATGCAGCCTGGGTAGAGCTTAAATCAAAAGATTGAGCTATAAATTTAAATGCAAAAACATACAGAAGGAGGTCCATGGCATCCAGTGTCCAACCAAAAAAAGCTGCGATGAAGGTCTTCCACTGCTTGGAATTAATGTCTCGTGTCCACTTCAGCATCAGAACATGGTACAAAATTAAAATTTATTAGTCAAACGAGACTTTTAAAAGCCTATTGCATAAGAAAGAAACGTTGTTAAAATTTGAAAATGGATGAACTATCAGTTTTTATCGAAACCCATGGTTGCCAAATGAATGAGTACGACTCGGATAGAATCCTTAACTCTTTATCCGCTGTTCCAGCCAAGGATCCTTCCAATGCCGATATAATAATAGTTAATACTTGTGCAATAAGGGAAAAGGCCAATCATAAAGCCGTAAGTGCTGTCGGAAAATATAAAAATCTTAAAAAATCTAATCCAAATCTATTGATAGGTATGGCTGGATGTGTTGCTCAGCTTTACGGAAATAAACTTATCAAGCAAATTCCTTATCTTGATTTTGTAGTTGGCCCAAGAGGTATACCTAAACTAATGGACATAGTTAATAATTTGAAAAGTTCAATGGATATCAAGAGAGTGGAAACGTCAATTGATATTGAAGAAGTATTCGAAATTAATCCGTACCATGAAGAAGGGAAGATTAACGGTTTTGTCTCGATACAACAAGGGTGTAACAAGAAGTGCGCATATTGCATTGTTCCAACAGTTAGAGGTACGGAAATCAATAGGCCACTTAAAGATATACTCGAAGAATCTAGATTGTTAATCAATCGGGGTGCAAAAGAACTTACCTACATTGGTCAAACTGTTAATTCTTGGAAATATAATGGAGAGAAATTCCATAACTTACTAGATTATCTTCAAGAACTTGATGGATTAGAAAGAATTAGATTTACTACCTCATTCCCTCGAGACGTTACCACCAAAATGATTAATGCAATGAAAAACAATCCGAAGGTTTGCAAGCATTTACACCTTCCCGTTCAATCAGGGTCAGATAAAGTTCTTAAATCAATGAATAGAACATACTCGATTGCGTGGTACAAAGACAGTATAAGCAAGCTAAAAGATGCTATACCGGACTTAAGTATTTCCACAGATATAATCGTTGGCTTCTGCAATGAGAATGACGACGACTTTGAACAAACTATGGAACTCGTGGAAGAAATCAAATTTGATACAATTTATTCATTCAAATACTCTATTAGGCCTGGAACTGAAGGGGAAAAAATGGATTTTCATGTTCCAGATCAAATCGCATCAAATAGACTTCTTAGGCTTCAAGAAAGGCAAAGGGAAATATCTCTAGAGAGCAATATAAAAGATGTGAATAGAACTTATGAAGTCCTAATTGAAGGGATTAGCAAAAATAATCCTGATGATTTGTTTGGAAGAACAACTCATAACAAAGTCGTAAATATAAGAAATCTTGATAAAAGCTATATCGGAAAAATGATTAACGTGAACATCAAAGAAGCATTTCAGAATTCTTTAGTTGGTGCAATACTCTAGAGAAATCGCATAGAATTAGATTTAGTTTGATGTTATCATGATTTTTTTATGCACTTTCAGGATTTAATCTTAAAACTACAAGAATTCTGGGCCAAAAAGGGTTGCGTGATTCTTCAACCTTACGATCTCGAAAAGGGAGCCGGAACATTTCATCCTGGAACTTTCTTGAGATGCTTAGGCAAGTCTCCTTGGTCAGCTGCCTATGTTGAACCTTGTAGGAGACCCACAGATGGAAGGTATGGTGAGAATCCAAACAGATTACAACATTACTACCAATTTCAAGTAGTAATTAAACCTTCGGTAAAAAACATACAAGATTTGTATTTAGAAAGTCTGAACGAGCTGGGAATAAATACCAAAAAGCATGATATCAGATTTGTCGAAGACGATTGGGAATCTCCCACTTTGGGTGCATGGGGTTTGGGATGGGAAGTGTGGCTTGATGGAATGGAGATTACTCAGTTTACTTATTTTCAACAAGCTGGTGGTTTTGATTTAGACCCGATAACCGTGGAAATAACATATGGTACGGAAAGAATTGCTATGTATCTTCAGAAAGTTCAAAGCGTATACGATTTGAATTGGTCAAAAAAGGTTAAGTATTCCGACATTCACTTTCGAACAGAATACGAATTCTCTAAATATAATTTTGAAATTGCCAATGTAGATATGTTAAAAAGATTCTTTGATGAATCAAAAAAAGAATGCGAGAATCTTTTGATAAACGACCTACCCCTTCCCGCATACGATTATTGCTTAAAATGTTCTCATTTGTTTAATTTACTTGATGCAAGAGGAAGTATCAGTGTCACACAACGAGCAAAATACATATTGGAAATTAGAGAGCTGGCTAAGAAAGCTGCAGGTCTCTATTTAGAAATTTATGAAAAAAAATAGTAAAGATTTGGATTTCCTTCTAGAAGTTTTCACGGAAGAAATACCAGCTAGGCTTGTAAACGAATTGGGTGTTCAATTAGAGAGAAACTTTCTTGATGAACTAGATAAAAATTCAATTAATTATTCGGATATCAAGGCATATTATACTCCTCGTAGACTTGTTGTTTTCATCAAAGGATTAGCCTTAAAACAAGAGGATTATGAAAAATTCCTACTAGGGCCTCCAAAGAAAATTGCGATGAACGAAAAAGGAGAACTTCTCAAACCAGCTTTGGCTTTCTTGGAAAAAAATCGCATAAAAGCGAAGCAACTTAAAATAACAAACAAAGATGGTAACGAATTTATATCCGTGGACAAAAAAGTAAAAGGAATTAATACAAAAGATTTTTTGGCTAATACAATAGTTGGGTCGATAAAATCAATTAAAAATAAAAAATTTATGCGGTGGGGTCAGAGTAACATTGAATTCATAAGACCAATTAGGAATATCTTCGCATTGTTTGGTAAAAACCCAATCAAAATAAGAATTGAGGGCATAAATAATGAACAAGCTGTTCTTGGGCACAGATTTTATTCTAATCAAACTAAAAAAATTAGTTCAATTCGTCAATATTTCGAATATATGAAGAAAGGCTCTGTGGTTCTCGACTTCGAGGAAAGAAAAGAAATAATTATCAGTCAAATAAAGAAAATAGAAAAAAAATCTAAATTCTTTGTTCAGATTGATGAAGAACTATTAAATCACGTAGCGAATTTAACCGAATATCCAAATGTTTTAAAAGGTAAATTTGACAAAGAATTTTTAAAAATACCTAACGAAGTAAATATATCTGTGATGAAAAATCATCAAAAATATTTCCCGGTATTTAAAGATAAAAAATATGCTAGATTGGATTCGAATTTCATCTTTGTTGCAGGTTCTCCGTTTATCAATAAAAATGTCGTAATTTCGGGGAACGAGAAGGTTATCAGGGCTAGGCTAAATGATGCAAAATTCTTTTATGATGAGGATAAAAAAGCAGGTCTCTTGAATCTCTCAAAGAAGTTATCAACCATAACTTTCATTGATGGAATAGGCACTTATCAAGATAAGCATCAAAGAATATATCAAATTGCGCAAAGACTAGCGCAAAATCTTGGATTAGATAAGAGAGATTTGAATATTGATTTAGAACTTTGTTGTAGTCTAATCAAAGCTGATCTTTCCTCTCAAATGGTCTACGAGTTCCCTGAACTTCAAGGCATCATGGGGAAATATTATTATCAAGAACTAGATAAAAATATATCTCAAATTATCGAGCAACACTATTTGCCAAGAGGGAGAAGCGATATTCTTCCAAAAGGAGACATGTCTAAACTGATAAGTATGGCTGACAAACTAGATACAATATCATCATGTTTTTATTTGGGTATGAACCCCACGGGTAGCTCAGACGCATATGGACTTCGCAGGAATAGTATAGGTATAATTAGGGTAGCTGAGAGTCTTGATAAAAATATAGATTTAATTGAAATCTTAAATTTTTCGCTCGCCAAAGTTGAAGAAAGTGGTGGGGAAATAGTTAATGGGGAAAATAAAAGTAGGCTAATAGAATTTTTCAACGAAAGAATAAGGAACTACTTTGTTGAGAATGGATTTAATAGTGCTATTGTGAATTCATTAATCAATAATGAATTTCAGGTAAGAGATGTAAAATCTATTTTACATAAAGCAATGGTGCTCAAGAAATATGAAGGAAAGAGTGAGTTGATGTCCGCTATTGAGATATTTAAGAGATTAAGGAATATAACCAAAGACAATAGCCAGGTGGATATTAAAAAAACTCTACTTAAAGACAATTTTGAACTTTCCCTATATGACAATTTAAAAAGACTTGAAGATTCTCTTTCCTTTGAATCGATTACTAAGAATCCCGAAACATCTTTAAAGCGAATTTTAGATACAGCTCCTTCCTTGTCAAAATTCTTTGACAACGTGCTTGTAATGGACAAAAATCAGGAGTTAAAACAGAACAGATTAAATCTTTTAACAAGAATGAAAAACGTCATTTCTGGATTTGCCAATTTTTCAGAAATATAAGAGGAGTGCCAAATGTGAGCAGCAAAAGAAATTCAAAAAAGTTTGTTTATTTTTTTGGTAATAAAAAAGCTGATGGTCGTGGCTCAATGAAAGAAGTCCTTGGGGGCAAAGGTGCGGGCTTAGCCGAAATGACTGAAATAGGTATAAACGTACCTCCTGGATTTACAATCTCCACCAAAGCTTGTGGAATGTTCTATCAAAACAAAAGAAAAACCCCCAAACAAATAATCGACGAGATGAAACAAAATCTATCTAGGCTTGAAAAAATTACTGGTAAAAATTTTGGAAATACTTCAAACCCTTTGCTGGTTTCAGTAAGATCTGGGGCAATGTTTTCTATGCCAGGAATGATGGACACAATACTGAATCTAGGATTAAACGATAGAACTGTAATAGCACTAAGCAAAAAAACAAAAAATCCGCGGTTTGCATGGGATGCATACAGAAGATTTATTCAGATGTTCGCAGATGTAGTCTTAAAAATAGATAAGAATCTCTTTGAAGAAATGCTGGAAGCTTTAAAGAAAAAAGAAAATGCAAAACATGATATCGACCTCAACGATGTAGCACTAAAAGGGCTGGTTCAAAATTATAAAAAACTTGTTAAATCAAAAACTGGCTCACAGTTCCCTCAAAATCCAACCGATCAGCTTGTAAAGGCAATCAATGCGGTTTTTCTCTCTTGGAATAACAACAGGGCTATTTTTTACAGGAAAAAATACAACATTCCCTCGGATATTGGCACTGGAGTAACCGTTCAATCGATGGTCTTTGGTAATATGGGCACAAGGTGTGGAACTGGGGTTGGCTTTACCAGGGACCCTCTATCAGGTGAAAAAGAACTTTTTGCTGAATATTTATTAAATGCTCAAGGTGAAGATGTGGTAGCAGGAATTAGAACTCCCAAAAACATAAAGACAATGCAGAGGGAGATGAGAAAAGTGCACCTGCAAATTGAACATACTGCAAAAACTTTAGAGCGACACTTCCGAGACATGCAAGATTTTGAATTTACAATTGAAGATGAAACACTCTACCTCTTACAGACAAGATCAGCGAAGCGGTCTGGCATTGCTGCAGTAAAGATTGCGTGTGATATGGTCAAAGAAAGATTGATTTCTAAAGAGGAAGCTGTAATGAGAGTGGAGCCAGAACATTTAGAGCAATTTTTATTTCCAATATTCGATCCTGATGACAAGAAAAAATTTGGAGAACTTACCAAGGGTTTAGCTGCGTCTCCCGGAGCTGCGTCGGGAAGAGTTGCACTTGATGCTCAAACCGCTGTTGAGATGAGCAAAAAGGGAGCCAGGGTTGTTCTGGTTACAAAAGAGACTAGTCCTGATGATATTCACGGTATGTCTGCATCTAACGGAGTACTGACGGCAAGAGGTGGAAGAACAAGCCACGCTGCTGTTGTGGGAAGACAAATGGGAAAAGTTTGTGTCGTAGGTGCGGAAGAAATTAAAGTCGATTTACCTTCCAGGTCTTTCAAAGTAAAAGAGAAAGTGATTAAAGAAGGTAGCTATATTTCCATTGATGGATTCGATGGAAAAGTATACTCTGGCGATATTCCAGTAGTAGCATCTGAAGTAATTCAAGTTATGCAAGGGAACATGAAAGAAAGAGCATCCGAAAGATATTCGATTTTTTCCACCGTACTAAAATGGGCGGATAAGTTTAGGAAGCTGAGAGTTAGAACCAATGCAGATGTTCCAACTGACGCAGAGGTCGCTATCAAATTTGGAGCAGAAGGTATAGGTTTGTGTAGAACGGAGCATATGTTCTTTGCTGAGAATAGAATAAAAATCATGCAAGATATGATTCTTTCAACATCATTAAATGATAGGATCTCTCATCTTGACAAGCTTCAAAAGATGCAAAGAGAAGATTTTATTGGTCTTTTTACAGCAATGGATGGGCTGCCTTGTACAATTAGATTGCTAGATCCACCCCTGCATGAATTTTTACCCAAAAGGGAAGACTTAATGTTGGAAATTAAAGAATTAGAGATTAGTGGTGATTTGAGACTTGCCAAGAAAAAGAAAAAACTCTTAGACAGAGTTGAAGAGCTTCATGAATTTAATCCCATGTTAGGCCTCAGAGGTTGTCGATTAGGAATTACAATGCCGGAAATTACAAAAATGCAGGCGCGAGCTATTTTTGAGGCGGCTATTATAGTAGCTAAAAGAAAAATCAAAGTATACCCTGAGATAATGGTTCCATTGGTTGGCATGGTATCAGAAATTAAATTCCAAAAAGATATCATCAATAAGATTGCTAAAGAAGTGTTGGGAAAAAAGAAGATTAATTATCTCGTGGGTACTATGATTGAAGTCCCACGCGCTGCTGCTGTTGCAGATCAAATTGCAAAAGAAGCAGAATTTTTCTCGTTTGGCACAAACGACTTGACTCAAACAGTTTTTGCTTATTCAAGGGATGATTCCGTAAAATTTATCAATACATATATGGAAACCAAAGTTGATATTGACGGAAAAACAACAGAGATACTAGAAAGAGATCCTTTTACAAGTATTGATGTCCGCGGAGTTGGCGAATTCATGAAAATTGGACTTGAACGAGGAAGATCAACCAGAAAAAATCTGAAAATTGGTATTTGCGGGGAGCATGGTGGTGACCCTGCATCGATTGAATTTTGTCATCAAATTGGTCTTGATTACGTTAGTTGCTCTCCATTTAGAGTACCAATTGCAAGACTTGCGGCCGCCAGGATAGCACTTAAGAATTAATTAGCCATTGATGTCGCTCTAACTTCCCTAACAACAGTAATTTTTATATTACCCGGATAGGCTACTTCCTCTTGTATTTTCTTGGCAATATTATGAGATAAAATCGTCGCTTCATCATCATTGATCTTATCACTTTCCACCATAACTCGTACTTCCCTACCGGCTTGGATAGCAAAGCATTTATCAACTCCATTAAAAGATAAGCCTATGTCCTCAAGTTCTTTCACTCTTTTAAGATAAGCTTCATAAGATTCCTTTCTTGCACCTGGTCTTGCAGCTGAAATTGCATCAGAAGCTTGCACTAAAACAGTATATAGACTAGAGGGATTATCTGAATGTGAAGATTCAACGGCCTCGATGACCTCAGGTGGTTCATGGTATTTTTTAACCAAATCCGCTCCAATATCTACGTGATTACCTTCCATCTCATGGTCGACAGACTTACCTATGTCGTGCAATAAGCCAGCTCTCTTGGCCAGTTTGGAGTCTAGCCCTACTTCCGACGCCAGGACTCCACAAATCTGGGCAACTTCCAAAGAGTGGTCTAGAATATTTTGAGAATACGAAGTTCTGTATCTCATTTTACCTACAAGTTTAACCAGCTCAGGATTCATATTATTAACACCAATCTCTAGTATTGCATTTTCTCCTAATTGTTGAATTTCTTTATCTAATTGGTCTTCAATTTCGTCAACAATCTCTTCAATCCTTCCTGGATGAATCCTTCCATCATCAAGCAATTTGGTTATTGCCCTTGATGCAATCTCTCGTCTGATAGGATTATGTGAAGAAACCGTAACGATACCCGGGGTATCATCAATAATAATATCAACTCCGGTCTTAAGCTCGATTGTCCTAATATTTCTTCCTTCTCTACCTATGATTCTTCCTTTCATATCATCACTGGGAAGTGTTACAACGGACGATGTCTTTTCTGAGGTGTAAGACGCGGCATATTTTTGTATCGCTAACGCAATAATATTTTTAGCCTTACCTTCTGCATCTTCTTTGAGGTTGTTTTCTATCTCCTTGATTTTTCTTGCCGCCAGTATATTTGCCTCATCCTCTATAGCATTCAGAAGTTCCTGTTTTGCCTCTTCTCTAGTTAAACCCGAAATATTTTCTATCTTTAATTTTGCATCCTCCAATATCGCATCTAATTCATCTTCTTTGGTTCTATATTTTAATTCGGTTTCATTACATGCTTGTTCTTTTAACTCTAGTTGTGCTTCCTTCCTGGTTAGTTCAATCTGACTTGTATTTAAATTTCTTTCTTTCTCCAATAAATTTTTCTCCTGATCTACTAGAGCTTCTTTTATGGTCTCAGCCTCTTCCTTTGCTTTTTTCATCTGAGAAGATTTGAATTGTTTAGCTTTCTTTTCCGCTTCTTTAATAATTTTTAGAGATTTATTGTTTGCGGTTACAATGATTTGTCCAGATTCATGTTCTTTAGCTTTGATATCTTTCATAAGACCATTCCTACTTATCAACCAAAATACGCCAAATCCTGTGGCAAAACATACTATATAAATCGCAATTGTAATAATATCCATATTTTCCTCCTAGTTTATTGTTACTATTTCCTTTTCTGTAAAAACCTTCTTTACTCTTATATCGTGCTCTTCCCCAAATTCTCTCTTGATTAATTGAAAATCAAATACGAGAGAATATATTTTATCTCTGGAAATATTTTGAAGTTCCTTATCGTAAAAACCTTTCCCAAATCCCAATCTGAAGCCAAGAACGTCTATCGCAACCGCAGGGATGATAAATAAGTCAACATTGGCAATATCGATATACTCATTGCTAATTGGCTCTTTTATTCCGAAACATCCCGGCAGAAAATCATCAATAGAGTTCGCTTTAGCAAAAACCATTTTTCTATTGATAAGTTTTGGGTAAAAGATATTCTTATTTAATTTTCGTGCTTCGGTATCTATGAGGCTGGTATCAACTTCGCCCTTAATGGAACTATAAAGAACAATATTCCTAAATTTTGCTGATTTAAACAGTGGGTCATCAACAAGAAAGGAAGAAATCCGTTCCGATTGTAATCCAATGGTTGAGCTTTGCAATTTGCTTCTTTCAGCTCGAATATATTCCCTTAACGCAAATTTATCAAGAGAACTTTGATATAATAGAAGAGATTCTTTCATTGTCCTTTTCCTTATCTTTTTTTAAGGAAAGGATTTCGTAGACCGCATTAACCAAAAGAAGATTGGATACCTCTAATGAAGAGACCGAGCCTTGTTCAAGCTTGTGTTCCGAGTACTTTGCATTTATATATTCTTCAATCTCGTTTAAAATTTTGTCGCTACATTCCGTTTTAAACTTTAAACTTCTTCCTAAGTAATTTAAATGTAGCTCCTTCACTAAATATCTAAATCTCTTACTACTCTGTCTAATTCACCAAGAATAGAACCAATTTCATTCTTATAATTACTATTCTCTTTTTGTAAGCCTAGATAGCCTTCATTCAGTTTCTCAATTTCGTTTTCTAGACTCGATATCTTATCCCGCAGTTTCAATTCTCGTTCTACTGCATCCTTAACCTTTTTATCAAGGATATCAATGATATCCATGATATAATTCTATCCCATAACAAAGAGTTTACAAGCTGAGTTTATAGATGATTGGACCAAAAATTAGAAAAGAACTAGAGGATGCCGAAAAGGAGCTTGATAGTATTGATTCGCGGCTTTCATCTTCAAATTTAAGCTCTAATTCCATCAAAGAGCTCTCCAAAAAGAGAAGTTCGATCTCAGAGGTAGTAGGATATTTTCAAGAACTTAAGAGTTTAGAATCTTTAATAAGAGAGAATGAGAATCTATCCGACGATATAGATTTAAGAGAGCTTGCAGAAGAAGAATTAAAGAGCCTAGAAGGTCAACTTAAAGAAGTTGAAAAAAAAATTGAAGATGAATTTAAACCAAAAGATCCGATGGATTCAAAAAATGTCATTTTAGAAATAAGAGCTGGCACTGGAGGGGATGAGGCAGCTCTATTTGCGAGTGATTTACTTAGAATGTATTTGCGATACGCCGAGCGCAAAGGATGGAATGCTGAGATAATCAACAAGAGTGAAATTGGTCTTGGGGGGATCAAGGAAGGAATTGTTTCGATAAGTGGGAAAGATATTTATTCTTTTATGAAGTTTGAAAGTGGCGTACATAGAGTTCAGAGAGTTCCTCTTACCGAAACTAGCGGACGAATTCATACTTCCACGGCCACAATTGTAGTCTTACCTGAAATAGATGAAGTAGAAATAGAAATTAACGAAAAAGATTTGAGGATTGACACCTATAGAGCATCTGGCGCTGGAGGGCAGCATGTCAATAAAACAGATTCGGCAATAAGAATTACTCATGAGCCTTCAGGTATTGTGGTCCAGAATCAAGATGGAAAATCACAACACAAGAACAAACAAAGGGCAATGAGGATATTAAGAGCTAAACTTTTTGAAAATGAACAAATAAAACAACAAAAGGATATATCTAAGACAAGAAAAAGTTTAATAGGAGCGGGGGACAGAAGCGAAAAGATACGAACCTATAATTTTCCACAGGGACGTGTAAGTGATCATAGAATCAATGTAACCCTTCATAAACTTGATTACATACTTGATGGTGACCTAGACGAGCTTAACAAAGAACTAGTTAAAAACTATCAGAAAGAAATAAGTGGAACAATATAATGCAGATAATAATCCTTGTTCCAACTCTATACATAGTATCGTTTATTTTGAGTTTATATTATGTAGTCTGCGGTAAATTAAAATTTTCTCAAATTGGACACTATCTTTTTGTTGTAGCCATTTGTACTCAGATAGTCTTCTTGGGATACAAAGAAGTTGACTATTCTTTGAAGAGTTTAGAAGTTAATCTTTTTGTAATCACATTCTTGCTTTCTATATTAAGCTACCTCTTTATACGTCCAAAACTTGGGAACTTATACTCTCTTTTCGTATCCCCAGTGGCGTTTGTTTTAACGATTCCTATAATTTTTGACATCAACCAAAATAATAATTTATTTTTTGATAATAGAGTATTAATATCACATGTGCTACTTAATTTACTTTCGCATACTATTCTTCTTGTTTCTGCCATATTCAGCCTAATGTTCTTATATCAACATGCGAATATAAAAAATAAAAAAATTCATAGAATTGATAGACTACCTAGCCTATCTCTCATAGAACGAGTTAATTTTTGGCTGATTAGCTCCTCTTTTCCTCTGATGACAATAGGTTTTGTATTAGGGTTTGTTCTATCAAAAAATCAAATTGGGAAATACTGGTTTGGCACGGTTGCCACAATTTCCGCTCTATCATGGAGTATTTATTTTATATTAATCCTACTCAAACCAGTATATAAAATCAGCGGTTTGAAGATTGCGTACCTATCAATATTGGGCTTTATTACAATCGTGCTTGGATACGTATTCATGTACCTACTCGATCTACCCTCCCATAATTTTACTTACTAGAAAGAATTTTTGTTGCGGGAGAGTACAAGGCTCTCCACAACAAAAAAATTACATATTGTGTCCGCCATTAATACTTAGATTAGTACCTGTAATCCAAGAAGCTGCAGGGGAACACAAATAAAGAACAGCTAATGCGATTTCGTCAGCATATCCGAATCTCCCCATAGGAATATCATCTTTAATTCCTGCCAAAAGGTCAGGCGGGACAGTGTGAAGCATGTCGGTTTCAACGAAACCAGGTGACACAGTATTGACTCTAATGTTATCTTTAGCGAGTTCCCTAGCTAAACTTTTTGTAAATCCATACATACCACTTTTCGTCGCAGCATAATTTGATTGCCCTATATTTCCAGTTTCACCAATAATAGAGGAAATAGAAATAATTACACCAGAACCAGCATCTCGCATATGAGGAACAACGGCCTTAGACATGTTAAATAAAGCACCTAAATTCGTATTAATAACCTCGCTCCATTCTTCTTGAGACATTCTGCTGAAAGTTATATCTCTATTGATACCAGCATTATTGACTAAAAAATCAACTTTGCCATATTGCTTTATAGCTTCTTCCCCTAGAGTTTGGCAAGCCTCAAAATCTTTAACATCGGCTTGGACAATTATAGCTTCTGAACCCACAGCGGCTACTTCTTCAGCCGTAATTTCCGCTGCTTCTTGGTTGCTAACATAATTAAGAACAAGCTTTGCTCCAGCTTCAGCAAAAGCCAGTGCACATTGCTTCCCTATACCCCTCGAACTACCTGTTACAATCGCTACTTTATCCTTAACATCGTACAAATTTTCAATCATTACAAAAAACCTCCCTTTATTGCATTGATTAATTCTATACAAAAAAAGATTATTTATCTACAAATTTACTCTATTGTTATACTTTGAATTGTTTAATATAATCAGGATATGAATAATTTCGTCAAATCTCATGGTCTTGGCAATGACTATATAATAATTGATAAAAAAAAACTTACTATTAAGTTAAATAAAGCATTAATCAAAAAGATATGCAACAGAAACTATGGGATTGGATCAGATGGTTTGCTATTAGCAGTTCCCTCGAAGAAGGCTGATTTTGGCCTAAGAATATTTAATCCCGATGGGTCAGAAGCAGAAAAAAGTGGAAATGGCCTAAGGATTTTTTCAAAATTTTTATATGATAATAAATATACAAAAAAACGAGTTTTTACTATCGAGACTAAGAGTGGGGTAGTTAGAAGTGAGATAATTAGAAGTTCAAAGAAGTCTAGCATGGTAAAAGTTGAAATGGGGCAGGCTAGCTTTGAATCAAAAAAAATTCCCGTTTTATCAAATAAAAAATTGGCCATCAATGAAAGAATAAAAATCAAAGGGGAGGAATTTATCTTTACCGCTGTAACAGTAGGCAATCCTCATTGTGTAATCTTCAAAGATAAAATAGCTCCAGAGGATGCAACAGAATATGGACCGTTACTTGAGAAGAACAGAAGGTTTCCCGAAAGAGTCAATATTCAGTTTGCCCAGATAATTTCAACAAACAAAGTAAAAATCGAGATATGGGAAAGAGGGGCAGGATATACCTTGGCATCTGGGAGTAGCTCTTGCGCAGTAGTGTCAGCAGGTTACAAGCTAGGTTTGCTGAGCAAACGAGTTAGAGTCGAAATGCAAGGTGGTTTTTTGTTGATTGAAATTGATGACTCCCATAACCTCATAATGGAAGGGCCAGTTGAGCAAATTTGTTCGGGCGAGATTAGTTTCGTTTAGATATGCGAAAAGCATTAAAGGCCAGATTCATTCTTTTTGGTGGCAAAGGACCTTTACATAACCACTCAGTTATTATCAACAAAGAAAGAATAGAAAAGATTATTCCAAGTTCAGAGGTAGATAAAAGTTCATACAAGGTAATTAATTTGGAGGACTCAGTATTGATGCCAGGTTTTGTCAATGCTCATATTCATCTCGAATTAAATTGGATTAGAAAAGGACTAACCTCGTTTAATTCTTTTCCTTCTTGGCTGGAACAAATTATAAATCTCAAAAGAGAAAACAATAACAGAGAAGTGATAACTCAGTCTGTTCAAACATCACTAAAAGAAACAATTAATTCCGGGGTTACAACAATTGGTCAGATAAGTTCGTATAGTGGACTAGACTTCGAAGAAATAGTTAAAAGCAAAATAAGAGCCGTGTATTTTTTTGAAATAGCAAATTCAACTATCTCACGTACAAAGGAACCCTTCTTTGAAAAACTAAAAAGTTTAAATAAAAAAAACAATGACATGTTCACTTTAAAGTTATTTCCTCATTCGATTTATTCACTTGATACGGTAGCACTGGAAGAAATACTAGCAAAGGCGTACAAGGAAAAAGTAGATCTCGGTATACATCTTTCCGAAAGCAAAGACGAAGTCAGACTAATTCAAAAAAAGAAGAATGCATTCGAAGATATGATTTTCCCAATACTAGAAAGGAGGCCAAGAATAAAAATCAGAGGAAATTCTCCATTATCCTATCTCCATAAACTCAATAAAGATAAATCGAATATAGTTTTGGTTCATATGAATAACTTACTTAAAGAGGATTTTAAAATATTAAGGGGACAGAAGTATCCCGTTGTTTTATGTCCCAGAAGCAATTTATTTCTAAATCAAAAAATGGCTGATTTAAATTTCTTTATGAATTACGAGAACACTGGAATAGGAACGGATGGACTTTCGAGTAATTTCTCAATAAATTTTTTAGATGAAATAAGATTTTTATATCTACATTCAAAGAGGTTCATTAAAAAAAATTCTGAAAAAATTGTACTTGAAAAAGCTACTCTCGGCGGAGCTAGAGCTCTTGGCATCGACAAATTTGTAGGAACGATAGAAAAAAATAAAAAAGCAGACTTGATAGCTTTTAGAATAAAGAATAATGACCCCTTTATGTCTGTTATTGATTCAAATAATAGTGATTTAAAATTATCGATTATTAACGGGCAAATTGTTAAGTCACAATAAGATCAAGTTCAATGTTTTTTTTGATTAATCCTTTTGCAAAAGCTGAATCATACATGAATTTGAGCCCCTTAACGCCTCTGTAGTTGAGATCTAACGTATCTTCGTTTACATACATAAGAACAAATTCTCGTGCCACGTTTCTCGGTACACCTCTACCAAACTCCATGGCATAATCAAGCGCCTCATCAATATTAGATAAAGCATAAGCAATGCTCTGTTTGATTAGTTGGGAAACTTCAATTTGAACGTCTAAATCTAAAGCTCTACTCACAACATTCAAACCAAGAGGAATAGGATATTGGCATTCATCATACCAAAGTTTGGGTAGGTCCAATAATAGCTTTAAACCAAAATTCTTAAAAGTAAGTTGGCCCTCGTGTATAACTAATCCCGCGTCCACCTCTGAATTTAGTATTGCTGGTATAATTTGATCAAAATCATATTGTATAAATTCAGCATCGTTACAATAAAGTTTTAAAAGCAAGAACGCCGAGGTTAGTTCTCCGGGTATTGCAATCTTGATGTCTTGAGTTTGTGCAATATCAGGTTTAGATACGACTATTGGTCCATACCGATCACCCATACTTGCACCACAATCCATAACTCTATAGGTATCGTATAGTTGTACATATGCATGTGCGGAAACGGCTGTTGTATCCAACTGTTTATTGATTGCCATATTGTTAAGTGTCTGTATATCTTTAATGATATGAGTAAATTCAATTTTTTCAGATTTAACGATACCCTTTGACATCGCATAAAACATGAAGGCATCATCCGCATCAGGACTATGTCCTAGGGTAATATTCTTTTTTGGCATAATTTATACTTCATTATTAAAACTATTTTTTTTCCAGTTTGCAAATTTAGAAGAAAGATCTCGGAAGAGGTTAATGCCCTTAATATGTTGATCAGTAATTTTATACGAACTTCTTTCATTTAAATATTTTTCAGCGGTTTTCCTTTGTATTTTAGAGCTATTCATGATTAAAAAATCATCGATTATTAGATTAGTATGTTGGAGCCCTTCTTGATAAGAATCATCAAGAAGATTTAATTCCTCTTCATTCGGAGAAGAGTGTAAATAATTATATGTTCCAAATGTGAATGGAAAACCGGTTTCATTGAACCAAATCTCTCCTAAATCATAAGTATTAATTCCTATTGGGTTTGACGATATAATTTCTAGACTAAGGTCGCCTATAATAACGTATCCAACATTCGGTTTCATTTTCATATTTGATTTTGGTTCTCCAGCTTCATAATCAACATCAATATTAAAAAAGTGTGATTGGATTGTTTTAAAAAGCATATTCGAACTCTTTGATCTACTGTCTAGAACCACTGTTTTTATATCTTTTAATTTTGATTGCGACACTAAAAGTACGCTGTCGACTTTCCCATACGAACTTATGCAGTAATTGGTAAGAGATACGACGTTCTCTCCAGACAAATGGTCTGCAATTGAAAGTAACGATAAAAATACTTCGCCTGATACTAGAGGATCCAAAAGTGAAGAAGGATAGCACTCTGAAGTCTTGTAATTTTCAAAAGAATTATTATCAAACAAATAAGTTAAAGGTTTAGAGTTTAAAAATGGAACAGTTCCGAGATACTTTATCATATTTTTTATACAGCTTATACTTTAAAGTCCACGAATGACCACTTTTTTGGTGTAAATATTGACCTATGAATTTCAAGAGCAAATATATCTGTCATTCCCGCTATAAAATCTCGACAATCGTCTTGGTGATTTCCACTTTTAAATTTATATAATTCTCCAAGTTTTTTCTCGTTAACTAGAAAAAAGTTATACAGGTCAATTAGAACTTGTTTCGCTTTTTCGAAATTATCTCTAATCTTCTTCTGATAGTAAACTTTGTCAAATAAAAAATCTCTCATATGGCCAAGATGTAGTTCAAGTTCTTTAGATATAATCACAGATTTGTAAGAATTTTTTGTTGTGGACTGAATCGTGTCTAATACAACTTTATCAATTCGCTCAGAATGTGTATCACCAAAGAACCTAAGTAGTTTAACGGGTATGTCCTTTTTTCTAATCAAAGAAGAGCGTATAGCATCATCCAAATCATGCGTAAAATAAGCAAAAATATCCGAATATCTAACAACTTGTCCCTCTAAGGTGATAATTCGAATTTTTCTGTTCACTATAGGGCCTCTGCCTTTTGAGTGCTTCGAAACTCCGTCTTTAACCTCAAGTGTCAGATTTAAGCCCTTTCCGTTTTTCTCTAGCAATTCAACAATTCTAAGACTGTGAAGGTAGTGCTTAAAACCACCCGGATGAACTAAGTCAAGAGCTTGTTCTCCTGCATGACCAAAAGGAGTGTGGCCTAAATCGTGTCCCAGAGATATGGCTTCAGTTAAATCCTCGTTGAGATTTAAAGATCGCGATATTGTACGAGCAATTTGTGAAACTTCTAACACATGAGTTAGCCTGGTCCTGAAATGATCTCCATATGGAGCCAAAAATACTTGGGTCTTATCTTTTAGTCTCCGAAAAGACTTTGAGTGAATTATCCTATCTCTATCCCGTTGATATTCCGTTCTTATACTACACTTTTTTTCTTTCCTTGATCTACCTTTGGTCTCAGCACTAAGGGAGGCAAAATGAGAAAGGGATTTTGATTCATTAATTTCTAATTGTTTACGTATAATCATATCTAGTCTCTAACCAATATACCCTGTTTGGATAAGAAATTTTTTGCATCACTAATAGTATATTCTCCAAAATGAAATATAGATGCACAGAGAGCAGCATCAGCTTTCCCAATAGTGAAAGCATCCGCTATATGTTTTAACGTCCCCGCACCTCCAGATGCAATGATAGGAATCGTCATTGTTTGGCTTAACAAAGAAAGAATCTCTAGATCGTATCCTATTTTTGTTCCATCTCTATCCATGGATGTCAAAAGAATCTCGCCAGCCCCATATTCTTGCATTTTGTTAACCCAATCTACAGCATTAATCCCAGTAGGTTTTCTACCTCCATGGGTAAAGACTTCCCACAAGCCTTCCTCCCTCTTCTTTACATCAACTGCAACAACTATACATTGTGATCCAAACTTCTTTGCTGACTCAGCAACAATATTAGGGTCGTTTACTGCAGCGGTATTTATTGAAACTTTATCTGCCCCTGCCATTAAAAGTAATCTAATGTCCTCATTGCTACGTACACCACCCCCAACAGTTAGTGGGACAAAAACTTTATCGGCCGCTTTTTCAATGGTGTTAATCATAATACTCCTGCCTTCATTAGACGCGGTTATATCTAAGAATGTAATCTCGTCGGCCCCTTCATTGCTATATCGCTCAGCAACTTCTACAGGGTCTCCAGCATCTATCAAATTAATAAAATTGATTCCCTTTACAACTCGACCCTTATCTATATCTAAACAAGGTATTATCCTTTTAGCCAGCATCGCCATATTCCTTGATGCAAGTTTTGAGATTGATTTTTTTCTCATAAAGTGATTTGCCAAGTATCACTCCGTAAATCCTTTCATCATTCATGGATTGTATTTCTTTCAAGTCTGATTCTCCTTTAATTCCACCCGAGATTATTATTGGAATACTGGATAACTTCAAATAATTCTCAATTAGAGTTTTATTAAAACCTTCAAGGGTGCCATCTCTATCAACTGACGTAAGCACTATCAAGGGCACTTTTAAATTCTCGAATCTTTGAATGGCATCCTCAAGGCTTATATCAATTTTAGTATTCCAACCTTTTATTGCAACTTTGTCATCTTTAATATCTAAGCCAACGGCAATTTGATCGAGATACATTTTGCAAGCTTCTTCAAAGAAAGCTTTATCAATAAATGCTGAGGTTCCCAAGATTACTCTTTTTGCTCCAATTGATATGTAGTCCTTAATTGTTTTTAGATTTCTAATACCCCCACCAATTTGAAATTCACATTTGCTATTACTAAGAATAGTGCTTATGGCTTGAAAATTTTTACTCTCGCCTTCAAGAGCTCCATCCAAATCTACGATATGGATTAATTTGGCTCCATCCGACTGCCATCTGATTGATACATCAAGTGGGCTATCCGAATAAATGGTCTGCTTATTAAAATCTCCCTTGAAAAGCCTCACGCATTTTTGGTCTTTTATATCAATAGCAGGTATAAGTAGCATATAAATATATTTTACAAAAATTAATTAATAAATTAAATTAAATTTCATGAGGTATTGGCTTGTGAAGTCCGAACCCTTCAAATATTCCTGGGAAACCATGTTGAAAGACAGGGTTACATATTGGGATGGTGTTCGCAATTTTCAAGCAAGGAATAATTTAAAAACCATGAAAAAAGGCGAGCAGGTTCTTTTTTATCATAGCAACGAAGGTCGCGAGATTGTTGGAATAACCGAAGTTGTTAAGGAATACTATCAAGATCCGACCACGAAAGACGAGAGATGGGTTGTGGTTGATCTAAAAGCGAAAAATAGCCTAAAAAGAACAATTGACCTCAATGAGATTAAGGAAGATCCGATATTATCGGATATGGCACTAATTAAGCAGTCCAGATTATCAGTTATGGAAATTAAAAAAAAACACTTCGACAGAATAATTAGGAAATCAAATGGAAAAAGATGAAAAAAAATTAATTAAAGGCTTGTCGTCCGGCAATAGGGTTTCGCTATCAAGACTTATAAGCATTATAGAAAGTGATCCATCAGCAACTTTGAGAATTTTTCATTCAATAAAAAAGGTTCCAAATAATATATACACAATAGGAATCACTGGACCTCCCGGAGCTGGAAAGAGTACGCTAACAAATCAAATGATAAAAAGGTTTAGAAAAGATGGATTAAAAATCGGGGTTGTCGCAGTTGATCCTAGTAGCCCTTTTACCGGTGGAGCAGTATTGGGAGACAGGATAAGGATGCAAGAACACACTCTTGATAATAGTGTTTTCATAAGAAGCCTAGGTAGCAGAGGTGATCTCGGTGGGATGTCTAACTCCGCAAGTGGAATAGTAAAACTTTTTGATGTTTTTGGAATGGACATAGCAATAATTGAGACTGTAGGGGTTGGACAAACAGAGCTCGATATTATTAAGATTGCAGATTGCGTTGTCGTAACTTTAGTTCCGGAAGCTGGTGATGGAATACAAGCAATGAAAGCGGGATTAATGGAGATTGGAGACATTTTTGTAGTCAACAAATCAGATCGTGGGGGGGCAGAAAAGCTCGCTAGGGAAGTTGATTATATGGTATCTCTAAAAAAACAAATTTCTCAGCGAAAGACAAAAGTTTTAATTGCACAAGCAGAAAATGATATAGGCATTGATAAAATTATAGATGAAATAAAATCATTCAGGGAATTTGAGGAGTCAAATAATTTTTTATCAATCAAAAGAAGTGAAAGAAAAATTTCCGAAATCGATTTCTTGTTAAACCGAAAACTTAAACAGGAATTGGACAAAATTAAAGATACGGATAAAGTTAAAAAAGCGATAAAGAAACTAAAAGATGAAAAACTGGAGCCAGATAAAGTAGTAGAATTAATATTAAACCTATTAAAAGAGAATAAGTGAGAAAAATTCTAATTAGCGAAACCCTTGATGAAATACGTGTTGCCATCATAGACAACTCTAGGCTAAAAAACTTTTTTATCGATAATAATAGTGAGCAAATATCCATAAGAGGAAACATCTACAAAGCAAAGATGCATCCTAACGCAAAAGGAATAGAGGCGTCCTTTGTTGACATAGGGGTTGGGCAGTCGGCCTTTTTATCGAATCTAAATCCTTTAAAAGAAGAAATGGGGGATGACGGTGTAGATGCTCATAAAATAGTTAAAAATGATTTTATTATGGTCCAAGGAATAAGTGATTATGATTCTAGAAAAGCGCCTAAGGTATCTAATTTTATTGCGCTTCCATCAAAATTCTGTGTCATTATAAGCAAACCAGGATTTCTTGGTATTTCAAAAAAGATTAATGATGAAAAAGAAAGAAAGCGCCTTAAATCATTAAAAAAAATGGTTACTAAAAATAGTGGAATTATACTAAGAACCTCCTCGCAGAACGAGACCATAAAGGATATACAAGAAGATATTTCCAAAACGAAAAAGAAATGGAGAGAAATTCTAACGAAGTTCAAAGAAAATAAATCATACGGAATACTGCACCAAGAAGACAATATAATTAATAGCATCTTAAGAGAGTTCTTGACCGATACCACAAAGGAAATTGAATTTAATTCAAGAAAAACCTACAACTACTTTAAAAAAAATTTGGGAAAAAATAAAAATACTACGAAATTGAGAATCGTAAACAAAAAAGACGATATGTTTCAACAAAACAAAATAGGTAAAGATATTGAAAAGCTATTTCACAAAAAGGTAAATTTAAAAAATGGCTCTTTCTTGATTATAGAAGAAAAAGAAGGATTAACCGTGGTTGACGTTAATTCAGGAAGAAGTCTAAAGAATACTAAAGAGTCTAATCTAAGTGTCAATATTTACGCAGCAAAAGAAATAGCACATCAAGTAATCTTAAGAAATTTGGGCGGTATAGTGTTGATAGATTTTATCGACCTAAACAAGCGAACTGAAAAGAATAAACTTTTTAATGTTTTTAAAAAGGCAATGAGGACGGATAAAGCAAAACATACGATTCTACCAATGTCAAAGTTTGGCATAATTGAAATGACACGACAAAGAAAAGGCGCTAGGACATCGACACTTGTAAGTGAAAGCTGCCATGTATGCTACGGTTCGGGTTTAGTGACAAAAAAAGAAATCGTATGCTATGAGCTACTAAGAAAAGTTGTAACAAAACATAGTTCCAATAAAAAGAAAAAAATTGAGATTAATATACATCCTAATTTGATTCAGACTCTCAATACAATTATTGAAAAGAACCAATATCATGAAGATGTTAAAAATCTCAATATTCAGATTGTGGAAGATAGCTCTATCAATAATTATAAAATGATTTGATGAATTCAGAGTTATATATTAGATTTATAAGCCATGGATGTTTTTAAAGTAGGGAGTTTGTATCACATAGGTATTGCTGTATATGATGCAGATAAGACTGCAGAATTGTACAAGAACACCTTAGGTCTAAAAATTGCTCATGACGAGACATCCGTTGATCAAGGAGTTAGAGCGATTATGCTTCTGCCAGACAACACATTATCGTGCGCTATAGAGTTACTTGAACCAGCCATTGAAGATTCGTCTATCTCAAAATTCTTAGAAAAACGAGGTGAAGGAATGCATCACGTCTGTTACCTCGTAGAGAACATCTATCTAGCAATAAAGCACTTAGAAGATATGGGGGTAGAAATGATAGACCATGAGCCTAGAGAGGGAATAAACAAGACAGTAGTGGCCTTCGCTCATCCAAAGAGTATGAACAGCGTCTTAATTGAATTAGCACAAAAAGTCTGAACTAGTCAGTTTTTTTTGAATCATCATTCTTATCTGCTTCTCCAGAACTTTTCTCTTCTTTTGAACCCTTATCTTGCATAGCTTTTTTAAATCCAGATATGCCCTTTCCCAAAGACGATCCTATGTCACCTAATTTACTAGGACCAAATATAAGCAACACGATTAATAAGATAATGACTAATTCGCCAATTCCTAAACCACCAATCATTTATACCTCCATTTTTACAAAAACTAACTCACCTAACTTACAGTGTCAATCACCAGCTTTGATATATTATATAATACAATATAATTAGATTGTGAAAGTTCTAATTTATGTGCACGAATTTCCTCCATTTCAAGGGGGTATAGCAACATCAGCGGAAAAAATTGCTACCATTATAAGTTCTGAACACGAATTAATGGTCTGCTGTCCGTCATATTCAATGAAAAGCTATGAGAAAAAAGAGCCTTATCAAATAAAAAGAATCAATTTTGTTGGTGGTAAAAATTTCAAGAAGATACCTTTGTTGCAATATTTTACAGGATTATTGAATCTAAAAAAAATTGTCCATAATTTTCAACCGGACAAAATTATTTATTTAGGTGAAGAAGCAGAACTTGTTGGAGGAATGCTTAATCTCAATAAGGCTCATCAAATTGTTAGAGTTGCTGGTTCAGGAATAGAAGCAATAATCAAAAGCAGTAATCCTTTAAAAATAATTTCCAAATATCTACTCAGGAAATTGTATCAAAATTCAAAGTTTATTATAGCTGTTAGCAAAAATACAGAGAAATTAATGGCGAACAACGAAGCTTACTTTAAAAAAGAAAAAATAAAGATGATATATAATGGAATAGACGATAATTTTTTAAACAAGAAAAAAGAATTAAATAGAAGAAAAGAACTAGGAATTAAAGAAGACGATTTTGTCCTTTTAACGGTTGCAAGGCTTCTTCCGAGGAAAGGACAGGATTTTGTAATAAAGGCATTATCAGAAATTAATCAACCCAACATTAAGTATCTTTGTGTTGGTGAAGGAAGGTTTGAAAAACAGTATAGACAATTGGCAACATCCTTAGGACTCAAAGATAGAGTTATTTTTGCCGGTGGCATTGAGAACGAAAGAATACATGAATACTACGATTGTGCGAATATATTTATACTCTGCAACAGAACATGGGATTCCAAGATTGAAGGTTTACCTAATGTAGTCATCGAAAGCATGGCTAGATCGGTTCCGGTTATTGGCTCTAAAAATAGCGGAACCGAGGAGTTGATCCTAGACGGAATAACTGGTTTTCTTGTTGATCCATATAACATTAATGACGTAAATGAAAAAATAGTACGAGCATACGCAATGAAAGACAAATTAGATAAAATGGGAGAATCGGCTAAGATTTTTGTAAAAGACAACTTTCATTATGAAAAAATGAGGAGTGAATACTTAAAGTTGCTTGCCAATGAATAGAATAAAAATTTGCGGTATCACCAATATAGACGATGCAATTCTATGCTCTGATGTTGGGATTGATTTTATAGGATTAAATTTCTATTCAAAAAGCAAGCGATTTATAGATTTAAAAAAAGCGGAGTTGTTGATCAATAAACTCAGCAGTGAAATATTAAAAGTCGGAGTTTTTGTGAATGAAGATATTGCTATAATTAATAATCATGTTAGAAGTTTAGAACTTGATTACGTCCAGCTGCATGGAGAAGAGCCTCCGGAGACAATAGACAAGATTCAGTGTAAAGTCATTAAGGCTTTTTCTGCCAAACAGGTGAATCTATTTGAATATGTTTCCCACTTTAACACTGAATACTGGCTCTTTGATTCGTCAGATACCGAACAACGAGGGGGGACAGGAGAGGTTTTTGACTGGAATACAATTTCGGACATTGTTCCAAGAGAGAAGTTGATTTTGTCTGGAGGGCTAAACGAATCAAACATACAAGAAGCAATGGAAAGAACAAAGATTAATTTTGTTGATATTTGTTCTGGAGTAGAATTATCTCCTGGAAAGAAGGATGTTAAAAAACTCGAATCTGTTGTAAGATTAGTAAAACATGGCTAAAGATTTAAAGAAATACAGGAACTATCCGGATAAAAACGGAAGGTTTGGAGATTATGGGGGGAAATTTGTTTCCGAAACTTTAATGCCGGCCCTAGATGAACTTGAAAGAGATTATACAAAGATCAAAAGGAACAAGGCTTTCAAACTTCAAGTTAATAACTTGCTTAAAAACTTTGTAGGACGACCTACCCCTTTATATTTAGCAGAAAGAGCATCAAAAAATATTGGCGGTGCAAAAATTTACCTCAAAAGGGAAGACTTGGCCCATACTGGTGCTCATAAAATTAATAACACTGTAGGTCAAGCAATATTAGCAAAAGCTATGGGTAAAAAAAGGATTATCGCTGAAACCGGCGCAGGACAGCATGGTGTAGCTACCGCAACAGTATGTGCGCTATTGGGGCTTAAATGTGAAGTTTATATGGGCCTATTGGATACTTACAGACAATCAATTAATGTTCAGAGGATGGAGCTACTTGGGGCAAAAGTTATCCCCGTAAAATCAGGTTCGCAAACTCTGAAAGACGCGCTCAATGAAGCATTACGAGATTGGGTAACAAATGTCAAAGATACTTTTTACATAATAGGAAGCGTTGCTGGTCCTCATCCGTATCCAATGATTGTTAGAGATTTTCAATCAATAATTGGAAAAGAGGCTCGAAAACAAATTCTTAACATGGAATCAAAATTACCTAATCTCTTGGTTGCTTGTGTTGGTGGTGGCTCTAATGCAATTGGATTATTTCATCCATTTTTGAATGATAAAAATGTAAAAATGGTTGGCGTTGAAGCTGGAGGTACTGGTATTAATACTGGTCTACATGCAGCTAGCATTACTGCGGGAAGTGTTGGCGTACTACACGGAAGCAAGACGTATATCTTGCAAGATCAGTACGGTCAAGTAAAAGAAACTCATTCTGTATCTGCAGGTCTAGATTATCCTGGTGTTGGACCCGAACACTCTTTTTTAAAGGATACAAAAAGAGTAACTTATACATCAATTAACGACAGACAAGCTGTTAAGGCTCTCCGGTACTTCTCAGAGAGAGAAGGTATAATAGCTGCTTTAGAAACCTCTCACGCACTTGCCTATGCTCTAACCTCAGCATCCAAAATGAAAAAAAATGAAATTATAATTGTTAATCTATCTGGAAGGGGGGATAAAGATTTACAATCTGTTAATGAATTTTTACAACAGAAATAAACTCTTGGGCGAACATGACACTAATTGATACAATAAGAAAGAGTAACAATGAAGGAAAATCATGTTTGATAACTTACGTTACCGCCGGTGATCCTGACATTGACACCTCTTACAAAATTTTAGAATCATTATCTAACAATGGAGCTGATATTATCGAACTTGGAATACCATTTTCGGATCCAATTTCAGATGGTCCAACGATTCAGAAAGCGTCCGAGAGAGCATTGAGCAATAAAATGACCATACCTATTGCGTTAGACATGATAAAAAAATTCAGACGAAGCTATCAAACTCCAATAATTGTATTTGGATACTTTAATCCTTTTCTGCAATACGGGCTAAAAAAAGTTATGAAAGATATTAGAAAGGTAGGAGCAGAAGGAGTGCTGATAGTAGATCTACCCCCAGAAGAATCATTTGAAACTCAGTTGGCCGCAGATTATGCCGGGCTCGAATTAGTTTATTTGTTAGCCCCAACGAGTACAAAAGAAAGAATTGGCATCGTATCAAAATTGTCCAATTCCTTTATTTATCTAGTATCGGTTACAGGAGTAACCGGTGTAAGAAAAAAGTTAGACAAAAACCTACAAAGCTTTATTGCAAACATAAAACAAAAAACGAACAAGCCTGTCTGTGTTGGATTTGGAATATCTGAGCCTGCGCACGTTAAACAACTAAAAACAAAGTGCGATGGGATTGTCATAGGTAGTGCTATCATAAGCATTATTGAGAACAATTTAAGGAAAAAAGGCCAAATTATCAGTAAAATTTCAAATTTTATCTCGAAAATCAAAAAATCAACTTTTATTTAAGTACTTTAATACTCCAAAAATATATGGCAATCTATATGAGTCTATTAGCTACATAGTAGCTTAATAGCTTGATTAATTTGCAATAAGGGGTGGTAACTATGCAACTATTATTTAAAACTCGTTCGGCTGAATACACAGGTAGTGGTTCTCTTCCGAACGGCTCATTCGACGACACTTCGGCTTGGAAGCCGATGACAAAATATTTAGAAGATGGGGCTGTCAATTATCCCGATAAGCCTATGTTTAAAATTGCTGACACGGAAGGAAACGTAGTCGAAACCTATTCATATAAGGAAACAAACGACAAAGCTAATCAGGTCGCAAATGGATTAATTGACAAAGTTGGAGTTAAAAAGGGCGATAAAGTTGGCATGTATATGCTTAACTGTGCTGAATTTGTTCTTTCAATTCTTGCAATCCATAAAACTGGCGCAATCCAAGTTCCAATCAATAAGGACGAGAAAGGCGAAAGACTTGCTTATATAATTAACTATTCTGATCAAGTTGCGCTAGTTGTTGATTCTTCTGGTTTACCACTTATTCAAGAAATAGCAGACCAACTAGAAAATCTAAAGGTTGTCTATGTAACAGGTGAACCATCTGAAGTACCTGACAAGATTGGCGATATAGCCGCTGAACCTTTCAATAATCTTCAAGAATTTTCAACTGACAATCCTAATGTAGATGTAAAGATTAGCGATAAAGAAAGGTGCATGTTCACATCTGGAACTACCGGCAAGCCTAAAGGCGTTGTTCGAGAGCATGGTGGAGTTGTTTTAACCGTTAGAGCATACCTGCAACAACAAGGAATTAGAAATGATGATATCATGATGAGCGTCCTTTCTTTGGGGCATGCAAATGCTCAAGCCATGTGCCTATTTACTTCTATCGGTGCTGGAGCTACTGCTGTATTTTTTCCAAGATTCTCTGCATCAAACTTCTTTAAGTGGGCTCATAATTGTGGAGCAACTTGCGTTAATATGCTAGGCGCTGTCGCGGAGTATCTTTTCTCCTCTAAACCTAGTGAGTATGATCAAAAACACAATATTAGAATAATGCTTGGCTCTCCTGCTCCAAGAAACTTAATAGATTTTCAGGACAGATTTAACGTGAGAGTCATAGATGGGTATGGCTCAACTGAGATGGGGATGGTTTTATGGAAAAATCCAGAGGACAATAGAGATAAATCTATGGGCTATCCTACCGAAGGTTTTTATGTTGAATTAAGGGATCCGGAGAATATCGAGGAAGTTATAAGACCTCATTGGGACCCGTACACTGATCCCGATCCACCAGATTCAGCTAAAGGGATTCTATATATTAGACCACTGATAGCAAATACAACTCTTAATGAGTATTTTAAAGACGAAAGAAGAACAATAGAGGCATTTGATGATGATGGATTTTTTAATTCAGATGATGTTATGGCCTGTGGAACCGATGGAAGATATTATTTTGTCGGTAGGCATACTCGACTGAGAGTCTCTGGAGAAAATGTTGACCCTATAGCTGTTCAGGATTACGCACTAGAATATCCTGCTATTCAAGATGCTATAGCTGTAGGTCTTAGGCTTCCTGATGTATCAGATGATGAATTAAAGCTTAATATTATATTAAAAGACGGTGAAAAATATGACCACGCTGAGTTTTGCACTTGGATGGCAGAAAAAGTTATCATTGCTATGGTTCCAAGATTTATAGAAATTTTTGAAGGAGGATTTCCAGTTACCGCTACACAAAAAATAAAGGTCGCTGAACTTAAAGAAATCACTGATAAGACTTGGGATAGAGCAAAGGCCGGACTCAAATTTAGCGCAAGAAAATAATTAATATGAGACTTTTTTTTCGACCTGTAGACAAAAAATATTTGGGGCAAGGAGAGCTTCCAAATGGAACTTTTGATGATACTTCTACATGGAAGCCAATTACAAAGTATTTAGAAGATGGGGCTGTTAATTATCCCGACAAGCCTATGTTTAAAATAGCAAATGCTGAGGGAGCGGTTATTGAAACCTACTCATATAAAGAAACAAACGACAAAGCTAATCAGGTCGCAAATGGATTAATTGGCAAAGTTGGAGTTAAAAAAGGCGATAAAGTTGGCATGTATATGATTAACTGTGCTGAATTTGTTCTTTCAATTCTTGCAATCCATAAAACTGGTGGTGTCCAGGTTCCCATAAATAAAGATGAAAAAGGCGAAAGGCTTGCATATGTAATAAATTATTCTGAAATGATTGCTCTGGTCGTTGATCCTTCTGGTTTACCACTTATTCAAGAAATAGCAGACCAACTAGAAAATCTAAAGGTTGTCTATGTAACAGGTGAACCATCTGAAGTACCTGACAAGATTGGCGATATAGCTGCTGAGCCATTCAATAATCTTTATGAATTTTCAACTGATAATCCAAATATCGAAGTGTCAATCAAAGATCAAGAACGATGTATGTTCACATCGGGAACCACAGGTCTGCCAAAAGGCGTTGTTCGAGAACATGGTGGAATAATAATGACAGTAAGGAGCTATTTGCAACAAGGAGTTGGCTCTGAAGATATCATGATGAGCGTCCTTTCTTTGGGGCACGCAAATGCTCAAGCCATGTGTTTGTTCAGCTCTATAGGTGCAGGAGCTACAGCTATATTTTTTCCAAGATTCTCTGCATCTAATTTTTTCAAATGGGCACATAATTGTGGAGCAACAATAACAAACTTCTTAGGTGCGGTATCTGAATATTTATGGTCTTCAAAGCCTAGCGAGTATGACAAAAAGCATAATGTCAGATTTGTCCTAGCAGGCCCTGCCCCAAAGAACTTGAAAGAGTTCGAAGAAAGATTTGGTTTAAAGATTATTGAGGGTTATGGTTCAACAGAGATGGGAATGCCTTTATGGAAATATGCAGAAGATGAAAGGACAGGGTCTTGTGGTTATACAGTAGATGGCTATTATCTAGAAATTAGGAACCCAGAGGATATCGAAGAAGTTATAAAGCCCCATTGGAATCCTGAATTAGAAAAATCCCCACCTGAAAGCGCAAAAGGGCTTCTTTTTATTCGGCCACTAGTTCCTAATACAACTCTCAATGAATATTTCAAAGACGAGAGAAGAACGAGGGAAGCATTTGATGATGACGGATTCTTTAATTCGGATGATATTTTTGCTGCCGGTACAGATGGAAGATATTATTTTCAAGGTAGATATTCTCGATTAAGAGTCTCTGGAGAAAATGTTGATCCTATCGCAGTTGCTGATTACGCATTAGAATATCCTGCTATTCAAGATGCTATAGCCGTCGGTGTTAGACTCCCTGATGTATCAGATGACGAATTGAAGCTTAATATTATAATAAAAGATGGTGAAAAATTTGACCACGCTGAATTTTGCACATGGATGGCAGAAAAAGCTATAATTGCTATGGTTCCAAGATTTATAGAAATCTTTGAAGGCGGGTTTCCTATGACCGCGTCTCAAAAAGTAAAAGTAGCTGAACTTAAGGAAATCAATGATAAAACTTGGGATAGAGCAAAAACTGGGCTCAAGTTTAGTGCAAGAAAATAACTAATATTGGCACGAATCTTGCTCCTATCTAGTAAAGAAATGTAGCTTTTTGTAATATTTCTTTGAAATGTGTCATAATAAAGATACATAATCTAATTTTGGAGGAATCAAGATGAAGATGATTCAAGCGATTATTAAGCCGTTCAAGCTGGATGACGTCAAAGAAACTTTGAAAGGAGTCGGGGTTACTGGTATGACGGTATCGGAAGTTAAAGGCTTTGGAAGACAAAAGGGGCACACCGAGGTTTACAGAGGTGCGGAATATGAAATTGAATTTATTCCTAAAGTCCAGATAGAAATCGCTGTTCCCGACGACAAAGTCGATGGTGTATTAAAAGCAATTCAATCTTCGGCCAGCACAGACAAGATTGGTGATGGAAAAATCTTTGTTCTTCCAATCGAACAGGCTATACGAATTAGAACCGGTGAAACCGGTGATTCGGCTGTTTAGAATATTGGATTTGTCATAAACGTGGAATTTAACGGAGGTGTTTCATGGGTTATAACGTTAATGGTGTATTAAAACTTATTAAGTCAAAGAAAATTGAGATAGTTGACTTGAGATTTGCCGATTTATTGGGGACCTGGCAACATACTTCTTTCCCCGTTTCCGAAATAGATGCAGGAGTATTTAAAGATGGTTTAGGATTTGATGGTTCAAGCGTACGAATATGGCAGGATATAAATAATAGCGACATGCTAATTGTCCCTGATCCTTCAACTGCTGTCATAGATCCATTTACAGCGCACCCTACTCTATCAATAATATGCGACGTTAAAGATGCGGTAACGAAGAAAAGTTACGATAAAGATCCAAGATATGTCGCCACAAAAGCTGAAAAATATCTTAAAAAAAGTGGGGTTGGTGATACAGCATATTTTGGCCCTGAGTTAGAATTTTTTATGTTTGATGATGTTCGATACGAATCGTCAGCAAATGAAGCATTTTATTCTGTAGATTCAGTAGAGGGAGAATGGAATTCAGGTGCGGACGAAGTACCAAATTTAGGACATAAAATTCGGTACAAGGAAGGATATTTCCCTACTTCACCCAACGATACATATCAAGATGTTAGATCAGAAATGGTAAAAGTTATGCAGGAATGCGGAATCAAGGTCGAATGTCACCATCACGAAGTTGGTGGGCCAGGACAAGCTGAAATTGATATGAGCTATGCTCCATTAAAAACAATGGCTGACAATGTTATGTGGTACAAATATATTGTAAAAAATGTGGCTAAACTTCACGGAAAATCAGCGACTTTTATGCCTAAGCCCGTATATGTTGATAATGGCTCAGGAATGCACATACATCAGTCAATATGGAAGGGCTCCAGTCCTTTATTTGCAGGAAAGAAGTATGCCGGACTAAGTGAAACAGCCTTACACTATATTGGCGGAGTCTTAAAGCATGCAAGAGCTATATGCGCATTCTCAAATTCTACTATCAATTCATACAAGAGGCTAGTTCCAGGGTATGAAGCACCTATTATTCTTGCCCACTCTGCAAGGAATAGAAGCGCTGCTGTAAGAATACCAATGTATTCAACCAATCCAAAAGCAAAAAGAATCGAGACCAGGTGGCCAGATCCAGCAGGAAATTGCTATTTGATATTCGCTGCTTTATTAATGGCTGGACTAGATGGGATTAAAAACAAAATAAAGCCTACTCCAGAATTAGAAAAAGATATCTATACTCTTTCCCAAAAAGAACTTGGCAGATATCCTTCGGTGCCCGCTTCGCTCGATGAAGCACTAGATGCATTAAAGAAAGACCATAAGTTTCTTCTTGAGGGAGATGTATTCACAGACGATTTAATACAATCCTACATAGACTATAAAATGGATGAAGAAGTTACACCTTGGAGAGCAAGGCCCAATCCGTTTGAATTCGTTATGTACTATAGTGTCTAAAGAATTTTGAAGTTATATTCAGACTCTAGGATTTTATCGTTTTTTGTGGACTCCGACTTTTTTGCATAAATTGCCTATGCTACACTCACTACAAATGGGCGATATAGGTCTACAGACTTTTTGTCCATAAAAAACTAGTAAGGAATTTATAGCTGACCAGAATTTTGACGGGAGTTTCTTTCTAAGTTCAAACTCAGTTTGATCAGGAGTTTGAGTTTGTACATATCCGATACGATTAAAGATTCTATGGACATGGGTATCAACACAGATTCCTGGTTTGTTATATCCAAGAATAACAACAAGATTAGCGGTCTTTCTCCCAACCCCTTTAAACTTAAGGAGTTCTTGAATAGAACTAGGAGTTTTACCATCATAATCGTACAAAATCTTTCTGGATATTTCCTTTATTGTCTTTGCCTTATTCCTGAAGAAACCACAAGGATAAATGGCTGTTTGAATTTTATGAGTTGAAAGCTTAGATATGGCGTGAGGAGTTGATCCTAGTTTAAATAATCTCTTTGAAGACTCATAGGTAACCTCATCTTTGGTTCGTAAGCTTATAATTGTTGATATTAAAACTTTGAACGGATCTCTTTTCTTGTTAAGTTCAACGAAGCTCTCAACCGCCGTAGGCTCAGCATTCTTTCTAGCAAGCTGCATCTTTGTGATTATTTTCTCAATATTAGTCTTAGACATAATAATTAAAGTTAGCAGATTTTCTATGTTAACAAAATCAGATAAGATAAAGAAATGGACTTAGAGAAAGATGCATTATCAGGACTTCCTGGCGAGCCCGGTGTATACATCTTTAAAAACAAGCAGAATGAGACTTTGTATGTTGGAAAGGCAAAAAATCTTAAAAAGAGAGTGAAGTCGTATTTTTCTAAATCAAAAGACTCTAGAATAAGTATCAACTTTTTGATGCAAGAGGTCCAAAGCGTGGACTTTATATCTACAAATAACGAAGAGGATGCTTTGATTCTTGAAAACAAAACAATCAAGGCAAGACAGCCTAAGTATAATATTCTCTTAAAAGATGATAAGACTTATGCATCATTAAGAATAGAATTGAAAAAATCTTATCCGAGGATTTCTATAGTTAGAAAATGTGATGATAAGGATTCAATATACTTGGGACCATTTAAATCCTCAAACAGTTTATATAACACAAAAAGATTGTTTCAAAAGATGTTTGGAATCCGTGATTGCACTGATAATAAATACAATAGACATCGTCATAGGGCTTGCATATATAAGGACATTGATTTATGCATAGGTCCTTGCGACGATAGCTCTTTAAAAAAATCCTATATGGAAAATATATCTTCGATAAAAGAGATATTTAAAGGAAAAGTTGGTGGACTCAGCAAACAAGTTGCGAAGAATATGGATCTAATGGCGGAAGAAGAAAGATTTGAAGAAGCAGCTTTTTATAGAGATCAGTTTGAATTATTAAATAAAAATTACTTATTTGATATAAGATCAGTAGAAAAATTAAAAAATTTAGATGTAGTAGGGTTTTATGTTTCAAAGAAGAAAGTGCAGATCGTTATCTTATTTTTTAGAGGTGGATATATCATTGATAAAGCCGACTTCTACTTCGGAAGCAAAACAAAGCATCAAGATATTGAAATTTATCAAATAATTTCACAATTTTATTCGAAAAAATTATCAATCCCAAAGCAAATTTTATTGCCTAACAACTTTCAATATATCAATGAACTTAAGGAAGATTTATCTGCTGCCTCATTATCAAACATAAGTATAAAAGTTGCTCGACGAGGAAAAAATATTAGGCTTGCAGAATTGGCATTCCAGAATGCAAAAAACTATATAAAAAGCAATATAAAATCGGAAAAAGAAATTGATTTCAATCTGGAGAACATAAAGAAAATTTTAGGCTTAGACAGTACCCCAAGAAGAATTGAGTGTTTCGATATATCAAACACACAAGGATCAAATCCCGTTGGGTCAATGGTAACATTTATCAACGGCAGGCCTAATAAGAGTTTATACAAGAGATTCAAAGTACAAACTCAAGGCCCTAATGATTATGCAATGATGGAAGAAGTTGTTTCAAGAAGATTAAAAAGAGTCGGACAAACTGGATGGGAAAAACCAGATTTGATATTAATAGATGGAGGCAAGGGACATCTAAACAAGATATATAGAATACTAAATAGTGATATAGGTATAGCTTCTATCGCGAAACCCAGTAAGTCCGCAAAAATAGACAGGATTTATTTGCCACATAAAAAAGCTTCGATTGACTTTAGTGGCAATCTAGAAGAATTAAAAATTTTAATCAATGCCCGAGATGAAGCACACAGATTTGCAATCACATTCCATAAACTCAAGAGAAAAGAGGCGATGTTCTTATAAATCGCTGCCGGAAGATTGTTAATCAGGGCCGGGAAAAGTAACGCCTTTTCCAAGAAAATAGTCGATAATTGCCATTGCAGTATACCGTTTGTTTTCCGCTTGAGAATATACTACGGAATTAGGAGATTCGATAATCTCCCTAGTAACTTCTTCTCCAATATGCGCTGGTAAACAGTGCATAAAAATGTAATCCTTTTTTGCTAGCTTTGTTAAAGCAGAATTAATTTGAAAATTCTTAAAATCCTTCATTCGCTTTTTCTCTTCCCCCTCGTCTCCCATACTCGTCCATACATCAGTATATATAACATCTGCATCTTGGGCCGCTTCGATTGGATTGGACCCATAGTGTGTTCTAGAATTAGGCTCATAACCCTTTGGTGTACAAACTGTTAGATTTAAGTCTAAGGTATCAGCAATGAGGCTGAATGAATTTGCGATATTATTCCCATCTCCAATATATACAATCTTAAGGTCACTTATGTCCTTTTCAGGTTTCATTTCTTTAATAGTAAAAATATCAGAAATAATTTGAGTTGGATGTTCCGAGTCTGAGAGCGCATTGATAACCGGAATCTCAGCAAACTCGGCAAAATCTTCCATATTTGTTTGTTTTGAAGTTCTGTATACTAACGCATCTAAATAGAGAGAAAACATCTTAGCGGTTTCTTCAATAGACTCACCTCTCGAAAGTTGTGTATCAGTTTTATTGATATAAACTGGATAAGCCCCAAGCATGGAAATGGCTACTTCAAATGAGAGTCTTGTTCGAGTTGAAAATTTCTCAAATAAAAGTCCAACCGAGTAGCCTTTGTAATCTCGTTTTAACTCTCCCGCTTTAAACAAAGAAATATGTTCAAAGATAAGTTCCAAATCTTCATCAATAAGATCTGATACTGAAATTAACGAATTAAAGATCCTACTCATTTATCTTCACAAAAATAGAATTAAATATTTTTATTGACTGCCTTATCTCGCTAATTTTAACATTAAGCGGGGGTAAGATTCTAATATTAAATTTCTCCGTTAATATAACTAGCAAACCTTCGTGTAAGCATAAATCTGAAAATCTTTGCGCCACATCTTTGGACTTGAATTCTATAGCCAATATAAGACCTAAACCCCTAATATCTTTAACATATTTATTCTTTTTAAACTTTTTCAGTTCATTAAGAAGCAAGTTCCCCTTCTTAGAAACTTCTTTTAAAAAAGCTTTCTTTTTTATTTGCTTGAAACTCGATAAGCCTGCAGACATTGCAAGAGGGTTACCTCCCATTGTTGTTCCGTGAGATCCAGGTGTTAAGAAATCTGCTATATTGGGATTAGCTATTATGGCTCCACACGGCAAGCCACCGCCTAGCCCTTTCGCTAAACAAATGATATCGGGGTTAATTTTGTAGTGTTCATGGCAATACAACTTACCAGTTCTTCCCAAGCCTACTTGGATCTCGTCCAAGATTAGAAGTATCTTCTTCCTTTTGCACAACGCTTCCACTTCTTTTAAGTATTGAGCATCAGCAAATTTTACCCCTGCTTCTCCTTGTATTGGTTCCAAGACAATAGCAACTATTTTTTTATCTTTTTTCACTAACTCTTTTAGTTTGCCGATATCATTAAATGCCACGGACTTAAAGCCTGAAACTAAAGGGTAAAAACCTTCCCTGTATTTTTTTGGTGAAGTTGCACTAAGAGAGCCGAAGGTCCTTCCGTGAAAAGCTCCTGTAACAGAGATTATTTTGTTCCTACCTCCATTAAAGACCCCCCATTTTCTCGCTAACTTAAACGCGGCCTCATTTGCCTCCGTTCCACTATTGCAAAAGAAGGCCTTATATCCTGGCTTAGATTCCACAAGCTCTTTTGCAAACTGTATTTGCTCTTTTATGATAAAGAGATTTGAGCTATGAACCATTTTTTTTAGTTGTTTTCTAATTGAAGAATTAATTGCTGGATTATTATGTCCAAGATTGTTAACAGCGATTCCAGTAGTAAAATCTAAATATTTCTTACCATTAGAATCATAAACCCAAGATCCAGAACCTCTAACAATCGCAATTGGATGTCTTCTGTAGTTCTGAATTAAATACTTAATATCTTCGGAATTTAATCTATTATTCTTCACATTTTCCTCACAACAAGATTTCTGTCCCTATCCCAGAATCTGTAAATGTTTCCAAAATAACTGCGTGAGGGATTCGTCCATCAATAATATGCGCCTTCTTAACCCCACCCATCAATGCAGATATTACACATTCTACTTTTGGAATCATTCCCTTTGCTATTGTTCCTTGTTTAATCAAAGTTTTTGCGGATTTTTTATTTAAAGATGAAATTAGCTTGTTGTTTTTATCTTTAATCCCAGCAACATCAGTAAGCATTATTAATTTTTCCGCATTTAGTGCAGATGCTATTTTTGATGCAGCATGGTCAGCATTAATATTATAAGTGAAACCCTTATTGTCACATCCAATAGGAGAAATTACAGGAATATAACCCTTGTTATTTAGAGTAACAATCAATTTGCTATTAACTTTAGATATTTCACCTACTCTACCTAAATCGACCCCACTTTTATTAAGTTTAATCTTTTTTACTTTTAAAAGATTATCGTCTTTACCAGACAGTCCAATAGAGCTTCCACCATTTTTTTTAATCGTTGATACTATTTCTTTGTTTATCTTGCCTGACAGAACAGATTCAACAATTTTCATAGTTCTATCACAAGTAATTCTTAGTCCATCAACAAACTCGATTTCAATTCCACTAGAAGAAAGTGCTTTCGAGATTTCGGATCCACCTCCATGAACAACGACAGGATGTATACCGACTAATTTCATTAATACTAAGTCATTAGCAAAATTAGAGAACTCTTTCGATCCAACACTACCTCCAAATTTAAGAACTATGGTCTTAGAATTAAATTTCTTAATATACGGGAGAGCTTGAATTAAAGTCTCGGCACTCTTTATGTATTTTTTAATCATATCCTTTTAAAGTCATGAATTATAAAATATATTTGCTCAAATCTCTATCTTCAATAATTGTTTTTAACTTCGTATCAACATATTCGGCATCGATTACAATATTTTTGTCTTGCATATCAGGTGCAGAAAAAGATATATCTTCAAGTAGTTTTTCTAGAATTGTATGCAGTCTTCTTGCCCCTATATTCTCGTTTCTCTCGTTTATTTCAACTGAAATCTCCGCAATCTTACTAATGCTCTCAGGAGAGAAGGTTAAATTAATTTTCTCAGTCATTAAAAGCTCTGTGTATTGCTTTAACAAAGCATTAGTCGGCTCACATAAAATTCTTTCAAAATCTTCCTTGCCAAGTGCTGATAACTCCACCCTTATTGGGAATCTTCCTTGAAGTTCCGGTATCAAATCCGAAGGCTTAGCGGAATGGAATGCCCCTGCCCCCACAAAAAGTATATGATCAGTTTTTACCATTCCATACTTAGTTTTCACGGAGGAACCTTCAACGATAGGAAGTAAATCTCGTTGAACTCCTTCTCGGGAAATGTCAGGTCCTGTTGAATTTGCTGCACCCCTAGCTATTTTATCTATTTCATCAATAAAAATAATCCCAAGATGCTCAGCTCTATTTACTGCCCTTTCGTTAATACTATCTTTATCTATCAATTTTTCTGATTCTTGATCTATTAATAATTTATAAGCTTCCCCTACGGATACTTTTCTTTTCTTTTCTTTGTTGGGAAAGAGGTTGGACAACATATCGCCCATATTGTTTTCAAGCTCTTCGTTAGGGTTATTACTTATAAGTTGTACCGGTGAGAACTTTATAGGAACGTTGATTTCAACCGTCCTTTTATCAAGAGAGCCCTCTCGAAACATCTTCCTGAATTTCTGCCTAGTATCGCTAGTATCCTGATTTTTACCTTGCTTATCCTTATATAGGAGCAAATCCAAAATTTTCTCCTCCGCAAGCTCCTCCGCTTTTGTATTCACTCTCACCTTGTCTTCATCGCTAATCATTTTTACCGATATTTCAACTAAGTCGCGCACCATAGATTCTACATCTCTTCCAACATAACCGACTTCGGTAAACTTTGAAGCTTCAATCTTAATAAACGGAGCATTTGAAAGTTTGGCAAGCCTTCTAGCTATTTCAGTTTTCCCTACGCCTGTAGGGCCAATCATCAATATATTTTTTGGGGATATTTCTTCTTTGATGGACGAATCAACTTTCTGTCTTCTCCAACGATTTCTCAGGGCTATAGCTACAGCTTTTTTAGCATCAGACTGACCTATAATGTACTTGTCAAGTTCAGATACAGTCTCTCTGGGGGTTAAAACAGTTTCATTTATTATCATTCTATAGTCTCAATCGATATATTATCATTAGTATAAACACAAACCTCAGATGCTATCTTGAGAGACTCGTGAACAATGTCCTCCGAAGAAAGTTTTGAAAAACTATATAGGGCTTTAGCAGAAGCATACGCATAAAAACCTCCCGATCCAACTGAGCAGATAGGGATATCTGGCTCTATAACATCACCACTACCTGATATTAAAAAAATATCATCCTTGTCTGCAACAATCATCATCGCCTCAAGTCGCCTCAGTATCCTATCGGTTCTCCAGTCTTTAGCCAATTCGACAGCAGCTCTTTTAAGATTACCTTTAAACTCATCTAACTTTGCTTCAAACTTGTCAAACAAAGTAATTGCATCAGCAGTTGCACCGGCAAAACCAATTAGAATTTCATCATTGTGAATTTTTCTTACTTTTTTTGCCGTTCCTTTTAAAATTGAATCTCCAAGGGAGACTTGACCATCTCCTGCCATAGAAACCTTATTGTCCTTTTTTACACATAATATTGTCGTTGCTTTAATTTTACTCATCGTTTCCCCTGTAAAAATTATTTATAAGATTATACTTACTTTTGATTTCATTTACATGTTCGTACACTTCCGTCGAAGTAATGTTTTCATGGTCAAGCATTTTTCTCACCTCAGCAGTCGTAGCGCCATTTAACAGCAAGCAAGTGGCAAATGTATGTCTTAGCGTATGGGGATGAATCTTGTACCCAAGAAGTTTTAGCGAATATTTCTCAACAATTTTATAAACTAGTTGTCTACTGATTGGTCTATTCATTTTATTATAAAAAAGATTATCAATATCTTCTGGCCCCACACTATTTCTAAATTCAAGATACTCTTTCAATATAGGTTTAAGGAATCTTGTATCTATCGGCACTATGGATTCCTTCCCCCTTTTTCGTGATACATTATGAATTTTGTTGTTCTTCAAATCTAAGTCGGGAGTCCTGATATTCCCTAATTCGCTGGCTCTCAGACCAGTAAAAATCAAGACCAACAAGATGGAGGCATCTCGCAGAACAATAGAATCCTTATCCGAATTATTGGCAATCTTGCAGAGTTTATCCATAAAATCATGCAATTCTTTCTGGTCAATATAGTTTTTGTGCTCCAAGCTTCTTTCATATTTTCCGATTAGTTCAGAACGATCTAGTGTTTTTATGTAGTTGGTATGGATAATTTTTTCCCTCTTTAAATATTCCAGAAATTTTGAAAATGATGATATTTTTTTTGATACTGTTCTTTTAAGTTTACTCTTTAATTTTATGTCGTTATCATATTTGTTGGAACATAAGATATTTTCAAAATATTTTAATAAATTATCTTCGCTCATAATCTCTACCAAGCTTTTTCCATCCAAAGAGTTTTCAACACCACTTCTCTCGGAAAGATAATAACTAACATCGTTCATGTAAGTCGTAACGGTATTTTTAGACAGGTTCTGAGCCCTCAAATATTTTTGAAACGTTGTCAACAAATTATCAACATCCATATGTTGAATATAAAACAAGATTAAATATTTAGCGAATAAAAAACAAAGTCCGTCTAAATTGAAGTCAAATATGAATTGTGCGATAATTAGAATATGTATAAAGTCGGGGACAAAGCTGTCTATCCCTCACACGGTCTTGTTACAATAGTTGCAATTGAACAGAAGAAAATAGTCGACGTTTCTCATAAGTTTTTGATACTCAAAGTCGCTGATAGCGATATTACCGTCATGATTCCTGAAAACTCGGTTCAGGCTCGTGGTTTACGACCTCTAGCGAAAAAAGGTGAGCTTAAAGAGCTTTGGTCACTAATAAAAGGGAAAACGAAATATAGGGTAGAGGGGAATATCAGTTGGAATAAAAGATATAGAACTTATACGGAAAAACTCAAAACCGGCAATATAATTATGGCAGGTGAAGTGTTTCGAGAAATTAATGATATTTCAAAAGCCAAGGATTTATCTTTTGGTGAACAGAAAATCTTAGAAAATGCTTTTAATAGGCTTGTTAAGGAATTGAGTGCATCCTTAAAACAAAAGGAAGATGCGGTCCATACAGAAATAAAAAGCCTTCTTAACAAAGAAGGTTCAATCAACGTCTAATTTTTTTCCATCAATTTCATTTGGAATTTCCTTATTTAAATAATCTAATATAGTTGGGAATAGATCTACAGTTCTTATATGTCTTTCCGCAATTTTCTTATTTACTACTAGAGGTACGCGCATATGGTCCTCATGAAGTGATCCATGAGAAGACTTATGTTCGGGGTATTCGTATTGTTTTCTTAAATCAAAACCTAAATCTGCACTAACAACTATGTCTCCACAACGATTTGATTTAAAAAGTTGAACAATCTGAGTTAAGGCATCTGGATACTGCGTATCATAGGTCTGAGATAATATCTCTTCACACGAGAGAAATTCATTCATTTGTGGGTAGCCAAACGGATCGTTGTTTAGAGGTTGATATTGTATTAAATTTTCTTTTTCTTCCAATAGAGCCACTCCCCTATCGCTCTTTATGACAATTTGATTTTTTTGATTTAAAGTCATAAGTAAGTCGATACCATCGGTTCGAAGAAGGTTGTAGAAAAGTTCGTCGGTCTTTTTAAAAACGTACCGCTGCCTCCAGTCAAGACCATTTCGCAAATAAATATGTGCCATTGAATTACCTGAAACCATAACCGCAGCATCAACATCTTGATAGTATTTATTAAAGATAAAAGGATACGATACAACTTTTAAGTTTTGTGATTCAAGTAATTCCACTAGGTCAATATGAGTGGCCGTATTGGAATGTCCATGGTCACTTGTGACTATTAAAAGTGTATCGTCTAATTGATTAAGCTTTTCTAGTTCAGATAAAATAATTCCCAGATTCAAATCAAAGTTCTTGTATGATTCAACTACAACATCATGATCGAATCCATATATGTGTGAATTAGAGTCAACTCCATGTAGGCAGCAAAAAATAAATTCTGCCTTAGAATCTATTAGGGAGACAAGCTTGTTCATTGCAACAGAATCAATAGCATTTGAACCAGCAAAATGAGACTTGGTCTTATAATATATTTTTGACATTCCAGTTATATCATGTCCAGGACCAATGCCTCTTGTAATTTCATTAAATATAGACCTCGACTCATCAATGATTTCGAATATGGTTGATTTTGATTTTTTCAGATCGGCGTTAAAAAAAATACTTCCAATTCCTACGTAACTTCTATGTGCTTCAAAATTAGATTTGTTTTCAGCAAATTTAATTTTATCAAACCAACGTATACCAGGGAGATTGATATTTCCAGGGTATGAACCCATTAAAAAGGGTACATAGGCCGGACCAGTGGTGGAAGGGAATACGGATATGGCACTTAAATTTGAACCTTGATTGTCAATAATTTTACTCAAATTTGGAAGATAACCGAGACTTAGATATTTATTTAGACAATCATATCTCGCCCCATCTAAAAGTAGAAAAATTACTTTTCTCATAGCTCGCAACAATTAAGAGATTACTTTATTCCTTTCTCCCAATCTTCTTTGGAGATGATATATCCTTGTTTGTCTCGATAAATTCTTTGTCCATTAGAAATCTCCACAAATTCATCGTTCCATCTTTCGTACTTTAACCATCTTTCGGGATAAGGTACGTATTTCTCATGTTCAGTATTTCTGTACAGTTCATTAAATTTATCTGCTAGTTGTTTTGCCGTAAGCTTTGTATTTATTTTTAAAAACTCTAGCCTTGCTTTCTTTTTATTTACTTTTCTTCCTAGAAGCAGCTTCCAGAATATATCGAATTGGTCTTCCGACTTAGTCGGGGGCTTCAGCTTCTTACCTGACTTGATTTTACTTTTTCTATTTGGTTTGTCTATTATACTTTTTGCATTTGCCAAAGTATCAAATAATTTCCTCATATGTTTTTGATTATGAAGAGCCATAAGAGTAATACGTATTCTGGATTCTCCAGTAGGTACAGAGGGTGGTCTCACGGCAGGAACAAAGATCTCGTTATCAAACAAGAATCTTGAAACTTGTAATGTTTTTTTCTCATCACCTATTATGATTGGAACTATGGATGTTTGGGAATCTAAATGTTCAAATTCATATTCCTTAAGGAACTCAGATAAGTTTTTAATGTTCTCCGCTAATTTCTTTCTTAAAGTTTTATTCTTCTGAATAATTTCAATTCCACTCATTGAAGCCATCAAGCAGGAAGCAGGAAGAGAAGTGTCAAATATAAAGGACCTCGCCTTGTTTTTTAAGAAATCGATTAATTTGTAAGATCCTGCTACATAACCACCAATCGATCCTACAGCTTTAGATAAGGTTCCCATGCATATATCTATCTTGCTCTCTAGGTTGAAAAATTCGCTTCCCCCACTACCATTTTTACCAAGGACTCCGGTAGCATGGGCTTCATCAATCATGGAAATACAGTCATATTTATCGCAAAGTTTAATTATCTCATTTAACGGGGCTATGTCGCCATCCATACTAAACACACTGTCTGTTAGAATCATTTTTTTCTTGACCCCTTTAAAATTGGTATTTATTTTGTTTTCTAGGTCTCTCATATCACAATGTTTATAAATTATTATTTTTGACTTAGATAATCTGCAACCATCAATTAGAGAAGCATGGTTTAACTCATCGCTAAATATCACATCACCCTCTCCCATTAAGCTTGATATGGTCCCTATATTAGCCAGATATCCCGAACTAAACACTATTGCATCTTCCGTTTTCTTGAATGCAGCTATTTGCTGCTCTAATTTTTTGTGCAATAAAGATGTGCCAGTTACGAGTCTTGATCCCCCAGTACCAGTGCCAAAATCTTTTATACCTTTTGTCGATGAAGCAATAACTCTAGGGTGAAGTGTTAGCCCTAAGTAATTATTTGAAGCGAACTGATAAAAAGTTTTATTGCCAATTTTTATCTCTGGACCCATAGAGCTCGAAATCTCAACAAGAGTTCTATGTAGATTTGCTTTCTTTATATCAGCTAATTGCTTGGATAGCCATTTGTCAATATTATTCTTTTTCATCCTCTGTAACTATTTTAATACATTTATAGATGGACTTCGTAAGTTTTTTTAATTCTTTTTCCTTTATAGATACCGGGGGCATTATGACTATAGTATCACCCAGGGGTCTAATCAAAACACCTTCATACCTGGCCATATCACAAACTTTTTTTCCTATTCTTTCATTGAGTTGATACGGAATATTCTTCTTTGGATCTTTTTGCAAATCTATTCCTGCCATAAGGCCCTTACTTCGAATATCACTTACATGCTTAAGCCCTTTAAATTCTTTAAGTTGATCGTCCAGAATCCTAATAGATGCTTTTATTGTTGAAATTGTTTTTTCTTCATCAAAAATCTCTAAGTTTGCAATCGCTGTAGCACAAGATAGTGGGTTGCCGCTATAGCTGTGGCCGTGAAAAAAGGTTTTGAGTTCATCGTAATCCCCAAGAAAAGTATCAAAAATATCTTGAGTGGTTATAGTTGCAGATAATGGTAAATATCCACTTGTTAAGCCCTTGCCTAAAATTAAAATATCAGGTGTGATACCATCATGATTACAGGCAAACATTTCCCCGGTTCTTCCAAAGCCAGTAGCTACCTCATCAACAAGAAGCAGAATATTGTACTTGTCACAGATTCTTCGTACATCTATAAGATATCCTTTGCGGGCCACTTTGATTCCTCCAGCAGTTTGCACATAAGGTTCAATAATTAACGCTGCGATTTCATCTGACTTTCTACTGAGAAGATCTTCTAGTTCTTTAATAGTCTCGTCCGAAGAATCATAAGAAGATATTTGAAATGATTTGAACAGTAATGGCTTGTAAGTTGAGTGAAATAAATCTATCCCACCTACTGAAACAGCACCCAAGGTATCTCCGTGATATCCATCTTTTAGGCATACAAATTTGTGTTTACCAGGTTTGTCTTTTAATAACCAATACTGAAATGCCATCTTTAATGCTACCTCTACCGCGCTAGCGCCATCACCTGAATAAAAAACTTTTTTCAAGCCTTTTGGGGCGATATCTATCAATTTTTTTGCTAAAATTGACGCTGGAGGGTTGGTCACACCAAGAAGTGTTGAATGAGAAATCTTATCAATCTGCTTCTTTATAGCAGCATCAATCTTTTTTACTTTATGACCATGTATGTTGACCCACAAAGAAGAAACTCCATCGATATATCGTTTACCCTCCGAATCAATTAAATAAACACCATCAGAACCTTCTATGACAAGTGGTTCGTCTTCTCCATATTCTTTCATCTGAGTAAAAGGATGCCAAAGATAATCTAGGTCATATGATTTTATTTTCGATTTTGAGGTCATTATAGGTCTTAACTATATCTGTCCCTAACAGGCATTTGAAGATCTTCAATCATTTTAAGATCTTCTTTTGGATCACGCCCGACAGTCGTTAGGTAATTTCCAATAATCATTCCATTTGAACCAGCCATAATACCCATGGATTGAAGATCTCGTAATGTAATTTCTCTTCCTCCACCTGACATTAAAACTTTATCAGGCATTACTAATCTGAATATAGCAATGGTTTTAATAGCCTCAAGACTTGGCAGGGGCTTGAGATGACCTAGTGGCGTACCAGGTCTGGGGTTAAGAAAATTCATTGGAACTGTATGTGGATCAAGATCTTTTATTTCAAACGCAAGTTGTATTCTTTGTTTTACAGTTTCACCCATACCGATGATTCCGCCACAACAAAGCTCCATCCCTGCTTCCTTTACAAGTCTAGCAGTATTAACTCTATCTTCATAAGTATGAGTTGAACATATATTTGGGAAGAACTCTTTGCAAGTTTCTATATTGTGATTATATCTCCATACTCCTGCATCAGCTAAACCTTGTGCTTGATCTCGAGTTAAACTCCCTAAAGAACATCCAATTTCGAGCTTGGTGTTTTTCTTAATTAAGTCTATAGACTCTAGAACCTTCTTGAATTGTTGCTTGTTAGGACCTTTTACGGCAATAACTATACAAAAGTCAAATGCACCCATCTTCTCAGATTCAAGAGCCGCTTGTAGAACTTCGTCTGGGTCCAGGAAGGAATGTTTCGAAATTGGGGAAGAGAAGTGCACAGACTGAGAACAAAAAGAACAATCCTCCGAACAATCTCCCGTCTTTGCACTAATAATAGATCTTAAAAAAACTCCGTCACCTTTATGTTTTAATGTTACTTTGCGAGCCAGCGTTGTTAATTCTAATAGTTTATCCTTCGGAGTATCTGTCAGCTCTAAGGCTTCTTCAAAAGTAATGTCATCGTTTTTATTAAGTAATCTATCTTCTAGTTCAGAAAAATTCATATAATTCACGTCTCAAAAAATATTATGTAGTGTACATACAATACAATGTTTATTCAAACCAACTTATAATTACATCTCAGGTGGAGAATCTGACATTTAATAGGTTTTAATATGCTCATAAAAAGTGTTTCTTTGAATCGGCGTAAAACCCTCAGATTTAATAAAGTAAATAATATCATCAATACTGGCTTTATGGGGATTGTTTGCGGATTTTAGTACATTCTCTTGTAGTAATGTTCCTCCAATATCGTTTGCTCCATAATGCAACGACATACCTCCAACCTTAAATCCTTGAGTAAACCAAGACCCCTGAATATGCCTAAAATTATCAAGGAAAATCCTTGACAATCCCAAGACTCTCAAATACCGATCTCCACCAATTTCATTTTTTATATTTCTTTCCATGAAAGTATTTTCTGGTTTAAATGTCCAAGGAATAAAAGACAAAAATCCATGTGTTTCATCCTGGAGGTTCCTAATGCGCGATAAATGCTCAAGGACATCCTCGTCTGTCTCCATATGGCCAAACATCATAGTGGCCGTTGTTTTGAAACCTACATGATGTGCTTCTTCGGTAATCCGCATCCAATCATCCGCGGAAATTTTTAATGGGCTTATTTTTTTTCTTACTTTGTTAGATAAAACTTCAGCTCCACCGCCGGGAATAGTTCTCAGCCCTAGCTCCCAAAACAAACTTAGAATTTCTTTAGTAGTCATTGAAGAATATTTTGCAATAGAATATATTTCTGGAGCAGAAAAAGCATGGAGATGAATATTTGGAACTTCTTTTGTGATACCCTTGATTAAATCACAATAATATTCCAGTTTAATAGAAGGATTGTGGCCCCCCTGAAGAAGTATTGTAGTGGCCCCATTATGATAAGATGTCTTTGCTATTTCAATAAGCTTATCCAGCGATAGAATATAAGAATCTTGTGCATCGTCAGTTCTCCAAAAAGCACAAAAAAGGCATTCCGTATCACAAATGTTTGTATAATTAGGGTTGGTATCAACAACAAATGTCGCCTCGTTATCAACACCCTGTCTTCTTTTAATGAGGCTAGCAAATTGGCCAATCTTAAGTGTAGAAAAGTGTTTTAATATATTTAGTCCATCATCCTCATTGATTCTTTGGCCCGATAGTATCTTATGTGCAACATCACCCATCTTCTTATTTAAACAAATCAGTAATATTAGTCAATTCGCTAAGGAATCGTTAAAATAAATTTTAGAATCTTCAATATATTGTAATCTATATCTGATGAAATTCTTAATAAAAATAGCTTTTATCGCATTATTGATATGCTCGTTGGAGAGAATTTCGTACGCAAATATCGATCATGCAACTCTGTATAATTCAAGCGATAGCATAGAAGTTGAAAAAATACTTGACGAACTAACAAATAAAAAGAAATTGGTAAAAACTGCGGAAATTAAAGGAAAGATTATTTATAAATTTCCGTTTAGAAAACGGTTAAAGTTAGGGCAGCACATATTCATAGAAAAAGAATCCAAAATACGTGTAAATGTATTTGCGATATGGAAGATAAAAGTTGCTGAATTTATTTCAAATGGGGAACTAGTTACATATAAGAGAATAGGAAAAAGGGCTAGGGTTAGAAATATAGATGACTTTAATTTAGAAATATTTAACAAGAAATATTTGAATCTTCCTTTAAAAATTCAAGAACTCAATAATATATTATTAGGTATGAACATTCTGGATTGGACTCATGGTTCTTATGATTATGAAATTAAGGACAAAAAACTCATCCTCTCCGAGAACACAAACAAATGCATCATCGATCTAGAGACGGGACAGATAGAAGAGATTTTAATTAATGATGGGAGGAAAGTGCGAATCAAGTACTCAAAATACGCTCAATTTGGAGAATTTAACATATCTCTTCCACTTCGTGTTGAAATTATTACAAATACATTCTCAATCCAAATAAACCACAAAGATGATATACTTCTTAATGGAAAACGTATCGCGAGAAACCACTAATTTACTAGAATTAATAAATGCTGAGAAAAATAACAATTTCTAACAAACTAGGTCTTCATGCAAGAGCTGCCTCAAAATTAGTTCAATTAACTAATAAATTTAATTCTACTATTAGTATCTGCAAGGGAAACTTGCGTATTGATGGTAAAAGTATCTTGGGAATATTATCTCTAGCGGCCAGCACAAATTCCGAAATTGAAGTTGAAGCGATAGGACCTGATGAAGAAAAAGCCATAAAGGAAATTGAAAAATTATTTAATAATAAATTTGGAGAAAGTTCTTGAGTCAGGAGAAAAGAGGGCTTGCAATATCTCCGGGTTTTGCGGTAGGTAACGTTTTATTAATTAATCAAGCTAAAACTATAGTTGAAAGAAGGAAGATTAAAAAAAGTGAAATCATAAACGAGATAAATAGATTTCAAAACGCTGTTGAAATATCGAAAAATGAAATTTATAACCTAAAGACAAATCGGGACCACGAATATAAAATAGAGCACATAGAAATACTTGACTTCAATATACTGATTCTAGAAGATGAAATTCTTGCTGGGGAAGTTATCAACACAATCGAAACTAAACTTGTCAATGCGGAATGGGCGCTCAACAGCGTCTTAACAAACAAAAGTAAAGAATTTGCAAAAGTAAGGGATCAGTACATGAAAGAAAGGCTTGCCGATTTCTATTATATTGCTGAACGAATTATAAAGAATTTAAGAGGAACAGGGGATCCTCCCTCTGATGTCAAAACTAATACAATCCTGGTCGCTCATGATTTATCCCCTATAGACACTCTTAAATATTGCAAAGACAGTAGGGTTAAAGGAATTCTAATAGATTTGGGTGGAACCGCATCCCACACGGCTATAATAGCAAGATCAATGGGCATACCTACTGTTATGTCACTTAGAGATATCAGCATCATATTAAAGCCTGGTCAGAAAGTATACGTAGACGGATATCAGGGTATTGCCACATGGAAAGTGAGAAGAGATGAAAAAAGTGAAATGGAAAATTTAAGAGATGAATACATATCCCTGGAAGAAAGATTGCTTGGTTTTTCAAAGCTATCAGGCGTAACAAAAGACAAAAAAACCATATCTGTTAGAGCCAATATTGAGCTCGCTTCGGAAGTCAAAATAGCAAAGAAGTACGGAGCTGAAGGAATAGGAATGTATAGAACAGAATTTTTGTTTACTAGAAAAGAGCAGTTTCCATCAACAGAGGAACAACGTATTGATTATCTAAGTTTATTTGAAGATAATCTTTTTGATGAAATCACAATTAGGACTCTTGATACAGGAGGGGACAAAGCGAGGGACGTTAACGAACAAGAAGAGAATCCTGCCCTAGGTTTAAGGGGGATTAGATATTCTTTGGCAAATAGGGAAGTTTTTAGTTCTCAAATAAGTGCAATACTTAGTACGGCTCAGGATTCAAACAAAAAAGTAAGAATATTGCTTCCTATGGTATCAACATTGGATGAAATTATTGAATCAATTAATCTTATTAACGACTTAAAAAGAAATTTTTCATTAAATAATAATATATCTATCGGTATAGTGATCGAGACACCATCTGCTGCAATGCTAATTGATGAAATATGTAATTACGTTGATTTCCTCAGTATAGGAACAAATGATTTAATGCAATATACTCTTGCTGCGGATAGGACTAATGAGAACTTAGGGGAGATTTTTTCTCCTTTTCAACCATCAATTATAAGAATGCTGAAATTTATAATGAGCAATGTACCCAACGACAAATATGTTTCGGTTTGCGGTGAAATGGCTAGTGATATAACTTGCCTACCGATTTTTATCGGTTTGGGTGTAAATGAATTAAGCATGAATTATCACTCTATACCTAAGATAAAGGGCGTGATTCACGATTTATCTTACAAGGATTGTGAGAAACTACTAGATGATTGCCTACAAATTGCCGAACCAGACCAGATAAAAAAGCTGCTAACGGAAGCTATAAACAAGAATATTGTAAAGGCAAAGTCCATTTTTAAATACGAAATATAGAACCCGCTTGTGAGGATTCGAACCCCAATTACTTGATCCGAAGTCAAGTGTGTTATCCATTACACTACAAGCGGATTGCAATATTCTATCATTAATAGTTACAATTATCTTAATGAAGGGAAAACTGTATATAGATAAATCCTGCAAGATTTGCCTTAAGTACGCTTCGTATATTAAATCTGAAGAATCTTGCGAAATAGCAATACAAGATATTAAAAGCTTAGGTGAAAATTCGTATCTAAGAGATGAAATGATATTTGAATCCAACAATGAGTATTTTTATGGTTTCGATGCAATCATCAAGTCAATGGAAGCAGAAAAAGAATCTTCTATAATCACCAAGCTCCTAAAGGCTATGCCAACTCACCTTGGCAAAAACATATATAAATCTGTTGCAAAAAACAGAAAGAAAATCAGTAAATTATTTAACATAATCAAACCAAAATCTTAGTCGATTTTTTTGAGGATTATATGAATCAAGTCTTTTAATCTCATTCTTCGACAAGGTTCTATTGAGGGTTCCATTAGAATTAAAATACAAGTGGGATTTGAACACATCTTCTATCTCCTTGGCCTTCAATACATTAGGTGCAACGAAATAAACATTTTTTTTAACAATTAACACTCTAGGGTAAGTTTTATATTTCTTTAAATACGATTTAATATCTCTTCCTAATGAAGAGGTAATAATTAAAGGACTCTCTCCACAATATAATAATTGATCAGGATTTAGAGGCCTTGTAAAATTCTTGGAATTTTTTAAATTAATGAACTTCTTTAAAATCGCATCCTCGCTGTAACAACATACTAAATTTTCGTACGAGTTCTTCCATAAGATTCGGGAGATTTCCGTAGTTAACTTATATCGGCTTAAGTCTATTTTTAAATAATTTTCAAATTTTTTAACAAATTTTTCCACACCCTGTATTAAATCCAACTTGCTATCTGATGAACAGATTAAGCCATGATTTTCTAAAAAAACAACAATAGTAGCATCTCTTTTGAACTTCTCCTGCTCAACAGACATAACATTAATTATTTCAGTAGCAAGAGATATACCGGGAGTTCTATAACTAACATAATAAATACTCTGCCCTTTTAGTTTCCTTGAGAATATTTTATTAAAAATTTCTCTTGATTTCCTATTAACGGACACCATATTGCTAGCAACAGGATGAATATGAATAGTAAACTTTTTCATAATCGAATGGGCATACGTTTCAATAGAAGGATTACCTCCATCCAATATGGAGTTTTTTAATATTTTGAAAGATTTCTTTTCTATAGAATCAGTAATTTTATTCGCTCTTGCACTGTGTAAAAAATTCATCAGCTTGTCATTGTCTACAACTGTATATCCATTCCTCAGAGTAACTTCAGATAGAGAATACCCACTAGATTTTATAAACATTCTTTTGTTTGATTTAACAGAAGAATTACCACCCGCAGCTTGAGTCAAGTCAAATCTCTGTCCAAAATATTTAGAAATCTCAACTAAGTCTTTTAATAAATTTTTATCTTTTTGAGCCACTCTTGATTCTCCAAGTGCCAATTGAAAGTTTTTGTTAATCCTTGGTCGATATTCGTTTTAGGAGTCCATCCGATTAATTTTTTTGTTTTCGTTATATTGGCACATGTATAAAAAACATCTTCTGGTCGTAAAGGTTTCTTGTTAATCTTTGTTTTATTTCCGGACAGTTCTGATATTTTACCGATAAGATAGTTTATTGATACGGGCTTATTGTTTCCAAAATTCAGCACATTGTATCCTTTTAATTTTAGCGATTTATATATACCAGAAACAACATCATCAACATATGTAAAGTCCCTCTTCTGTCGTCCAGTACCGAATAAATTAATTATTTTCGAATTAATAGAAGACTGAATAAATATAAATGGGCTCATATCTGGCCTACCTGCAGGCCCATAGACAGTAAAAAATCGCAATATACTAATATTCTGCCCATGAAGCATGTGGTAAGCATAGAGTAAAGTCTCAGAGGCTTTCTTTGAAGCGGCATAATTTGAAAGTGGCTTACTCGTATCAGCATCAACATTAAAGCTCCTATCCCTACTACCGCCGTAAACACTTGATGTCGATGCATGAATAAAATTTTTAATTCTGTAGGTGTTGGCCAATTGAATCAAATTAAGAACACCCATTACGTTAGATTGATAATAGGAATACGGGTCTGCAGTAGATTTCCTTACACCAGTCCTAGCAGCTAGATTAACTATCGCATTAAGCTCATTTGATTGAAAATTTTTTCTGAAATATTTTTTGAGAGTTGCAGCTGATGATATATCGAGTTTATTAAAATGGAAATTTTTTCTACCGCTTAGTTGAGAAATTCGCCATTGTTTAATTTTTTTATCATAATTATTGTTTAAGTCATCTACACCATAAATTTCAAAACCTTTTTTAAGTAAAAAGTCAGAAAAGTGATATCCAATGAATCCAGCAGCGCCAGTTAATAAAACTTTTTTCATTTCCTCAAGAATATAACCTAGTTTAGCCTATTTTTAAAAACCCATAATCTCTGACCGAAAAACCCTACGGACACAGAAACACATAAAGCTGCAAAATAGGCAAGATTTATATCTTGAAAATAGTCATAAGCCACGTGATTGACGCTAACATTGATTACCAAAACAAGACAATACAAAACTATGTATCGTCTAAGATCATCAAAAAAACCCGCGGTCGATTTGAAGGTCCACAATCGATTTCCATTAAAAGATATATTAAGGCCCAAAAAAGTTGATATGCCTTTAGCTATATCCATATCGAGTACAGGTAAGAGTAAATTATATAGGCCGTAATCTCCTGCTAGGGCCACTAAGCCTACCCCAGCCCACTTATAAGTTTTGGAATCCAGCAACAGTGAATAAAAATAACGAAAGATTTTGATCATTGAATTGTCAAGGATGATAAATTTAATTCTACAATTAGTCAAACTATTATATTTATTGGTAATATTAATGTTAAATTAAATGAATATAGAATTATAGTATGGCTCACAAATCAAATAAAATTAGCTTTGGTCAAAATGAAAGATTTGTTTTCTTCGTGACAATTGTTGGTCTGATTTACTCTATAATTTCCAACTCGTATTTTGATACAAATGGTTTTTTAACATCAGACTCGACTCATTTTCTCAAACTGGCTCAATCATTAAGAGACAAGAATGGTTTGGATATTTATTCGTGGACCAATAGTGGGGACAAGCAATTCTTTAGTACATGGCCTATCGGCTACCCTACGTTAATATATCTGGTTTCTAATATATCTCAGCTAGATGTTTTTTGGTCTTCAAAGATGGCTAATATAATTTGTGCTATCTTAATTATTTTTTCAGTTAGGAGATATTTAAAAGTAGGCTTTTCTATAATTGGAATTATTTTCCTATCGGGAAGTTTCTTAAATATTTTTTCTTATACCTCAACGGAAACCTTGTTCGCGCTTGGTTTAGTATTGTATATATTAAGAGTTTGCGAACTCGAAAATAATCAATCCAAGAAAAATTTACTTTATGTGTGTCTTGCATTTGTTCTAACATTTACAAGTCGGTATATAGGAGCGTACCTATTGATATTTAATCTTTTATTGATACTTAGAGTTTTTAGAGATCAACAAAGGTACTCAAAGTACCTCTTAGTATTGTTAATTTTCTCATCATTATATGTTCTTGGCTATCTGCTAATGAATAAGATAGCATCAGGATACATAACGTATTCACACGCTTATATGACCTATGAATCCTGGCAAACTATATCAGTTCAATTCATAAAAAAGATATTTGAGGAAATGAACTTAGTCATGGCCAGTGTAAGATTTGGAGAAAACTCAATAGTTGCCACTATATCGTCAATATTATCCTTATATTTAGCATATTTATTATTTGCATACTTATCAAAAAAGAAAACCTTAGATTCAACTCTGAATAATATTGCAAACAATTTCCTATATTCAGGATTTCTATATTTAGCTATAGTCTTTGTCTGGAGACTAATTATCTGGTTTTCTCCGTTTTCATACAGAATATTATTCCCATCAACATTACTAATCGCATTGGGATTACTATTCAAACTTCTTTCAAAAAATGATACATCTTCTCAGGAATTCAAAAAAATTTACCTAGCGCTATGCGCCATAGCTATATTTTCATTTTCTTTTAATATAGTTTATAAACAGTTTTCATTCGAAGGGGTAAATTATAATCAAAAAGTTGAAGAGATTGCAAAAAAATACAGAGAAATCAAACCAGGAAGTGTAGTAATTTTCGGAGAAAGACACTTAGACTATTTAAGACAAGATATCATTCCAATAAAACCATATTATTTGCCATTGTTTAGCAAAATTGAAACTAAAGAAGAACTTAATAGAAGAATAAAAAGATTTAAAAGAATATATTTTAATATTCCGAGTTTTTGTCAGAAACCGTATGACACATTATCAGGCGATCGGGGTCTAGATTGTCTATCCGAGAATAAGAGAATCCATTCTTTCGATAAAGATATTATTGGCTTTATAAAAGAAAATTCAACAAAAGGTGTCTTCGAGGTTAGGCAAATAAGATGAAATTTGATGATATCAAAAAAAGAATATTAAAGAACTACAAATTGCTAGTATCAACTAAAATAATCGGCGGATTAGCATCAGCAATAACACTTTTAATAATAGCAAGATTTCTTGGAGTAGAGGAATTTGGAATTTTTGCAATGGTAATTTCCAGCGTGGAGATATTAAATATACTTTTCAGCTTCAGAGTATGGGATACCACAGTTAAATTCATTGGAGACAATGCCAACAATAAGGAAAATATCTCTAACTATGTATCATTTTCAACAATAATCTCTTTTCTTTCGTCTTTTTTGTCTCTACTTCTTATTTTGCTTCTTTCTTCTTTAATTGCTGATCAGCTTTTTGGTATTCGGGGATACGAATATTTAATAAAGTGCTACGTATTTTCCGTCTTGTTCATTTCTATAAATGATAATTTAGATGGAGTATTGAGAACCTATAATCAATATAATTCGATTCTTAAAATAAATATTATTACAAACTTATCAAGATTAGTTCTAGTTGTTTGGTATATATATTTTGCAGCTTTTCAAGTAAATCAAGCAGAAATATTAGTAGTTTTTACTTTATCTTTTTTAATTGGCACAGTGTTAAGATTTCTTTACTTAAAAAAAGCTTTAGATGAAGAAGAAATTGATTGCAAACTCATTCATTCTCTCAGCCGTTCTGAACAATTCGATTATCTAAAGTTTATGTCAAATGCTCATTTTTCTAACATACTTAATCTGGCTAACGATAAAAATCTCGGAGTATTAGTGGTAGGTTATTTTGTTGGGCCTTTCTATGCGGGCTTATATAGGGTAGCAAGAGCAATAACTAAGGTTATAAGGAGGATTATGGATCCAGCTCTTGAAATCATATTCCCGGAATTTGTTAAATTAAATACTGAAAAAGACTTTGGAAACTATCAAAAAGTAATAATAGAGTCTGTAAAAATGCTTTTGTTCTCTTCTTTGATTGTAGGGCTAGGAATATACTTATTTTCGTCAGAAATAATTGTATTATTTTTCGGGACAGAATACATAAAAGCAGAGTCCGCACTATTTATCCTAATAATTGCAATGATTATTCATAACGGAGTTTATTGGATCAATCCATCAATGCTAGCTCTGGGAAAAGCTAAGCATCTTACGATCATAACTATAATAACAACCTTAATTTACTGCTCATCCCTATTCTACCTAGTTAGAGCTATGCAACATGATGGAGCAGCTTTATCTTTGGTTATAAGAAATTTATCCATATTAGTTATAGGAATTTATTTTTATAGTAAAGTGATTAAAGAAAAACTTTCTTAGAACTTATTGATTTTCTTCTAGGAATCTCTCAGCATCAATCGCTGCCATACAGCCAGAACCAGCCGCTGTAATGGCTTGGCGATATATGCTATCCTGTACATCGCCTGCCGCAAAAACTCCTTTTAAGTTTGTTTTAGAGGATTTTCCTTTAGTTGTAATATAGCCATTCTCATCCATGTCAATCTTATTGACAAACAATTCTGTATTTGGATTATGTCCAATAGCGACGAAGATTCCTTCAGTGTTAATCTTCGTAACCTCATTTGTCTTCACATCCTTATATAAAAATGAGCCTATACCATCTTTCTGAGTGCCAATAATTTCTTGTAATTCCGCATTCCAAAGGAAATTAACTTTAGGGTTTGACACAACTCTATCTTGCATTATTTTTGATGCACGCAGTTGTTCTCTCCTGTGTACAATCGTAACTTGATCGGCAAATTTCGTAAGGAAATTAGCTTCTTCCATTGCACTATCCCCACCACCAATTACATGAATTTTTTTATTTTTATAAAAGAATCCATCACAAGTCGCACACGTCGAAACTCCTCTGCCGATTAAGTTTGATTCCCCGGGTATATTCAGAAGTTTTGCGGTTGCCCCAGTTGCAATAATTATTGAATCAGCAGATATCTCCTTACCATTAACCGTTAAAGAATATGGATATAAATCAAAATCTACTTTTTCAACTTGGGCCGCAATACAATTAGCTCCAAATCTTTTAGCTTGCTCTCGTAGCAAATCCATTAAATTAGGACCCATTACTCCATCAGGAAAACCTGGAAAATTTTCAACATCAGTAGTCATGGTTAATTGACCACCAGCTTGAAATCCCTCAAAAACCAAAGGCTCGAGATTGGCTCTAGCTGCATAAATTGCAGCAGTTAACCCCGCAGCTCCTGAACCGATGATTACGATTTTATTTTTTAATTTCAATTCCATATCAACATTATTATAATAAACAAAAAATTCGTAAGTAGTTACACGTAATGTATCTTATTTTATAAATCTAACAATAAAAATCAACTCTGGAGGATATATGACCCAACTTGGATTCGCTGAATTGATAGAATTTTTTGAGAAAGAAAATTTTGTATTTGAATTAAAAGATCAATCTTTAATTAGGGTCTCAGGCAAGGATCATATTAAATTTTTGAATGGAATATCAAGTAATGAAGTCGAAAATTTACCACAAGGGGAATCTACCTATAGTCTAATACTGACCAACAAAGGGAAGATTTTATTCGATATTTGCCTATTTAAAATCAACGATAGTTCAATGTACATACAAACTAATTCAAATCAAATTGACTCTTTAATAAAACATATTGCACAATACAAAATGTCTCTTGACGTCGAAGTGGATAATTTGTCAGAAAAATACACAATATTCAAAAACAAAAGTCACAACATAGAGAGTAAGATTAGTTTTAATTCACCACTTCCTTTGGAAGAAAATTTTAGAATCATATTCATCGAAAAAGATCATAAAAAAATATTTCAATCTCCCATAATAGATGACAAGCTATATGTTCAATGGAAGATAATTAATGGAGTGCCTAGTTATCCATACGAAATTAATTCCAGGATAATACCTATCGAGGCAAATATGTGGTCAGCTATCAGTTTCATAAAAGGTTGCTATATTGGTCAAGAAATAATTGCACGAATAAGATATAAGGGGCAGGTAAAGAGAACACTTGCTTGTATTAAATCTGACAAGGATATTAAAATTAATGATGCAGTTCACAATAGTCAGGGTAAAAATATTGGACAAATTTCAAGTAAAACATATATATCAAACGACAACTGCACTTTTGCACTAGGTTTCGTGGACTATAGTGAAAATATAGATGAAAATAAAATATTTCTGCTTGGTAACGAGGCCTTAGTGGTAAAAAACAATTATCAAATCGAAAATATCAAAAATCTAGAACTATAGACTATTTTGTTGAAGTTTTAGCAATAATCTCTTGTATCTTATTTTGAAAATCTTGTAAGCCATCCGCAGGAACAACCACGCTAGATCGACCACCACTTACCTCAGTGATTCTTAAATACTGACCCTTGTGATTCTCCTTTAAATCAAAGAAGAACTTCTTAGTTTCAATATCAAGTTGCGCACTGAGTACATCCTTAGTTTGATTATTTTTATCAGTTGCCATCTAATTTATCATAAAGGCTATGCATTTGGATTTTCGAAAACCATAGCAATACCTTGACCACCACCAACACATAAAGATACCAATCCTCTTTTTGCGTTTCTTCGTTGCATTTCATGAAGAAGTTTAACAACTAGAATTGTACCAGATGCTCCAATTGGATGACCAAGAGCGACCGCTCCTCCATTTACATTTAACTTGTCCTCAGGAATTGGAAAATCACTTAGTACCGCAAGTGCTTGAGCCGCAAAAGCTTCATTTAATTCAATTAAATCTATATCATCAATTGTCATACCAGCCTTAGCAAGCGCCTTAGTCATTGCCGCAACAGGAGCAATACCCATAATGGATGGATCAACGCCTGCAACAGCAAATGAAATAATTTCACCAACTGGGTTAAGACCTAATTCTTTTGCTTTCTCCTCCGATGAAACTAACATAGCAGCAGCTCCATCATTAATACCTGATGCATTACCAGCGGTTACCGTACCTTCAGGAGTAAAAACTGGTCTCAGCCTACTTAACGCAGCCATTGACACCTCTCTAGGATGCTCATCAATATCGAATACGCCCTTTTTTAATTGAACAGGTACGATTTCTTTTTTGAACACTCCCGCTCTTATTGCTTTTTTTGCTTTTCCTTGGCTACCAATGGCAAATTGATCTTGTTGCTCTCTGGTAATTTTGTATTGTTCTGCAAGATTTTCAGCAGTAATGCCCATATGGTAGTCGTTAAAGATGTCCCAAAGTCCATCGTATACCATTCCATCCAATACGTTATCTTTTCCATCTATAGCCATTCTGTAGCCATATCTCGCCTTAGGTAAGAGAAAAGGAGCTAAATTCATATTTTCTATACCTCCAGCAATAACTAAGTCTGAATCTCCAGCTTTAATTGCTTGGGTAGCATTCGCAATAGACTGAACACCCGAAGCACAAACACGATTTAAAGTATAGGATGGTGTATCGTAATCAAGGCCAGCTCCTAAAGCAACCTGCCTGGCAGGGTTTTGTCCTTGGCCTGCTCCCAATATATTACCCATAACACACTCATCAATTTGAGTTGGGTCAACCCCAGTTTTACTCAAGATTTCTTTAACAACAGTGACGCCTAAGTCTACCGCTGGAACGTCTTGGAGAGTACCTCCAAATGTTCCAATGGCCGTACGTAAAGGCTCACTCACAACTACTTTTGTAGACATCTAACTTTCCCCCTTTAATTGCATACCTTTCAAACTTCTGATGAAGATATTAAAAAAATTAATATTTTTTATTTTACCAAATTATAAGAAATAATAAACAATTAATTAATTTAAGAGTATTATTGATTAGATATACATGATGAGAATATGTCTTATTTATGGTGGTAAATCGGTAGAGCACGAAATATCTATAGTTTCAGCTAATTCCATTCTTAACAATATAGACAGGAAGAAATATCAAATAAATGGTATATACATCACGCGAAATGGTTCATTTAAGGAAGCAAGGATTGTCAAAAAGAAGAATGGACTTGAGTTTCAACCAACCAAAAACAAAATAGTCTTTTCGCTTGGCGGAGCAAGGCCAGTTTTAATAGAAAGGAATAAGAAGATTACTAGAAATATCAATATTGATATATATTTTCCGGTTGTTCACGGTACAGGCGGAGAAGATGGGTCGATTCAGGGATTGCTAAAAACAATTAACAAGCCTTACGTAGGAAGTAACACAGGTAGTTCCGCTATTTGTATGGACAAAATCTTAACTAAAAGAATTCTCACAAGTGTGAATATACAAACTACTTCATTCATCGAAATTAAGAAAGATGAATGGAGAGAAGAACAGAAAAAAATTGTGACCGATATATCGAGTAAAATTAAATTCCCTTGTTTTGTTAAAGCGGCGAATCTCGGATCCAGCGTCGGAATTTATAAAGTGAAAACAAAAAAGGAGTTGATTTTAAAGATTCGACAAGCTTTTACTTTCTCTACTAAAATTTTTATAGAAGAGGCAGTTATAAATCCAGACGAAATCGAGGTAAGTGTTCTAGGAAATCAAGATTGTATTGTATCAAGTCCTGGATTGGTAATTCCGTCCTCGGAATTCTATGATTATAAGGCTAAATATATTGATGGAGAATCTAAACTTGAAATACCGTTTAAAAAATCTCAAAAGAACAAGGCCCTAAACAATAAAATACGGCGGGTTGCTATTAAAGCCTATACAACTATAGGCTGTGAGGGAATGGCAAGGGTTGATTTCCTATATGGAACAACAAAGAACATCAAAACTCCAAAGCTCTTTATAAGTGAGATCAATACCATTCCTGGCTTTACCCCAATTAGTATGTATCCGAAACTATTAGAATATAGCGGGATAACATATAAGAAATTAATTGACAGCCTTATTACATTAGCAATAAAAAGGTATAAAGCGGAGAGTAAATTAAAAACTAATATCTTCTAATCGAAATTCTCTTGTCTAGTAGTTAATAAAAAAAGGATGCCAATAAGAATCAGTCCGCCACCAATTAATTTAATAGTACTTGGTATCGTATCGAAAAATATAAATGTCAAGATAACAACAAAGACCGCCTCAAGAGGCGTAACAGCCGTTGTTCTAGATATATCAACAAGTTTAATCGCTTGAAACTGACAAGCCTTGCCAATGTATGCTCCGCATGTCCCTCCAATTAACATATATAAGATATCAACAGCAGATGGCACCTGAAATTTGCTTGTGAGAACAAGATAGATTATTGCGAAGACGGCAACCCCTAATGATCTTAGAGTCACTACCGTCATCATATTTAAGTTTGAGACCATCTTTCTAACCACCAGAAAAAGGCAGGAATAACAAAAAGCGCTGGCTATAGCAACAAGACTGCCTTGAAACTCAAGAGAGGAAGTATTATATGTTATTACAAGTCCCCCCACGAAAGTTAAGAAAATACCCAAAATTTCTGGCCTTTTTAAGCGTTCATTTAAAAATAGAACTCCTAATATAACTGAAAATACAACTTGAAATTTCATCAAGAATGAAGTCATTGGAGGGCCGGCAACCCTTAACGCAACTATCCACAAAGCTACACCAATAACGCTGATTATCGAGGATATTATCGTTATTGGTATATATTTTTTCAAATCAGATATACAGAATCTCTGTTTAATATCAAAAGCTGATAGGACCCACTTCTTAAGAATGCCAACTGTAAAAGCTCCAAAAAACCAGTAGAGCGCTACAGTCTCAGGGTATAAGGTATAAGATACCATCTTCCCAAATATGTACGAAAAAGCTGTAAAAAATGCTGTTGCAATTACCAGCAAGTATCCCAGAAGTAAATTTGAATTCGTTCTCATTTTTATTTTTATAGCAAGCTATCTATTCAGTCTTTTTAACCGCTATTCCTAGTTTCTTGAAACCTGCCTGCTTAATCATGTCCATAATTTGAACAACAAAGCCATGGTCTATAGTTTTATCAGCTTTAATTACAACCACCTTATTCCTATTTTCACTAGACAAAAATGTTGGAATTTGATCAAGCAAAACGAATTGGTCATTTATTGAAATCTTATTACCTTTTTCTATACCAACTACAATTTGCCTATCCGTTATCACTTCGGAGGATTGCGCCTTAGGCAGTTTAATATTTAAGCTTGAAGTAATCTCGCTAAAATTTAGAGACAACGCAAAAAATATCAAGAGATTAAATACAACGTCTACAATCGGTGTAAGATCTAAATTAAATTCACTGTTCTTAATATTTTTAGTAAAATCCATAGGGTTAATCCTTAATTTTTGATAATAATTTCTTGGATTCAATCTGAAGCATTATTGCAATTTCATTAATTCTATTCATCAAAAATTTATAGCCAATAAAAGAAGGTATGGCCACAAGCAAGCCAAATGCAGTTGTATATAGTGCTTCGGATATACCCCCTGCTAAACTGGGAGGATCGACTACAGTTTGGGTAGATATAACTTTAAAAACAGTAATCATTCCAGATATTGTTCCCAATAAGCCGAGAAGAGTGCTGACATTACTTAGGGATCCTAACATTTCATTCGATTTCGAAAGAGCAAAAATTTGCTTTGATCCTTCATCCTCAATCATTTTCTCTAATTCACTTATTGGTCTCTCTCGATTCACCAATGCTACAATGGCTATTTGAGAGAAAATTGATGGGTCTCTTTCGCAAAAATTAATAGCAGTATCAAAATTGCCCTGAGCAATATGTTTCTCTAGGTTGGCTTCAAATCCAGAAGTGATAATATTTTCTTTTCTAGTTAAATATAATCTTTTAAGAAAAATTGATAGAGCAATGATTGAACATATTAGAATTGGATATACAAAAAAACCACCTTTGTCGAAAATGGAAACTATCAATGAATCATTCATGTTAGACAATCACCTCATTTTGTAAAATTTGCGATGTAGTTTCTTCTCGTCTTATCAAAAATGATTGATTACCCGAAACAATAACCTCTGGGGCCTTAGGTCTAGTATTGTAATTTGATGACATCACAGCACCATAGGCTCCAACTGAGCTTATAACTAAAATATCTCCCAATTCGGCATTGTCGATAGGCACGCTTTTTCCCATTATGTCCCCTGTTTCACAAATTGGCCCTACAACATCATAGACAATCTCATTGCCCTCGGATTGTACAACTTTTTTGATCTCGTGATGTGACCCATACAGTGCTGGTCGCAACAAATCATTCATTCCCGCGTCAATTATCAAAAAATTTCTTTCGTCGTTCCTTTTTTTGTATACAACAGCTGAAAGAAGGTAGCCCGAATTTCCAACAAGGGACCTTCCTGGCTCTATGACTAGTTTGCAGTTAATTTTTTTCATTCTTTTAATGATTCTTTGAGCAAACTCATTCTTAGAGGGTGGTCTATCGTTATCTTCGTACTTGATTCCCAATCCACCTCCTATGTCAATAAAATCTATATCTATATTCTCATCTTTGAGTTTGTGATACAAACCCTCTAATCTTTCTAAGGAATCCTCAAAAGGATCAAGATCAAGAATTTGCGAACCTATGTGTGCATCAATACCAACCAGATTAATATTATTCATTTTGTTTGCTTCTTTATAAATTTCAAAAGATTGTTCTATTGCAATACCAAACTTGCTTGACTTTAGTCCAGTAGAAATATAGGGATGAGTCTTGGGATCTATATCCGGATTAACTCTTATTGATATCCTGGCTATATTTTTAGCGCTTTCAGCAATTCGATTGATTACTTCAAGTTCATCAAAAGACTCAACATTAAAAAACAAGATACCAAATTCAATAGCCTTTTGTATTTCATCAGGTGACTTAGCTACTCCAGAAAAAACTACTTTGTTTGGATCTGCTCCAATAGCAGTGATTCTTTCTAGCTCCCCTCCTGATACAATATCAAAACCCGAGCCTAGATCCTTAAAGATTTTTAGGATTGATAGATTAGAATTGGCTTTTACCGAATAACAGATAGTCGTGTCAGGATAGTCTTTAAAGGCATCTCTATAATCGTTAAATTGTTCAACCAGGTATTCCTTACTGTACACATAACAAGGAGTACCGTACTCCTGAGCTAAAGTTTGGCAACTGACATCCTCGATAAAAAGTTCTTTGTTTCTACAATGTAGCATTTTAATTATTATATACTTTAGCTAATAAGTATTATAATAAAAGTTTATTGAGCAATTACCGATGTCAAAAATTCATCAAATTAAGTTTGTTAAGTCGAACAAAATTATTACTACAGAAGAAGGTAAATCTATAGTCATATCTTCTGATAATCAGGGACTTAAGCTTCCTCGGAATTGCATGCAAGGTATGTGTACAACTTGCATAGCAAAGATAATAGAAGGAAGAATCAGGTATATTGAAGAGCCTGATCCGGACACCTTAACAAAAGAGGACATAGATAATAATATGGCCTTATTATGCATTGCTACTCCTTTAAGTGACCTAGTTATTGAAGAATCAGAAGATTAATATAATGTTTATTGAATTTAAAATTGTCATTTGATACAATTAACTCATACGGAGGTGTAATATGCCAGATGGACAAATGGGTAATATGAGAAATTGGGCGAGACGTGTGAGTATAGATGCAGGTCAAAGTGCACATAATCCTCACAATGCGAGAGCATACGCAGGGCATTGCGCTGGAACACAAAACTGGGCCGCAAAAGTTGGTCTTGATTTTGGTCGTCCAGAGCAGGGTCCAACAAGAAGAAAGAACGGACTTGCTGACTAAAAAGATTGCGTTAATTGGCTTCTGTTAATTGGCGGAATACCGTGCTGACTATCAAGATTGCCTTTGGCTCTTGTGGTGTCACACTTACAGAGAAATGAAAGGACCGTTGGTAGATATCGATTCTGAGATAATTCTCAGCCTCGGTTATTTTATTTTCGGCCTTTTTTTTCTTTTTTTTTCAATTAATCTAGAACTAAATGCTTAAAAGATTAACTGATGGAGTTTTATGCTCTTTGGACTTTCTCGTTTGTGTCGCCGTTGGGGCTTTGTTGGTTTACTTCTTTTATGCTTACGCCCTTTATCCATTCGATTCGATTAATATTCTATATTATTTTGCTAAAACAAATTATTTTTTTCCTCAAAACACATTCTTCTCGATAATTATTTTTTATTTATTTACGGTAAGCCTTGGTTTGATATATATAATTACATACAGGAGAATGAACCTTGGTAGGATACCTAGCAGCATTATTGTAACTATATCCATATTCGTAATTTATTCTTTTATTTTAATTTTAGTACTAGGGGTAGATAGATTTAAACAAATGGAAACATTCTTAATCCAGGACTTTCTTGGCATGCTGATTTTTTATCTCACTCTTGCTTTGTTACACAGGAGGGTTTCGAATGCCCAAAATTAAACTTTATACAACCAAATCGTGTCCTTTTTGTATAGCCGCTAAAAACCTGTTGAAGATTAAGAATCTCCGTTTTGAAGAAATCGATCTAACCTCGCGTACAGAACTAAGATTAGAAATCTCAACAAAATATAACTGGAGAACTGTTCCGTTGATTATTATTGACGATAAATTTATAGGCGGATTTGATGAACTTGATAAGCTAAACGATGAAGGAAAACTAGTTTAATTCTTCTTTTGTATCTTTGCACAAGCTATCCTTGCCCCACCATCCGAACTTTCATGAATGATTATAGACGAACCATCTTCATCAAAAATTGTAGAATCCGATTTAGGATCTAGAAAGATATCTCTAAGAAAAATTATTTGATTGAACTTTTTTAATTTTCCAGTGTATTTGCTAACCTCGTTCTTTACCTGAATAGGCCTAAAGTCTCCGGAAAAAGTCCCATCACTTCTCAGCCCATGATGTCCACCTGCACTAGTAAAATCAGGAGTATCACATAAAGCCTTTTCGTGTATATGCATAGCATAAAAGCCTGGAGTTAAAGTCTCAAGTTGGATTCTAAAATTGGAACCTGTTCCCTGCTCTATCACCTCTACTGTGCCTATTTTAATATTTTTTGAATTAATAAATGCTCCTGTGGCCTGATATACTTCATTACCAAATTCACATGATATAAACAAAAAACCTAATGCAATTAATATAATTTTATTCACCAATATGAACCTCTCCCTTTTTTTTTGCTAGCTCGACTTGTTTCTGTCTTTCAGTTGCTCGCTTTATCTGGTACTCAGATAATTTATCAAAACACAAAGGACAATGTATTCCTTTCTTGAATTTATTTGAAGAAACATCGTCTTTACTTACGGGCTCTCCACATGCATTACATATTATATAAGTACCAACATCTAATTCATGCTCAATAGCGACCCGATTATCAAACACAAAACATTCTCCTTCCCATTTGGATTTTTTTTCTGGAATTGTTGCCAAATATTGTACGATGCCGCCTTTCAAGTGAAGTACGTCCTTAAACCCGACTTGCAACATGTAGGAGCTAGCTTTTTCGCATCTAATTCCTCCTGTACAAAACATAGCAATTCTTTTATCTTTTTTATCCTCTATCCTTCGAACAAAGTCTGGAAAATCTTTAAAGGTATTAATATCTGGCACTAATGCACCATTGAAGGTTCCTATAGATGTTTCGTAATAATTTCTAGCATCTATAAGAATTATATCTTTATCTTCCATTACCTTGTTCCAATCTTCAGGATCAACATATTTCCCTACGTTTTTATTTGGATTAGATTTATCGGGATTTCCTAAACTGATAATTTCTTCTTTTAGTTTAATTCTTAAACGATTAAAAGGCTTAATTTCAGAGAATGAAATTTTCACATCTTCTGATTTAATACCAAGCTCAAAGAGCCTGCTCAGTACTTTATCTATCGATTGACTTGACCCAGCTAGCATACCATTTAAGCCCTCATTCGCTATTATCAAAGTTCCAAGAATCTTTAGGCGTTTACAAAGAGTATAAAATTGCTCCTTAATGAAATCCTTAGACTCTATATTCATAAACCTATAGAAACTTATATTTTTATATTCTGTCATGGGCTTACTATAGGATATTAAAGAATAGTGCCAGCTGCAACCGTATTATTAGATTCAGAGTTTATCAAAATAAATGATCCAGTATGTTTGTTTTTCTTGTAAGTATCAAAAACAATCTGATTTTGAAGCATTATTTCTACCTGGGCCACATCGTTCATCTCCAAAGTAGACTTCGCTGAGATGTGATTGAGGGTCTCCATATCGACTTTGTAAAGTATTTCTTTAATCATAGCCTTCGATGTCTTGCTGCATTGTTTTAGTAAGTATTTCTTCTTCGGATTAAGATTCTCCTCGTCCATCCAACAAATTCTAGCAGATATAGTGTTTGAAACCTCAGGTTGATCTTCTATTGAAGTAAATATATATCCTCTTGATATATCAATCTCATCTTCAAGAATTACAGTAGCAGAATCTTGAAAATTAATTTTTTCAACACTTTTAGATGATAAAAATAGCTCTTTTATCTTAGTAACTTTATTAGTTGGTAAGACTTTAATAGAATCTCCAACGGATATTGTTCCTGATAACGATGTTCCCATATAACCGCGAAAATCTTTAGTGTCTTGATTGTCCACCCTGTTAACTAGTTGAACTGGAAATCGTATAGAGCCATCATGTTCTAATGAGCTTAGATTTGCCGATTCAAGAATTTCGAGTAGTGTGGGGCCACTGTACCATTCCATATTTTTCCCTCTTTCCACAACCATATCACCTTTAAGCGCGGAAATAGGAACGAAATCAATCTCCTTGATACTCAAATTTTTTGTTATGCTTAAGAAATCTTTGGATATATAATCAAAAGTTTTTTTATCATAGCCTACTAAGTCCATTTTGTTAATCGCTATAATTATATTCTGTATTCCTAAAAGCCAACTGATATAAAGATGTCTTTTGGACTGCTGAAGTACACCCTTTCTTGAATCGATTAAAATTATTGCTAAATCAGAATTACTTGCTCCAGTAAACATATTTCGAGTGTACTGAACATGGCCAGGGGTATCAGCAATGATAAATTTTCTTTTTGGAGTCGAAAAATACCTATATGCAACATCTATAGTAATTCCCTGTTCTCTTTCCGCCCTCAGTCCATCTGTCAATAAAGCAAAATCAATTCCTTGATTTTCGTCAGAATTAGATGTTCCTTCCAAAGCTTCAAGCTGATCAGTAAATACCCCTTTTGAATCGAACAACAATCTACCAATCAAAGTAGATTTGCCATCGTCAACACTACCAGCAGTCGCGAATCTCAAAATATCTATTGGGTCTGACATTAGAAGTAGCCTTCTTTCTTTTTGTCTTCCATGGTATTAGTGCCATGATCAATAATTCTGTTCTCTCTTTCACTTCTAGTAGCAGATACAGCTTCTTTGACTATCATATCTATATTGCTAGCATCAGATTCAATTGCTCCGGTGCAAGGAGAGCACCCTAAAGTTCTGAATCGACTGAGGACTTCTTTGACGTCCTTGTCAGAATCAAGATTTTCTGCAGGTATTAAACTGTTTCCTTTCTGAATAACTTTCCTTTTCTTTGAAAAATAAAGTGGAACTATCTTAATTTCCTCTTCCTTTATGTAGTTCCATATATCAACTTCCGTCCAACTAGATAATGGAAAAATTCTAACGGACTCACCTTCATCTATTGAGGCATTAAATATATTCCAGAGTTCTGGTCTTTGTGATTTTGGATTCCATTGACCAAAAGAATCCCGAAAAGAGAAGATTCTTTCTTTTGCGCGTGATCTTTCTTCGTCTCTTCTTGCGCCTCCTATGGCAGCATCAAAACTGTGTTTATCAAGAGCATCAAGTAAAGCTTGGGTCTTTAGTGCCCCACAGCATTTTGCAACACCGAGCTTGCTCGGGTGTGCCCCATCTGATATCGCTTCTTCATTGCGATGGACTATTAACTTGGCGCCTATTTCCTTGGTAAATGTATCTCGAAATTCATACATCTCTCTAAATTTGTACCCGGTATCCACATGCAACAAGGGGAATGGGATTTTGCCAGGATAAAAAGCCTTCCGTGCAAGATGCAACATTACACTTGAGTCTTTCCCCACGGAATAAAGCATTACAGGATTGTTAAATTCGGCCACTACTTCTCTTAAAATAAAAATTGATTCATTTTCGAGTTCTCTTAGAAATTTTGATTTAGTCATTTCACTCAGCCACTTCTTTCAACCTGTTAAAATCTTGTTGATTGCAAAAATCTCCAAAATCCTCAGATTCATTTTTTCTATTTTCTTTCCAATAATCTATTAATCTTGAGATTTTATTTGCCAACTCAGTATCTTCCACTAGCTCCATAAAAAGTTTATTGAGTCTTGTTCCATAAAAATCTCCACCCAGGTAAATATTGTATTTTCTTACTGAGGCACCAATAATTCCTATCTCCGAAACTGGTGGTCTTGAACACGAGTTTGGGCATCCACTCATTCTTATTTTTATCTTCTCGCTACCATAGCCTCTTCTTTCTAAATCATCTAATAAAAACGGTAAGAATCGCTCTGCTTCCGCTATGGCTAATCCACAAGTTGGAAAAGCCGGGCAAGCCATTGATGATTTACGTAGCACTGAATAAGATTCATGAGTATCTATATTAAATTCGTTGAGCATATTTGAAATATTAGCGACATCGGATTTATCTACATTGACCAAAATCAAGTCTTGTGTTGCTGTCAAACGTGATTCTAAATTAAAATCGGAGATTATTTTTGCCAAACCTGTTTTTAGTTTTACTGAGTCTGTATCCTTGATTCTCCCATTCTCTATAAAGATTCCACAGTATAGCTTTCCTTTTTCTCTTTGTTCGTGCCAGCCATAAAAATCATCCAATGAATTTGGAGATACATTGTGGTAATCATCAAGCGGAAATCCCAGTCTGGATTCAAGTTCAGATTTAAATTTTTCCACTCCCCATTCGTCTAGCAGGTATTTCATTCTTGCCCTTTTTCTATTTGTTCTACATCCATTGTCACGCTGAATTTCCACAATTGTTCTCACAACTTTTATAACATCCTTTTCCGAGCACATTCCCAATTCATCGGCTAATCTAGGAAAAGTTTGACTCTGTCTGTGATGACTGCCTAAACCGCCACCAACCAAGATGTTAAAACCTATTAGTTCTCCATTGACAACAGGCATAACACCTATATCTTGAGTATAAATATCGATTGAGTTATCAAGTTGGTGCCCTACCCCTATTTTAAACTTCCTTGGAAGATATGTGGTTCCATATAAATCATCTTGTTCTATTTTATCTCTATTAACTTTTGTTGTAACTTTTTCTCCGTCAATCCATATTTCATAGTAGCCTTTCGACTTAGCCAAGGTTGCTTGATCAATTTCTCTGGCCAAAGATTGCGCATCATAACTATAATCTCTTCGTATATCCGAGATAGGGGAAGCAACGGTATTCCTATTTATATCACCGCAGGCACCGTAGCTGGAAATTAGATTTTTATTGAGGGAATTTATTGTATTCCACAAATTAGATTTTCCTACTCCATGAAATTGAAAGCACTCCCTGGTTGTAATCCTGAGGGTTTTATTAGACCATTCATTGCTAATTTTGTCTAAAGCAGCCCATTGATTGGGGGTAATGTTTCCTCCACCGGGATTCTTTGTTCGAATCATAAAACTATAATCTCTTTCAAGACCCTGTTTCTTTAGTTCTTGCCTTTTGTCTCTATCATCTTGCTGATAAACTCCGTGGAATTTTAAAACTTGTATATTGTCTTGATTAAATTTAGTAACTGCCTCATCTTGAAGCTCGTCATGAATGGTACCTCTGAGCCCATCACTCGATTCCTTAATATACTCATTTTTTACTTTCTTTATTTCTGCCATATCAAAACTTTAGGATTTTGAAGCTAAATTACCCAAAAAATATCAAAATCCTTCAATAAATTAAGTATTTAAGTAATAAGAAACCACGAAATGAGCTTTATTGCAAGTTCTCTTACTAGTTCAATTTTATCACTAATGTTTATTAAAGCTTTCAAAAAATGTATATTGTGTACTTGGAATGAAGATTTTATAAAGCTCTATGGAAACTATACTCATATCTATATTGGCATTAATTCTGGCTTTTAATGTTGGCGCAAACAATGCCGGCGCTTCGATGGCAACAGCTTACGGGTCAAATACTTTATCTAAACTTGGATCAGTTCTTTTTATCTTCATTTTTGTTTTTCTCGGAGCAGCTTTTTGGGGGGAAAACGTTGTGGAAACGGTAGGTAAGGACATAGTATCCGTGGATCTGGCTGAACAGTCTGTAGCATTCACTTTCCTTATACTCATTTTACCAATTGTAGCAATTTTAATTGCCAACTTTTTAAGAATACCAATTGCTACTACCCATATTGTGGTTTGCACGATAATAGGTATTGGATTATCACTCAATCAATTAAATTCAGACAAAGTAATCGAAATAGTTATATGGTGGGTGGTGACTCCGGTTGCCCTATGGTTGCTCAATTATTTAATTGGCAAATACTATTATTTAAAGATTATAAATTTTTTAGCTTCGCATTCTGAAGAAGAAAAGATTAATCGTGTACTCAAATACGTCCTTATAGCTTCGGGTTGTTTTCTAGCTTTTTTTGCTGGGGCCAATAACGCAGCAAATGCTGCTGCACCAATAGTCGCGAGAGATTTAGTGTCGGCCGCAGATGGTGCTTTACTTGCAGGATTTTTTATGGCCTCGGGTGCACTACTGTTCGGAGGAAGGATACTTGAAACAATAGCAAAAGAAATAACGGACATCTGTCTTATTAGGGCAATTTCCGTTCATATTACTGGTGGTATCTTGCTCGGAGTTGCTTGTATTTACGGAATACCCATATCTCTAGCAGAAACGGTGACTGCAGGTATTATAGGATTTTCTTGTGCAAGCACAGGTTTCTCTAGAACTCTGAAGAATAATAGTGTGGTGCAAATTTTAAAATTCTGGATTTTAGCCCCGGCAAGTTGTGTAATAATATCTTACATAGTAGCCGAATCATTATTAGGCCAGCTGTGATAGACTTTAAAGAAGAGCAAAATGAGTAAAGATTTAATTACCCTAAATGATAAGCTTCGAGAAAAATCTCCTACTGAAATAATAGAATGGGGACTAGGAACAAGTAAGAATCCAATACTTACGACTAACTTTAGACCGTACGAAGTAGCAATACTACACCTATGCGTTCAGACCAAGGAGGATATTAAAGTTGTATGGTGCGACACTGGGTACAACACGAAGGCAATATACATTTATGCTGAAAAAATTATTTCGGAATTAAGACTCAATATCGAAGTATATGCTCCTAAACAAAAATTTAAGGGTGAAATTCCAGGAATTGATAATCCATTGCATGAGTTATTCACAGAGCAAGTTAAATTAGAGCCGTTTAGAAGGGCTATGTCTGAAATAGAACCTGATATTTGGATTACTAATCTACGAAAGGGGCAAACTAGCTTTAGAGATACTATAGATATAGTTAGCAAAACGGATGACGGGCTATTAAAATTGAGCCCTTTTTACAATTGGTCTGATAAGGATTTAGATTCCTATATGAATAAAAATAATTTAGTGAATGAGTACGATTATTTTGATCCAACTAAGGTAGATGAAAAACGCGAATGTGGATTGCATGGTAATTAGAGTAAAAAGGGCGAAAAAAAAGATTGAGTTTTAGTGCTAATCTCTTAGCTTTCTTCGTGAGACAAACAACATTGTCTCTAACTCAACCTACACATAGATTCTAAACAGTATTATAAAAAAGTCAAGCGATGTTAAATTTCTCTTGCCTCAGAAATGCTATTGGGCAAGAACATGCTGCCTATGGGAAGCAATAAAGCATCTCCTAGAACCGTAACAACTCTGAATACCAATATTCCGATTGTGGGGTCGTCTGGCCCATAAATTGGAGAGAGCAATAAGATAACAATAAATTCTCTAATGCCAATACCGCCTGGTGCACCAGGAATAATAAACATTCCCAACCATGTAATGGTAAAAAGACAGAGTATATACAAGAAACTTATATCCATACCAAGCAAGTTGGCAAATACAATATATTCGACAAATCCCATTCCAAAAAAGAATCCGAACAAGAGAAGAGTGAGTTTGAAGATTTTAATTAGGTTAGGTAAGCTAAATGCGGATTGGAAATTCCTTAAAGCTTTAAACAAATAGAAAATAATCGCTACAGCACCAAATATTAATATTCCTACAGAAAAACCTTTCAATTTACCTGAAGAGAATTCTTCAATCTTCAAGATTAGCTCATCAGGAAAACTAAAAGACCCGGTTGCAACACATACGGACACAATTATTAGTCCAATCAAAACCATAAAAACAATTTCTAAGAAATAGCTTTGTATAACATTTGCCTTTGATGGGCCAAGCTTTGTAGCAAAATAAATTCTTGCTATAACATGCATTAAATTGGACGGTATATATTTGTAAATTTGAGTTTTTGTATAAATTCCAATAACTCTCCATTTTGGGAGAGATGATCCATGTAGTAGCTCAAGGACATATCTCCAGCCATTTGCCAAAAAAGTCATCAGGAAAGTGTAAATAACTATAAATACCAATATAAAAGGAATCCAATAGAAATTTACTTTTGATTTCGCAGTTTCTAAATCAATATCGACAACATATTGATAGACAAAATACAGAGCTACTGCACTAATAACCCAGCCTAAGATTTCTGTGATGCGTTGTTTTAAAGTTAATTTGGCTTTTTGATTTTCTTTTTTATCCACTTCTGTACCGCTATGTCAACAACCTATCAGCTCGATATCAATAAAGAAAAGTTGACTTGTCCACCACATGTTACTACAATTTTAATTAATTACAAGTACGTTATGTCAGTCATTTTATTATGCTTATTAACCTATTAGCTTCCTGTTTTTTTTCGAATAAAATCTATATGGCTGCGTCCTTAAACAAGAATTATATCCCGGGCGCCAGGGCTTTATTTATAGTAATCCTAGCAACGCTTTTGGATGACGTAGCATATTATTTTTTTGATTCTAGCAAGTTTCCGTTGAGCAATTTTAGTTCTATTTTTTATTTTGGAGAAATTATCATAGCGTGTCTTTTTCTATGCGTAGCAGGTAGGTTGTTTGGTGGATCAGTAAGGCAATGCACATTTGTAGCCGTATTTAAAGGCTTTAGTTACACTCTTTCGCCTGTCATTTTTGGTTCTCTTTGGATGATTGGACTAGCAGCTTTTACCGATTTGAATATCACATATTATAAAGCATTCAACATTGGAGGTCTTGTAGCCCTAATGTGTTGGTTGTGGGTTTGCCAATATATTTTCGTAATGACTTATTTTTCTACATTAAAGAAGTCACGACAATTAATTCTCTTTATAGGCATAATTGCTATCTACCTAGGAACACAGGAGTTTAAAGAGTTTGCCTATCTCTTCTTATCAGGATCCCAATAATCAACATCTCTATAGGTATCAACAATATAATTAAGATTTACCCTAAAAGTCTTTGCATCAGAATATATCTTTTCTGCTAAAAACGGAGTCAAAAACAAATCCGACGTCTTTTGTTCCTTTTTTAAGATTGCATTATGCATCTGGGATATAACTTGTGCCGCTATTAGTGTTGGATCAGAAAAATTCAAATTAATATTTTCTACGTTGTATTTTCTTGCCAAAGCAGATTGGCAATCTTTCCTTGTGAGCCTAATCTTGTTAATTGTTAATATTATTTCTTCAAAATTTTCTAGCAACACAAAACATCTTCGTGGAGGGTGAATTTCAAATGTTATCAACGGCTCTGATTCGTTTCGATAGCAATGAACAAAACCTGAATCATAGTGAAAATCGGTACTCGTATTTCTAGGATTCGACAGAGCAACACCAACATTATTCAATAGCATAGACAGTATTGATTTCTTCGACTTATCGCCTAAATTGAGCATATAGTCTCGCCAAGAATTGATAGTTTCAACAACAAATGGATCCATTAACGAGTTGGAATCGACCTCGAGACACCAAAATAAATATTTAGGTTTTTTTGTAGATAGATATTTATTAATCAATAAATATCGTGAAAAACAGCCTTTAAAATTAAGGGTCTCGGGGAAAAACGTAGTATCTTCTTGGTGTTCGTATGTATTTTGAAGCGATTCAAAGTCTTTATATTCTAAAATCTTCTTCCTCTGTTACCTATTTGAAATCAAATAAGTGCAAACGTTACCCAATTGTGTTCCATTAGATAAAAATTGATTAAAAAAAGTAAATTTATTCTTCTTTGACGTCCACGAGATTGTTTCACTTATAGATCTGTCTTCTCGTGACATGTAATGTTTTCCAAGGTTGCTAATTGAAATGGCTCGTAATTTTTTACAATCATCAGCATTAGATGCTATATAGCCAATACCAATAACCTTGTTATCACTATCGACCGCATATAGAGATGAAACATTTGAAAGATTTTGTAGCAAAGATTTGTTTGAACCTAGTTGAAAATCATTAGAACCAAGCACGGTTGAAACAATAGAATATTCATCTGATTGTGATGAATAGAGATTGGTATTATTATCAACAACAAAATCAGTACCTAAGGCGATACCGTCTATTCTATCTTGTTCAAAATCAACATGCTCATGAGATGATTGCATAGACAAGAACAGCATAGAAAGCAAAAACAAGAGAAGAAAATAGGCTATTGGAACAAAAACCCATTTACTATCTCTTAGAAAAGAATCTATATTCATATTCATTTAATTTATCTTCTCACTCTTTAGTAGCGGTAACTTTAATCATTTTATCAGGAGCACTAACAATGCCACTGCCATCCGCTCCTTTTTTTAAATTATCTATTAATTCCATCCCTTCCTCTACTTGACCCCAAACAGTATACTGAGCATCTAACCACGGACAATCTTTATAGCAAATAAAAAATTGTGAATTTCCACTATTTGGGTCATTAGAACGTGCCATTGAAACTGTACCACGTATGTGTTTCTCTGAACTAAATTCTTGCTCTAAATTTGGTTTGTCAGATGAACCAGTACCGGTGCCGGTCGGATCACCGGTTTGAGCCATAAAGTCCGGGATAACCCTGTGAAAAACAACTCCATCGTAGAAGCCTTCATTAGCAAGGTCTACAATCCTCTGAGAATGGTTGGGAGCAAGGTCTGGCTTAAGTTTAATTTTCACATTACCTTGTTCGAGCTCTATATTGATATGGGTAAAATCCATTTTAATTCCTCCCTTATTTTAGATATGACTTTACATTAAGTATATATTTTTTCTAATCTATTTGGAGGTTTTTCTTCTTTTAATTCAGCAATTGCGTTGTATAATTAATGACTGGAAGTTTCACCCCAATACTTGAAACAATACCGTAAATGGAGGGATTTTATGCCTTTAATTAACGAGGATCATGAAGAATTTAGAAAGGCTGTTAGAAGATTTACCCAAGAAGAAGTAGAGCCTATCGCATCAGAATTGGATGCAAAAAATGCTGAAATACCAACTGAAATCATTCAAAAAATGGCAGAACAAGGTTACTTTGGTGTAGTTTTTCCTGAAGAATATGATGGGCTAGGATTAGACAATATAACGATGACAATAGTCGCTGAAGAATTAAGCAGAGGATGGCTTAGCGTAGGAAGCGTTATGACTCGTGGAGTAATAATGGGCACATTGCTAATGGCTCATGGGACCGAAGAACAGAAGAAAAAATATTTACCTGGTCTTGCTACTGGTCAAATTTTACCTGCCGCAGCTTTTACGGAACCAGACTCCGGGTCAGATTCGGCTAGCATGAGACTCAAGGCTACAAAAACTGATGGTGGATATTTACTTAATGGTGCAAAAGCATGGTGCACTTTTGCAAATCGTTCGAACTGTTTAATAGTTCTTGCAAGAACAGATCCAGATGCAAGCAAAAGACATAAAGGATTAAGTATATTTTTTGTTGACAAAGAACCGGGAGAAAAAATTGATCATCCTAATATAAAAGGAGAACCAATACCGACAGTTGGCTATCATGGAATGAGATCGTACAATCTTGCCTTTGAAGATGTTTTCGTGCCAGAAGAAAATCTTTTAAGTGGCGAAGAAAATAAAGGTTTTTATCAATTAATGGTTAGTTATGAATCTGCTAGACTTCAAACCGCTGCAAGAGCTGTGGGAGTTTCTCAGGCTGCATTCGATTTTGCTTTGCAATATTCAAAAGAAAGAGAACAGTTTGGAAAACCAATTTGTGAACACCAAGCAATTAGGATGAAGCTTTCTGAAATGGCTGTTGAACTTGAGGCTTCTAGGCAGCTTGTTTACTATGCTGCATCTATGAAAGATTCTGGGAAAAGATGTGACTTGGAAGCTGGAATGGCCAAAGTAAAAGCAGCTAAAGCTGTAGAGTTTATAACAAGAGAAGCTATGCAAATCCTTGGAGGATATGGATACTCTAAAGAGTTTCCAGTAGAGAGATACTGGAGAGATGGAAGAGTAATAAGTATTTTTGAGGGTACCAGCGAAATTCAACATGAAGTAATTGCAAAATCAATTTTAAATAAATAGATTTCTTTGGGAGGAAATTAAATTGTTTATATTAGACGAAGGAACACGAATAGTAGTACCAAGAACCGAATTAACATATCCGGGACATAATATGAAGCTGCATACAAATGCAGCAAATCCAGAAAAAACTCCTGTTGACCACGTAATGGCTGACTTAGAAGATGCATGTCCTTATGAATTTAAAGGTGATAAGAGTAGAGCTACAATGGTTGAAGCGTTAAATACTTTAGATTTTGGGAAAAAAGTTATTACAGTAAGACCAAATAATTTGAGATCAGAATTCTTTAGGGGCGACATGGAGGCAGTTTTAAGTGGCGCAGTTGATAAGTTTCATGGAATTATAATTCCTAAATGTAACGGTCCGGAAGACGTAAAATTAGTTTCAGATACACTTGATGAGTTAGAAGCTAAAAACGGTTGGAAAACCAAACTGGCAATTGAAGCTTTAATAGAAAGGCCCAGAGCTCTTGAATATGCTTTTGACATGGCTAAAGCATCTCAAAGAATGGCCGGATTAATATTTGGTATTGCTGATTATACAGCTGAACTAGGTGTAGACCCTAGGGCCTGTTTGGATGGTCAAAATGAAGTCTTCTATTATGAAAAGAAAGCTGTTATTACGGCCGCTAAAGCCGCAGGTCTTCATGCAATTGACAATGTCTATCTCGGCCTTTGGAGAAAAGATGATGCACCTGAACAGATTAAAAAAGTTGAAGAAGGTTTGAGAAGAAAGGTTGAAGGTTCCGCTTTAATAGGTATGGACGGAACTTGGGTAATCCATCCCCAACAAGCTGTTATTTCAAACAATGCTTTCACTCCAAATGAACAGCAAATTAAAGAAGCAAAGCAGCAATTAGAGTTCTATCACGAAATGGGTGGTGGCTCAATGTTTAACCCTGAGACTGGAGAAATGATTGATGAGGCTACAGCAAAGATAGCACTAATGAGAGTATCAAAAGCACATCTCGCTGGATTGGTTGACAAAGAATATTTAGATTCAATGGCCGAAAAAAGTAAATCAATTACTGGATATGACATACTAAGCTCATCCGATTAGAGTATAATTTTACAATGAGTTCAGCCAAGGACAAGCCATGGATAATGAGAACCTATGCGGGTCATAGCACTGCACAGGAATCTAATACTTTATTTAAGACAAATTTATCCAAAGGACAAACAGGCCTTAGTATAGCTTTCGATCTCCCAACACAAACTGGATATGATTCGGACCATATCCTAGCTAATGGAGAAGTTGGAAAAGTAGGCGTCCCCATATCTAACATAGAGGATATGGAAGCACTCTTTAAAGATATCCCGCTAAACAAGATGAATACTTCAATGACAATAAATGCAACGGCAGCTTGGCTGCTTGCATTATATTGCGCAGCAGCACAGAAGAATGAAATTGAACTCAAAGAACTACAGGGCACAACTCAGAATGACATACTTAAAGAATATCTTTCAAGAGGTACATATATATTCCCTCCAAAAGAATCTATAAAATTAATATCGGACATGATAGTGTACTGCTATAAGAATGTCCCCAAGTGGAACCCTACTAATATATGTAGTTATCATCTACAAGAAGCGGGGGCAACTCCAGTGCAAGAAATAGCTTTTTCTTTATCAAATGCTATCTGTATTCTGGATGCGGTAAGAGAATCTAAGCAAATACCTGAAAAAGATTTCCCGAAAATCGTTGGGCGAACATCCTTTTTCGTGAACGCCGGAATAAGATTCGTTGAAGAGCTTTCAAAAATGAGAGCATTTACGGAGTTATGGGACGAGATATGTCTCAAAAGATACAATGTAGATGATCCAAAACTGAGAAGATTTAGATACGGTGTTCAAGTAAATTCTCTTGGTTTAACAGCGCAACAACCAGAGAATAATGTTGCAAGAATAATAATAGAAATGCTTGCTGTAACTCTCAGTAAAGACGCTAGAGCAAGGGCTATTCAACTTCCAGGATGGAATGAAGCATTGGGCCTTCCAAAACCTTGGGACCAACAGTGGTCATTAAGGTTTCAACAAATATTGGCCTATGAAACAGACCTTCTAGAGTATCCGGACATATTTAATGGATCACCAATTATAGAAAAAAAGGTTAAAGGATTAAAAAAAGAGGCGTATAAAGAGATAGGAAAAATTGAGAAGATGGGAGGTGCATCCATTGCATTGGAGAACGGGTATATGAAGGAATCTTTAGTTGCATCACTATCTCAAAGATCATACGAGATAGAAAGTGGTAAAAAACATATTGTTGGAGTCAATTGCTATGAGGAAACTGAAGAATCGCCCCTATCGGTAGATGCATCCATTCAAAAAGTTGATGAGAATGTGGCAAGGGCAAAAATAAATTCACTTATACAATATAAGCACGATAGGGACGAGAATACAGTAAAAAGCAAGCTAGAAAAATTAAAACAAGCTGCAACAAACTCCGAGAATATAATGCCTATATCCATAGAATGTGCCTTAGCTGGAATTACAACAGGCGAATGGGCAAACACACTAAGAGATGTATTTGGAGAATATAGACCTCCTACTGGGACTTCAGTGTCTGTTGATATAGAAGACGGTGATATTGAAAAGGTTAGAAAAGAAATACGCGTTCTAAATAAAAAACTCGGGAAGCCCATAAAGATATTGGTAGGGAAACCTGGCTTAGATGGCCATTCGAATGGCGCGGAACAAATCGCAGTCCGAGCACGTGATGTGGGAATGGAAGTAATTTATCATGGAATACGACTTACTCCCGAGGAAATTGTGGGAACTATCGAGCAGGAAAATGTAAATTTGGTTGCCCTTAGTATATTATCTGGATCTCATTTATCTATTGTGCCAAGAATAGTTGAAATGATGAAAGAACGGGATTTGGATTCAACTCCATTAATTGTAGGCGGCATTATCCCTGATGAAGACCACCAAGAACTTAAAAATTACGGTGTAAAAGCTATTTACACGCCCAAGGATTATTCGTTAAATAGCATCATGTTAGACTTTACAAGAATAGTTAAAGAGGCTGTCTAGGAATTCATCGTTCCCGTTTTTTTCCATACCTAACTTCTTCTTCATAAGTTTGATATTCTTCAATATATTTATCTTTAAACTCTTGAAAGCTCCTTGATTCTTCAACAGTTGAATTCACTTCGGATATCAGAACACTGCTGTTCTCTTTATCGATGGATAAAAAGACTTCTAGGTCATTATTAATCCATTTGTATGTCTCAAAAGAATAAATTGAAGTTTCTGAAGAGGGAGCTGCATAGAAACCTATAAGAATTTGATAAACTGCATTAATAATTTCTTCTAAATTTTCCTCGTTCGATGCATTGATCAAAACCCTTGAGGATAGAAGAATCCCATCAAAAAAATCCACAGTCGAGGAGGCGTCCCTGTAAGTAAAGAGATTTTGATTATCAAATAGGGTGCCGTCGAATACATAGGTTTGAATTTTAGTTTTTTTCTCAGTCCTTTCTTTCTTGTAATCAAATCCTTTATCACGTATAAGCTGCCGTGCTTCTTTTGTTGACAAAGCAAAATTAAATCCTGTTATTAGTTCTTTGTCTATTCGGGATGAGTCAACCTGTTGACCCGATGTCTTGTCAGGCATTAACCAATCAGGTCTTTTGTTCCATTTCTCAGACATCCAGGAACAGCTAACTGCAAAAGATGTAAGAAATAGAAATAATAAAATATGTTTTAGTTTCATTCTCATTATCAACAATCACCATCTATCTCGTGGTGAGCCTGGCCTATATACGTCTTCGACATCTCGATCTGGCACATTAGATGGTTGGCCAGCATCATTGTTCACCGAATTTTCTGCTGTCTCTGAATCTCTATGGTCCGAGTTCTCCTTTTTGGTTTTTTTATGCTTTACATTGACTGTTCGTTTATGATGGTCAATTTTATCCTCTTTCTTATTATAATTCCACTTTTCTCGAGGTGATTGCGTTGAAGCAAAAACCAGAGCATCATTACTACTTAAAGCGCTATATCCGTTAGTAAGGGAAAAAATGGCAAAAAACCACACAAAAATCGCTGTAAACAGAGTAAATAGTGTTTTTTTATCCACAATATAATGATACATTCTAAAAAATAAATTAAAATTTCAGTAGGTGGGAGTTTTGTTAAATAACTTAAGAAAGAAAATATTTTTATTTTTATCTGTTCTAATACATCTGATTATTTTTGTCTTAGCAGTCTTGCTTAACGATATAAGTTTTTTTTATAAAAAACCGCTCAAGTATATTGAGATAACAGAAATAGAATCTCAATATAACGAAGAAGACAATGATGCTAAGAGATTAGCGGAGAAGACTAATAAGGCAAAAAAAGAAACAGTACAAGACAACAACTATAAAAATTACAACAAGCCTTCGCCTAAGCAAGACGAAAAAAAATTCTCCAAGAAAAGTATCGAGGAGGAATTAAAGAAAAATAAAGAATTTGACACATCCAGAGAATCGAATCAAGAGTTAAGTGAAGAAGATCAAACTAAAGAAGCAAAAAATGATTCTCCCGAAACAAGAAAAAGTATATTTCAACCTCCATTATCTAATCCGAATTTAAAGATTGAAGAAACTGTTGATCTCAGTACAAAGGAATTCAAATATATATCGTATTTTTTGAAAATAAAAAGAAAAATTCAGATGGTTTGGTCATATCCAAAAGATTCATACAACAGAGGTGAGGCAGGAAGAGTCCTTGTTATAATGTCTCTCGATAGTACGGGTAAATTAGTTGATGTTTCAGTATTAAAGTCCTCCGGATTTGAACGTCTTGATAACGAAGCAACATCAGCAATAATAACAGCAGCTCCATATCCACCATTTCCTCAGTCATGGGGAACATTGAAAAAATTAAATATTAGAGTTATGTTCGCATATATGCCAAATTCATGGAATTTTAGATAATTCTCAATCCTTTTTTCTTAGTGACCTTACCAATTATGTAATATTTCTCTCTTATTGAACGAAACGACTTGTCTAAAGCAGCTAAATCTTTTTGTTGAACACACAAGACAAGGCCAATACCCATATTAAAAATATTGAACATTGCGCTTGAATCAAGCTTAGAAGATGTTTGAATCAAGTCAAACAATTGAGGGATGGGCCAGGAATTTTTTACTAATTCAACACCTAAATTTTTAGGGATCATTCTAGGGACATTCCCCACTAAACCTCCTCCGGTTATATGGGCTATCCCTTTAACTTCAAATTGATTTCTAATTTTATTCAAAACATCGAAGTATATTCTTGTCGGCTTCATAATAGAATTAACAAACCTCTTATCTTTCAAATAATTATTCTTCTTAGCAAAAAACAGTTTTCTTACTAGAGAATATCCATTCGAATGAATTCCACTAGAAGGAAGGCCAATTAGTAAGTCACCACTTTTAATTTTTTTATTAGTTATCACTTCGTCCTTCTCAACAACACCTACCGCAAAACCTGCAAGATCAAAATCTTTTCCACGATAAACACCGGGCATTTCGGCAGTCTCACCCCCAATCAATGCGCATTTTGCTTTAACACATCCCTCAGAAACTCCCTTAATAATCTCGGAATGATATTTGGATTGCAATTTTGATGTCGCTAAATAATCAAGAAAAAAAAGAGGAGTTGCGCCAGTGCAGAGCAAATCATTCACGCACATAGCGACCAAATCAATACCTAACCCTTTTATTTTGTTTGTTCTAATACCAAGCTCAATTTTGGTTCCAACTCCATCCGTACAGGCAACCAATAAAGGCTTTTGGTATTTCTTCTTATCTATTGAGAAGAGAGCAGCAAAAGATGTAGTAGCGCCAACAACATTTTTATTAAGGGTTTTTTTGATATAGGGTTGGATACTTCGTACGAATTTATCACCCTCAGCAATATCAACTCCGGAATCTTTATAGGTAATCTTATCTTTCATTAAGAACTAGTTTACTATACCACCAAGAATTCTAATAATCTTTGGAATAAAAGGACCGAGCATTGATATAGTTACCAGTAACGCAATAAAGCCAAAAACGGCTAAAGCAAGGCCGATTGCTCCAGCTCTTCCAAGTTTATTATCTTTTGAGTCCATTAATGTCCATCTCCTTGAGTTAGTTTCTTAATCAAGTATTTATCCTTCGAGGGAAAGATAGGAAAATATGCAAGAAATTTTGTAACGCATAACAAAAACAGGCATAAAAATCCAAATGAAATTAACATGCTTTCTAGACCAAAATGAAAATGGTGGTGCATTATTGAAGGGTATATTAATACTATTTTCTCAAGAAATAGTCCCAAGAAAGAAACAGATGCAATTGTGACCAATGCCGGCTTAACAATTTTTGTTGTTCTAGGTATTAATGTTATGAAGGGGACAACAAAAACACATGTAACAGTTACCCAGGATAGAGATTTATATGGATCCTCAAAGACTCTTGCGCCAATAAAACCTGTTTCCTCAGGCATGTTGGCGTACCAAATAGGGAGGAATTGGGAGAAAAATAAATATAGCCAAAATACAGAAAGACCAAACATTAGCTTAGCAGCATCATAAAATTGGTACTCAGTTATAACGTTTTCTAGTTGGAATCGATTCGTAAGTATTGAGGAAACAATAATTAGCAACCCAAGAGCTCCTAACAATGACGCAATGAAATAATAAACTCCAAAAAGAGTGCTATAGAAGTGGGGGTGCAAAGACATCATAAAATCCCAAGATAAGAAACTCATCGTTAAAGCATATATAAAAGCAATAGCAACAGAAAACTTGTAGAGCTTTGAGTCATAACTACTAGGGTCTTCTTTCTCCTTTGGATTAGAGCCTAAGAATGAAAAAAAGCCTGTTAGCCTATTGCTACCAACGCAATCTTGCCTAATTGAGTAATAAAGGTAGTAATAAAAAAGGATATGCAATAAGCCCAAACAGAATACACTTCTCATAAATACAAAAGGAGTACTTAGCCACTTTTGCTTATATTCTAAAACGGTATAAGGCATTGTATATTCTCGTCCTAGGAACAAGATAAATAAAAAAAGAAAAACAAATGGTATAAAGGACCCAAAAGATTCACTAATTCGCATCAGAGATCTACCCCAGCTTGAATTAGTAATACGCATCAGGCATGCGAAAAGTACTCCACCGTGACTTATGCCCGCCCAAAATACAAAATTTAGATGAAAAGCAGCCCACGCAGTATCTTGATGTCCTGAATTCAATGAATAGATAAACGTGGCCGTCCCGAGTAAGAATCCGGCAACTAGAAAATATGTTAGCGTATTGGGAAACACTATCTTCTTGTCTAACATACTATTAACATCTGAACTCATTATTGCTCCTTATTTTACTTTTCCTTGTAGGTATCGAACATAATAGACGATATCCCAAGTTTCTTTTTCCGTAACTCTGGCATATGCAGGCATCATCACCTTGCCACCATATCTGATATAAGCGTAGATGTACCCGTCCGTTCTGTTTTGAGTTTGTACTTGAGTAAGATTGACAGGATAGAAATACGATTTTGGTCGCAGATTGTTTTTAATAACAGGTCCATCACCCAGCCCCTTCATGCCGTGGCACGAATAACAATAAGTTTCGTAAAGTATTTTTCCCTTAGATATAGATTCTTTGCCATTATTGGGTCCGGTCTCAATCGCTTCATATTCTTCCCTTGACATCTCTGCCGAATTATCATTAACAAAGACAGAATCTTTAGGATATTCCCTTGCTTCTTCATAGGGCTTAATACTTGGCTGGTCCCACATATCTGTAGACCAAGGGAGTGAAAACGAAGAAGAGCTTAATGCAAAAATAAAAATCACACAACATGCAATAAAACGAAATTTAATCTTCATTCTTCTCTTCCTCTATTGTGGCCACTTCGTTCTCTGTGGATTCCGCTGTTACTTCTTCTTCTTTTGTATCAACGATTTGTTCTGCAACAACAGGGACACCATTAATCTTGATTTCTTCAGATCCAGACTCTTTTAAAATACTTTCAACTTCTTCAAGATGAGACGGAGAGCAATGTACCAAGATACCGAATTTATCATTCGTAAATCGTTCATCATAAAGATTTGGAGGGACATCTTTTCTTAACCGCGCATTAATTATTAGACCTAGAAAAGTGGACAAGCCCCCTATTAAAATCATACATTCAAATATGATTATCATATAAGGTGGGATAGAAACTATAGGTTTTGCACTAGTAACAATTGGCCAATCTATAGATGTCAGAACAGTAAAAGCAACACCAACAAGTGCTCCAATAATTGCTCCAGTCAAAGTAAAATATTTAACCTTACTTGGTTCTTTTCCAGTGTCTAGAGAATCTTCTATTTCATGAATTGGGCAAGGAGAGAAGACTCTTATGTTTTCAAAACCTTTTTTCCTTAATTGTTTTATTGAATTAACAAGAAGATCAACATACGAATAAATTCCAAGAATGTTTTCGTCATTATTATTCATTGTTCGAACCTCCATTCTTTTTTGGAACTGGAAGAATTTCTTTTATTTCAGCAATCGAAAGCGCAGGAAGAGTTCGTACGAAGATAAGGAAGAACATGAAGAACCAAGCAAAACTTCCAACGGTTATTCCCAATTCAACCCATGACGGCTTATACAAGCCCCATGAACCTGGTTCGAATTCTTTTGCTAGAGATATAACGATGATGTTAAATCTTTCAAACCACATACCAACATTAATCAAAAGAGATATAACGAATAAGACCGTCAAGTTTTGTCTTATTTTTTTAAACCAAAGAGCGTGAGGGACGATGCCGTTGCAAAACATCATCGTCCAATAAAATAAAGCATAATCACCTGTAGCTCGATATAGAAACTGATCATATTCATATTTATTATCACTATACCAAGCAATAAAGAACTCAGTTAGATAAGCATAAAAGACAATGCTCGAAGTTAATATTATCATTTTAGACATTCCATCAAAATTATCCATGGTTATATAATCTTCTAATTTAAATATCTTCCTAAGTGGAATTACAAGCGTTATAACCATAGCAAGACCAGAAAAAATTGCACCCGCCACGAAATATGGTGGAAAAATTGTGGTATGCCATCCAGGTGTATTAGCCATAGCAAAATCCCATGAAACTACACTGTGTACTGAAATAACCAAAGGTGTAGCGAATGCCGCAAAATAGAAATACGCCCTTGTATAGTGACCCCATTCCCAATTTGTACCTTTCCATCCGAGAGAGATAACCGAGTAAAAAGCTTTTTTTACTCTCCCAACAACAGAATCCCTAATCGCAGCAATATCAGGAATCATCCCAATAAAGAAGAAAGTCGAACTTATAGTTAAATAAGTACTAACAGCAAAAACATCCCACAAAAGAGGAGAATCAAAATTAACCCAAAGCCCTCTTTGATTAGGATATGGAAGGAGCCAATAAAAATTCCATGGTCTTCCGAGATGAATAATGGGGAATAGTCCAGCAGTAAAAACAGCAAAAACTGTCATTGCCTCGGCAATTCTATAGATGGACATCCTAAATCTAGCCCTAAATAAGTACAAAACCGCCGATATTAAGGTTCCCGAATGCGCAATACCAACCCAAAAAACAAAATTCGTAATATATACTCCCCAGAGAACTGGATGACTATATCCAGCTACACCTAAGCCAGTAAATATCTGATACATAAAGCAGTAAATGCCAAACCCGAGAAAAAGAAGGTCTACAATAAATATTGACCACCATCCAAATGAAGGCTTATTAAGCATGTTTAGTACCGTCTTGTTCAAATTCGAATACTTGTGTGCCTCAACTATATCGCTCATTACACTTTGTCCCAACTAATTTTTTTAAGATAGGATACAGATGGTCTTGTATTAAGTTCGCTCAGCAAAGTATAAGATCGTGCATCATGGCCCAATTTTGCAACTTTACCTTTTGAATCGTTTAAATCTCCAAACTCAATAGCATTAGATGGACAAGCCTGCTGACATGCTGTAACCACTTCACCTTCTCTAAGCTTTCTTTTTTCGTCTTTTGCACTATCTTTTGCATAGGTAATTCTTTGTGAGCAGAAACTACATTTTTCCATTACACCTTTTGATCTTACAGTTACATCAGGATTAAGTTGCAGGTTGAGCGGTTCTGGCCACTCGTATTTAAACCAATTAAATCTTCTAACTTTATATGAACAGTTATTAGAACAGTATCTAGTTCCAACGCACCTAGAATATACCATAACGTTAAGACCTTCAGGATTGTGATATGTAGCAAATACGGGACAAACGGGCTCACATGGAGCGTTCTCACAATGTTGACACAGTTGGGGAATAATTTTCGTATCAACTCTTACGGAGTCGATATAATCGTTTTCTTCTTCTTCTTGAAATCTTTCTATTTTTAACCAGGCCATATGACGGCCAAGGCCAACTTGTTCTTTTCCGACAACCGGTATGTTGTTTTCCGCATAGCAAGCCGTTACGCACGCACCGCATCCTGTGCATTTATCCAAATCAATGTTCATCCCCCACTTATGGACAAAATAATCATACTCTCTATACATGTCATGCTCTGCGTGATGTCCATTTCCATGATGGTCATTGTTTTTTTCATTTAATAATTTCGAAAGAGCCACAGTTTGAACTATTTCTCTGTTCTCTTGTGAATATGAATTCTGAACTTTGACAAATTTCGCCCATTCACCAGTTTTATTAATCGTTACTTTGGTTGATGCCCAATTTAGATTGCCAGCCCTACCAGTTATATCTCCGTCTAGAAGATTGATTGGATTGACTCCACGATCCTTTGCGTATCTACCCATTGCTTTATGGCCTTGGCCAAGAGAAATAGACACAGTATCGGGTCGAATAGCATTAGACAAATATGCTTGAGTTGTGATTTTGCCAAAATCGGATTCTACATCGATAAAATCGCCTTCTTTGATGTCAAGTTTTTTAGCAAATTTTGAATTAATTTCTATCCAAGAGTCCCAAACTGCCGTTGTCAAGAGATCAGGCAATTCTTGCAACCAAGATTTGTTTGCACCTCTTCCATCATAAAATTTATAAGAAGGGGAAATATGCAAATTGAGCTTATCCTTAGAAGTCGAAGGTATTTTAATAGAAAAGCGGTTCGACGACTTGTATGATGTAGAAGTTTTATTTGCAACCTCATTGAATAATCCACCATCTCGAAGAGACTTCTTCCAGAAGTCATCGAATGATGATTCAGGTGAGAATCTCTTCCAGGAATCTTTCAAATATTCCAAGTATGATTTCGATTTTATTGATTTGCTTGTTGGTTTGACATTATTAAAAACGGAAATTAGTGAGTCACCAAGAGACAAGTTACCATATAAAGGTTTCATCACGGGTTGCATTAAATAATAATTTCCTTTTTTACCTTCGTAGTCTCCCCATTGTTCCAATGGATGGGAATCTGGCAGAACGAGGTCACAGACTTCTGTCGTTTCGTCAAGAACCGAAGAAAAGCTGATTTTATAAGGAATTTTATCAAAAATATTTTTGATACCCAGAGAATCTGGTAGGGAATAAATTGGGTTCGCATTGTGAATCATGACAACATCAACTTGACCAGAATTAGCTTTATTTGCAAACTCAATCATCTTAGAATATTTTGAAGCATTAGAAAGCATCATATGATTATCAAAATCAATTTTATTTAGATTGCCAGTTATATAGTTAAGAAGATTAATTGCGATTATTGTTACATACTCGTTGCTCCCCGCTCCTGAGAGTCCCCCACCTATCGCCAAAGCAGATTTAGACTTTGAGAAATCAACTGCGATCTTCTTTATCGATTCTTCAGAAATACCCGTTAGCTTGCTAGTGACCGTTAGGTTGAAGTCAGACAAATTCTTGAAAGTTCCAGGAACTTTATTCCTATTTAAATTATTTTCTGCAATGTAATTGATAATCCCTAGGGCCAGGTAAAGATTTGTATTAGTGACTATCGGTACCCATTCGTCCGCTTTAGCGCCAGTAAGAGTCAACTTAGGTTCTATCTGAACAAATTTCCCTTTGTTTTTGCCCTTTATCGAATGCATTTTTGTAAACCTTGCTGTATATTCAAGCGGAGAAAGCCAGGTCTCAAGAAAATCGGCGCCAAAACTAAGTAAATATTTCGCCTCATCAATTTTATAAGTAGGAATCAGTGGTTTTCCAAAAGATATATTGTTAGCGTAAGTTATATGCTCGTAAGACAAAGCCTCGTACTTGACCCTTGTAGCATTGATTTTTTTGCAAAAAGAGTCGATAAGCTTATCTAAAGTCCCGGTAGTATTGTCGGTTATAAAATATATATTCGCTTTTTTCTCGTTAAGTTTTTTTGTAAAAATATCTAGTCCAGAAGTCCAAGTAATAGGAGTTAGATTGCCTCTGTTGTTTTTAAATAATGCCTCCTTTATTCTATCTGGGTCATATAGCCCCTGAAGTGAAGCCTGGGTTTCCGCACTAGATGCACCTCCTGATATCGGGTCAAGAGGATTACCTTCAATTTTGATAGCTCTACCTTCCCTCACTTTGACCGTAATTGATGATCCAACAGGAGAATGTGGTAATGCGGTTGAATAAAAATTAGGAAGACCCGGAATAACATCGTCCGGCGGAATTGCATATGATACTAATTTGTCGAGGGGTTCGGGAGAGCATCCAGATGATATGACAGCAGCGCCCCCTATTGCGGACAAGGCCTTTAAAAAATCTCGTCTATTCAGAGAGCCTCTTTTATTTTTTTCTTCAGAACTCATATTAAAATGAAATAACTTTAGCTTAATGATGACATGTAGAACAGTCTTTTAGCCAAGCAACCTCCTTATCAATATTAATTATCCTCTCGGAAGAATCACTTGATCCCCATGGTTCTCCGAGTTTCTTCTTATCTTTGTAAAGTTCATTAGTCGGGATTCTACCTGTATGAGTCATTATCCTTTTATCTAAGTCACTTAAATTAGAGATGCCCTTATGGATGTCTTCAAGTTCTTTAAAATTCTTATCAAGTACCTGTTCGTGACAGCTTATGCACCAACCCATCTTGATATTAACAATGGGCTTTGGTATGTCTACATTCTCAACATCTCCGTGGCAAGTCTTGCACTCCAATCCATACCGAATATGTGGCTTATGAGGAAATTTAGCATGTTCAGGTACATAGTGATAATTTACCCATGGAATAGGCTCTTTGTTTTCCCAATATATTGTCAGCTTCTTTATCTCATCTTCAAAATTAATTCGCTTTCTGCCATCATATAAATAATCCGTTGGGTTAATCAATTTATCTTTAAATTTATATATCCTTTTAGGGTCCTTTGGATCGTACTCAGCTTTTACATATTTATGACACCCCATACACTCCATCACCGAGGGTATCCCCGGCTGAGAAGATTTTGCTACATAGGAGTGACAATAGGTACAAGGTATCTCATTTACCCCTGCATGTATTTTGTGACTAAAAGCAATAGGCTGATGAGGTTCGTAATCCTTTATAAAAACAAAATACACAGCAAAAACAGTCATTACGAATGCAACAATAGTCAGTACAAGAAGTTTCTTTGGCAACCTAGTATTCCTTATTCTACAACCGATTTTTTGGAGACTCGTAAAATGATAGCATAGTGGATTTTGCTGTCAAACAACTGGGTTAGCGGGGAATTTTACTGAATTTGTCTTTACAGTTTGCAAGGAATTTCTGAGATTGAAATTCGCCATTCAAAGATGGGGCAAACCATTTTTTCACTGAATATTGTGTTTTTTCTAGTTTCTCGACGAGAAGTTGTGGAACAACGCCCAGAATATTTATTCCATTTTCTTTTAAAATAATAGGATTATATAATTCTGAAATATTTGGCCTCTTTGGATAACGATTAATCACTACTCCTTCGAGCTTTATTTTTCTTCTCTTTAGGGCTTCAACGGAAAGCAGCGTATGATTGATAGTGCCAAGAAATGGTAGTACGACCAGTATTGTTCTTGCCTTAAGTGCACCAATGAGGTCTATTACTTCAAAATTTTTTCCTATAGGTACCCTAAGACCACCCGCACCTTCAACAATAACCAAATCATACAACTTGCTTAATTTGTGAATGTTTTTTGTTATTTGTTCTTTTTTTATGTTTGTTTTTGCTAGAATCGATGCAGTCAATGGCGCTAATGGTTGTTTAAAACTGTAAAAATTAAAAAAATCCAGTTTGTCTAAATTATGCTTATTCAGTGCTTTAATTAAATCTAGATCCGATTTATTTGTGGAATTTACACCAGATTCAATAGGTTTTACAACAGCTATGCTCTTATACTTTTCACTTAAACAATCAGTTAAGAGTGCGGTAACAAAAGTCTTGCCTATATTGGTATCGTTTCCCGTAATAAATAAAATCATCTTATGAGTTAATAAAATCTAACACTTCTTTTGCGTGTTCCTTAGTGTTAACTTTATTCCATATACAAGCTATTTTCCCCTTCTCGTCAATCAAGAAAGATGTCCTTTTGGCCGAACCTCGCTCATTAAGAACGCCATACTTGGAAATTATTTCTGCTGTAGGATCTGGGATTAAAGTAAAATTTAAATTATATTTAGACAAAAAATTTCTATGAGATTTTTCTGAATCTTTACTGATGCCAATTATATCAATCTCAAGCTTGTCGAAATCTTCTTTTGAATCCCTTAAAGAACATGCCTGAAGCGTACAGCCAGGAGTGTTATCCTTTGGGTAAAAATAAATTAATACCTTCCGTCCAAGGAAATCTTTTAAAGAAATTTTGTCCCCGCTTTCAAATACATAATGAAAGCTCGGGGCTTTTGCCCCAACTCTCAAATTACCACTTGGCATCAATCGATTCCCATACTCGCCTTTGCTTCATCACTCATTCTTTCTGGAGACCAGGGAGGGTCCCATACTATTTCAATATTTGCCTCTTTTACCCCTTCAACATTACTAACTACAGTTTGAGACTCCAGTATAATATCACGCGCAGAAGGGCACCCCGGCGATGTCATAGTCATTTTTAGATTAACAACATCTTTCGAAATATCCACATCGTAAACTAAACCCAAATTAACTATATCAATAGGTATCTCTGGATCGTAGACTTGAGACAAAGCCTCTAGGACTTTTTCTTTAGTTATATTGTCACCCATTACAATAAGTTCTTAATAACATTAAGAGCTGAGTCATAATCTGGCTCAGTTGCGATTTCAGCAACATACTCAACATGTTTGATGGTATTATCTTTATCTATCACAAAAACAGCTCTACACAATACTTTGTGATCTTTCATAAGAACTCCATAAGCAGATCCAAAAGTATTATCTTTATAATCCGAAATGCCTTTTATAATCTCAATACCTTCGGAACCGCAAAAAGTCTTGTGTGCCATAGGCAAATCAACGCTTACAATATAAGCCTCCAGTTCGCCGTCAATATTAGCCAATTCTTCATTAAATTTTCTTGTTTGATTTTGGCAAACAGGCGTCGCAATAGAAAGTATTACATTAAATACTTTGACTTTGTCACCCATATCAGACAAAGATACACTCGGAGCAAGTCCTTGATCACAGACAAAGTCGGGAGCCTTATCTCCAACTTTTAATTCCGGTCCCAGCAAAGTAATTGGGTTGCCCTTCAGTGTTACAGCCCCATCTCTTTCGTTACTCATAACAGTAATCCTCCTACTGGTAAGCTAAACAGATTAGAAAATTGTGTCAAGAACCAATTGTATTTTGAATTCTCTGGATTGAATCTCGTGCTGTTCTTACATAAATTTTATCTTTGCTAACTAAATACCTCTCTAATATTGGAATGTAGTTAGCATCTCCAGTATTGCCCATTACAATGAGTATGTTCCTTATCATGCCTTCTTTCTTCACCCTCTTGATAGGGCTTTTGATTTTTAATGTTTCCCAATTCTTTTCAACATCGGATAATAGCGTAACCAAATCTGGGGTTCTAAATTTCGGTCTCGGGCTAAAAATTTTTAAATTCGTTAGTTTTGCCTTTTTATTCCAGGGGCAAACCTCTTGGCATATATCACAACCATAAATGTTATTTGCAAATCGTTTAGCTAAATCGTCACTAATATATTTCTTATTTTCAATATTAAGGTACGAAATGCACTTGTTTGAATCAATAACTTTATCCATCACTATAGCGTTTGTTGGGCAAGAATCGATACATTTTGTACAGGTGCCACACATATCTTTCACATCACAATCATATTGCAAGACTTGATCAATTAATATTTCAGATAAAAAAATCCATGAGCCAATATCTTTGTTAATTAAACAAGAATTTTTGCCAATCCATCCAATACCTGAGATCCCTGCATATGCTCTTTCAAGTACTGGTCCAGTATCAACGTAATATCTAATTTGTGGTTTACATTCAAAAAGATCTTCTATTTTATGCGAAATAGATTTTAGCATTTTTTTTATTATGTAGTGATAATCATCTCCCATTGCATATCTAGATATCCACCCTAGTTTCTGTTCTTCAGCTTTTGATGAAGAAACCTCGTTATTTATAGAATTATAGTTAATTGCACAACTAATTACGGATTTGAAGGAGTCATCAATTTCACGCACATCCGATCTCTTCAAAGCATTTTCCATATATTTCATATCACCTTGGTAGCCGTACTCTATCCATTTTTCCAGGTGCGAATAATCTTCGAGCCTTTGAGCTTCTGATATACCAACCAAGTCAAAACCGGAGGAAAAAATGATATTTTTTATTTTATTTGTTATATATTCAACGTTCAGCATGTCTATAAATTTTCAATATTTTTTTCACTACATCCTTAGGCAAAAGATTGTCTGTATCCACTTGAAGGTAGAAAGATTCATAAATGGCTTTTCTTGATTCAAACAATTCCAAGCCAGTCGAATAAGGGTCCTGGGTGTTGAGCAAAGGTCGCGACTTATCATTTTTGATTCGATTAAAAATCGTTTCATATTCCGCCTTCAAATAAATAGAAAAATTGTCATTTAGGATATTTATATTCGCATCTCTTAAAATGATGCCGCCTCCCGTTGAAACAACTAGATTGTCTTTTGATTCTAATTCTTTTAATTTGACAGATTCCAAATCTCTAAAATGGTTTTCCCCTTTTGAACTAAAGATCTTAGTTATAGGCATTTGCTCATCATTAACTATTAGTTCGTCAATATCCACTAGTTGGTAGCCAGTTTCTTTCGATAGAATTCTACCAATAGTGGTCTTTCCTGCTCCCATAAAACCGACAAGGAAAATACTATTAGATTTCATCAAGTGATTAGACTCTCAATATATTTTGCTATAATATCGAATTCAATATTAACTAAGTCATTTTTTTTCCAATTCGTAGAATTAGTCTTGGATGATGTATGAGGGATGATATTGACCGAGAACAAGTCTCCTTTTATATCATTAACAGTTAAGCTTATACCGTCAATCGCGATTGATCCTTTTTCAATAATATATTTCCTAAAATTTTTTTTCACATAGAACCAATAACGTATAGATTTTCCTGATTTCTCTATTTTTCTTATAGTTCCTGTTGAATCTATATGTCCACTTACGATATGTCCACCAAATCTAGAACTAGCCTCCATTGCTCTTTCAAGGTTAACAAAAGATTTTGTTTTTTCTTGTTTTAAATTTGTTTTCTGCAATGTTTCTCGTGAAGCTAAAGTTTGAAATGATGATTTATTTTTCTTTGTTACGGTAAGACATGCTCCATTTACGGCTACTGAGTCACCTATTGAAAGATTTGAAGGACTTATTTTCTTACATTTGATCGATAGTACATATTCTCCGCTCTTAAGTTTCTTAATGCTTGAAATTCTTCCAACTTCCTCAACTATTCCTGTGAACAATGTTTCTATCCTTATAAATTTTTAATATATACATAATGATACCCAGAGAAATCATAGTGTCCGCAAAATTAAACGCAGGCCAATGAAGATTTTCATAATGAATATCGATAAAATCAACTACGTAACCCCTAAAAATTCTATCGATAGTGTTCCCAATTGTGCCAGAATAAAAGAAAACCAAAATATAAAAACCCATTTCATTATTCCTCATAGCTGGATCTAGGAATACGAATTTAGTTATGATAAGCATCGCCAGAACAAATAGTACAAAATAGATAAAAAACATAATTGAAGGATCTACAGAAGAGAAGAGACCAAGAATTAAACCAGAATTTTTTACATAAACAATATTTAAATATTCATTTACTTTGGCAGAGTCCCAATGGAGAGACACTAAAAATTTAGAAAATTGATCTATAAGAACAAAAAATACAACGAAACTGAATAATTTAGGTAACTTAGGGTGGTTAGTTCCGAAAATAAAATTCATGATTCTATTGCAAATTAAAAGATTTTATTCACAACGTACTCTTTAGGTCCTGCCGGAGTTCGAACAGTAAACTCATCCCCTTCTTCTCTACCTAGAACAGCCATACCGAGTGGAGATTCAATGGACACTGAGCCATTATCAGGGTTGGATTCCTCTGGCCCTAGAAGCTGAAAAATTTTTTTATCTCCAGAATCTAAATCTTCTATTTCGAATGAAAGCCCAAAAGTTAATTTCGATTTATCCTGGACTTTTGATGGGTCAATTACCATGCAAGATGAGAGCTTGGTTTCGAGTTCGGATATTCTTTTATCATTGAAGGCTTGTCGGTCTTTAGCCGTCTCATATTCAGCATTTTCTGATAAATCCCCTAGAGATCTTGCAAACTCAATCATCTTGATTATTCTAGGGCGCTCTTCAGTCTTGAGTCTTCTAAGCTCAGATTGTAACAATTCAAAACCTTGAGGTGAAATTGGCAATTGTTCCATGATTAATTATACCTTCTAAAAATATTCTTGAAGTGGTTTAACGTTAATCTCGCCTTTTTGCAAATAGGCAATAGCGTCAACAGCAGCAAAAGATCCCGCTATAGTTGTAAAATAAGGAACTTGTCTTGTAAGTGCTGTTCTGCGTATTGAAAACGACTCTAGAATTTCCTTCTTTGTGAGTGTTGTATTCATAAGGATATCGATTTTGTTTTCTTTGATTAAGTCAACAATATTAGGGTGGCCTTCTTTTACTTTGTTAATAATTTGGGAATCTATAGAGTGGTTGCTTAGAAACTTATGAGTTCCTTGGGTGGATATAATATTAAATCCCAAAGAAATTAGCTGTTTACAAAGTTTGATTATTTTTGGTTTGTCATCATCTTTAACGCTCACGAAAGCATTACCTTCAACTGGCAAGTTGTTTCCTGCTGCAATTTGTGCCTTTGCAAAGGCAGCGGGAAGTGTGTTGTCAATCCCCATTACTTCTCCGGTAGATTTCATTTCCGGACCTAGCAAAGTATCGACATCGGGGAATTTAATAAAGGGGAACACGGATTCTTTAACCGCATAGTGGCCAACAACAACTTCTTCAGTAAAATTTAGCTCGGTTAGCTTTTTACCTGTCATAACTTTTGAAGCAATTTTTGCAATAGGGACACCTATGGCCTTACTGATAAAAGGCACGGTTCTACTGGCCCTTGGATTAACCTCAATTATAAACACTTCATGATCCTTTATCGCATATTGAATATTTAAAAGACCTCTAACCTTCAATCTGATTGCTATTAATTTAGATTTCTTAACAATTTGATCTAAAATTTTCTTATCTAATGAATACGGAGGTAGCACCATCGTACTATCTCCAGAGTGAACACCGGCTTCTTCTATATGCTCGAGGATTCCACAAATAACAACATTTTCTCCATCACAGATTGCATCAACATCAACCTCTTTCGCATCGTTCAAAAAGCGATCCATTAACACGGGCCTTTTGTTTGAAACACTCACTGCTTCATCAAGGTATTGCTTCAAATCATCTTTTGAATAAACAATTTCCATTGCCCTTCCTCCTAAAACATACGAAGGTCTAACTATCATCGGGTATCCCACTTCAGAAGATAACTTGAGAGCTTCCTCCGAAGACTTGGCAAGTCTAGATTCTGGCTGAAGAATATCTAATTCTTCCATTAAATTTTTAAATCTCTCTCTATCTTCAGCAAGATCAATACTATCCGCAGAAGTACCAATAATATTTGCACCTGCTTTCTCAAGGTCTAGCGCGAGCTTTAAAGGAGTTTGGCCACCTAGGTGAACAATGACTCCATCTGGCTTCTCCTTGTTAATTATAGATATAGTATCTTCCGCCGTTAGTGGTTCGAAATATAATTTATCAGAGGTGTCGTAATCTGTACTGACAGTTTCGGGATTGCAATTAATCATTAAAGTTTGGTACCCATCATCTTTTAAAGAGAAAGATGCATGCACACAACAATAATCAAACTCAATTCCCTGACCAATTCTATTTGGCCCGCCACCCAGGATTGCAATTTTCTTCTGATTAGTTGGATTAGACTCATCTTCGGACTGATAAGTTGAATACAAATATGGGGTAAAAGCTTCGAATTCGGCAGCACAAGTATCAACCATTTTATAGGATGGAGATATATTATGAGCAAGTCGAAAATCTCGGACTTCCTCTTCGTTTTTGCCAACTAAATATGAAATAATAGCATCGGAAAAACCATTTCGTTTGGCAATCGATATGAGCTCTTCATCAAGAGTCGAGCCACAGATACTTTTAATTTTTAATTCTAGTTCAATCATCTCCCTTATATTATTTAAAAACCACTCATCTATATTGGTAATTTTATATATCTCTTCTGTTGTCATACCTACTCTAAAAGCATTTGCTAGATACCAAAGTTTTTTTGGATTATTAGATGCTAGTACATCAAGAATTTTATTTTTATCATTTTCAATCAAATCAAAACCAAGATTGTCGGTTTCGAGAGATCTCATCGCTTTCCCAAGAGCCTCTTTAAATGTGCTTCCGATAGACATAATTTCACCAACTGACTTCATTTGGGTTCCTAACTCTGGTTTAGTCTGAGGAAATTTCTCAAAAGTAAATCTTGGTATTTTAACCACTACATAATCTAAAGTAGGCTCAAAAGATGCTGGGGTATCCAAAGTTATGTCGTTAGGTAATTCATCTAGTGTATATCCGACGGCCAATTTAGCTGCAATTTTTGCTATCGGATAACCTGTGGCTTTCGATGCAAGAGCTGAACTTCGTGACACTCTCGGGTTCATTTCAATCACTACCACTTCGCCGTCCTCGGGATTAACTCCAAACTGTATGTTTGAACCACCCGTATCAACACCTATTTCCCTAATAATATCAATAGAGTAATTCCTCAATAATTGGTACTGTTTATCACTTAATGTCTGTGCTGGTGCAACAGTAATACTATCGCCTGTATGAATTCCCATTGGATCAAAATTTTCAATCGAACAGATTATAATAACGTTGTCTTTAGAGTCTCGAACAACCTCTAACTCAAATTCTTTCCAGCCAATAATTGACTCATCAATTTGAACTTCTGATATAGGACTAGCGTTTAATGCATTTCTAAGAAGGGCTTCGGATTCTTTTATGGAATAAGCTACGCTTGCTCCAGTTCCACCTAAAGTAAAAGAAGGCCTAATAATTGCAGGAAAGCCTATTTTTTTAATTAACTTAAGCCCATCTTGAAGATTATTAATGACAACACTATTTGGTATTCGTAGCCCTATAGACTGCATTGCTTCTTTAAACCGTTCTCTATTTTCTGCCTTGTCAATGGCGCCAATTTTAGCACCTATCAGCTCAACACCATACTTCTCTAAAATTCCCTTGGAATCCAGATCCATAGCTAAATTTAGAGCAGTTTGTCCCCCAATTGTTGGAAGAATTGCATCAGGTCGTTCACTCTCTATTATTTTCTCCAAGGTGGAAACATTTAGCGGCTCAACATACGTCCTGTCAGCAAAGTCTGGATCGGTCATTATTGTTGCAGGATTGCTATTTACAAGAATGACTTTGTATCCCTCTTCTTTTAAGGCTTTACATGCCTGAGTCCCTGAATAATCAAATTCGCACGCTTGACCAATTACTATCGGTCCGGAACCTATAATTAGGATAGAGTTGATGTCTGTTCTTTTTGGCATAATTTTTAAAAATGAAGTTACTGGCTAATTTTTATATAGATATCACCGCCAGCCTCTTTAAATTCTTCTGATTTATTTTTTAATTCTTGCTTCAGCTCTTTGTCTGTCAATGGAACGTCATCTGTTTTTTCTCCAAATTCATTGATTATATCTTGTGTTATTTTCATAGAACAAAACTTAGGTCCACACATAGAGCAGAAGTGAGCCACTTTTGCATTCTCCGCCGGCAAAGTTTCATCGTGATAGAGTTTTGCGGTATACGGATCTAGCGAAAGATTAAATTGATCCTCCCATTTAAATTCAAAACGTGCTCGGCTCAGTAAATTATCTCTTAATTGAGCAGCGGGGTGCCCCTTGGCAAGGTCCGCCGCATGAGCCGCAATTTTATAGGTTATCACTCCGTTTTTTACATCTTCTTTGTTAGGCAACCCTAGATGCTCTTTAGGTGTTACATAGCAAAGCATAGATGTTCCATACCAGCCTATCATCGCGGCACCAATCGCAGAGGTTATGTGGTCATACCCAGGGGCAATATCAGTAGTTAAAGGCCCTAGTGTGTAAAAGGGTGCACCCTGACATATCTCTACTTGCTTGTCTACATTTTCTTTAATCATTTGCATTGGAACATGCCCAGGCCCCTCAATCATAACTTGCACATCGTTTTCCCAAGCTATTTTAGTGAGTTCACCAAGAGTCTCTAATTCCGCAAACTGAGCTTCATCGTTTGCATCATAAATTGACCCAGGTCTCAGGCCATCACCTAGTGAAAAAGAGATATCATATTTGTTCATTATTTCACATATTTCTTGAAAATTGGTATAGAGAAAACTTTCTTTATGATGGGACAAGCACCATTTGGCCATGATTGATCCACCCCGAGAAACAATACCCGTTCGTCTCTTCACAGTCATTGGTACAAACCTCAGTAGAACACCCGCGTGAATAGTAAAATAATCAACTCCTTGTTCCGCTTGTTCTATCAACGTATCTCTGTAAACTTCCCAGTTTAAATCTTCAGGTTTTCCTTTAACTTTTTCTAGTGCTTGATATATTGGAACGGTGCCTACGGGGACAGGGCTATTACGTATAATCCATTCTCTCGTCTGATGTATATTCTTCCCAGTTGACAAGTCCATAATCGTATCTGCTCCCCATCTGCATGACCAGACCGCTTTCTCCACTTCCTCGTCAATACTTGAAGTCACAGCAGAATTACCGATATTTGCATTAATCTTAACTAAAAAGTTCGCCCCAATTACCATTGGTTCTGCCTCGGGATGATTAATATTTGACGGTATGATTGCCCTACCCGAAGCAACTTCCGATCTGACAAACTCAGGAGTAATAAAATCTGTGGGAAGCTGGGAGTTGAATTGTTCCCCCGGATGGCTAGACAAAAGGTCGTCTTTTACAGAATAAAGTCTATCTAATTTTTGATTCTCTCGTATTGCTACATATTCCATCTCAGGAGTTACAATTCCTTTTTTGGCATAATACATTTGAGTAACAATATTTCCTTTTTTGGCAACTAAAGGTTTTCTGTTTAAAAATTTTATTGGAATCAGCTTATTTTCTGCCCTAGTTTGCTTCGCAAATAAAGAAGAAAAATTATCGGCAAATTTGACATCCTTTCTATCTAAAGCCCATTTCTCTTTAATTTTAGGGAGCCCCTTTGTTACATCAATTTTAATCTTAGGGTCGGTATAAGGGCCACTGGTGTCATAGGTAGTGTACGAAGCTTTAGAGTGCTTTGGATTTGAAGAATAAAAATTATCAGATTCAGCGATTTGGATTTCTCTCATCGCCACTTTGACCGACTTGTTTACGTCGCCTTGAACATAGACTTTTTTTGAGTTAGGGAATGGTTCTCTAGAAATAGACCCCTCACCCTGATAAATCTGGCCATTTTCCTTTACCATTTTTTGCCTACTAGATTCTACCACATATTTGAACATTTAAGAGATTTTGAAAATAATTATCTATAATGTTAAAAAGTCTATGAAATATTTTATGGGAATTGAAACATCTTGTGATGAGACTAGCGTTGCGATATTGGATAGCGCCAACAATGTCCTATCCAACGTAACTTTCAGCCAGGTAGATATTCATAAAGAGTTCGGCGGGGTTGTACCAGAGATAGCATCAAAAAATCATTTAGAAAAAATTATTCCCGTAACAAATCAATCGCTGGATATTGCCAATAAAACAATTCGGGATATAGATACAATTTGCGTGACAAACGGTCCAGGGCTTCAAAGCTGTCTTATGATTGGAGTCGCAACGGCAAAGACATTAAGTTTGGTCAGTACGGCGAAAGTACTACCAGTTGATCATTTAGAAGGTCATGTCGCATCTTGTTTCATAGAAAATAAAATTGAATTTCCAGCTATCAGTCTAGTAGTTTCTGGAGGACATACGAACATCTATCACCTTAAGGACCAAAATAATTTTAATCTAATCTCTTCGACCTTGGACGATGCGGCAGGGGAAGCTTTTGATAAAGGCGCTAAACTCTTAGGGTTAGGCTATCCTGGTGGGATTGAAATTGACAGGATATCAAAATTGGGAGATAGGCATTTTCACTCTTTTCCCATTGCTAAACTTGGAGATTCCTTAGATTTTAGCTTTAGTGGTCTAAAAACTTCTTTGAAGCACTACCTAGATAAAAATGTCAATTGGGAAGTAAATATGAATAATATCGCATCATCTTATCAAGAAGCTATCGTACAATCTCTTGTTAATAATATTGCCAAGGCAGTTACAGAATTTGACACCAAGACCATTCTTGTTTGTGGCGGAGTTGCGTGCAACTCAAGACTTAGAAAGGTTGTACAAGAGAATTTATCTAAATACAAAATTGTGTTCCCGTCGAATGAGTATTGTACAGATAACGGGGCGATGATTGCAATGAGGGGTATTCAGAAAATCATTGCCAATAAAGCAGAATTCTCTCTTGATTTTCCAGTCTTTAGTACAACAAGGAGAAAAAAGAAGAATTAATTTAACTTAGGGTTAATAAAATCAAAATCGTCTATGCTAATACCTTTTGATTCAAGTAAATTGAAAATTTCTCTCGGGACAATTTTGATAAACTTGGATTTAAAATCTTCAAAATTATCGAGAATTCTTCCAGCTTTTTTACTTCTTGTTAAACTATAATGTTTACTCAAAGAATTTTCTATTTTTTTAATATCTTTAGAATTAACTTTTTCAATGAAGACCATATCTTGATTAATTTGATGGTCTATCTTTTCATTTTCAACCAGAATATACGCCAAACCTCCTGACATACCAGCACCTAAATTTTTTCCTACTGGTCCAAAAATGTAAACTTCTCCACCAGTCATGTATTCACAAGCGTGATCTCCCACTCCTTCGACCACAGCAACAGCTCCGCTATTCCTAACACAGAACCTTTCTCCTGCGTAGCCTGCGGCATAGAAGCGACCCCCTGTGGCTCCATACAAAACTGTATTTCCAACTATAGAATTACCTTCCGTCAAATAGTTAGATTCTCTGTAGGGATATATAACGATTTCTCCCCCATGCATTGATTTTCCCACATAGTCATTAGCCTCCCCCTCAAGAGACACCGACACTCCATTAATTAAATACCCTCCGAAGCTTTGCCCGGCTACACCTTTAAAATTAACCTTTATAGTTTCTGCTGGTAGCCCTCTATTGCCATATTTTTTGGCTATAGCTCCAGATAAAATAGCACCTACAGTTCTATCGGTATTTCGAATAGGTAAGTCGATAGATTTCTTTTCTAACTTATCAATACTCGATTCACAAACATCAATTATCTTGTAATCAATTGGCTCTTCGTCTCTATCATTTCTACTCAAAATTCTTTTTCTTGGTTTAGTGTTTGATGGATCCGGGTCTGCTATAAGTTTCGACAAATCTATATTATCCGTTTTTTGGAAATCTATATTAGACTTAATTTTTATCAATTCGGTCCTACCAATAATCTCATCAATTGACCGCACCCCAATCTTAGACAAAATTTCTCTTACGTCATTAGCTACAGCATAAAGAAAGTTGACAGCTTCATCGGGGACACCAGGAAATTTTTCTCTCAATTCAGGTTTTTGAGATGCGATGCCAACAGGGCATGTGTTTAGATGGCACTGTCTGGCCATTACACAACCCAAAGCTACAAGGACTGATGTTCCAAAGCCGTATTCATCTGCTCCTAATATTGCTGCAACAACAATATCGAAACCTCTCTGAAATCCTCCATCCACACTAAGTCCTACTCGTCCTCTCAAGTCATTCATAACTAAAACCTGCTGTGTTTCTGCTAAACCCATCTCCCAAGGGATACCCGCATGTTTAATTGATCCCAATGGCGAGGCCCCCGTTCCTCCTTCGCTTCCACTTATTTGTACATAATCCGCATATCCTTTTGCAACACCCGCAGCTACCGTTCCTACACCAACTTCCGAAACTAGCTTAACGCTTACTCGAGCACTTGTGTTGGCATGTTTTAGATCATAAATAAGCTGTGCCAAATCTTCTATGCTGTATATATCATGATGTGGAGGTGGTGAGATTAAGCCTACTCCCGGAATGGAAAATCTTTGTGCTGCTATCTCCTCGCTAACTTTTGGTCCGGGGATTTGACCCCCCTCGCCTGGCTTTGCTCCTTGCGCCATTTTTATTTCAATTACTTCCGCCGAAGCCAAATACTCTGGGGTCACACCAAACCTTCCAGAAGCAACTTGTTTGATAGCGCTGTTTCTCCAGCTTCCATCTTCGTCTCTTGTAAATCTATTTGAATTTTCTCCACCTTCTCCACTATTACTTTTTCCACCAATCTTATTGGCCGCAATTGCAACTGCTTCATGGGCTTCAGTGCTTAATGCTCCATGAGACATAGCTCCCGTTCGAAATCTTTTTAGTATGTCCTCAACTTTTTCTACTTCATCAATGGGCACCTCTCCCAATGATTCAAATTCAAATAAGTCCCTAATCATTGACGGGGACCTGTTCTCATGTAGAGATACAAAGTTTTTATAATCATCATAAGATGAAGTTTGTGATACCTTTCTTATGGCTTTAAATATCAAAGGATTGAATAAGTGATACTCTCCATCTTTCCTGAAACGATATATACCTTCTTCCTTAAGTCGTTCCTCGGTTTTTGTTTCAAATGCATTAGAATGGAAAATCAACGTATCAGTTTCGAAATTGCTTATTGAAACTCCCCCGATTCGACTAACAGTTCCCGGGAAATATGTATTTGTTGTTTCTGTGTCAATCCCTACTATTTCAAAAATCTGTGATCCAGTATAGCTTGCTACAGTGCTAATGCCCATTTTAGACATAACCTTCAACACCCCTCGTTCGAGAGCTAGTTTATAACTCGATAAAGAATCCCCTGTGTCTTCACCAAATTTTTTCATCCAATCTTCCACGCTTGCAAAAGCAAGATAAGGGTTTACACACGATGCTCCATAACCTAGCAAGCAACAAACCTGATGGTCCTCTCTAACTTCCCCAGATTCAACAACAATAGAAACTTTCATTCTCTTGCCTTGAGAAATTAATTCATGATGGATTGCACTAACCGCAAGCATAATAGGAATTGGAGCTTTGGTTTTGGATATTTTTTTATCAGATAGGAGAAGAACCTTTGACCCTTTATCCACTTCTTTGATGGATTTCTTTACAATCTTTTCTAGTGAAGATTTTAAATCATTTTTTTTGGATACAGAGAATAAAGTATCTATAATAGAAGTTCTAAATTTCTTTGATTTAAGAGTTCTAATCCAATTTGCTTCTTTGTCCGTAATTATTGGAGAATCAAAATAGAAAAATTCTTCTTTGGAATTAATAGAATCAAAAAAGTTGGTTTTGTTTCCCATAAGAACCCTTAAAGACATTACGCTTTCTTCTCGATACGGATCTATTGGAGGATTTGTAACCTGTGCAAATCTTTGTTTAAAATAAGAAAATACTGACTTAGGTTTCGACGACAAAGCAGATATAGGGGTATCATCCCCCATGGATCCAATTGGCTCTTTTCCTGTCAAACTCATTGGCTCTACTAACCTTTCTAAATCTTCTAAGGAATAGCCAAATACCTTTTGTAAAGTTAATATCTGATTCTCAGGTATATTGCAGGGGTTCTCTTTTGATGGATTTTGCGATGAGATTATATCGGATATTCTATGGAATTTCTCAGATGTCCACTTCTTATACTCAAAAGATTTGGAAAGATTATCTTTAATCTCGTTATCAAAGAGGAGGACTTTGCTTTGCGTGTCTACAGCTAAAATCTTTCCGGGTCCTACACGACCAGACCTAACTACTTCGCTTGGGGGGACATCAACTATACCTATCTCGGAACCTAAAATTATTAAATTATCCTTTGTAATATGGTAACGAATTGGCCTTAAGCCGTTCCTATCAAGAGCTGCGCCAACATATCTTCCATCAGTAAATACAATTGCCGCAGGTCCATCCCAGGGCTCAGTAATACATGAATTATATTCATAAAAAGACTCTAATTCGTCACTCACACTAGGGTCTTTTTCATACGCCTCAGGTATAAGCATGCAAACGGATTGTAAGATATCTCTACCAGATAAAGTTAAAAGCTCTAATGCATTATCCAAATCAGAGGAATCACTTCCGTTAGGAGCAATAAAAGGTTTAATAGTATCAATATCTTTACCCCATACTTTGGACTTAACAGAATTCTCTCTTGCCTTCATCCAATTTTTGTTCCCCATTAGAGTGTTAATTTCCCCATTATGTCCAATCCGTCTATACGGATGTGCCAACTTCCAATCAGGAAAGGTGTTTGTACTATATCGCTGATGGAACACAGCTATGCTTGTCTTGAAATTTGGATTTCTCAAATCAAGATAAAATTGGTCAAGTTGATATGCTATCAACATGCCTTTGTAACAAATAGTTTTTGAGGAAAAAGAGCAACAATACAAATCTTGAATATCTTCTTCTAGAGCCTTATTGTCGATAATTTTTCTTGTTAAAAAAAGATCTCTTTCGAATTTATCCTGATTGGTGAACTTCTTAGGGGAAACAAAGAACTGGTATATGTCGGGAAGTACATCTAGAGCTTTTTGCCCTAAAACTGAAGGATTAATGGGGACTTCTCTAATCGCCAGAAGCGATAGCCCCTTTTTTGAGATACTATTTTTAATTATCTCCAGACTTTCCTTATGATTAATTTCAGTTTTTTTGGGCATAAAGAACATGCCAACACCTAAATGTCCAAGGGGTATATCTTTGGTGGTGGATGACAAAAATTCATCAAAAAGCTCTAATGGTAATTGCGTCAAAAGGCCAGACCCATCGCCAGTCTTCTTATCACTGCCAGTAGCACCCCTATGGGTTAGGTTAATAACCGCTTGGATGGCCTTTTGTAGGACTTTATTTGTTCTTGTACCATCAATATCTGCAACAAAACCAACACCACAAGAATCATGTTCAAACTCTTTTTCGTACAATAACCTATTTTTTTTCATCATTTCCTACAAATTTCAAGTAGAAAGTATTATATAGCTGTGCCATGTAACTATCAAATTCAATACCTTTTAAAAATTAGTGATATCCATGGTTTCCGTATGAATTTTGAATATAAAGCTAATTGGTTTTGATTTCCAAGGTCGGTAAACTTTTTTTCCTTTTCACAGTTGAAACCTGAAATAACAAGGTGTCCATTTGGCTTAACTAGATTTGAGATTGTTTTAAGATTTTCAGGTATAAAATTGCCAGAAATATTCGCCGCGACTAAATCAAATTCATATTCTAATAGGTGAATCTCTTCATCTGTTAAAGACACGGCCATGGGGAAATGTCCAAAATTCGATATAATATTCTGTCTTGCTTCGGTCAATACATACGGATCAATATCAATTGATTTTATTGTTTTATACTTCAGTTTTAATAGAAGGATGGTGACAATGCCCGACCCACAGCCTATATCTAATGCGGTCGAATCTTTTTCTTTGTTTTTATCAATCGACATTATGGCATCAATAGTTAATTTCGTAGTTAGATGATTCGAACCAAATGACGACCCTTTATTGAGGAAGATCCTTATTGCCTCTTTAGAGTCTGTTGAATTAATTGTAACTTCTAAATCTTTTAATCGTTCTTCAATATAAGGTTCAAAGGTTTTCATATATTTAAAATTACATTAATATAATATTTTGAGAATGAAAAACAATATTCCGATAGTATTGAGCATAGCTGGATCAGATTCGGGTGGTGGCGCAGGAATCCAGGCTGATATAAAAACGCTAAATACAATGAAAGTTTTTGCTGTAACTGCAATTACGTGTATAACAGCTCAAAACACTAAAAAAATAAGGAAAATCAGCAAGGTTTCCCCAAATCTTGTTGAAGAACAAATATTATCAGTTAAAGAAGATTTTAAAATATCAGCTGTAAAGATAGGGATGCTATATGATAAAGAGATAATGCTAAAAGTAAGCAAGTGTATAAACTTGCTTAAGAATATACCAATAATAGTTGATCCTGTAATGATATCTAAATCGGGTGATTACTTATTAAAACCTTCAGCAATAAACTTTTTCAAAAAGGAAATTCTGCCTAAGGCATGGTTGGTAACACCCAATTTGCACGAAGCATTAAATTTATCCGGTATGCAAGTCATCGAAGATGAAAAAGATATTAAAAATTGCTGCATAAAATTAAACAAGTTTGGGGCAGAGAATATTTTAATTAAAGGTGGCCATTTAAAGCATACAAAAGAGGCCGTAGATTATTTATTTCATAATAACAAAATATATAAATTTACTTCAAGTAGGTATAACACAAAGAATACACACGGTACGGGATGTACCCTATCCGCTGCAATTTCTGGTAATATAGCTAAAGGTATGCATTTAATTAAGGCAATAAAAGAGGCTAAAAAATTTGTCGATAAGGCAATAAAAAATTCGCTAAAAATTGGCAGTGGCCATGGTCCACTGAATCATTTTCCATAAGGAGATAGAAATGAGCTACGAATTAATAGACGGGAAATTAGTTGCACGTAAAATAAGGGAAGAAATCAAAGACCGAGTTGCGGAGATTAAGAGTAAGCACTCAAGAATTCCCGGACTTGCAGCAATCCTTGTTGGAGATGACCCCGCCTCAGAGATATATGTTAGAAACAAGAGGAAGGCATGTGAAGATGTTGGAATATATTCAGAAGAGCATAAACTTTCGGGCGATATAGCACAGGAAGATTTGCTAAAATTAATTAATCGTCTTAATGGTGATGAGAACATTAATGGAATTTTAGTTCAGCTTCCCTTACCAGAACACATTGATGACTCTACGGTTTTAAACTCAGTCTCACCAGAAAAAGATGTTGACGGATTTCATCCCATTAATGCAGGTCTTTTATTCGAGGGCAAACCCAGATTTATTGCTTGTACACCTCATGGAATAATCAAAATGCTAGAATTCTACGATATAGATATTGAGGGGAAAAATGCAGTCGTTTTAGGAAGAAGCAATATCGTGGGCAAACCAGCTGCTATGTTACTTCTTCAAAAAAATGCAACTGTTACAATTTGTCATTCAAGAACAAGAAAGTTGGATGCGGTTTTAAAATCAGCCGATTTGATAGTTGCTGCTATAGGAAGGGCTCATTTTGTTACAAGGAAGATGGTAAAAAAGGGTTCTATAATTATTGATGTAGGAATCAATAGGCTTGACGATGGAAAATTGGTGGGTGATGTAGATTTTGAAAATGTAAAAGATATCTCAAGCTATATAACGCCAGTACCAGGAGGCGTAGGACCAATGACGATAACCATGCTTTTGTGGAATACAGTAGTATCTCTAGAACAATCAGTTAGTTAAATGCTTCACAATATAGTTACCATCTTTATCGTTCCCATCAAAAAGTAACCTAACCGATGGATGACTGAATGGCTCTCTGGAATAATCACGTTCTAAATTCTGTTGAGAAACGTACGCAATATAAGTAGTTTTGTCATCATTTTCCGCCAAAAGATGATAAAAGGGTTGATCTTTGTCTGGTCGTCTATCTTCAGGAATTCTTAGATACCATTCTTCCGTATTGTTAAAAACAGGGTCCACATCGAAAATGATTCCCCTAAAGAAGAATTTCTTATGTTTTACAACTTGCCCTAGTTTAAATTTAGCCACATCTTTGACCATGAGAAAAAGGATAGCTTCTCACTGTATTTTTTCAATACCAACATTTTCTAGTTTAGAAATTTTCTGATTCAATAAATTTTTAGAGATTTCCATCAAAGATTTGTTGAGAATAGGGTGTACAAATCCAGGGTTTAAATCCATGATGGGGAAAATAACAAACGCTCTTTTATGGGCTCTTGGATGTGGGACTTGAATTTGAATCTCGTCCAAAATTATAGAGTTATAAAATATAATATCTATATCTATTATTCGTGGCTTGTTCGACTCGAATAGGATCCTACCCATTTCGCTTTCTATTTTTTTTAACTTATGAATAAGTTCTAGTGGGGCAAAATTTGTCTGTACTTCGATGGCAATGTTAAGAAAATCATCCTGCTTAGGAACATTGAAAGGCTCGGTCTTGTAAACACTCGATATGGAGTTAATTGTCATAATATCACTAAGACGAGAGATGACATTTTTAAGGTTTTCTACCTTGTTTCCAAGATTTGTCCCGATTGACAGATAAACTAGATTCATTGTTTTATTGTAATTTATTTTTTTGACTTGTTAATTGTTTCTGTTTATCTTCACATTATGGCTCGGAAATTAAAAAAACTCTCAATCACTGAAACAAAAAAATTAGCTCCGACATGGAGCATAAAAAGAAATCAACTATATAAGAAGTTTATTTTTTCAAACTTTTCGGATGCTATGGCATTTATGGTTCAAATCGGGATAGAAGCTGAAAAGCTTGATCATCATCCAACAATAAATAACACGTATAATAGAGTGGAGATTTATTTATCTACGCACGACGTTGGCGCTATTACAAAGCTAGATATAAAATTGGCTGACAACATAGATAATCTTTAAGTAATTTTATGATTGTCATCATCAACATCAACATCGATTATTTCATCATCAACTTGGCGGTTTTTCTTAACAACCAATTTTCTATATGTTCTAAAAAGAAAATATATTAGTAGTAAAACTCCGAAGCCAATACCAAAAACAATAAAAAGCGCTACCAATATAACTGCGCTTAATACAGAAGAAATAGTTAGTTTTAGATTCTTCATCATTTTCTTTGTTTTCGCTTTTGCTGCCTTTTCTGTTTTCTCAGTTTTCTTCTTTTTGCCTTTTCCTTTCCCGCAACTACCTTGTTCAGATTGTTTTTGGGAGTTTTGTCATCCTTTGGCTCCTCACCGTCAGAATCTATTATCGGAGTATTATCTGAATAGTTTACTTTATCTGTCTGATTTTTCTCTCTTTCAAGCTCATCAATTTCCTCAGATGAAATAGGTTCCACTTCAAAGAATCTTTTTAGTGCTTCGAAATTGAATCCCTCCAGCATTGTTTGAAACATTTCAAATCCTTCTCTTTTGTATTCGTCTAATGGTCTCTTTTGTCCATAAGCCCTCAGACCAACACTGTCCCGAAGATAATCCATATTAAGCAAGTGGTCTTTCCATGCCATATCCAGAGTGGTTATTAAAATAAATTTCGATATCGGTTGATACAAAGTGGCAAGAGAGGATATTTTTTCTTCAATTTTATTTTGTATTTTTTCTTCAAGTACATCTAGGGTATCGAAATCGTCTTGAAGGTCAAAAGCAAGTTGATTTCTAATAGACTCTTTATCAATATCGGATAATGTTGTTGATTCCTGAACATTGCTTCGCAAGCTTTCAAGTATCTTTTCCAGAATATCATCCAGAATCTCAGAGGAGGCCTCCTCCTTTAAAAGTTTATTTCTAATACCGTAAACAACATCTCGTTGTTGACTTTGAACATCATCGTATTCAATCAAGTGTTTCCTAATCTCGTAGTTTCTGGTCTCGACCTTTTTTTGAGCACCTTCTAACGAACCCGTAATCATTTTGTGCTCTATCGGCTCACCTTCTTTCCAGCCTAATTTTGTCATCATAGAAGCCATCTTTTCTGATCCAAAAAGTCTCATTAAATCATCATCCATCGATACAAAGAATTGGCTAATACCTGGATCGCCCTGTCTCCCGGATCTACCTCGTAATTGGTTATCAATTCGTCTTGATTCATGTCTTTCACTACCTAACACTACAAGGCCACCAATACTCAAGATTTTTTCTTTCTCCAAATCCATTTCATTGGCTATCTTATCTTTATCATTTGAATCAACATCGTCCCCTAGGATGAAATCTTTATTCCCACCTAGGACGATATCGGTCCCCCTGCCAGCCATATTTGTGGCTATTGTTACGGAACCAACCCTTCCAGCTTGCGCTACAATTTTGGCTTCGGACTCATGGTTTTTTGCGTTTAACACTTGGTGGTAAACACCTCTTTGCTTTAGCTCCTTACTTAATTGTTCCGACTTTTCAACCGATATAGTTCCAACCAGCATTGGGTTACCTTTCGTATTAAATTCAACTATAGTTTCAATTATCGCTGCAAATTTTTCTTTTTGAGTTCTATAAATTAAATCATTCAGATCGTTTCTAATCATTGGCGCATTCGTAGGTATTACTACAACTTTGAGATTGTAGATATTCTGAAACTCAAGAGCTTCAGTATCAGCAGTTCCTGTCATACCAGATAATTTTTTATACATACGAAAATAATTTTGTATAGTGATTGATGCAAGAGTTTGATTTTCTTCCTCTACTTCAACATTTTCTTTTGTCTCAATAGCTTGGTGTAGTCCATCGCTCCACCTCCGACTTGGCATTAATCTCCCAGTAAATTCATCAACAATAATAATTTTATTATCTTGAACCACATATTCCGTATCTCTTTCGAACATATGTAAAGCTCTTAGGGCCTGATTCGTAGAATGTAAAATCGCAAGATTTGCTGGATCATAAAGATTGGTTAGATTAAGAGATTTCTCAATTTTCTCAACTCCTGAATCCAAAATATAAACATGCTTTGTTTTTTCGTCTTTGGAAATATCATCCAAACTTAAGCTTTTTGCTACTTGATTAAGTTTTTTATAATCAATGGATGAGGTATCACTTGGTCCAGATATTATTAAAGGCGTCCTGGCCTCATCAATCAATATGCTATCAACTTCATCTACGATAGCAAAGTGATGTCCTCTTTGTGTAACTTCTTCAGACGAATACTTCATGTTGTCTCTTAAATAATCAAATCCAAATTCGCTATTAGTTCCGTATACAACATCACATTCATAAGCTTCCTGTCTTTTTGATTCAACTAGAATAAATTCATTGCTACCCTGATTTAAACCAACCGTATAAGATACATCATTATTTAATACGCCAACCTTGAGGCCAAGCGTCACATAAATCGGTGACATCCATAAGGCATCTCTTCTTGCTAGGTAATCATTGACAGTTATTAAGTGAACACCATTGCCTGTAATAGAATTGAGGACCACAGGCATGCATGCGACTAGTGTTTTACCCTCACCCGTTTTCATCTCTGCAATCCTTCCCTCATGGAGCACAACTCCTCCAATTAATTGGACATCGTACGGTCTTAAGCCAAGTTTTCTTTTGGAAATTTCTCTAACAATAGCAAAGACATCAGGAATTAGTGAATTAAGATTCTCATCATTAGATTCATCATTCTTAAAATTAAGAAATATATTTTTTAGTTCTTCTATGTCTTCTTTGGAATACTTTTCTTCTAGTCCATTAATATTATCTACAAGTTTGGTAATCCTAGATATTTCTCTCTCGTTGTCAGAGCCGAATATTTTTTTTATTATATTTTTTAACATTACACCATAGAAAATTTAAAAAATTATTCGGGTAGATCAACTGGAACGACTTCGCTTATTCCTTCAAGTTTAGATGTCACACCTATTAATTTACTTCCATATCTCATAGTCCCTTTATTGTGAGTAATAATTGCTATTTGAGATTCCTTAGAAATCTCTTCTAGCATCTCTCCAAATTTAGAAATATTTTTATCATCAAGAGGTGCATCAACTTCATCAAGGAGCAAGAAAGGAGCTGGCTTCACAAAATAAGCAGACAATAATAATGCAATTCCTGCTAGCGCCCTTTCGCCTCCCGAATATGATTTTAAGGTTCTATACCGTTTTAAACCTATCTTCAGCATTACCTCAACTCCTGAGTCTTTTATCGAATCCGGGTTAGTCAGAACCAGTTTCCCCTCACCGCCTCCGAACAGTTTTTTAATGGACTCGTCATATTTATTGCTAATTTTGTTAAATGTTTCCATAAATGCAGTCTCTGATTCTTCATCAATTTTTTCTATAGTTTTTTCTAGGTTAGTGAGCGAAGTGTACAAATCATCGACTTGATTATTAACAAAATTGTACCTATCTTCTAATCGACTATATTCATCGGGTGCTAGCAAGTTAACTGGTCCAAAATCGTCAATTGATTTCTGTAGTTTATAAAATTTTGATTTCGAAAGAGATCCCTCTCTCTGAAATTCCCCCATCTTCTGTTCTTCTTCGTCAGTTATGGAAGATATATCAAAATCTTCGCTGCTAAGATTCGAATTTTCCAGCAATTGGTCAATCTCTAACTGTATTTTTTGAATGTTAGAATCAAAGCCCATAGACTCAGCTCTTTTCTGATCAATTATTTCATCTTTCGATAGAACAGTCTCGTATAATCGCTGAATCTCTGATTCGTTATTACTAATTTCAATCTTTAATTTGCCAATTTTGTCTTTTATTTTATCTTGATTTTCCTTTGATATTGGCAAGTCATTCCCAACTATATTAAGCTTATTAGTATTAGACTCAATTTTGTCTTCTAGTTCAAGAATCCTTGAGGATGCAACTCGAATCTTTTCTTTTATTTTACCAATTTTATCATTAATCTTCCCAATGCCAGCAGATTGATATCTTCCTGCAGATTCAAGTTCGCTATCAAAGGAAGTGATTCTATTATTTATATCGAATATTTCTTCCTCAGTTTTTTTGATATCTAAAGTGATTAAGTCAATTTCTTTTTCATATATACTCTTTTGATTTGACAAACTTCTTATCTCATCTTTAATCTGTAGAATACTATCAGGTGCAGAGCCAACTGTTATGGAGCCATTAGAATCAAAGAATTCTCCATCCCTAGTAACAAAATTGCATCCTGGATTATTGCGTCGCTCCATTAAAGCATCGGCAATATTATCTACAATATAAGTATCTCCAAATATGGATGCAAGGAATGGTCTGTTTTGCTGATCACAGTCAATGCAATCCATTATTGTTTTACAATTAACATTAGTGCTAGCACCAGCTACTCTTGTATTTTCCAACGAGATAAAAGTTCCCTTGCCCGTACAATTTTCTTTAAATTCTTTTATAGTTGCAACGGTGTCTCCATCATCACGAATTAATATCCATTTTAATTTTTCTCCCAGTGCAGATTCAACTGCTTTTTCGTATCCATCTTTAGGTCTTATATAATCTGACAAAATACCGTCAATATCTTTTCCTTTTAAATTTTGCACAAAGTTTCTTATTCCTTCTGGCAACCAACCATAAGTAGACTCGATGTTTTCTAAAAGCACCATTCTGGATTCGGTGGCTTTTATTTCAGCATTTAATTCCACATACTTTTTATTTGTATATTGCAAGTCGTCCTTGCTTGCTTTCAATTTATCCGTTTCTTCTTTCTTACTTAATAAGCACTTCTTCTTTATTGCTTCCAATTCCAATTGATTTTTGATGCTCATATCCAAATCATCTGAGTCATAGTTCTCTTTTATATCTTTAACTTCAGTCTCCAGAGAAGACGCCTCCTCTTTTAGTTCATAGCTGTTTGATTTTGATCGCTCAAGTTCCTCAATTAACAAATTTGTTTCTATCTCAAGTGTTTGATTGTTCGATATAAGTTTTAGCTCCTCTTGTTTGTTATCAAGAAGATGATTGTTAAGGTTGTCTAAATCCTTTTTTAATTTTACTTGACCGACAGTAATGGTCTCTATAGAGTTTTTTATTTCCTTTTTTTCTTGCTCAACCTCATTTAATGTCTCCTGAAATAGATTTTTTTCATTTTCAGCCGAAATCAATTTGGAACTTAAGTCTTTATAGCGTTTTTTGTAAAAAAGTGCTTCTAGATTCTTAAATTGGTTAACCAAATTCGTATATTCATCAGCTTTCTTCGCTTGTTCTTGCAACAAATCTTTTTGTTGTTCTACTTCCGATTGAATATATTTCGTTTTTTCAAGATTATCTTTTATTAATAGAATTTTTCTCTCAGTTTCAGCTCGTCGGGTTTTGTATTTAGCTAAACCTGCTACATCATCAATTAGCTGTTTTTTCTCTTCGGGTCTTGCCGTAATATAAGTCTCAATCTGCCCTTGCGGTATTACCGTAAAACTTCTCGATCCTACACCAAGCGACATAATAGTATCTGTTATGTCTTTTAATCTGCACTTTTGATTATTCAAAGAATACTCACTTTCACCGCTCCTATGGAGTCGTCTTTTAATTTCCATTTCGGCAAAATCTTTATTATGGCTATCTATTAAAAGGGCAACTTCGGCAAAATTATGCTTTGCTAGATTATCATTCCCATCTGATATTATTTGCGACATCGAATCGGATCTTAGAATTCTGGGATTTTGCTCTCCTAATACCCAACGTAGAGCATCCAAGATATTCGTTTTACCACAACCATTTGGACCAACAATAGCGGAAATCTTGGAATCAAATTCTATGATAGATTTCTCATAGAACGTTTTGAATCCTTTAATGGATAAGGATTTTATTCTCATTTTTAGCAATAATAAAACAATATATATACTTTGCAAGTAAAGGTACTAATAATAATAAATTGTGATTCATATTTTTAATGCATTTTACTGGTAACCAAAATATTTGTTATTCAGTTCTATTTTTGACTTCTGCATTATATCATCAGTAAATTGCTTGATAAAATCTTTTTGCTTTTTAAAAACTAGAGAGTTTCTAATTTTAAATTCATCAAATGATATAAATTCTCTGTTGGCTTTTCGAATTTTTTCTATATATATTATAAATTTTTTCCCTTCCCCAAAAATGTTTGGGACAAAAAATTTCTCGTTAGTAAAGGTTTCCATATCGATTTTTTTACCTAAAATTCTTTGAAAATCTCTAAGATTTATATCATATTTAAATTCATACGAATAATCATTATCATTTTTTATAGCTTCTAATAGCTCTTCAGGGCTCCTTGAGGAATTCTTGAGTATTTTATTGAGAAGCCTTACCTGATTTTTTGTTTCGGCGATTTTAATCATTTTACCCATAGCATGCTCTTTGTTGTTTGAATAGGATTCTGGACCAACTAGCCATATCGTCTCATCAAAAAAGTATACATTTGGCTTGCTAATACTAAAATCTGAGTTTGCGAGCTCATCAATTAAAGGCTTTGGTAATTGTCTTGATGGATTCGTGAGTGTAAGTTTAAAAATTTCATCAGTTTTCTTGTAGTTTGCAGCAAGATTATCCAAGGTGCTTGTTTCAATTAGTTCTTTTATTTTTTTTAATTCCGCAATGAATAAATTTTTAGCAACTCGCTTTTTTATTAATTGAATTATCTTTTTTCTTTCTTCCTGCACATTGTTATTCTTAGCATCAAATTCGTTTGGATAATTTTTAATATAATTGTCAATATCCTCTTGCGATATTGGTATTTGGCTTGTCAAATCTTCGTAATCAATAGAAAAAACTTTAAATACAGATTGTCTATCATAATCGAGATTACTATCATTTTTAATAAAATTATCTATATCTTGTTCAGAAAAATCAGGAAGATCTTCTTTGTTGCTAATTCCACTTATTAAATAGAAGTTTATTTTCGAAAGATTCAGAACAAATTCATTCTCAACTTCTTCTTTTGAAACAGAAACAAAGGCCAGCAAGAAAGTCTTTAATTTGTCATTTAATATTTCCTCAATCAATATTTCCTCAAATATGTCCTCACTCAGACCAAAAACATTTCTTACTTTGGTCTTATAAGATTCGAGCCCTATGAACTTGCCTTTATCCTTAAATAATTCGCTATTCGTAATTTTATTTCTTAGCTCCTTATCCGTTACAACGAAGCCTAATTCCCTTGCTTTGGATGCCAATGCTTTTCTTGTCGCAATCATATATACAATTTGCTCATTTATAATATTTATGGACTTTTTGTCCTGCAAGATGTCCTTTGGAAGTTGAGACAATCTAGTATTTCTGAAATATTGAAATTCTTCCTTGGATATTTCGTTATTGTTAATTTCCGCAACAACATTTTCAGACATACCAAAATTAACAAAATCGGATCCTACACCTAAGCTTATTACAAGACCTAGGGCCAGAAGTGCGACTATAAATTTCGATATTAGTGAGCTAAGCATGGATAAAGACCTTAGTAGAATATATCATATAAAAGAAGATAGAATTAAGTTACATTTATAATTGATTATGATTACGATTAGTTTGAATGGGGAAGAGGTTACGTTGTCTAACGATATAAATCTCTACGATTTCCTAAGAGAAAAGTTTTCCTTCGAAATGAGCTTTGCGGTAGCTTTAAATGGAGAATTTGTGTCAAAATCAAAATATAAACGCATAGGAATTAATCCTGGCGACGAAATTGAAGTAGTCTCCGCACATCCTGGTGGTTAAGAATGAAACTCTACAATATTAATCTTAAAAGCAATATTATTTTAGGCTCCTCTAGGTACCCTTCCCCGCAAGTATTTCAAAATTGCATAAAAAGAACTGGTACGAAAATGATAACAGTAGCAGTAAGAAGGCTGGTTCCCGGTAGTGAAGACTTTCTTAAAATAATTAAAAAAACTAAATGTCACATCTTGCCTAATACCGCTGGTTGTTTTTCCGTCAAAGAAGCAGTTGCAACTGCGGAGATGGCAAGGGAGCTTTTTAAAACAAACCTAATCAAACTTGAAGTTATTGAAAATAAGAAAACGCTAAAGCCGTCTATGAGAGGAACAATTAAAGCGACTGAAAGGCTTATAGATAAAGGATTCAAAGTTCTACCTTACATAACAGATAATCTTAATTTTGCTAAAGAAATGGAAAGTCTTGGTTGCGAAGTGATAATGCCTTGGGGGTCTCACATAGGATCCGGCAGAGGTCTCGATAATCTATCCAAACTTAAAATAATTAGAGAAGAAATTCCTGATAAGACTCTAATTGTTGATGCAGGTATAGGGAGAATTTCTCATATATGCCAGGTTATGGAGCTGGGATTTGATGGAGTTTTATTGAATTCCGCAGTAGTAAGTTCTAAGTCTCCTGAAAAATTTGCTGAGGCACTATCTCTCGGAATGAAAGCTGTTCAAACTTCAATAAAAGCTGGTCCCATGGAGCAACGTGCATTCGCTACAGCTTCCACAAGCAATAAAGGCAAGCCATTTAGTAAATAATGAGCACACCTTATAAATTCCTAATCTTTGTCTTATTATTTGTCGCTTCAATATCTATAAATCCGATTTACGTTCAGGCACATTCAGGTAAAAAAGATAATATTAAAATCGATTATTGTTATGATGGGGATACATGTACTTCAAGCAAGGGAGAAAAAATACGTCTGGCCTGTATTGATGCCCCAGAGCTAAAAGGGCCAAGGGCCAATCCTAAAAAGGCGAAAGCAGCAAGAGATTATTTAAGCAGACTTATTTCAGATAAGCGGATACGAATTCATAGAATTACCAAAGATCGGTATGGGAGGACTGTGGGCGAATTATTTGCTGGTGAATTAAATATTCAAGAGCAAATGGTTAGAGATGGGTTTGCGAAAATATATGAAAAATATGCTTTTCAATGCGGATGGAGCAAGTAATTTATTTCTACATCTCCACAACAAATCTAATTAGTTGATCTAACAGATTTGTATAATGTAACAAGATTATTTTGAAATTGTCTTTGTATTACGAATAGACAATTTTGGTTCGGCCTTATGTTGCTTACTATAGAATTAAATTGTTCTATATCCTCAACTGGTTGACGATTAATCTCTAAAATAATATCTCCCTTCAATAGCGCATTAGGGGGATCCATAGTCTGATAAGTTTTTACAACAACAACTTTCTTATCAGTAGAATCTGAATCAATGCGAAGTTCTTTTACTTCAAAACCAAATTTTTTTCTAGCAAGACTATCAGATTCTGTACTCTGTTTTTTTGATACCTCAGTAATTGGCAATGTTCCGAGTCGTACGCTGATATCTATTGTTTTTCCGTCTCGTAGAACCTCGAGCTTGGCCAACATTTTTGGTTTTAATTTCCCAACATTACGTGGCAAATCTTCCATTTTTTTAATTTTCATTTTATTTATAGATAAAATTATATCTCCCCTCTTGAGGCCCGCCTTAAATGCAGGACCATCGGCAACAACTTCGCTCACTAAGGCCCCGTCTGTTGATTTTAATTCTAATAGATCGGCTAATTCATGGCTGATTGGCTGAATAAGAACTCCCAACCAACCTCGTTGAACTTTTCCGTTTGTTTTTAATTCTTCAATTACACCAATGGCTATATTGATAGGAATCGCAAATCCAATACCTTGTCCTCTAGCAGCTATAGCGGTATTAACTCCAACTATTTCACCACTTAAATTAAACAAAGGGCCCCCGCTATTTCCCTTATTAAGAGCGGCATCAGTCTGAATAAAATCTACATAACTTCCCAGTTCATCTACGTATCGACTTTTAGCGCTAATGATTCCAGTTGTAACTGTAGTACCTAATCCAAGGGGGTTACCAATAGCAATTACCCACTCTCCTATTCTTAGTGAATCAGAGTTTCCAATCCGAACTTCATTGATTGAGTCTTGTGTATCAATTTTTAAAAGAGCTAAGTCTGTACGAGCATCGGTTCCAATTATTCTAGCTTCATATTTTTTTTCATTATGTAAAACTATTGATATATCATCTGCATTTTTAACAACATGAAAATTTGTAACAATAAAGCCATCTTTGCCATATACAAATCCCGATCCTACTCCTGGTCTTAATTTTCTTCCGGATTGGTTACCGAATTGCCTTTTAAAAAACTCATCAAAAAACGGATCCCCTGTTATATTAAGATCTTTTTCTTTGCTCGCGGTTTCTATTCTTACAACCGACGGGCTTAATTTTTCAACTAGATTGTCCAAATTTTCTAGACTTTCACCATAGGCATCATTCAATAATAGCAAGCAAAAAAGGAGTATGGCTCGTGACAAAGATTGGATTTTTTTCATAGAACCTAAATATAAACAATAAAATTCTCTCATTCCAGTAGAGTTCATTAAATATGATAAAATAACAAAAATATGAAGATAGTTTTTATGGGGACCCCTGGTTTTGCTTTAAGAATTTTGGAAGCATTAAATGATCAATACGATGTCGAACTAGTTGTGACCCAACCAGATAAACCAGTCGGAAGAAAAAAGGAGATTGTCTTTAATCCCGTGAAGAAGTTTGCCCTCGATAAGAATTTGAATTTATTGCAACCCGACAAATTAAAAGACAATCATCAAGCTGTAGAAACTTTAAAATCTATTAATCCTGATATTGTATGTGTTGCTGCATATGGAAAAATTCTACCAGAAGAAATTTTAGATATACCTAAATACGGGTGTATCAATGTGCATGCATCGATTCTTCCAAAATATAGAGGAGCTGCCCCAATAAACTGGTCACTAATAAATGGCGAGAAAGAAACAGGAATCACGATAATGAAAATGGATTCCGGAATGGATACAGGAAATATAATTTCTAGCCATAAGATTAAAATCAATGATGATGATGATACGTTAATGTTGACTGAAAAACTTTCCATATTAAGTGCAAAAAAAATAGTAGAGTTTATCAACAATTTGTTATTAAATGGGTCTTATGAGAGTAAATCGCAAAATGAGAATGAGGCAACTTTAGCTCCCAAAATCAAGAAAGAAGATGCTTTGATTGATTGGCAAAAAGACGCCGAAGGAATAAGAAATCTAATAAGAGGATGTAATCCGTGGCCAGTGGCCCATACACATTTTAAAGATCAAATTATAAGAATTTTTAAAGTGAGCCTGGATAATTCTTCTAACATCAATCCTGGTCAAATTGTAAACAAAGATGGAAGATTAATCGTGGGATGTGGACAAGGAAGTATCGAAATCTTTGAAATTCAAAGAAGTGGTCAAAAGAGATTGTCAGGCAAAGAGTTCCTAAATGGAATTAGCAATATAGAAACTCCAATTTTTAATTAATAGGTATTTCAACTGAGAAAGACGATATTTTAATCTTTTCTATCAATTTATTTTCAAAACATAGATCTCTGGCAAGTTTTAATTCGGTCTTTGGCACAAAAATAGTGCATGTATAACCAAGAGATTGAAGTGTTTTCCACTTATCGACCGAGCTAGGATTGATATTGGAAATGGTTTCAACTTCACCAATCATAACAATCTGTCCATAATTACCAAATATAATATCTGGATATTCGTCTTTTAAAGGGTGGTCTTTTTTATTGGTTGTATTAATTTTTATTTCATTAAATTCTTTTGAATATTTCCTCTGTATTTCCTCAACAACCCAGTCATGCAGAAAAGTTTCTCTATTATTTTCAGCCATATTTGTTATTACTCCACATCAGCTTATCTTTTAATACATCAAAGTATTTAGTATGCGGCGACCTAAGAAGCAGTAATTCATGATTAGATTTTGATACTACAAGTTCAAAACCATGCTCCATTTCTATGCTTTCATTCCCGTCAAATGTAGCAAAAACAGGATAAGTCGATGAATCAATTGTAATTTTTATTTTTGAGTCATGAGAGACTACCAAAGGACGATTTGATAACGTATGCGGACAAATTGGCGTAATTATCACTAAAGGTAATGTAGGTGATACAATCGGCCCTCCTGCAGAAAGCGAGTAAGCGGTAGACCCAGTTGGAGAAGATAGTATCAATCCATCCGCTCTAAGATTCGAGACCAACAGATTATCAATAGACAAATCAAGATTTATAATTTTTGCCAAGGTTCCTTTGTTGATTACAACATCATTAAGAAAATTAGTTTTTTTAATTATTTTATTGTCTTTAGTGATCTTAGCTTGCAGAAGGCGTCTACGGTCTGTTACAAGTTGATATTGAAGTAAGTCTTGAAGTAGGTGTTCTAAAGACTTTAGAGGAGCTTCAGTTAAAAAACCTAACCTTCCTAAATTGATTCCCAATATAGGCTTTTTGTTTATAGCTGCTTCTTCCGCAACATGCAACAGTGTACCATCTCCTCCAAAAACAATTACGGAACCAGCTACGTTCATAATATCTTCTCTCGTTATACCATCGCGACCCTCAACTATAACTGAAGATTTATGATGTGTTAGTGCACATTCCTCAACGGTCTTTACAATTTTATCAAGTCCCGTCAAATCGGGTTTGGCTACAATTCCTATGATTTGTTTCTTGGTTCTTGCCATTGGATATATTATAGATGAGTTTCCAAAGTTTGCATGAAACCCTGCAACCCTATCCTAAAATTAGTCTATTTTTGACTGGACAATAGATCCTGGACTAGGTCCTGGATGTTACCATCCAAAAAAGATTCAACATTGCCAGTTTCGAAGCTGATTCTATGATCCTTTATCATTCTGTAAGGATGCAACACATATGACCGAATTTGATTACCCCAGCCTATATCCTTTTTCTCAGAATTAATTTTCTTTTCTTGCTCTTTAATTTTATTCATTTCTATATCGTATAATTTGGAAGATAAAATTTTCATTGCTGAAGCTTTATTTTGATGTTGAGATCGTTGATTTTGGCAACCCACGACTATGCCGGACGGAAGATGAGTAACTCTCACAGCAGAGTCAGTTTTATTAACGTGCTGACCACCGGCTCCACCCGCTCTAAAAGTTTCTATTTTTAAATCTTTATCATCTATATTGATATCAATATTTTCTTCGGCCTCAGGAATAACAGAGACAGAAGCAAAAGAAGTGTGTCGCCTTTTGTTCGAATCAAAAGGAGATATTCGAACTAATCTATGAACCCCGGTTTCGTTACTTAAAAAACCATATGCGAATTCTCCTTTAATCAGAATGGTGCAATTCTTTATACCAGCCTCTTCTCCATCTAAAATGTCTAGAAATTCAGCTTTAAAATTATTGATTTCCGCATATCTTAAATACATTCTAGATAGCATATACGCCCAGTCTTGTGCTTCGGTTCCACCAGCTCCGGAATTAATGGATAGGATGGCATTCTTTGTATCATCTTTACCAGAAAGCATCATCTTGATTTCGAACTCCTCCAAAATCTTGCGAAATCCAATCAAAGACTGTGTCAGTTCGTCAATTAAATTACCATCTATATCTTCTGATTTATAAAGACTTATAAGCTCGGTGGAATCATTTAATTCAGATTCAAGAGCCTGATAAGTTTCCAGATTCTTTTTAATAATTGATATTTCTTTTAACACACTTTGTGCTTTATTCTTGTCGTTCCAAAAATCTGGCTCTTCACTATCCTTCTTTAGTATATCTAAACGTTTTGTTTGAGTATCCGGGTCAAAGATAGTCTCTTACTTTCTTAAGTCTTATTTGAAAATCTTTTACGGTCTGGTTTAATTCAATCATGTTTCTACCTTGCAAATAATGTTATATTTAATCTAACATTTTTATTGCCTAAAGGGAGTATAAATTGAAAAATCTCGTATTAACACCTGGTCCCGTCCCTGTTCCAGAATTCGTTATGCTGGAAATGGCAAAACCGATAATTCACCATAGAACAGAAGAATTTGAAGAGATTTTTTACACTGCTACTGAGGGACTGAAAAGTATTTTTCAAACCAAAGAAGAAGTTTTGATACTTGCCTCATCTGGAACGGGCGCCATGGAAGCAGCCGTATCAAATACCTTGTCCAAAGGAGATAAGGCTTTGGTTGTAAATGGTGGAAAGTTCGGTGAAAGATGGTCAAAAATATGTAAAGCATTTGGTATTGAAGTAGTAGAAATTTCTGTGGAGTGGGGGTACACGGTTGATCCTATCGAAATACAAAAAGCCCTTTCTGAAAATAAAGAAATAAAGGCAATATTGGTTCAGGCGAGCGAAACCTCAACCGGAGCAATGCACCCAATTAAAGAAATTGCGGCTATAACAAGAGATAAGGATGATGTGATATTAATCGTAGATGGTATTACTGGTGTGGGCGTTTTTCCAATTGAATTTGACAATTGGGGGATTGATATATTAATTGGTGGTTCACAGAAGGCATTCATGTTGCCACCAGGGCTAGCTTTTCTTTCTCTTAGTGAAAAAGCGCGAGAATTTTCAAAGAAGTCAACTCTGCCAAAATTTTATTTCGACCTAGAAACCGCATTAAAAAATAGTCTAAAAAAAACTTCCCCTTGGACTCCGGCCTTGACATTGGTAATCGGTCTCAATGCCGTCTTAAATTATTTTAACGATATTGGTCTAGATGGCCTTTATAAAAAACATTCCATTATGTCAGAAGCTACACGAAAAGGTTTTCAAGCAATCGGGCTTGAATCTTTTGCCCAGAACGACCCTAGTACTGCGTTATCGGTAATAATGTCACCGGATAATATTAACGCTGGAACTATCGTCAAGGGGCTGAAAGAAAAATATGGGATTATTGTTGCTGGTGGACAGGACCAAGCAAAAGGTAAAATTTTCAGAATAACTCATATGGGCGACGTACATAAAGAAGATATTATTCTGGTAATTAATGCTGTTGAAAATATTTTAGAAGATACCGGTTTTGACTTAGAAAAAGGATTAGCCTCAAGTACAGCGGAAGCAATATTCAAGTAAATAATTCTTGTGTAAGAAATAAATATTTTATTTTAAAAATTCATTAATTTTCTATCTAGTAGACTTATTTGGAGTATTCAGAATAAGTTTTCAATTTTTGAAAGTTTATTTTCGAACATGGCATCGATTAATACTAAGTTGACCATTGCCTCTGCAATCGGAACAGCTCTTGGACATAGACATGGATCGTGTCTACCTCTAACTCTTAAATTTCTAGCCTTACCAGATTTATTGATTGATTTTTGTGGTTTTGAAATTGATGAGGTTGGCTTTAAAGCAAACCTTAGAATTAAATCTTGACCGTTCGTGATTCCACCTAGCATACCACCCGCATTATTTGAAGAAAACTGCACTTTTCCTTTCTTTTTTCCTGTCATGACATCATTAACTTCAGATCCTTTTTTCTCCGCAATTCCAAAACCCATTCCAATTTCAAATCCTCTTACGCCACCTATACTCATTATTGACGATGCTAATCTAGCATCAATTTTATTAAACACCGGGGATCCAAGACCTGCAGGAATCCCTATGGTCCGCACTTCAATGACTCCACCAATCGAATCACCCTCTCGTCTTACAGTATCAATAATCGAGCTCATTTCTTTAAATTTATTTTTATCTGGACATCTTAGAGGGTTTTTTTCTATATATTTGAAATCGATTTTTTCTATCTTTATATCCCCAATCTGACAAACATATCCGTAAGTTTTAACACCCATTTTATTCAAAATTTTTTTTGCAACTGCCCCGGCAGCTACTCTTCCTACCGTTTCTCTATTAGAGGATCGACCTCCCCCTCTATAGTCTCTGAATCCATATTTTTCATCATAAGTTAAATCTGCGTGTCCCGGACGATATATATCTTTAAAATCTTCATAGGATTTGGAAATAACATCAATATTATGAACAAGCATTGAAATTGGGGCACCAGTGGTTTTATTCTTAAAAAGCCCGGATAAAATTTCTACTTTGTCATCTTCTTTTCTTTGTGACGTGAGAATGCTTTGACCAGGTTTACGCCTATCAAGTTCGAATTGAATATCTTTAGCAGTCAGAGGAAGTCCGGCCGGGCAACCATCGATTACAACACCTACGGCTTTTCCGTGAGACTCGCCCCATGTAGTAATTCTAAATAAGTTTCCAAAAGAATTTCCGGGCATAAAAAGATTTTATCTTCAAAAAAAATATAATGCAATTTGAGCAAACATTATATAATCAACATTGCATCTCCATAGCTATAAAAATTTAGCCTTTCTTTTATTGCAAGCTTATAGCATTTCATCGTTAACTCGTATCCAAGAAAAGCTGAAACTAGAATCAAAAGTGTTGATTTTGGCAAGTGAAAATTAGTTATTAAACCGTTTACAAAATTAAATTGAAAGCCATCCCGAATAAACAAATCTGTTCCGACCCATTTATTAGCATAATCATCATCAAACTGGCAGGATTCGATAGCCCTTAAAGTTGTAGTACCTACAGAAATAATTCTTTTGTTTTCCTTTTTGTTCTTCTTAATCTTTTCAATTAATTCTTTATGGATAAAGAATCTCTCTTGATGCATTTTATGATTCCTAATGTCTTTTTCCTTAACGGGAAGAAAAGTTCCCAAGCCAACATGAAGAGTAAGATAGTCGATATCTACTCCGTTGTCTTTCATGGACTTTATTAGTTCATTTGAAAAATGCAATCCCGCTGTTGGGGCAGCAATGGACCCCGCCTTTTTTGCATAGACTGTCTGGTAATCAATTTTATCAGAATCATCTGGGCTCCTACCTATATAGGGTGGTATCGGCATTTTGCCACATTCTTGAATTACCTCACTGGATTCGCAATCAAAAACAATGCGCCATTCCCCGTTTATTTTTCTTAAATAACCTTTGGTTCCATTACAGAAAGAGATTCGTGTATTTTTTGGATTTTTAGTTAGGACGGTCCAGGTTCTTTGATCAATTTCGTTTACTAGTAATATTTCTCTTGAGTTATTTTTTTCATCTTTAGCAAACAACAAAACTGGGTCAACTTTTGTGTCGTTAAAGATTAACAAATCCTCGTCGGTAATATAATTTGTAATATTTTCGAACTTTGTGATATCTATTTTTTCAGATTTTCTATTAACTACTAATAAATTCGATGAGCCCCTTGGCTTGGATGGCCGTGTTGCAATCAGATCGTTTGGTAAATCAAAAACAAAAGAAGATAAATCCATCTAATTCTTAAGCTTGTTTAAAATCAGTCTCAAAGAATTAAGTTGTATGAAGCCTGTTGCATCACTCTGGTTATATAAATTATCTTCTTCAAATGTAGCCAGCTTTGAATTGTATAAGGAATATTTAGATTTTCTACCTACTATTCTTACGTTACCTTTATGTATTTTTACTTTGACATCCCCTGTTACATTATTCTGGGATTCTTTAATGAAAGCCATCAGCACTTTCATCTCAGGTGAATACCAAAATCCGTTATAAATTAGTTGAGATATCTTTGGCACTAGTGAATCTCTTAAGTGCATAACTTCTCTATCCATGGTTATCGACTCTATAGCCCTATGCGCAATATTCAAGATTGTCCCGCCAGGTGTTTCGTATACACCTCTAGATTTCATTCCAACAAATCTATTTTCAACAATGTCTACCACGCCAACACCATTATCTCCACCGGCTTTATTTAATTTTGTTAGAAGATTGACTGGACTAATTGTTTTTCCATTTAAAGCATAAGGTGCCCCATTCTTAAATGAGATAGTTATATAGGTAGGTCGATTTGGTGTTTTTTCTATATTCTTAACCATCTCATACATTTCTGGAGGTGGTTCAACCCAAGGATCTTCTAAAATCCCTCCTTCGTAACTGATATGATAAATATTCCTATCGCAACTATAAGGTTTAGATTTAGTAACCGGTACAGCAATTTTATTTTTTTTCGCGTAGTTAATGCAACATTCCCTTGATTTAAGATCCCAAATTCTCCAAGGGGCTATTATGTCAATTGTTGGAGCTAGTGCCTTAAAAGTAAGTTCGAACCTTACTTGATCATTTCCCTTTCCTGTAGAGCCATGTGACACCGCAAAAGCTTTTTCTTTTTTTGCTATTTGAATCTGTCTCCTTGCAATCAAGGGACGAGCGATAGACGTGCCAAGTAGGTAACTACCTTCATAAATTGAGCTTGCTTGTATCATAGGGAAAACAAACTCTTTTACAAATTCATTTCTTAAATCTTCAACATAAACCTTAGCAGCGCCAACTTTTTTTGCTCTTTTGGCTATAGCCTTAAGATCTTCTTGTTGTCCCAGGTTAGCGATGTAGGCTACTATATCGGCATTATAATTTTCTTTTAACCAGTGAAGTATTACCGAAGTATCGAGTCCACCTGAGTAAGCAAGAACGATTGTTTTTCTTTTTATAGCCAAATCATGTATTTCCTATGCCTTGATAATCAAACAGGTAAAAAGTAGCTTTTTTCTCATTGTAACCTTTCTCAAGTTTGTAACCAACATATTCAAGTTTTTCGAGAGGATCTCCGTCACGTTTTTCTTCTTTTTGGTCATCTGAGAACTTACATTGAAATTTTAAATATTCTGGGTTGGGTCTTTGAGCGTCCGGATACGTTGTAAAAGTTAATGAAATATCTTTTTCTAATTCCTGGGTATTTGGAAGTGTGAAACCAATGGCAATATGGACGGTGGGTAGTTCAAGAACGTAAAGTTTAATCGGTAAAGAACCCTCACCCTTGTTTTCGTTTTTTACAGTAACAGTATAGCTAGAATGAGGCAGCTGCTCATTCCCAATAGCAGTTTGCACTGCATCATAATCTTCATTTTGAATTACTCCACCAATACTTAACATTTTATTCTCTCCATTATCAACATTATCAAAGTATTTATAATATCTAATTAAGTTTGATAATGCTAATCTGACTATTCTTTTTCGATTTATCTCTCCTATATGAATAAAAATCATCCTCACACTTTGTACATTTAGCAAGTAAATCGATTTGCTGTACGCCACTATTCTTTAGGAAATTTCTATTGATACTTTGTAGATTTAAATAATATTTTTCTCCAATCTGACTAAAATCATCAGGGAAGAGGCTATGCTCATGATCAAACTTATCCCACAACGGCTTGCTAACTTCGTAGCAACACACACCAATAGAGGGACCAAGGGCAGCAATAATATCTTCTGGATTACAATTAAATTCGTTTAGAATTCTTTCTATAGTTTTATTCACAATATTATAAAATGTTCCTCTCCAGCCAGCATGAACTACGGCAATGAAACTGGAACTCTCATCGCTTAACAATATTGGTACACAATCAGCAGTTCGTACGCCAATAAACAAATTTCTTTTGGAAGTTATTATTGCATCACCATCTTTTTGTTCGTTGCAATCAAAATCATCGGATACAGAAATTACTTTGTCACTATGGAGTTGATTTAAAAAATATACTTTCTCTAAATTAGGAAATACAAAATCTCTTTTTCCAAAATAATGTTCGATTCCATTTATGGAAGATAACAATCTCGAATTCAAGTAGTTCTCTATCATGTTCCCAGATACTCCATTATAGTGTCCAAATCCCTAGGCAATTTTGCGGACAGTTGAATTTCGCTCTTATTGGTTGGATGACGAAAAGATAAAGACTCTGCGTGTAAAAAATGCCTTTTAACGATTTTTTTTAGTCGGTTCTCTATATTTGAATTAAAACCCTTCATATAAATTTTATCTCCCAGGATAGGATGCCCTAGGAGACTTAAATGGACTCGGATTTGATGAGTTCGACCAGTTAATGGTTTCGCTTCTATAAGTGAAAATTTACCGAAGACTTTTTTTAATTCCCATTCGGTGATTGCAGATTTAGGAGAATTTGAATTCTGAGAAATTTTTGTTTTATTATTTTTGTCTCTTCCAATCTCAATATCAATCAAACCTTTTTCATCCTTGGGGATACCGTGGACCAAAGCCAGATAGCTTTTCTTTATTTCTCTATTGCTAAACTGATCCGATAAATTTCTGTGCGCCAAATCGTTCTTTGCAACTACCATAATCCCAGATGTTTCTTTGTCTAGTCTATGTACTATTCCTGGCCTCATAATCCCCCCGATCCCAGACAAATTCTTACAATAATAGAGCAAGGCGTTAACAAGTGTTGGATCGGTAATTCCCGATCCCACATGCACACTAAGTGGTGCAGGCTTGTTAATCACCGCTATATCATCATCTTCAAAAATAAACTCAATTGGAATGTCAACAGGCTCTAAATCGTAGGCTTGTAATTTAGGTGGAGATACTATTATTAAATCTTTTTCTCTTAACAAATATGACGCCTTTGTTTTTTTATTGTTACACAAGACGTACCCTCCCTTGATTAATTTCGCAATATACGATCTTGATTTATCAGTCAAGTTATCTGATAAAAACCTGTCAAGTCTTGTACTTACAGCGCGTACGCCGACTATAAATTGCCATGAAGAGTTATCCATTTTATTATTTAATTATGTTCATATAGTTAAGTTAATCAAATTCTTAACGGGAGGATGAATCATGGAACTATTAGAAGCAATAGGAAAAAGAAGAAGCATTAGGTTTTATAAAAGCTGGAAAAAGGTTGAGGATTGGAAAATTCAACAAATTCTTCAAGCTGCTAGATATGCCTCATGTCAAGGCAATTGCAATTCTACTGAGGCCTTAGTGATTGATAAGGCAAGTTATCCAAAGAAAAAATGGGATGAGATTGTTGGGTGTGTATCCGCATTTAACGAGTTGCACTTACAAACTGCTCCAACACTGGTAGTTTGGTTAACTAATTTAGACGGATGGTATAAAGATTTGGTAAAATCTTTTGCAGTACTTTTCCCGCTCAGAGCAATTTCGGCAGCACAAGGATGGACGTACAAACTTTTAACCGAAACTACATACCCTAGGCTAATGAGTTTTCCCAAAGATAAAACAGAAGATTTATTCCGAATAGAAGCTGGCCAAGCAATGGCTCACTCTATGCTTGCAGCCACAGACTTAGGGCTAGGGACATGTTTAATTGCAACAGGCAGAAACCCCCAAGCATTTCCTAAAGTGCTAGGTCTCCCAGACAACGTAATTCCTTTATGGGCAATGACTGTAGGTTATCCCCTAGAAGATCCAGATCAAAGGCCAAGAAAAAGATTTGATAGGCTATTCCATTTTAACAAATACGGCAAGCCTCTTAAGGAGAATAAAGACGTAAAGGAACAGCTAAAAGAAGCTGGTATGATACTTGATCCAAATCCGATTGATCAAAGAGAAGAAGAATTGAGGAGCATTTGTAGATCTTTAGGACTTACAGAAGAAATGCCTGATATGCCAAAAAACAAAATAAAGGAATTGTATAAGAAAGATTCTCCATATTATGGTGAGCTACCTAAGGACTTGATTAAAAGAGGTGTCTAATTCTTAATTGGGGGGATAGGTGGTGGACGAAATAGAGGAATATGATGGAGAAAAAAAGTGAAAGAATTGATTTAAAGTTTGGTCTGACAGCACCTGGGACTATGTGGAATTTGCTTTATGAAGGGATGGAGCAAAATGTAAATTTACGATCAACATTTAAAGGCAAAGACGAAGAAAGTATTGATGCATTAATCAAATTCGGTGAAATTCTAAGAAGGAAACAGGATTACGATATTAGCATAGTATCCAATGGGATTGAAATTAACAAAGTCCTCCCAATAAATGATTTTAAGTCTGGGGAGCAATGGACAGCGCTAATGACAAAATTAAAAGACGAGATAACCAAAATGATTTAAGTTTTTATTTCTCCGCTATTAATTAGCTCTAAACCATTATCAGTTTGCAAAATCAATTCACCACGTGAGCTAATATCGTGCGCAATGCCAGTTACAAGTTTGTTTTGATTAACTACGGTTATTTCTTTACCAATATCAGACCAATTGTTCTTCCAAAATTCTAAAATAGCGTGGTAATTACTTTTTTTATACTCCAAAATCCATTTAGAAAAATTGTTTAACAAATCAAAAAGCACATCCTCAAGATTAAAATGATTTCCGGTTTCCATTTTTAAACTCGTGGGTTTGATGATGTAATCAACATTCTCTTGCACAAAATCGTCATTATCAAGATTTATATTAATACCAATTCCTACAACAATAAAATTAGAGCGCCCTTTAACAAAACTAGATTCGCAAAGAATACCTGAGATCTTCTTTGAGTTTACCAAGATATCATTTGGCCATTTTATCTTCGAACTTAAACCAAAAGAATCTAGCGTCTCTATAATAGCATTAGCTGACAAGAGAGGAACGAAACTTATTGAATCACTCTTTTCGGGATAATTAATCATGATGGACGTTATGATGCTTTTATCTTTTACCGAATGCCAAGGACGCTTATTCCGCCCTCTTCCATCAAGTTGTTCTTTTGTAAGAATGACGGTACCTTCCTCCTTGGCTTTAAGTGATAACCCATAGCTGTTGGTAGAATCTACTGAATTAAGAAAAATGAAATCTTTGATGAAATCTCTAGAGTACGTTCCCACGCGGATTTTATCTTTTAAATTTGCATACATTTAAACACCTAGCGTCTCATAGTTTTGATGATCACCAATAATTAAGGAAATCACAGCTAAAGCTATGGTGGCACATAAAAGAGATGAGCCACCGTAGCTAAACATGACCATGGGGATACCCACTATTGGAAATAAACCTATTGTCATACAAACATTTATTGCAAAATGGAAAAAGAAATATGAGCACATCCCAAAAAGCAAAACTTGTAAAAATTGATCATTAATCTTATTTAAAAAAGAAAGAGGATAAATTACGAGAAACGCAAACAAAGCAAGAAGAATCGTAGAACCTAAAAGACCTGTTTGTTCCGCCCATACTGAAAAGGCAAAGTCGGTATGCTTCTCAGGAAGGAATTTAAATTTTCCTTGCGAGCTTTTCCCCAGGCCTTTACCAAAAATCTTACCGGATCCAATCGCAATTTTAGATTGAATGGCATTATAACCATGTCCTGATGGATCTCCTTCTGGATCGACAAAATTAATTATTCTTTCCTTTTGATAATCTTCCAACGCATAGTTCCATATAGGAACGGCAGAAAGTCCAAAGAATAAGGCAACAGCTAGTAAGATTTTCTGGTTGTATGAAAAACTAAATATTACTGAAAGAGCAACAATAAGTAGCATGAATCCTGACCCAAGATCTGGTTGCATTACTATTAATAGAAATGGTAATACAAAAAAACCAAGTCCCAAGATATATTTAATAATATAGGATTTCGAATATGATCCCAGTTCAGAATAAAATTTTGCGATTATAAAAACTAAAGCAATCTTTGCGAATTCTGAAGGTTGAAATGATAATAGGCCACCGATTTGAATCCAACTCTTAGATCCAGAAACCCTCTCTCCAATTAATAGTACTAATATGAGCAACATCAAAGATAAAATATATATGGGCACAGATATGTCCTTCAGGATACGTAAGCGTAGCGTTCGAATTACAAGGCTTCCTAAAATGGCAATAAAAATCCAAATTAACTGCTTAAATGAATAAGAGCTCAAAAAATCTACCTCTTCAAGAAACAGAAGATTAATAAAACTCAAGAACATGATGGAGAGACCGGCAAGGATAATTTTATACTCAGGCTTTCTCGCCAATTGTAGAAAAGACATCTTTAAATATCCTCCTGAAGATAATTTTTTTTGTAATACGTAACAATTTTCTTTATTATTGGACCACCGGCCGCTCCGCCTGAGGATCCATGTTCTGCAAAGACAGAGATAACAATTTGGGGATTATCATAGGGATAATAAGCCGTAAACCATCCATGGTTTTTATACTTCCCACGTCCATAGCTACGAGCATCTTTCGAAATTACTTGCGCAGTTCCGGTTTTACCAGCCAGTTTACCATCATCTCTTGCAAAAAATCCCGTTCCTTTCTCGTTATTTATAACACCGAGTAATCCCTCTTGTACAATTTGTAAAGTAGGCTCGCTAATTTTTAAATTTCCATGAACCGGTTTTTTGTCCGATTTCACCACAGATAGTTGTGGTATTTTTCCACCTGATGCAACTATTGATGTCATTATTGATGCCTGAGCAACATTGACAGTCAAATAACCTTGACCAATTGCTACGTTAGCCATATCTCCGGGATACCACTTCCCATTTAAATATTTTTTTATAAATTTTTCGCTAGGAATCACCCCAGGATTTTGGGGGAAAGGAAGGTCGCTGGTATACCCAAATTGAAATTTGTCTAACCATTTAGCATATTTCTTAATTCCTAATTTTAAGCCCACTTTATAAAAGAAAACATCGCTAGAAACAACAAGGGCCTGCTTTGTATTAATTGTTCCGTGTCCGCCTTGTAACCAATCCCTAAATTTTCTTCCACCTATACGAATATATCCTGGGCAATAAAGTTTGGTATCTGCATCTATTACATTTTCCTCAAGTGCTGCTATAGCCGTGACGATCTTTATTATTGACCCAGGAGGGGAAGAGGCAAGAAATGCCCTATCGAGGAATGGTCTCGATTTGTCTTTACTTAATTGGTTCCAATCTTTTGTAGAAATTGGTTTAGAAAATAGATTAGGATCAAAGGACGGCTTACTAATTAGGGCTAAAATTTCTCCCGTATTAATATCATGGACCATAGCCGCACCATTTAGTTTGCCAAACGAGTCAAAAATCAATTTTTCTAATTCAATGTCGATTGTAAGGCTAAGGGTTTTCCCTTTTTGAGTTGTCGTAGTTCTTTTCTCAAATTCAGCATCCAAGCCTGCTGCTTCTTTTCCTGAACTATCGACTAAGAAATATCTGCTTCCTACACCACCCTGAAGACTATTATCAAATTTTTTCTCTAATCCGGATACACCCGAGCGGTTAGCCAAGAAAGAGCCATACAATAAGTCTCTCTTGTCATTAGTCGTTAGGTACCCTATTTTATGAGCTCCGACTTGCCCATAAGGATATACCCTCAAATAGTCAACCACCAGCTCTAATGAGCTGAATCTCGCTAGTGCGTTTTCTATCTGGTAGATCTGATTAATATCCAAGTCGCTTTTAATTAATATTCGTTTTGATAAATATGCAGAATCTTTTACATTGATTTTATTTAAAGCTTTGTCATCTAGATTAAGGGCAGAGCGCAGAATCTTTTTTATATCTTCTAGCTTTTCTCTTGTATTCAGTTTTAAATAAAGATTAACCACTGGCTTACTAAGGGCAATTTGTCTACCAAATCTATCTTGAATCTCACCTCTAGGAGCAGGCACTATTACCTCTTTAAGAAAATTATGTTCAGATATCGATAAATATTTCTCCCCGACCCAAACTTGCAGATAGAATAATCTCAAAAATATAAATAGGATAATAGCGGATACCGCTATGATTGAGAAGGTGGTTCTGGATAACTTGGCCATGAAGTATATTTAATCATAAATAGTAAAATAATTGAAATAATAGCATTATAAATGAAAGGCAAGCCGATCAACACTAAGTAATCGAGTAGCGCCACATGAAAAATGACTTTATAAAGAAATAAAGTAATTACGAAATAAACCAGCAAGATAGATAAGGTTAAGATAATATCTTTTAGTACTGCCTCCCAATAGTATTTATTTATAAAATAAGCCGACAAAATAAAAACTAAAATCTTTGAAAAAAAGTCAATATAACCAGCTTCGTCAGAGAGTACGAGATAAAAAATCCCTACCAACAAAGCTACCAAAACCCTACTAAAATTTGTACCAATTATAAGAAACAAAATAATTAAAATCAAAGAGGGGTCAACAACCCCTCGAAAATCTATAGAATTCGAATGTGGATAGATGGGTAAGAATATAAAGAAAAAAATCAATATTTTGTGGAAATAATTAATTTTTTTCATTTTTTACAATTGACACAAATTTAGCCGTCTTAGGGTCTAATAAATTGCTAACTTTTACTTGTAAGAAGCCCGAGTGCGTTTTGATTTCAGAGACTTTTCCTATTTGAAAATTAATGTAATCAGGACTAGTATTGTCAGCTAAGTAGACAGAATCTCCAATTTCTATTTTCGATTCATCCGGAATATATTTAACGTAGGAAGCAACTCCATCACCTTTTAGGATTCCCGAGGTTCTCTTATCTCCAATAAAAACTAAAAGATTAAATTTTGGATTATGTGGAAAAATAATTTCTGAGTAGTCACCGTAAACATTTTCAACCTTTCCAACCAGGCCTCCACCACTTATTACAATTAAATTCTCCCTAACCCCATTATTTTTTCCTTTGTTAACATATGCGGTAGCTGAAAATATTATTGGAGACTGGATAACAACTTCTCCGTTAATCAAAGAAAATTTGCTTTCCTTTTGCAACTGAAGGAGTTCTCTTAATTCTTTATTTTCATTCGCAATAGATTCATAGATTTTTGAATCTGATTCTAGATTGTTAACCTTGCTAACCAAGGACGAATGTGGGGATGCTATAGAATTTTGATATGTAAGTTTTGATATTAATAAATCAGAAAAATAAAAATTAAAATTTAGTACAAAGAAAATTATTACTACTACGGAAACTAAAACTATTAGGGATATCTTTTTTATGTTTTTTCGCGAGATCATTAAAATTAGATCGAGATTCTTCTTAAAGTATTAATTTCCTCCAAAGCTCTGCCGCACCCTCTGACAACACACAACAATGGTTCCTCTGCTACAACAACTTTTAATTGAGTTGCTTTTGAAATTCGCTCAGAAAGACCGCCAAGAAGTGCTCCACCACCAGCAAGCACAATACCGTCAATCATGATATCTCCAGCCAGTTCTGGCGGAGTAACATCGAGAGTCTCCCTAATAACGTTAATAATTTCAGTAACCGATTCCTCAAGCGCCTTCTTGGTATCACTTGCAGTTAATGTCAAAGATTTGGGCAATCCAGTTTCCAAATTTCTTCCTCTAATTGACATTTTTAGGCTCTCACTTGGAACTTCTCTCACGTCAGCTACATTTTGTTTAACGGACTCGGCCATATTCTCCCCAATCAATATATTGTATGTTCTTCGTACATAATCAATTATCGCAGTATTCAGAGAATCACCGGCTGTTTTAATTGATCTGCTGTGTACAATGCCACCAAGGGATATAACCGATATTCCTGTTGTACCACCACCAATATCCACGACCATTCCGCCTTTGGATTCATCAACACAACTCATCTCGGCTCCATATGCAGCTGCCATAGTTTCTTCTATTAAATAAACTTCTCTCGCTCCAGCAGATTCTGCAGCTTCAACAACGGCTCTTTTTTCAACCGGCGTGATTCCAATAGGAACGGAAACAACTACTCTCGGTCTAACAAGAAAATTATTCTTGTGATATCTAGCTATAAAATGCTCGAGCATTTTTTGAGTGACTTCAAAGTCAGCTATTACACCATCTTTCAAGGGTCTGATGGCGTCTATCTTACCGTGGGTCTTGCCAATCATTGCCTTTGCTTCATTTCCCACCGCAAGAACTGTCTTCTCACCAGCTTTATCAGTCTGCACTGCTACAACCGAAGGTTCATTTGCAACAATGCCTTGATTTTTTACATAAACAACGATATTAGCTGTTCCCAAATCGAGTCCAATATCGATAGAGAAATAGTTCGCTATCTTGTCCCAAATCGAATAGGCTTTAGCAGGATGTGGCATTTATTCTATTATGATTAAAAAAAAAGATTTTTCAATCTATTCACTTGGGTCTCTTTGCGCTACCAATTTGGATTTTTGCATAAACAAAACTTATTTGGTCTACACCAGGTAGATTAATTGCCCTAAAGGTCTTTTCTTGTCCAGGCATGATTATATCGTTAATCACTATATCGTATTCTTTTATTAAATTATCTTTTTGATCGAATAGCTCAATACTTACTTCAATATCGGATATTTCAACATCGTCCCTATTGAAAATTTTTATTGAGCCAAAGTTTTGTATATCGTAATCAATGATAATCAAACCGCTACCTGGCTCGAAGACTTCTTTAGGAGTACGCTGTTTAGATTGATAAGATGGCTTCTTTTTTGCTTTCTCTACGGTTTTTACATAACCAATCATATTTGCATTTGTGACACGTATTTCCAAATTTGTAACATCAAAGTCTACATAGCCTATTGGGACATTTAAAAATAATTTTTCTTTATATGGGTCAATATAATCATTAATTCGAACTTTTCTACTTATCAGCGTGGTACCACGGGGAGTTTTGAAATCTAAAACTATTTCTACACTATCGTACTTAAAACGACTACCATTGGAAATCTCAACGTTGATATTGCCTATAGTGTGTTTGGCGCTATTGGCCCAAGAGTAGTTTTGTATTTTAAGATCCCTACTGGGAACAGGAGGGTCGTCAATATCGATATCAAGCAAAGTTTCATCTACATATTTTCTATCTCCTCCCGCGACTAAGTATTCTTTAGAGCTTAGCAAGTCTCCAGATTCCACACTCAAAGAAATATTTGTAAATTGTTCTGTTGGTAGACCAGGGACTTGAAAATGCTTGAAAGTCTTGCTTTGTCCTGGAGCAATAGGTTCTTTGATTAGAAATTTCTTGGAAGCAATTATATTTTGTTTGGGATCCATAAAATCTATGCGATATTGAACATTGCCGTAATAATTTTTACTCTTATTTTTTATTTCTAATGTCTCAACAATAATTATTTTTGCAACGGAATCATCAATTATATAGTCAAAATCTAAGATTTTAATAGAGTCCACGGCTTCAAAAGAAAAGATTCGTGAGTCATATGATATTTCAGCAGATCGAATACTAATCTCAGTTTTTGTGGGTTGAAAGGGGAGTATAGGGGTGGTGACGCTGTTAAATTTTTTTGTCTCATTTGCCGAAATCAAATCGTTTAGCGGTATAAAGAAAGTCGTCAGGGCCCCTTTTCCATCATATATGTAAACTTCTATATTTATATTTTTAAATCCAAGTATTGAGGTGTTTTTTATTTCGACAAACTTAAATTCACCTAGCGCGCCCGTACTTTTATTTAGCCACGCAAAATCCACAACTTTCAGATTGGACAAATCGGCTTTGTTGATATTTCTTCTAATTTCTAATTCTTTTACTTTGTCACTTCTTTCATCACATATGACATTTAAGGGAGAAATGATAGAAAGAACGAAAAAGAGAATCGATATTATTCTATTGAATTCCTTCATTTTATTTTGTTAAAGAATAATATCTGATAAACTTTATCTTGTAATCAAATAATTGAGAAACATATGCCGAAGTACATACTTTTATCATCTCTAACACCCGAGGGAAGAAAAACCCTCAAGGAGCGCCCTCACAGGATTAGGGAGGTCGATAAAGAAATTGAAGCTATGGGTATTAAAGTCTTGAATCAATTTGCAACATTAGGTTCTTTTGATTTTGTAAATATTGTCGAAGCACCTGATAATGACGCGATAAGTAAATTATCAATTGAGCTCACATCAAGAGGAACAATACAAATTACAACTTTACCTGCAATTGATATCGACTCCTTCATTAAACATCTAAAAATAAAAAATGATTAGGATATTTAAGAGGCTATTAAGTAAAACCAAAGAACAATCCGTAAATGTTCCGGGATATAAGGCAAAAAAAGTTCTGAAGATATATCTATATATTGCTGCTATTGGAATTTTTGTGCCTATAATTTATTTATTATTTATTTTAGTCTTTAATAATATTTGATGCTAAACATTACTCTTAATATATCTTCACAAAAATGGCTTATTGTAGGCGGAGGACAAGTTGCGACTAGGAGAACAAAAAAGATATTAGCAGCCAACGGTATAGTTAAAGTCGTATCCCCTGTTGTAAGCAAAGAGTTAGAGAGGATAGGAAAGAGAAGCAAAAAGATAAAGATACTTGCACGAGCATATAAGTACGCAGATTTACGAGGTGTGAATTTTGTTATCGCATGCACCAACGATAAAGAGGTAAATAAAAAGATTGTTACCGACGCAAGAAAAATGAAAATTTTTGTGTCCAATGCCTCGGATAATCAAGATAGTGATTTTTCTTTTACTTCAAACTTCAAACTTAACAAAGATGTTGAAATTAATTTTAGTACTGGTGGGAAATCCCCATTCTTTAGCAAAGTAGTAGGAATTCTTTTTGAAAAAAATTTAAAAAAAGATTTACTAAAATTATACAAGTTCCTAAAAGATGTTAGAAAGTCCAATCTTGATTATCAAGAACTTGCAAGCAAAATCATTGATTCTGGACTATTAAGAAAGTTTGAATATACTAACGAGAAAAATATTGACAAAATCATCGAAAGGTTAAACAGGAAAAAAACTACTCATGAGTAGAGTTGATACAAGTAAATTTCATAAAGGATTACGAATTTTATACGAAAATGAGCTATGGGAGATAGTAGAGTCTCATCACAGAGTTATGCAGCAAAGAAGTCCCATTGTAAAAACAAAGCTAAAAAATATAATCAGCGGGTATATGCAAGAAAAGAGTTTTAGATCGGGGGATACTTTTGAACTTCCAGATCTAGTTAAAAAAGATTCCCAGTTTTTATACTCAGATTCTGATACATTAACTTTTATGGATTTGACGGATTTCGAGCAGTATCAATTAAGCAATAAAATCCTAGGAGAAAAATTGTATTTTTTAAAACAAGAACAAAATGTCCAACTACTCCACTACAACGGAGCTCCTATTGATATCGAGCTGCCAACTGCTGTTGAACTGAAAGTATCTAATACCGAGCCCGGCATAAAGGGTGATACGGTAACTGGGGGCAGCAAGCCTGCGGAATTAGAAACAGGCATGAAATTATCCGTACCTCTCTTTATTAATACAGATGATTTAATTAAGGTCGATACAAGAGATGGTAAGTATCTCGAAAGAGTAAGAAAAGCCTAGAGCTTCATTGATTTACGTAGTTTTTGCGTAGTAATGTTTTATAATTAATTTATGAGAAACACAAAAATTTTTTCTGGAACATCTAGCATTAAGCTAAGTAAGGCCATATGTAAAAAATTAAAAATCAACCTGGGAAGTTTAGAAATTAAACGATTCAGTGATGGTGAGATTTTTGTAGAAATAGATGAAAGCGTAAGAGGACGCAATGCATATGTAATACAGTCAACTTCCGCTCCCGTAAATGAAAATTTTATGGAACTCTTTATTATTGTCGACGCACTAAGAAGAGCGGCAGCCAACGAGATAACGGCTATCATTCCTTATTTTGGCTATTCACGGCAAGATAGGAAAGTTTCTGACAGATCCCCAATAACAGCCAAGCTCGTATCCGATTTGTTAATTAAATCTGGAATCAAGAAGGTTATTATGATGGACTTGCATGCAGGGCAAATACAAGGATTTTTTGATGTGCCGGTTGATCATTTGTATGCTAGACCAATTGCAATAAACCACTTTAAGAAAAAATTTAGAAATAAAGACTTCGTAATTGGATCTCCAGATGCGGGTGGTATGGAACGAGCAAGGGTCTTCGCAAAGAAGTTAAATGATGCCGATCTAGTAATGACGGATAAAAGACGTCCTGGGCCAAATGTGGCGGAAATAACGAATGTCATAGGTAACGTACGAAAAAAGAATGTCATTCTTATCGATGATTTAATTGATACGGGTGGTACAGCCGTCAAATCTGCAGAGGCTCTTATCAAAGCCGGGGCAAAAACTGTATCTATGTTTTGTACCCACGGTGTCCTTTCGGGTGATGCCGTAAAGAATATTGAAAATTCTCATATTGAGGAACTTATAATTACTGATACAATAAATAACCAAGAAAAGTTAAAAGGTTCTGGGAAAATAAAGGTATTGTCTGTTGCTGATTTAATTGCTGAAGCAATAAAAAGAATTGTAAGCAATAAATCCATCAGTGAGTTATTTTCGTAGGGGATAGAATGGTTAGCATCGAATTCACAGTTACAAAGAGGGAAGTCCTTGGAAAAGGGGCAAGTAAGAGGTTTAGAAAAACTGGCCTAATTCCTGCAGTAGTATACGGAAAGAACAAGGAGAACCTAAATATTGCTGTTGATTTTTTAAAATTCAAAAAAGCCTTAAAGACTGAAGCTGGTGAAAATACTATAATCGAAATGCACGTACAGGATTCAGATATCAAGAAGAAAGTTCTTTTAAAGGAAGCTCATCTAGATACGCTAACAAGCAATCCTCTACATTTTGATTTTTACGAGATAAGCGAAGGGGAGCAGGTCGCAATCTCTTGCCCACTCAAATTTAATGGAAGACCTGAGGGAGTAAAGAGTGGTGGCGTAATCCAAACACTAGCCACTGAAGTTAAAGTCGAATGTCTTCCTGAGAACATACCCAATGAGATTGAAATTGAAATATCCCATATGGAGATAGGTGACACATTAAAAGTTGAAGATCTTCCTGTATTAAATGGAGTAAATATTATCTCAAATCCTAACAATACCGTTATTAGCATATTAACCCCTAGGTTGATAATGGAAACTGAAGAGGTTACAGCTAGCGAGGAAGGTGGGTCCGAAGAAGAAACAGCAAGCAAATCCGAAGAAGAAACAACTGAAAGTGATACAGAAGAAGGAAACTAAAACAACTTTGTTGGTGGGACTTGGAAATCCTGGAAGCAAGTATAATGCAACCAGGCACAATATTGGTTTTTCTTTTCTAGATTCTTTAGCACAACAAACATTAACAGATATCAACAAGTCAAAGTTCTTTTCGTTATATGGTCAATATACAAAAGAAAGTCATAATTTTATTTTAAGCAAGCCTCAGACATTTATGAATAATAGCGGGAAGGCTGTTAAATCCATTAAGGACTTCTTTAAAATCAGTACTGATAAAATAATCATTATTTTTGATGATTTAGATTTAAATATTGGTCAAATTAGAATTAAAGTTGGTGGAAGCTCTGGGGGGCATAACGGGATAAATTCTATCATAGAACATCTTTCTGATAACAATTTTATTAGAATAAGAATTGGAATAGGTAAGCCCAGAGACAAATCAGCTATTGATAACTATGTCCTATCTAGATTTCTTCCAGATGAGGCCATAGCAGTAGGCAAAATCACCAATATTGCGGATGAAATTGTACATAATGTCGTTTTTGACGGTATTTCATTTGCAATGAACAAATTTAACAGTAGAATTCAATGAATATTATCTAACTAGATAATCAGCGATAGGGAGGAGCTTATGGATTTATCAACTCAGTTTGTTACTTACGGTGGGATTATACTTGCTGTTCTCGGTTTAATTTACGCCCAAGTTACATATTCAAATTTAAAATCAATGCCAAGAGGAAATGACACTCAGAAGAAACTTGGCGTAACAATCTACAATGGTGCAATGTCATTTATTAAGCAGGAATACAAATACATAGTTATATTTGTAGCTGTTGTTGGCTCTGGATTGTTTTTTTATTTTGGCAAAGAAACTGCCATTGCATATTTTGCAGGAGCACTTTTATCCATGACTTGTGGATGGGCTGGAATGACATCAGCATGTATTGCTAATAGTAGAACTGCTGAGGCTGCTTCTACAAGTGGTCAAGGTCCTGCTTTAGTAACCGCTTTTAAAGGCGGAAGCGTAATGGGTTTTTCCGTAGCTAGTTTAGGCTTGCTAGGATTAGCAGTAGTTTTTGCTATTTATTTTTATCTTAATCCTGCTACTAATCAAAGTTTATTAGATTTTGCAACGCATATAGGTGGCTTTGCAATGGGAGCAAGCTCCGTAGCACTTTTTGCTAGAGTTGGTGGAGGAATCTACACAAAGGCTGCAGATGTTGGAGCAGATTTAGTAGGAAAAGTTGAAGCAGGAATTCCTGAAGATGACCCAAGGAACCCTGCAACAATAGCTGACAATGTTGGTGACAACGTTGGTGATGTAGCTGGCATGGGAGCAGATTTGTTTGAATCTTATGTAGGAAGCGTTATAGCAACGATTGTTATCGCTTCAAGCTTTGCTCTTTCTAGTGAAGTCAAGCTTGCGTACTATGCTTTTCCAATAATTCTTATTATTGTTGGGACACTAGCATCATTTGTTGGAACAAAAGTTGTAGATATACTACAAAAATCAGAACCGTCTGGTGTGTTAAGAAAAGCTTCGCTAACTGCTGGAATTCTTTTTCTTGTATTTGGCTATTTTTCTTTAAACATTGTTGGGGGAAGTGTTGGAATAACAGAAGGTGATATACTTAGCGTTTTTCTTTGTTCAATAGTCGGGCTATTGTCAGGATCTACAATTGGAATGATTACAGAATACTATACTTCAGGTAAACCAATCCAAGATATTGCCGATGCGTCAGATCGTGGTGGAGTTGCAACAAATATAATCAGTGGACTTTCTGTTGGTATGTTAAGTACAGCTCTCCCGGTAATTGTAATAGTCTTAGCTATCGTTCTTTCGTATCTAAGCTTTGAACTTTATGGTATTGGTATAGCTGCTGTTAGCATGCTAGCAACAATTGGTATCACCATGTCAGTGGACGCTTATGGTCCAATAGCTGATAATGCTGGTGGTATTGCAGAAATGGCTCATTTGGGTCCTGAAGTAAGAAAAATTACTGACAAACTAGACTCTCTAGGTAACACTACAGCCGCAATAGGTAAAGGGTTTGCAATAGGTTCAGCCGCATTAACTGCTCTAACTCTATTTGTTGCTTTTGCAGCAGCTTCAAAATTAGAGGTTGTTAATCTTACAGATCCTAAAGTAGTTGCTGGGTTGTTGCTCGGTGGCATGGTCCCTTATCTTTTTGGAGCATTAACAATGGGAGCTGTTGGTAGAGCTGCCGAAGGTATGGTTCAAGAAGTAAGAAGACAATTTAGAGAAATAAAAGGAATAATGGAAGGTGAAACAGAACCAGACTACGCTTCTTGTATTAAAATTAGTACGGAATCTTCTCTAAAAGAAATGGTAGTTCCAGGAATTTTAGCTGTCATCTGTCCTTTAGTTATAGGCTTTTTATTGGAGCCAAAAGGATTAGCTGGATTTTTAGCTGGTGCTCTTATTTCGGGAGTAACCCTTGCTCTTATGATGGCAAATTCCGGTGGTGCTTGGGATAATGCAAAAAAATATATAGAGGAAGGAAATGTTGGAGGTAAAGGATCAGAGGCTCATAAAGCTGCCGTTGTTGGCGACACTATTGGTGATCCATTTAAAGATACATCCGGTCCTGCCATGAATATTTTAATAAAACTGATGACAATTGTGTCTTTAGTTTGTGCACCATTGTTCTTATAAAATGAGTTCACTTAGCTGCGGTATTGTTGGATTACCTAACGTCGGCAAATCAACTATTTTTTCGGCTCTTACAAATGCCGCAGCTGAAAGTGCAAACTACCCTTTCACAACAATAGAACCAAATATAGCTGTAGTCGATATTCCGGACGAGAGATTAAGCAATCTTCACAAACTCTTAAATTCAGAGAAAAATATACCTGCATCTTTAAAATTTGTTGATATAGCAGGGTTAGTAAAGGGGGCAAGTGATGGAGAAGGTTTAGGTAATAAATTTCTTGCAAACATAAGAGAAGTTGACGCAATAGCTCATGTATTAAGATGTTTTGGAGGTGACACAACACACGTCTTAGAAACAGTGGATCCCATTAGAGATTTAGAGATAATTAATCTAGAATTGGCAATTAGTGATTTACAAATTCTAGAGAAGAGAATATTAAAACTTGATAAGATTAAAAAGAGTGGTGACAAAGAAGCATTAAGGGAGTACGAAATAGTAAATGAAATCATTGATCTTTTAAATAAAAATGAAAGTCTGAATATAAATGCTAACTTTGAGAAAAACGATTTACAGATTGTAAAAAGGTTAAATTTAATCTCTACAAAACCAATGATGTATGTACTAAATTATGGGACAACATCAATTGAAGAAGAGAAAACCAGCCAATTAAAGGAGGTTATTTTGCGTAGAGGTGATTCGTATATAGAAATTTATGGACTACTTGAGAACGAAATTAGAGATTTAGATGATAAAGAAAAAAAGCTATTTCTTAAAGAATATGACATAAGTGAAACTGGATTAAGAGTACTTATAAACAAAGCTTATTCGATACTCAATTTGATAACCTTTTATACCGCTGGTCCACAAGAAACAAGAGCTTGGAGCATTATGAACAATTCCACGGCTCCTACCGCTGCCGGAAAGATACATTCGGATTTTCAAAAAGGGTTTATCAGAGCCGAGATAATTGATTATTCGAATTATATCGAACTAGGCTCAGAAGAAGAAGCAAAGAACAAAGGGTTGATTAGATCCGAAGGAAAAGATTACATCGTCAAAGATGGAGATATAGTTCACTTTAGGTATAATGTTTAGCAGCCTGTTGTCAATCTATTTGACCAGCAGTCCATAACAGGAGGTCAGAAATGACAAATCTTTACGAGGTGCTCTTTATAGTACCATCTACGTTGGCAGACGATTCCTACAAAGAATTATCAGGGAAGATTAGGTCCATGATAGAAAATGAGCATGAGTCCGAGATTGTTAAATTTGAAGAATGGGCAGATCGCAAACTTGCTTACACTATTAACAATCATAAAAATGGGAAATATTATTTACTCGAGACAAGATGCTCATCTACATGCATTAAGGAAATAGAGTCAATTTTGAGTTTTGAAAAAACATCCGTATTACGATTTTTAATCGACAAAATCACAGAAAAGAAGGTGGCAAAATGAGTGGGAAACGAGATGGTTACGATAGAAGAGACAGGAAGCCTCGAAAAAGAGCTTCGGCACTTTTGCAAGGGGATGTAGAAATCAACTACAAGAATGTTGAACTTCTAACAAATTTTATAACGGAAAGAAAAAAAATTGCCCCTAGAAGAATGACGGGAAATACCGCTTCGCAACAAAGACAAATATCCACGGAAATAAAAAAAGCTCGATATATGGCCCTTCTCCCTTACACTGTTAACCACAAATAAGCTGTTCTAATTTATGAAAATTATTCTTCTTCAAGATGTAAAAAAGATTGGAAGCAAAGGAGACATAGTCGAAGTCAAGGAAGGTCAGGCTAGAAATTTCTTAATACCTAAAAAACTCGCTGTCGAGGCTACAAAGAAGAATATAAATAATTTACTAGCTAAGCAAGATTCCGAAGCAAGAAAGAATTTAGCAAATAGAGCTAGTGCAAATAGTATTGCAAACAGCCTCAATAAAAGAATTTTAAATTTTGCTGTAAAAGAGAACAAAGGTAAAATTTTTGGTTCGATAACCACCAAGTCGATATCAGACTCCTTATTAAATCTTGGTTATAACATAGACAAGAGAAACATAGGTTTAAAAAAACCAATAAGCTCCTTAGGTAAAACGGATGTAAAAATAAAAATTTATGCCGATATCTACGCCACAATTACTATAGTTGTAACAAGAGAAGAGAATTGACATAAACAAAAACTTTATAGTAACCTAAACATCACTATGCTAATCGAAGTAATTCCTGGTGGAGCATTCGTAGAAAACACTTATCTAATTAAAGGAGATGGGTCCACAGAGCTCATTGTAATTGACCCCGGGAGTCAGATTCCAGAAATAGAAGAAGTAGTTGCAAAAATTAGTTTTGATAAAATGCATATAGTCAATACACATGCCCATCTTGATCACGTATATGGAGTTGAATACTTCAAAAAAAAATATAATGCCAACTTTTATCTACATAAAAACGAACTATCTGTCCTAGATGCAATGATAAGTGCATCAATGAGATTTGGGCTTGAGGAATTCTCAGACCCTGTAATTCCTAAAGTAGATTTCTTTATTGAGGACGAAGAAGAACTCAAAATAGCGGGATTGGCATTTAAAGCTATTTTGGTTCCCGGGCATTCGCCTGGGAGTCTTTGTTTTTATTTTGAAGCCCAAAAGAACTCGGAAGAAAACATGGAGCAAGATATCGTAGTTTCGGGTGACACAGTTTTTGCTGGCAGCATTGGCAGGGTCGACTTGACAGGCGGTACGAACATGAACGATCTAGTTGGAAATATCCAAAAGAGACTGATGTGCCTGCCGGAAGAAACAATCCTACTTCCTGGCCATGGACCCGAAACACGTGTCAGCATTGAAAAAGAATCAAATCCGTTTCTGCTTGGTATGTTGGAATGAAGATAAAATTTTTAGAACGATGTATATTTGTATTCTTACTATTTTTGCTATTTGTTGTCCTTAAACAGTCTTGGGAATATAGACAGTACCTATCCAAGAAGGATTCAATTAATAAAGAAATTATAGAGATTACAAAAGAAAACAATCATCTGAGAAAAGAAATTGATCTACTAAAAAATAACGAGTTTTATATACAACTCCTAGCAAGAAAACAATTGGGGATGATTAAAGATGGTGAGAGAATTTATAAATTTTATAATAAATAGCATCTAGGTATCTTCGCCATGTCGGAAACTATAAAAACAATTCTCAGTGATCTCCAAACTCCAGTAAAAAAAAAATTTGGTCAACATTTTTTAATAAACAAACATAAAATTGATTTTATAGCTGATAAATTATTGGGCTACAAAAACGACCTAATAATTGAAATTGGTCCCGGACTTGGTTCAATAACCGAGCGGATATTGGAGTCAGCAAATAATATCATTTGTATAGAAAAAGATAGAGTGTTTTCTGCATATCTTAAAGATAAATTTGAAAACAAAACAAGATTTGCGATTATCAACCAAGATGTATTAAAAGTAAATCTTAACGAAATAGATAGGTTGCAAGACAAAATGGTATTTGGGAATCTACCGTATAATATAGCTTCTCAAATAATAATTAAATTTGTTGATGAACTCCACGATAAGAAGACTGTAGGAATTTTTATGTTTCAGAAAGAAGTCGCGGAAAGAATTTTGTCAAAACCAGGTTTAAAATCCTATAATGCTTTCACATTAAAAATACAGAGTTTTTTCAATGTGGAAAATATACTGAACTTAAATGAAAATGATTTTTGGCCTCCCCCAAAGATAAAATCTACACTAATTATTTTTACTCCCAAACAAGCAGACCAATACATTATCGATAATTATGGAGAATTTTCTCGGTTTTTAACTACCTGCTTTAAGGCAAAAAGAAAAACTTTGATAAATAATCTACAAAATGTATACCCCAAGGAAAAAATTTTATCGGCTATGCAAATGGTAACAAAGACACAAGATATTAGAGCCGAAAAGTTGCGCGAAGAAGAATTTGTAAAACTATTTAAATATTTAGACCGCTATAGGTAATATATCTTACTAAGCACCTCGTCGATAAATAATCTTATTGAAAAATTGTAATTATTTACTATAAAAGAAAAAACATAAACATCATTATCTTTTCCATTGAAATAACCTGACAATGAGCTAACTCCTCTAATATATCCAGTTTTTGCTTTCAAATTTTTATACAGTGGATATTTCTTAAATCTTTTAATTAACGTACCATCAAGACCAGCAACAGGAAGAGATTCATAAAAATCATAAAAATAATCCTGCTTTGTGGCAAATTCTAAGATTGTTACCATCCCCTTGGTAGATATTTTGTTTTTTGAAGAAAGCCCAGATCCATCGTTAATGTTAAAATCCCGTGTATTTAAATCAACATTTCTCGTCAAAAAATCGGCAAATATTACTTGTGAATCTTGCCACGAACCTCGGACTCTTGAGAAATTAGCTGAGAGTTTTTTAAAAAGATGTTCGGCATATAAATTATTACTAGTTTTGTTAATTATCTCCACAATTTCTCCCAATCGTGCGGATTCAATTTCATATTTTATCTTAAATGGAGTGAGCTTCTTCGAAATTGGTATTTTAGCAAATCGAACTGTTCCATTGAATTTAATTTGCTGCCTTCTAAGTTCTTTCTTGAATTTAACTCCAAGTAAATACAAAGGATTATCAGTCAAGTATACGGTATTCTTAGATGAGTACAGGTTGTCATTAATTGCAATCGAAGAAATATATGGTGCCCACGCTACACCCTTCCAAGATTCTTTCCAATTTGGATTATAATAAGGTTTCTCAAAATAGTTGTCATTAAGTACTATGTCTCCATTGATTGTTTTTATACCTTTATCTCCTAGATAGCTTACAACTTTTATCAAATCATCCGTTTTTAAAGTTGGATCTCCCTTGGTATCGATATACAAATTTTGATTGTATATACCCGTTTGATTTGGCTTGACCGGTATAAAAAAAATTGTTTTAAATTTATAATCTTTCCCTAAGAAATGTAAGGAGCCTAGGGTCGTAATAATTTTCTGATTTGACGCTGGAATAAATAATCGATTTGAATTATAGCTAGCAACCACTTCGCCAGTTGTTAGGTTTTTTACATAAATTCCTAGGTTAGGACTACGTGATGCCTGTTCATCTATTAACGACTTTAAAGTTGACGAAAAAGAACCTTGCGTAAATCCCACGTAAAACAATAAAAAGAAGATAAGAATTAAATTTTTCAATGTGAGTCCGCCCATGTCTTTCCACTATCAAGCTCCACTTTTAAGGGGACCTTGAATTGTATACAGTTTTCCATATGCTGTATTATTTGTTGTGAAACATATTCTATATGGTCTTTCTTAACTTCAAAAACTAATTCATCGTGGACTTGAATTACCATTTTGCATATATCCTTAAGAGAATCGTCATTATGAATCAAAATCATAGCAAGCTTTATCACATCAGATGCTGAGCCTTGTATTGGAGTGTTAATTGCTGCTCTTTCCCCTGCAGCACGCAAAGCAAAGTTGTTTGAGTTAATGTTGGAAATATAACGTCGTCTCTTAAGAATCGTTTCCGCATAACCCCTGTGACGTGTCAAATCAACAATATCTTCAAAAAACTTTTTAACATCTTTGTATCTATTAAAATATTTTTCAATAAATAATTTTGATGTTTTAGAATCCTGATTAATCTGCAAACCCAAACGTCTGGAGCCTATTCCGTATAATATTCCAAAATTTATCGTTTTTGCAATTCTTCTTTGGTTTTCATCTATATTCTCTTTTTCTATATTAAAAATCTCTGAAGCTGTTTTTGTATGAATATCCTCATTAAGATTAAAGCTATCTATCATTGCCAAATCTTCAGAAAAATGTGCTAATAGTCTCAATTCGATTTGTGAATAATCAGCAGAGACAATAACTGAATTCTTATCACTTGGTACAAAAGCTTCACGTATTTTTTTCCCCTCAAAAGTTTTTATTGGGATATTTTGCAAATTAGGTTTACTTGAAGAAAGTCTACCAGTTGCAGTTCCAACTTGATTATAAGAAGTGTGGACTCTGTCCGTCCTAGAATCTATCAATTCAGGTAGAGAATCCAGATAAGTAGATTTGAGCTTCGAGTAGAATCTGAAGGATAGTATTTCTTTAAGCACACCATGCTGATCTATGATGTTTTGTATTGATTCGGAATCCGTCGAGAGCTCTCCTTTTTTTGTTTTCTTAAAAGGCTTTAATTTTAATTTACCAAACAGAATCTCTCTTAATTGCTGAGGTGAGTTAATATTGAATTCTTCGCCAACTAATTGATAGATTTTATTTTCTGTATTTCTAACAAATTTCTTGAACTCCTTTGACAAAGCTCTGAGCTTTTCTGTATTAATACTAACCCCTATTTTCTCCATTCCAGCTAGAACTAAGATAAATGGTATTTCATGTTCTTGGTATGTAGCTAATAGTTTATATTCTTCTAGTTTCTTCTTGAATAACTCAAATAGTCTAAAAGTAATATCAGCATCCTCACATGAGTATTCAGTGGCTTTATTTATTTCGACTTCTGCAAAAGAGATAGTTTTTTTGTCTACAGTAGTAACCTCTTTGTATGTCGTCATCTTATAATCCAGAAATCTTCTTGATAAATTATCCAAACTATAACTTTGAAGGGAGCTGTCCAACAAATGCGCAGCAACCATGGTATCAAAAAATATTCCGGATAGTTTGATGTCATATTTAGAAAGAACAATAATTTCATACTTAATATTTTGTCCAATCTTCTTTATCTTTTGGTCTTCCAATATAGGCTTTAGGGATTCTATTACGTAGTCCAAAGAAAGTTGCTTATTTGATTCTGTAACCAGGTGCGCCACGGGAACATAGAATGCAGAATCTGCGTTATAACAAAAAGATATTCCAACTATCTCAGCTTTCAAAGGATTAGGAGAAGTGGTTTCTAGGTCTAAAGATAAAAAGATGGATTTCTTTAAATTTATCAACAACTTTTCGAATTCTTTCTTAGTAGTTATAGACCTGTAATTCGAACTCTTTCTCGAGGTGGTTTCCTTTTTTTCGCCTAGCAAAGAATCAAACTCAAGTTCTGAGTAAAGTTTATTTAATTTGTCTGTGTTAGGCGCCTTAATCTTAAGATCTTCCAGCTTTAAAGGAATTTTTAAATCGGTTCTGAGGGTCACTAAGTCCTTACTTAATTCGGCTTCTTGTTTGTAATCCGAAAGAAGCTCTCTTATTCTTAATCGTTCTATCTTTTTTAGATTTTTATAAATATTCTCTAAAGTCTTATATTTGACCAATAATTCTTGTGCAGCTTTAGGACCTATTCCTTTAACGCCCGGTATATTATCAATAGAGTCGCCTACGAGAGCAAGAAAATCTACCATTTGATTTGGTTTTACACCGTACTTTTTCACTACTTCCTGAGGTGAATACATTTTACCTTTTGCATCTATCATATTGATTTTTTTATCAATAAGTTGTGTAAAATCTTTATCGCCAGAAAGTATAGTAATCTCATGCTTTGACCCAAATTGCTTAACAAGAGATCCAATAACATCATCTGCTTCATAGTTATCTACAGATACAACCTTGACCCCTCTGGCTTCTAAATATTCTATAATCTTGGGAAATTGTAAGGATATGTCTTCCGGGGCTTCTCCCCTATTCGCTTTATAGTCTTCATAAATATCATTCCTAAATGATTGTCCACCAGAATCAAAAACCGCAACGAGATAGTCGGATTGCTCAATTAATTTTTTGGTCATACCGATGAAACCATAAATTGCCTTAGTGGGAAACCCTTTGGATGTTTCGAGATCTATTCCTGGACGATAGTAGGCTCGAAAGACATAAGAACTAGAATCTAATAAAAAAATTCTTTTCGAGCTCATTAATTGTCAAGCTTTTTTGCTAATTCTCCACTCTCAAACATCTCGACACAGATATCGCAACCACCTACGAATTCTCCATCGATATACAGCTGAGGAAGTGTTGGCCAATTTGAGAACTCTTTGATTCCCGACCTCAACTTACCGTTTGACAAGACATCATAAGCTTGATATTGAGTTCCTAATTTATTTAAGATATCCACAACTCTAGATGAAAAACCACACATCGGCATATCTGGGTTCCCTTTCATAAACAAAACAACCTTGTTCGCTGAAACCATTTTAGATATCTCTTCTTTGATATTGTCAGACATAATAACTACCCTTCATTAAATTCTTCAGGAGAAAAAGTCTTCAAGGACAAAGCATGAATATCCTCAACCATCTCCTCCTGTAAGGCAGAATAAACCATTTTGTGCCTTTCAAGAGTTGACTTTCCTTCAAAAGCAACGCTTACAATTGTAGCCTCGAAATGTGTGCCATCGCCAGTTACTTCCGCAGTAGTTTTAGGAATTGAATTTTCAATCTTATCTTTAATATACTTCCCATCCATCAGAATATATTTATTATAGTATAATTATACCCTCTATCTTAATAAATTAATCCAAAAAAATTCAGGACAAATATTACTAAAAAGACACCTAAGAAACAAAGCCCTGCTATAGAAAGCATCTTAAGGTACAGGTTGGGTTTGTAGCGCTCTGGAAAATTAGGATTAAAAATAAGTTTATAATTGAGGTAGGCCAAAAATGGTGCAGTCATAAATGAAAGAATCGTGGCAAGATCCACCAGATACTTCATCCTTTCGCCTATATAGAAAATTGTTACAAGCGTTCCAAAAACAACAAAAAAGAGAGATTTGGTTTCGTAATCCTTCTGTTCGTTTTTTCTTGAACTGATAATACTAAGACTTTTTCTAAGAACTTTAGGGAACGCATCAAGACAGGTAAGAGTCGTACTAAACATTGTAGTAAAAGCAGTAAGCAAAATAATATTCTTCGACCAATCTCCTAATGATGCATAAAGTTGAACTAGTTGGTTGACAAACTTTGCAGCACTAGGGGCAAACTCTTCCCCGCTACCATAAAAAACGTTCGCTCCCAATATCAGAAACATGACCGCAAGAAATGATGTCATTAAATATGAAAAATTAAAATCAATGGAGTTGTCCTCAAAAGAAAATTTTTCTTCGTTCCTTTTCTTCTCCATAATCCATATTGATGACCATGCCGATAAATCTATTGGTGAAGGCATCCAGCCAATTAACGCAATCAAAAATGTTAGGCCCACTGAAGATAGTACGGTTGGTGAGACGAAATCCTCAGATGGACTGACTGTAATTTGACTAGTTAAGAAAACTGAGATTAATGTAGATACTACTAAGATGCAAATTAAGATTTTAACAAGTCTGTCAAAATAGGTTCTATTCAGAAAAAGTATTATAAAACCGCAGAATAACAAAATTATTAAAGAAACAAAAAAAAAATTCAGTTCGAGGCCCAGCCAATTTTGAAGAATCGCAGCTGTAACTCTTGTTACACCTGCCTGTATAGTAAACATGGTCAAAAGTGTGAGACCGACAAAAAGATAGATAGCCCAATCTCCAATCTTTTTATATCCATCAAGTACAGTCTCGTTTTTTACAACGGTATATCTTGTAGCAAATTCAAAAAAAGGATACTTAAAAAAGTTTGCTAGGATTACAGCAACTATAAGAATATAGCCATACGTAGCTCCTGCTCTGGTGGATTGAACAATATGTGAGACTCCTATTGCGGCAGACGCCCACAAGATACTTGGGCCAAGCTTGTTAATAGTTTTGATTATTTTCTTCATTGTTATCTATCAGTTATCCTAGCTTTAATAAAGAATTATATCTACAAATCACTTATCTTATTTTAAAGATAGGCTAACCAGACCCAACCCTATTAATCTTTTGAATTATTTTTTGCTTGCAGTATTATACTGCAACCTATAAGAATTTTTTTCTTAGAGTTAAAACTATGAGTATTAAAAAAAATGTGCTTGATTGTGCAATAGTTGGGTGTGGTATTAGTGGTATATTTGCTAGTTTGTATTTAAAGAAGGGCGGACTAAATAATATCTGTATTTTTGAAAAATCAGGTGGCTTAGGAGGCAGATTAGCGACAAGAAGAGTAGAAGATGGGAAATTTGATCATGGCGCACAATATTTAGATATAGAAACAATAAAAAATGTTCCGGAAATAATTAGTCTTATGGAAAATAATATTATTTTTGACTGGAATAATTCTGGGATATACGCATCAGAGGGTGGGATGACAAGCATAGCAAAATTCTTAGCGTCTACCATAGAAGTTCATAAAAAATTTAAATTAAAATCTATCAAAGACGTGGGATTCGAAATGGAACTAAATTTTGAAGACGGAAAGCAAGTTTATTCAAAATCGATAATTTTCTCATCTCCGATACCTCAGACAAAGGAGATTTTAAATAATAGTGATTTAAATATAAATAATCAATTATTCAGTCAATTGAATAATGTAGTATACGATCCGTGCATAGTAATTCTCCTTGAATCGAACAAAGAGGTAGGGAATTTAAATAAGGGCTTTGGAAATGACTGCATTGGGGGCAATATCGCCTGGATTGCCGATAATAACAAAAAGACTATATCCA
>JAYZEP010000007.1:0-33855 GCA_036337225.1 Thermodesulfobacteriota bacterium
TGTCTCTCCACTCACCTTTATATTTGCCACCTCCCAAATAAACCATACTTCCCTTTCCGTGATGCTTGTTCGATTCCCATTCACCGTCGTATGTATCACCATCTCGGTAGGTCATTTTGCCTTTACCATCGTGCTTACCATTACGCCATTCACCTTGGTATTTAGCACCATCTGGATAGGCCATGCTGCCGTTCCCATGGTGTGTGTTATTTCTCCATTCGCCTTCATATTCAGCACCATCACGGTAGGTCATTTTGCCTTCACCTTCGTGTTTACCATTTCTCCATTCGCCTTCATATTCAGCACCATCACGGTAGGTCATTTTGCCTTTACCTTCGTGCTCACCATTTCTCCATTCGCCTTCATATTCAGCACCATCACGATAAAGCATATATCCTTTTCCGTGGAATTTACCATTTTCCCACATCCCATCGTATTTAGTGCCATCTGAATAGGTCATAATTCCTTTACCATCTTGTTTGCTCTCCACCCATTCGCCTTCGTATTTTGAACCATCACGGTAAGTCATTATGCCTTTACCGCTATGCAAATTGTCTTCCCATTCACCCTCATAGGTATCACCATGTGAATATTTCATCGTCCCCAGGCCTTCGTGCTCACCATCGTTCCATTCACCTACATATTCACCACCGTCCGAATAAAGAAAAACTCCTTTGCCGTGAAACATTCCATTGTAAAACTCTCCAGCATATTTTGAGCCATCAGGATAAAAAAGAGTTCCATCACAGTCGGTCCAGCCCTCAGGATTTCCAAGGCAACGCGATGAGGAATAAGTATTGCTGGATGCCAGTAACAAGAGCATTAAACAAAAAATAAGAGCAATTCGCATAAAATTATCTCCAAACTAAGACCTAATTATTTTATGCAGGTTCAAAGACTTGTCAATACAGCCTACCAGGCACATTAGTAGGTCTTTTATAATTAAATTTAAAATTTCATAGTTTAGCATTTATACTTTAAGGTGTAACAATGGGAATAAAGAACAAAGCTTACTTTGTTGAAGTTGAAAACAAATTTACTCATCAGTTTTACAAAGGATTTCTAGTCGATGCAGAAGATGAAGCCTCTGTAACCCAGATAATAATTTCTGTATGTGCAATAGATCCATTATCTTATGATATCAAGATATCCGCTGTATCAACGGAGAAAGCAAATAGTTTTTTCGAGGATACATTACCAAATGGAGAGCCTAAACACAAAATAATCGATGAAGATATTGGAGTATTCGAAATGGTATATAACTCGATGGGGAATCCGTACGGATAAGATTAAAGTTTGTTCCTTTTCTTCTTGTAGCCCTGCCTAACTTTAAATTTAGGTTCACTTTTACAAATAACATAGATTCTACCTCGCCTTTTAACGACTTGGCAGTCAGGATGCCTCTTTTTCATTGACCCGATTGAACTAACCACTTTCATAGAGACATTATTTAAACCTAATAAATATTTGATGTCAAATATGTATAAATAGAAATTTTATATACTTTCGATCCTGTATCCAGAATTCGGCAACAATGTTAATAGGACATTGTGGAATCTTTTTAATCCTTCTCTGTGACCGACACTAATATAGTTAATCCCCATACTATTCAATATTTCATATATATTATTTTCATTATTTGCGTCTAAAGCGCTAGTTCCTTCATCCAAAATAATAAGCTTAGGCTTATTTAATATTATTCTTACAAAAGCTAATCGTTGCTGCTCACCAACGGATAAAACTCTGGACCAATCTTTGATATCATCAAATCCATGGTCAGCAATCAAGTTGCCTATTGAAACCTTTTGCATGGCTTCATTAATCTCTTTATCGCTAAAAGCCTGAGAATTGCTCGGGTAGCAAACTTGGTCTCTTAGGGTGCCTAACAACATATATGGCTTTTGAGGTAAAAACATCGTTTGCGTTATTTTTGGCTTAAACACTTCGCCCTCACCTCTGGTCCACAAACCTGCAATTGATCTTAGAAGCGAGCTTTTTCCAATACCACTTTCTCCAACTATCATCAGATTAGAATTAGAATCAATATCTAAGTTAAGATTTTTCACTAAATTTTTTTCTCCATCTGGAGTAACGACATTAAGGTTTGTAATTTTTAATTTATCTGACTCGCGAAATTTAATTTGAGAACCAAGATTCTCACCCTCGGATATAGCATTCAAAGTTATATCGAAGCTTCCAAGCCTAAAAACACTTGCAGAAAATTGGGAGATTTTTTCAATCTGACTTACCACAATACACATGGCACCAAATACTTGATAAAAAGCAACAAACGCCTGGGTGATTGTACCAAAGTCGATTTCTTCAAGGAAATATAAAGGAGCAACTAAGATGTAAACGGGGAAACGCATCAAATTGTTATAGGAGAATTGAAACAAATCAACAATCGATTGCCAAATGATCCACAAATCAAAGTTCTTTAAGGCTCTGAATAATTTTTCTATAACATTGCCAATCTCTCTCTTTTCACCCTTATAGAAAGCTATGGATTCAGAATTATCACGAACATGGACCATGCTATATCTAAAGTCAGCCTCAAGTCTTAATTGATTATAATGAATCCTAATCATTTTCTTTCCTGTGTAGATGGCGATTATAGTACCAATAGCCACATAGACTATTAATCCAAGAGTTAAAGTTTTGGAAATAGTCCATAAAATTGCGCTAAAGGCTAAAACTGTTAAGATTGCATACAGTACATCAATTAGAAAATCTAATGTTACGGATGTGAAATTTCTAATATCTTCTGAAATTCTCTGGTCAGGATTGTCGATATCTGAATCTTGAGCATTGGAATCAAGTAAGTAAAATGACCTATTTTGAAAATACCTCTCTATGAAATTATTGGTAAGCCATTCTCTCCAATATCTAGCAAGTTTTAGTCTAGTAAATCGATACGAAGCTACAACAGGCAAAGCTAATAGGACAATCCATCCGTAAACCCACAAGAACTCCCAAAAGGCTTCTTGATTCCTGACGTTAAGAGAAGTATCTAAAAATCTAAATATATAACTTAGAGAAACATTAAGACCTGTGACACAGAACAACAAAAATATAATGGTAAGCAATAGGCACCACGGTTTTAATTTATCTCTCAAATATTTTAGGTTCGCTCTGAAAATCAGAGAGTACAAGATAATTATGGATACAGAGACCAGGGGCAACATTCCCGATTTAAGTCCGTCAATATAATTTTTAAAATTTGGTGCAACTTCACTTGTAAAAGTTGGATATACAATCTCGACCAAGTAACCAAGACCAATAAGACCAAGATGGCTTAAGGAGATTACGAGCAGAATAGAAAATATTAGCATTATCAGAAGCCTAATATTTGAGCTAGGTGCATTTAAGGGGAAAAAATAAGGCTGTGCTGTATTTACAAATCTTTTTAAAAGCTCTTTGTTAAAACTAAAGGATTTATCTGACATAATTCACAATCACATTATTCATTAATTTATATTTTACGACAAATTTCTAATCTTTTTATTATTTAGCACATAGAGGAGGAATAATGAAATAATGAATATGGGTATTGTTAGCATTTGGCCCATATTGAGATACGGCAAGATAATATCAGACTGCGTATCTTTCATAAATTCTAGGAGAAATCTTAAAAATGCCACCATAGATACGATAATCAAGAGTAGCCTTCCGGGCACACGTTGAATCATGTCTTTGGCAAATCCAAGTAGGATAAATATAGATAAATACGAAATTGATTCGTACAGCTGAACAGGGTATCGCGGTATTGAATCATATAAAGCAAAAGTTAAGCACATGCCTTGATTGCAGGCTTTGCCCAATATTTCCGAGTTAAACAAGTTACCTATCCGTATTAGTGATATAAATATGAGAGAATAGTAAAATATCGTATCAAGAAGTCTTAACGAATCATTGAACTTGATTTTCTTATTTGAGGCAACGAAATAAGAGACAAGAAAACCAATGAACCCTCCATGGCTTGATAGTCCTTGATAGCCAGTGAATTCAAAAGGATTTAACCTTATAGGTAAAAATATCTCAATTATATTATTAGAGTAGTAGGAAAATTCATAAAAAATGCAATGAAACATTCTGGAAAATATAAGCATAAAAATTATTGAAGGGAAGATTATTTCCTCTATCGTTGCGCCATCTACATGATTCGATAAATCTTTTCTTACCTTAAAGTAAACAAAAAAAAGGCCCAAAGCGAAAAATAAGGAATAGAATCTTAAGGATATAAGATCTGACGTAAAAACATACGGAGAGTAGTTCCATAGAATGTTATATTCAAAAAACATTTACATAAATAGATTAGAGGTTCTCTTTGAGCTCAATTTGAAATCTTTTTTCCTCAAGAGCTTGTCTCTTTTTTATTTCGGCTCCGATTTGTTGATTTAGGATTTCTTTTTCTGTCTCCACGATAAGTTCGGGGACCCTAACAGGCTTCCTATTTTCATCAATGGCCACATAAACAAAATATGCTCTGGCGCAAAGTGTCTTCTCTTCACTGTAACCTTCTTTCGTTACTTTAGTTTTGATTATCAAAGAAGTATTTCCCGTATAAATAACTACCGATTTGAATTCTACTACATCTCCCCTGTCAATCGGCTGAACAAATTGCATATCTTCTATCGAAGCAGTAACGGCCTTATGACCGGAGAATCTTCGAGCACAGATACCTCCAACCATGTCCATCACTTCTATTAATCTTCCACCATACATGGTCCCAATATCGTTTGTATCGTTAGGAAAAACCATTAAGGTATTTGTGGCGATAGTCGTTTTTTTTCTTAGTCTTTGTGCCATAATTGGATATCCACCTTTAGTATAATCTTCCCTAAAGATTTTTTCGTGTTTTTTAATTATTCATTAACAATTATAATATTCAAATGGAAAAATTTACAAATACCGACACTTATGTAACAACGCCAGATCTTGAACTTGCAGTTAATGCGGCAATTACGCTTGAGAGACCTTTGCTCGTTAAGGGTGAGCCAGGTACTGGTAAAACGCTATTGGCGGAAGAGATAGCTAAATCACTAGGGACCGATATCGTCAGATGGCACATAAAATCTACCACTAAAGCTCAGCAAGGTTTATATGAGTATGATGCTGTAACCAGGTTGAGAGATTCCCAACTGGGGGATACCAGAGTAAAGGATATAGGAAATTATATTTTAAAGGGCAAGCTCTGGGAAGCTTTTGAGGCAAAAAAACGGGTCGTTCTTTTAATCGATGAAATTGATAAGGCTGATATAGAATTTCCAAATGATTTATTGCTTGAACTAGATAGGATGGAGTTCTTTGTTTATGAAACCAGAGAAAACATAGTAGCAAAAAATCGGCCTATAGTCATAATCACGAGCAATAACGAGAAAGAATTGCCTGATGCTTTTTTAAGAAGATGTATCTTCCACTATATTAATTTTCCAGAGAGAGACACTATGGAAAAGATCATCAATGTGCATTTCCCAAAAATAAAAAAGAAATTGTTATCCGAGGCTCTAGATATTTTTTTTGAACTTAGAGAAGTTCCGGGCTTAAAGAAAAATCCATCAACCTCCGAATTGATAGATTGGATCAAATTGCTTCTGTCTGATGATATACCTAGAGATGTATTACTTGAAAGAGACGAGACAAAAGCGATACCTCCTTTACATGGTGCTTTGATAAAGAACGAACAAGATGTCCATTTACTTGAAAGATTGAGGTTTATGATGAGACGAGGGAGATAATGCTTATAGATTTCTTTCTTAATCTAAAAAAGTCGGGAATAAAAACATCGTTAAAAGAATTATTAGATCTCATTAATGCTCTTAATAAGGGTGTAATCAAACCGAGTATGGAGGATTTTTACTATTTAAGCAGATCCATTATGGTCAAAGATGAAAAGTATTTTGATCGCTTTGATAGAGCATTCTCGATTTTTTTTGAAGGGGTTGAGGATTTAGACTTAGATTTCTTGAAAAACGAAATTCCTGAGGAGTGGCTAAGAAAGCAATTCGAAAAAACCTTATCGAAAGAAGAAAGAGAGAAAATAAAATCACTTAACGATTTAGAAGAGCTCATGAAGAAGTTTATGAAAACATTTAACGAACAAAAGACAAGACACCAAGGTGGAAACAAATGGATTGGGACCGGTGGAACATCCCCGTATGGTGCTTATGGCTCAAACCCTTTTGGTATCAGAATTGGACAAGACGGCAATAGGAACTTTTCAGCAGTAAAAGTTTGGGACGAAAGAAAATTCATTAATCTTGATGATAATATCGAAATTGGTACACGGAATATAAAAGTTGCGTTAAAAAAATTAAGAAAGTTTGCCAGAATTAATGGAGAAGACGAATTAGATCTTGACGAAACAATCAAGTCCACAGCAAAAAATGCTGGATACATAGATATAAAAATGAAACCGGAGAGAAAAAATCAAATAAAAGTTCTTTTATTTTTTGACGTAGGTGGCTCAATGGATCCATATATTAGATTATGCGAAGAGCTTTTTTCAGCGGCTAAATACGAGTTTAAGAATATGGAGTACTTTTATTTTCATAATTTTATATACGAAGGGGTATGGAAAAATAACGACAGAAGGGAAGAGGTCATCGACATTCAGGAATTAGTCAGTAAGTATGGAAAAGATTACAAAATTATTTTTGTAGGTGATGCGTCTATGGGCATTTACGAAATAACTCATATCAATGGCTCAATTGAGCATTACAATGAAAAGTCCGGCGAATATCACTTTAAAAAAATAACAAACCATTTTGACAAAGTTGCATGGCTAAACCCGGTTCCTAAAGAAGAATGGGACTATTCACAATCAATAGAATACACTCGTCACCTAACCGATAACAAAATGTATAGTTTAACTATCGACGGCATAAGCAATGCCGTTTCTCACTTATCTAAATAGTTCACTTGCTATTATTTTAACGAGTGGTTGTGCATGCTTGTTGTAGGTACCGGAGGACCCAAAGTTAATTCATAATCTACTTTTTGAACTGACACCTCTTCAACGTTAAATGATTTATGATTTTTATTCTTCAGAGATTCAACTTCTTTGTAGATTGAATATATCAATTTCCAATCCATCAAAAGTTTCATTTTTGGTTCATCCTTGATTCTTTTCAACATATTGTGCTCCCAGGCGAGATACGAAGATACGACAAGATCAAGATTTTGGTAATTAAAATCTGTTTTCAATACCACCTCATCAGGAATCTCTTTCTTTTCAAAATTCGTCTTAAAAACTTTAATCCAATAAGTTTGCTTATTTTTAAGGCTGGTCTCTTCTTGCATTTCTCGTGAATATGGAATTAGCTTATCTCTTAATTCATTAAAATAACCAAAAAATATATACGGCGCATCTGGATTGAAACTTATGAAATTCGATTGTTTATTTCTCTCCTTGTAAGTGTCATCTTTTTTGTATCCATAATAGTGAACTAATCCATCCTTGTAGGGCCAATAATCGAACATGGGCATTCTATCTTTGATTATCGTACTTGCGGTCTTCAAATAGGATTTCACAATCTTGCTTTGTTCATCATCAAGATCTCCAGTAAAGAGCATCAGTCTCCAATAGAGTAAAGCTTTGTAAAGAAGATTTGTTTCAATAGGTGTTTTGTGTTCATTTTGGAAATCCCAATTTTCCAGCGTATAAAAAAAGTACTTAGGTTCGCGTGTTTCAATGAAATCAACCATAGATGGAACTTTGCATGTAAAAGGATGAGAGAGATTGGGAGGAAATAGGTCTTTTAAGGATCCCCATTTGTATCTTTTTCTTCCTTTTGAATCAGTTCTAGGCTGAATTCTCCACCCAATATTTTCTGATCCTTTTTTATATTGTTTCGTTCGTGCCCCATATCTTTTGCGATGTTCTACTTTGTGAAATTCCTCCAATTGCTTCTCTTCAGTTAATCCTTTTATGTCATCTGAATTTTTGTCATCCTTCACATCATAATCATCATCATCCTTAAAATGGTTCCTATAAAGATTGGTCTTCCATTGACCATATATACGGTTTTTGTTCTCATCACCAATATGTTTGCCGAGGATATTGGCTTTTTGATTCCTCTTCCACTCACCATAAAGATTAGCTTTGTGCTCATCGTCAATTTGTTTTTCTGGAGTCTTGGCTTTTTTTGACTCTTTTTTTGAAGCTTTCTCAGGCATAAAGTAATTTTACATTATAATAAAGGCAAACTTAAACTAGGATTTTTTAAAAGATAGAGAGGAAGAATTTATACAGTATCTTAATCTGGTTGGCTCGGGTCCATCTCCAAAAACATGCCCTAAATGAGCACCACATTTTTGACAACCAACTTCTACTCTAATCATAGCATCGGAAGTGTCTTCTTTAAGTGCAACGTGGTCTTTCGAAATAGGATCACAGAAACTTGGCCACCCTGTCCCAGAATCAAATTTATTTGAGGAGTGAAAAAGCTCCGTATCGCAACATATACATTTGTAAATCCCGGTGTCTTTATTGTCATTTAGTTCTCCGGAAAAAGGTGGCTCCGTTCCATATTCTTGTGTAACGTGATATTGCATTTTGGTTAGTCGTTTTTTTAAATCCTCTTTGGGACTCATGTCTGCAAACCCAGCTCTGTAGTCAAAAACTGTATAATATCTTTAGATTCATATATCCAAACGATCTTACCAGAAGGTTCTTTGATCTGAAGGCATGGAACCTGAAGTTTGCCGCCACCAGAAATCAATTCCGAGGCAAAATCATCATTCCTTCTAGCATCTTTAGTTTTAATATCAATATTATTTCTTCTCATAAATCTCCTAACTCGTACGCAAAAAGGGCAGGCCCTGAATTCATACAAAGTCATATTTGAAGTAGAGCGCGTAATTTGATCAAGTTGTTCTTGTTGCATCTTGATAGGCTTTGGAGATGTAATCCAATCAAGGAACAGAATTATTCTTCCGAGGACAAACCTTATAATGCGCATTCTAATTTTTACTTGGAACAGACCCTAGAGCTATACCCACGTTTTCCAATAAAATTTTACCAGCATTAGACAGTTCCTCGTCTTGATTCAAAATCAGGTTTCTCCAATATTTAATTGTGTCAGCAAAAATATTCTCGAGGAATGGGTTCGAGACATTAAAATCCAATTCCGAGTTCCAAGTTTCTAGAGCAACAAAAAAGTAGCCAGGCATTTTTTTACCGTAGAACTTCGCAAGGTAAGGATTCCTTTTAGCAAAAGACTCCCATTCCTTGATTTCCATTGTCCTTACGTCCTTAGGAAATAAGTCGATTCTATCGTAAAGCTCGTATTTCTTCATATACGTCTCAGCATTTTCCTCATTAATTTGAGAGCTTCCAATAACGGCTACTGGGCTGGTGGGACCACATGATGATTGTGTCATAACATTAATAATGTATTATAAGAATTTAGATGATTCAAGAAACAATCTTTTTCTATTTTTCTATAACCGTTATCGTTATGATAATAATCCTTGTCTATTTAATAAAGAGGTAGAACCAATGTGGAAATGTATTCATACTTGGAAAAGGTCATCAATAAATACCTTATGGTGCCTTCTTGGATGTTCGATTGGTGACTTTGGGACAATAATATTCTTCCAGAATGCCGAATACAATATTAGTGATATCAATGTAATGATAATCGCTATAATTAATGGGCTAATAACAAGTATCGCGCTCGAGACATTTATTCTCTTGAAAACTATGGAATTTCAAAATGCTTTTAAAACTGCAATGGGGATGAGTTTCGTAAGTATGTTAGGAATGGAAATCGCAATGAATTACACCGACTTTATGTTGAACGGAAAAGCGATTATAACACTTGAAACACTGCCTATAGTCTTATTGGTCGGATTCATTGTTCCACTACCTTACAACTACTGGAGGTTGAAGAAGCTTGGGGTGTCCTGCCACTAAGCTTGTTTAAGTTCTCTATATTTTCTTTCTTCTTCGGTAAAGACACCGTCTGCAACAGGAATAATAGATGGAATTAAAGCGCCACCTACTCTTAAGAAACATCTTTCAAGAAATTTTTGCGTATCACTTGCATAAACTGAGGCTCGATTGAAGGTCAAATATGTTCTCCAGTAATTAATGGTTGACCACACCACCGTAGGAGGAGTTACAAGGTTTAGATTTTCCTCTGAGATACCCGTCTTTGTTGATAGACGATCAATATGAGCCATTTGTAAAATTGTTAAGTCTATAATTTCATTACCAACCATACTCTTCGGATCCCAAGCCTCCAAGTCATTAATAACAATCCCTTGAATAATTGTGTAGTCATGCATTATGGCATCAATCATCTTATCTGGATTCCGTGTCTCCAAATATTCTTCAAGGCTATCAAATGCAACTAGCTTAAAAGGATTACCATCATGATACCCTTCTCCTTTTTCACTCATTTGTTGCACATTACCTTTGATTGTCGGTCTAAAAAGAGTCTTATCTCTTAATCCTTCCGGAAAGATAGATTCAATTATTGTTTCGTCTTTCTTTTTTTGTTTAAAACTAGTTCCTGTCATAAGCTAATATGTTACTGGAGTTTTATTTTATTACAATACTAAAAAGGGATTTTTTGTTTATAATAGGACCATGAAGAAAAACACAGAGAAGATTTTCTTTACATTGTTATTTATTGGGGTCTTTCTTATAATGGCATATTCCCTATATATCATAGTTGGTTCGTCGGGAAAGGTTTAATTTTTTCCATTCCAAAAATTTTTAATCAAAATCCAGGACTGCCTTCTCCCTTCTTTAGTCTTGCATAAGTTCAAGAAATGGACTGTTAATAGAAAATACCTCTTTAGCTTGATTCTCCCATCCGCAGATAAGAGCAAATATCCTCCATATAACAAAAAGATAGGGGCCAAAACTATAAATGCTCCCGGCAAAGAAAGGACAAACAGGAAAAATCTATTAATAAGTTTTTTAAATTTTTCGTACATACGAATCTACTTGCAATTAAAGATCAAGCTCAAGTTGAATATTGTTCTTTTCTATTTTTGAATTATTCGAAGATGGTGTTTTTGCCAGGTTTCCATCCTTGAACATGGCACAAATGTGCCCGTTATCATTTACCCAATTTTCATATTTAAGATAGTCTGGCATCATTTTTTCTACCTCACTCCAATAACGATTTGAATGTTCTCTTATTTCTATATGAGCGAGTTCGTGAACCACAAGATAAGTTATAACTTCATGGGGAATCAAAATCGCTCTCCAAGTAAAATTAAGAGTTCCATTGCCAGTACAAGAGCCCCACTGGGAGTGGGCATTTGTAATCACAATTTTCTCATAATCAATATTGTAAAGCTGAGAATACCTATTAGCGATTTCGTCTATGTACTCTTTGGCCATTTTTTTATACCAATCCACAAAAAATTTATTAGCAAATTTCAAATAAGAACTAGAAAGATAAAAAACTCCTTCCCTGTAGTCGAATGGCACAGGGTCGTTAACACTTATCTTTAAAGGTCTTTCTTTCCCTAGATATAAGAACTTCTCCCCGTCCTCATATTTCTTATGAAGATCGTTCAAATATCTGGCTTTAGCAATCTGCTGAGTTCGTAATAGGTAAAACTGTTTTGAGTCTATATATTCTTGGATTGACTCCATGGACTGATCAAGGGGCGATCTGACAATAATATGGCCTTCGACTGAAATCTCAACTTCTAGTGTTTTTCTATCAGATCTTATAATTTGATCAATCTTGACTGACATTTGAGGTCACTATAACACAAAAAAGCAAGAAAAATCAAAAAACAGTAATAATTTTAGATATTTACCCTAAGAAAGTATTATAAATAAAATAGTTAGAAATAGTCCAAATACTAAGCCCACAATAGTTCCAGACAACATTTCTTGTTGCGACTTTGTTAGACGGGGAAGACGGGGGAATTTGTCCATATGCAAGTACTCAAACAAGCCAATATGAGCAAAAATGACAAAGGCTGGGATTGAGAAAGCCACCGCCATTATTAGCATTTTTCCAACAATAGGTACAGTTTCAAAGAAAATTATATCATCAGCCAAAACTGATTGGGACATAAGCGTAAATAAGCTGAGCAAGAAAAAGAGGTTTCGCTTCATAAGAGTAAGTTGAATTATAATTCCAATTATAGGAAAATCAATATATGCCTTCATGCCGCCTGCAAATTTACGAGAAGCTTTCGAACATACGAGATGACAAAGAATACTGGGATAGGTATGTAGACTTTTATGAAGATTACTGGGGTGGTCCTACGTCACCTTACGGAGTGTGGTTTGGAAACGAATATGCAACCTTTCAAGAATCATTGGCAGATCATCTTTCTATAAGTACAAACAATATAAGAGAATGCTTGTTTATAAGAGAAAACGATGAGCATTATATATGCCTTCTAGATTCAAATAAAAATGGTCAGCCTTACTCTTTTTTGGTTGATAATGTTGTACCCATTCACTGGTTCTTTCTCTTTTCAAATAATCAGAAAAAGACGTTTAAGACTCACTACGGATTTGGGTCAATCCATTATACAAGTACTCTAACCTCGGCACAAAAAATGATTGAGGATTTCGCTTTGTTAAATAATAGTCTTACGAAAGAAAATGAAAAACTGTTGAGCTATCTCAGTATAATTCAGAAAGATTTAAACGAAACCAAAGAGTGGTGCAAGGAATTTTCAAAAGACAGTAGGATTATCCTTAATTATGGAGACCTACTAGCATCATTTCCTCCTACCACTTTGGACAAGGAAGATTCCGTAAAAATTATTTCCGATTTAAAAGTGGAACTAGAAAAAAGTAACTATACTGATGCCCTTAGCTTAATAGAGTTCCTCATAAGTAGATGGTCCAATATAGAGTTTGCAAATCAGGAGAATATCACCAAGTCAACGAATTAGGTTTTCTATTTTTTTCATTGGTATTAATTTAGGGGGCACCAAGAGTTGATTTTCATCTTTCACGAAATCATTTTTATATTCAAGGCTCCACTTGTAGCTTAAAAAGTATTGCGTAATGTGCAACGAGAGTTCTCTTACGTTTTTTATACTAGACCACTCTTCGATTTTACTCTCAAGTGGAATTATTTTTGCTTTACCCGGATTAAACACTGTTCTCAGGGCAAAATTTCTCTCTTCAATCGATTTGGGTTTAAGCTCTTTTCTCATATCAGATAACATTTTATAAATATATTTGAAAGTGCCAGAAATATGCTCTTTGTTAAACGGAATCGTATTTTTTGATTTCTTATTCGAACCATAATCACCTAGGCCTAAAGCAAACTCTTGTAGGTTGCGCTTATCTTTCTTGCTTGGATATTTAGATTGCAGGGCCCACGCAATAATTTGATATCTAACGGTTGGATGATCAAGTACGCAGGGGTGCTCCTTGATTGCCAAGGCTAGCTGTAAGGGTTTTTTTGTCGACTGAAAATCTTTAAAATATTTACAGAAAAAAAGCCAGGACAGTATGCCCGTCTTACCTTCATGCACCTGTTCAACAAATTTTTTTATTTCAATAAAAAATTTATCACTCAAAATTTCAGCATCAATCCAAGGATCATCGCTCATAGGTAGATTGTAACACTTAAAAGTATAAAATATAAAAATTAAATCAATTTCATCCTAACGGAAATTGACTGAAATGTTGTTCGGTATTTGTTTGCTAAAATATGCAGGACAATTTTATCAATCGTATCAACTTCGTGAAGCTCTTTAGATGCTATTAGTCCCGAATAAGGCGCATAAGACTTTTGATAAGTTTTTGCAAAGTCACCTAAGACTTCATCTATCAAAATAGTATTTACATATTTTGATAAAAATACTGGCCCTCGTTTCTTTTTTTTATTTGCTTCTAGAAGGACAGGATGATGTTTTAAGAAAAATCTTTCAATCTTATTCTTAAGAGATTTAAATTCAGATGATAATTTAGCATCTGAAGGCAGACTCTCCCCACATGGACCAAAATAAACTAATTTAGACCGAGAGCCCGAAGACGCAGCAGAAAAGATCTCATTAAGCCATTGTTTTGCCTTGGTCCATCTATCAAAATTTTTTTTATATGAGGGAATAGTCTTCGAATTTTCAAGTTCATTCAAAATAGATTGCAGCAAATTTATTATAATTTTAATTTTTGATTCTCTCTCGATAGTTAAATCGTCCTTCCAACCTTTTACATAATTTTCGTCGTAGAGAATCCTGGGTTCAAGCTTGATTTGATTAACAATATTTTTTAATAATTCAGTTTCCTTCAAAATATCAGGAAAATATTTATCCTTGAAATATCCCACACTGACCGAGATATCTTCTATGTTGGACACTTTGGTTAATAGCTTCTTTTTCATTATTACAAACTAGGCTTAATCATTTTTTGCGGATTTAAAATCTTATCAGCTTCTTTTTTATCTAAAATTTCATCTTCATAAACAATATCTCTAACCGTTTTACCTTCGGCGTAAGCTTTTTTTGCGATAGCCGCTGCTTTGTCATAACCAATTACAGGAGCTAGACTTGTACACATAGCCAGGCTTTCTTCGATAAGACTTTCGCATCTTTTTCTATCGGGTTCTATTTCCGCTACACAGTCGTTTGCAAAAATTTTAGACGATGAAGAAAGGAGCTCTACCGATTCCAAAATATTGTGGGCCATCACGGGCATCATGACGTTAAGTTCAAAATTTCCTGATTGACCAGCTATAGTAACGGTGACATCATTACCTATAACTTGCGCACAAACTTGTGTTAAAGACTCGGCTAGAACGGGGTTGACTTTCCCAGGCATTATTGATGATCCAGGCTGAATTGCAGGCAGAGAGATTTCTCCGAAACCACATCTGGGCCCGCTACCAAGCCATCTGATATCATTTCCTATTTTCATCAAGGATGTAGCCAGAGTTTTTAGTGATGCACTAGTAAGAACTAAAGCATCTTTAGATGCTTGTGATTCAAAATGATTTTCTGCTTCCACAAATTTAATACCTACCTTTGCAGATATTTCTTTTGCAATCTTAGATGCAAATTTGGGATGAGAATTGATACCTGTTCCCACCGCTGTACCGCCCTGAGCCAGCTCTTTCAAATTACTTGATGATTCTTCTATAAAATTAACGGACTTCATAATCATGCTTGCATATCCACCAAATTCTTGGCCTAAAGTCATTGGTGTGGCATCTTGGAGATGGGTGCGGCCGATCTTAAAAATACTGTTAAATTTTTTTGATTTCCTTCTTAACTGTTTCTCAAGAATTTTTAAATTAGGAATTAGAGAGTTAAGAATCAGTTTATATGTCGAGATATGTATCGCGGTTGGAATAACATCGTTACTGGATTGACATAAATTGACATGATCATTTGGGTGAATTTTTCCTTTCCCTTTGATGTACCTATTAGCCAAGGTTGCAATTACTTCGTTAGCGTTCATATTAGTCGAAGTACCGGAACCCGTTTGAAAAATATCAACAACAAATTCCGAATCATGTACGCCCTTAATCACTTCATCTGATGCCTTCATGACAGCTTTGGCCACATTTGGCGAGATTAATTTTAGTTCCTGGTTAACTTTGGCAGCAGAAAATTTTATAACGCCAAGGGCCTCAATGAAAGGTCTTTTGAAGGTCAATCCGCTTATCGGGAAATTCTTAATTGCCCTTGCTGTCTGTGCTGCATATAAAGCATTTTTAGGAACTTTCATTTTTCCCATTGAATCTGATTCAATCCTAAAATTGCTCTTTGGCATACAAAGACATCCTTTTAAAAGTAAGTTAAATAATTCTAACTTATTGTAAGAAACTTTGATAATTTATTTTTCGTTATATTATAGTTTATTATTAATTTGCTAGCCGGAGGATAAAATGAGTACTGTAGTTGAAACAACGGATGACGATTTCCAGAAAGAAGTTCTCGACTCGGACATTCCTGTTCTGGTAGATTTCTGGGCACCTTGGTGTGGACCATGTAAAATGCTTGCACCTACATTGGAAGAAATTTCCAGAGAAAATAATGGAAAAATAAAGATTGTAAAAATTAATATTGATGAGAATCAAGAAATGGCAGGAAAATTTGGAATTAGGAGTATCCCTACAATGATGATTTTCAATAAAGGCGAGCTAAAAAACCAGATTGTTGGCTCGTTACCCAAGGAACAAATAGAAAAAATCATCCTGGAAGAAATTTAAATGCCTACATATATTATGCTAAGCACATTGACAGACGAAGGAAGAAAAACAGTAAAAATGCGTCCAGAAAGAATAAAAGAGGTAAACGACGAGATAGAAAAGATGGGGGCGAAAGTCTTGGAGCAATATGCAGTATTAGGAGAGTACGATTTCGTAAATATCTTAGAAGCCCCGGACAATGAGACAATATCAAAAGTGTCAATCGAACTGGGCTCGAGAGGTACTATACAGTTAATAACATTAGCAGCGATGCCAATTGACGAGCTTGCAGGCACACTATCCTCGCAATAGCCCGGTTCCGAAAAAGATAAGATTCTAAGCAATTACTTTTCAGTAAAATAAATTTGTTATCAATAGAAAGGAAATGCTAAATCAACCGCTATCCCATTATGCATGTATTTTTGAATTTCACCAGACATAGGAAACAGAAAGCTGATTCCGAATTGAAGCTCCTTTCTTAATCGAAAAGTTACCGCTGATATAGCATCCAAATTTTTGTTCCGTTCGGTAAATTGATCGATAGCTCGGAATTCATAAAGTAAAACATAATCATTATTTTTAGAGGTAAATAAATTAATATCTAGATCGTAGACAAAAAAGACTTCCTCTCTTTCGCCACTATAATCATCGGCATTAAAGAAGAGCTCCGTACCAAAACCCAACTGAACATACTTGCTAATCAGAAAAACTTCCGGTGCAACAATCGTGGAATCGTGGAGGGTGTCTTTCAAGAAAACAGAATTAGGATGTAATTTCTCTAATCTATTCTTCGAATCATCCCACACAGTGGAGGTTGGAAGGCTTAAATCTAGAGTGCTTGATACATCTACAGAAGGACTAGCATGAAAAACTTTTTTAATTCCTACCTGAAAATTGCCCACTTCAAATCCATTATCGACTACTTCATAGTTTTTATCATTCCCATCATAAGAACCCGCCCAAGGAAAAGATAATGATAGACCAAAATCATTAGATGAATTAGCAAATTCAGTATCTACAAAATAAAGGATATCCGAGCCCCCTCCCCTATATTGTTTTATGTCAAAAAAATAACTTCGCAGTCGAAATAAATTATTAGGCAATGGAGTGCCACCTAAAAAAGAATAATTGATTTCGGCTTCTTGTTCATGGGTTGAATATTCAAAAGACTTGTACACCATAAAGGATCCAGAGACTGGATTGACAAAACCCATATCCCCTTCCGAGAGAAAAATTTTTGCTGGGTTTATTATGTAAGACAATGCTCTCTTGAATAAATAAGGCGACTCTTCAAGTTCTGTGGTGAGTTTTTCGAAATATATCCCTAGTGGAATGCCAAATACAGGTGTTACAACTGTATCTAGAAGGGATGGCTTTTCCACCGTACCTTCGATTATAAACTCCCACAATGTGCTCTGAAGCACAGAACCTATATAAGCCTGATTGTTTTCGTATCCTAAATCTTTATATATTTGATAATATAGAGCACCAAAATATGGATGATATATGTAGTTTGTAACAAAACTGTCCCCATCGTTCCATTCTGGATTAGTTATATTGTTCCTCCATTTTTTTGGACTGGTGTCAAAAATTTTACTATCCTTATTTCTTACATACAAAATCCTACCCGCCCACATATAATAGTGAATGCTGAGAGAGTCCTCTAGGAAATTGCGTTCTGTTTTAGATTGTTTTTTCTTTTCCTCGACGTAATCTTCTGACAATACGAACAAGCTCATTGAGAAAAAAGCAAAAAAGATAAAAATCATTCTCATTTCTGTACCTATAAATCAGCCAACATCATGGACGCTCTTTTTTTCCAGCTAAAGTTTTTTGAAAGCTTAAGGGAGTTTTCAGAAAGTCGCAATCTTAATTGATCATCTTCGAGTAATGTTATTAGTGATTTATTTAAATCTTCGTAAGAATCTGGGTCCACAAGCAAGGCATCATGGCCGTTTCTTAATATAGTCGAGAATGGCGGTAAGCTTGAAGCGATGATGGGTTTTCCAGATGATAAATATTCAAAAAGCTTGATTGGAGATGAATAATCAGTGGCAATCTTATCACCTTTTATAGTAAATTCTTTCTCGTAAGGAATAAGTAGGATATCGGATATTAAAAGATAGTTGGGAATATCAACGTGGGGGATATGATTTGTAAAGAGTATGTTGCGTTGTTCCTTGCCAATTAATTTCATGTATTGTTCATTGTCTTGTTTCTCCCCGCCGACTATCAAAAAATACAAATTTCTGTGAGTTTTTGAGAGATCAATCATCTTCTCAATCCCCCTACCTTTATAAGTATTGCCTATGTAAGATATGATTTTTGACTCATAGGGAATGGCTAATCGATCTTTTAGGGCGTTAATACTCTGGTTTGGCACAAAGTCGTTCAAATTGACGCCGTTATGCAGCACTTGCATCTTCCGTGAAGAAGAAAAACCCTTTTCTAAGATATCTTTTGTTCCATGAGAATTGCAGACTATTTTAAAAATACTATCAGATTTTAAAAATCTTTTGATAGCCAATGTGGAGAAATAATTAATTGGTGGGTGATGTATATCGACTATGATGTTTTTCTTAATAAATGATGCAGCAAAAGCAAATGTAATATTTCTCGTAATAATAAAATCATACTTATCAAGCAAGGCAGTTCTTATGGAAGAATTTATACCATGAAAGAAATGTCTTAGTGGTCCTTGCTTGAAACCTATGGAAGGCTCAATTTTGAACGATTTTTTGACTCCATAAAAAGAAAAAAATCTATCTTCATCCACTGAAGAGATAGGTATCCTGAGTGTAACATCATGTCCTATTTCTGAGAAGGCCTCGCACATTCGTGCAACATGTATAGCGCTTGCGCCTTCGCCAAAAATCTCTGGACTTCCTATGTAATATATTTGCACTAGTATATATTATTGATTAATTGATTAATAAACAATATTTAATTAAGATTTGGTATTGGATTAAATGAGAGCAATAAAAGGTTTTAGGGATATTCTTCCGTACGGTTCTTCTGGATCAGATACGTCATATTACTGGAATTCAATTCTAGATAATTTAAGGCAAACCATGTCCATATATAATTTTTCCGAGATAGTAACGCCGGTTATGGAATACGACTCTACATTTAAAACGGGAATAGGATCAGATAGCGACGTTTCTAAGGAAATGTATGAATTTGTATTAAAAAAGGATCTTTCTGGGGTAAAAAATCAGATTGATGATTCTTATTGCCTGAGACCTGAAGGCACTGCGCCAACGGTCAGAAGTTTTATTGAGAATTCCCTCTATAAAACAAAGAAAATCAATAAGCTCTTTTACTTGGGTCCGATGTTCAGATACGAGAGATCTCAAAAAGGCCGCTATAGAATGTTTCACCAGATAGGAATTGAATTGCTAGGATCAAAGGAGCTGTATCACGAAGTAGAGATTTTGCATTTAGCAAAAACTCTCTTAGATCGCATAGGGGTTAAGGATTATGTATTTCAGATTAATTCAATTGGGGATAGTGAATCACTAAAAAAAATTTCTTCGGCTGTTTTAAGTTACGCAGAAAAACATATAAATTCCATAGGCAAAGATGATTTAGAAATTCTTAACAAAAGTCCTCTGAGATTTTTAGATAAGGCTATTCATAAATACAAGTTTGACAACGTCCCCCGCACAATAGATTTTATCGGAGTTGAACCACTGGAAAGATTCGAGAAGCTAAAAAAGATTCTTAATGATTTGGAATTTAATTACGTAGTCAATAATCAATTAGTCAGAGGTATAGACTACTACAATGATTTGGTGTTTGAAGTAACATCTAAAGATTTGGGAACTCAGAACGCAATACTAGCGGGAGGGCGATATGATAGTCTAGTTCACAAATTGGGCGGTCCCAAAACTGATTGTATAGGGTTCGCTGCAGGAATAGAAAGAATAGCTCTTCTGCTCGACCAACAACAATTTAACGACAATCAAGCAGATACAGTAGACTTCTATATCGCATATCAAGATTCTCAATTTAAGGATTACTCGTTCAAAATTGCGGATAAGTTAAGAAATAACAATTTTAAGGTAGAGATTGAATACGAGGCAAAGAGCTTTACAAAGCAGATGAAAACAGCGAATAAGATGTCCAGTAAAAAAGTTGTCATAATTGGAGAGGACGAATTTAGCAAATCTTTAGTTAGAATAAAAGATATGTCGAGCGGTGAAGAAAAAATAGTCAATTTCCCGACAGAACTAGAGAAATTCTTAGAGGACATTGCTAGTTAAATAAAAATAAGAAGATGTGATTATGAATAAAAACAAAATATTCTATGGCTGGATAGTAGTTTGTGCTGGGGTTATGTTGGTTTTCCTTGATGGACTACTTCTCTATTCTTTTGGAGTGCTTTTGCCATCGATACAAGAAAAATTTGATTTGACGAAAGCATTAGTTAATTCAATCTTCGCGGTTCGATGTCTCGTGTTTGCTTTTTCAATGGTCGTTTTTGGAAGATTGATTGACAAACATAAGCCTGAAAAAATTATCTTTTTAGGTGGCGTCATATGCGCCTTAGGTCTTTTCCTAACAGCATATTCCGAAACTAAAATTGGTCTATTTATCAATTATGGCATATTGCCTGGAATTGGTGATGGAGCTTTTTATATTCCGGCAGTAGCTATAGCACAAAGATGGTTCAACAAAAGGAGAGACTTTGTTGTCGGCATTATTACAGCGGGAGTTCCAATTAGTGGATTAACCATTAGCCCTTTATCTGCATTCATACTGGATAATGCTTCTTTAGAAGCAACCCTAATATCTTTGGCAATAATTGCATTCATTTTTTCATTCGCAGCATTCCTAATGAAAGAAAGCCCTGAGGAATTAGGCTTAGAGCCCTACGGTGGACCTTTCCCTAAACAAAAAGAACACGAATCAAATGCTTGGTCAACAATGGAGGCAGTAAAAACAGCGCCCTTTTTTATTCTTTATTCGTTAATGATTTTTGGAATGTTGGCCTTTCTAATCGTCATAACACTACAATTTGATTATGCTCTAAGCAAAAATCTTGGCCTACTAGCTGCTTCAGCAGCGCCAGCAGCAATTGCTGTTGGTAGTTTATGCGGTAGATTGGTAACAGGATACTTAGCTGAATTTACTCAGAGAGCCAAGATTCTTTTTTTGGTTTTTCTCGGTCAGGGTCTATCAATTTTAATAATAATCAATGCCAATGATATTCTATCGTACATCATATTCGGAATCATATTTGGTTTCTGTTATGGTGGTTGGATTCCTATCTTTCCAAGTAAGCTCAAGGATTTCTTTGGAACAGTCAATGCCGGGCAAATTTTTGGTGTATTTGGAACAAGTTTTTCAATTTCTGCCATAATTGGACCCCCTTTAGCAGGCTTTCTTGTAGACCAATTTGATACATATTTGTATGGATTATATTTTTCCATGATTGTATGTTTAATTGGCGCATCTATAGCATTGTTTGTTAAAAAACCTATAAAATAAAATATTTACTATATAATTATTCTATGTTTGGTTTAGGTTTCTCCGAGATTGTCTTTGTATTAGTTGTCTTTATTCTTTTATTTGGTCCGGATGAATTACCTACCATCGCTAAAAATTGTGCCCGGTTCTATAGAAAAATAACAAATTTGAAGGATGAACTAAATGAGTCCGTCAACGAAGAAATTAACGACATCAAAAAAGTTGTAACAGATAATACGGACCAACCTAAAGATTAAATATCTAGATTCGTTACATTGAGAGCATTGGTTTCAATGATTTTTTTTCTAGGTTCGACTTGATCTCCCATTAGGTCTTCGAATAATTTTTCTTCTTCTCTATCTTTTTCGAGATCTTCAACGTCAGCCATATTAATTACCTTTAAAACTCTCAAAGAAGGATCTAGCGTTGTTTCCCATAGCTGTTCAGGATTCATTTCACCTAAACCTTTATATCGTTGGATTGAATATCCCTTCTTGCCGATTTCAATACACTGACCAAGAAGTATCTCCAAATTTAGGGCCTTATAAGATTCGCCAGATTTAACAGTAAAGTTGAAGGGGAAATTCAGCTTATCGGTACTCTGTTGAAACTCGGCAACAGCCTTCTTAAATATCTGTGAATCAAGAAGTAACTTATTTATAATTGTTATCGCCTCCTTGCCTTCGCTCTTAACTGTAATTGTAATTGATATAGGATTCTTCGAGGTAACATTGTAATCAATCTCAGAAGATTGATTATCTTGTTTGAATTCGTCTACTACAATACGTCCTATCTTGGGTTTAGAAAAATCAATTTTATCATTCTCTGCGGATAATCGTAAAATAATATTCAAAATTCTTGGATCGTTACCTGAGCGCTCCATTGTATGAACCAGGTTTTTAAACCTTCTATAGTGAGAGATGTTAGTTAATAGATTCTTTGGAGAAATTTTATTTTTTTTAAGGCTATCTTCGGAAATTATTTCATTGATTGAATTTCTTAGAATAAATTCGTCGAGCTCGGTTTCGTCTTGAACATACTCTTCTTTATTCCCCCTTTTTAATTTAAATAGAGGTGGTTGAGCAATAAATAATTTTTTCTTTCGAATAATTTCTTTATAGTGATTATAAAAAAATGTCAGCAACAAAGTTCTAATGTGAGAACCATCAACGTCAGCATCGGTCATTAAAATAATTTTCCCATACCTAAGTTTTGAGATATCGAACCCATTACCTTCTTCTGAACTCTTATCATTTGGAGCTCCAACACCTAGGGCGGTAATCAATGTACCTATTTCGTCGTTGCCCAGAACTTTATCTAATCTCGCTTTTTGAACATTGATAACCTTACCTTTTAAAGGCAATACAGCCTGGGTTTTTCTATCTCTTCCTTGCTTAGCAGAGCCACCAGCAGACTCACCCTCAACGATAAACAATTCAGATTTATCCGGATCTTTTTCTTGGCAATCTGCTAATTTCCCAGGCAGTGAACCTATATCGAGGGCCCCTTTACGTCTTGTTAAATCTCGAGCCTTTCTAGCAGCTTCTCTTGCTTTTGCAGCATCAATGGCTTTATTTATAATTTTTTTTGCCTGAGAAGGATTCCTTTCAAAATAATCACCCAGGGAATCATTAACAAGCGATTCAACAATGCCTGAAGTCTCAGAATTGCCCAGTTTGGTTTTTGTTTGGCCTTCAAATTTTGGCTCAGGAATCTTAATGCTTACGACAACCGTCAAACCTTCTCTAGTATCATCACCCATAATTTGTGCAGTGCCATTCTTAAGCAGGTTTTGATCTTTTGCATATTTGTTAATTGATCTTGTCAGGGCACTTCGAAAACCACTTAAATGAGTCCCTCCTTCGATTGTATTGATATTGTTCACATAAGAATAAATCGTTTCTGAATATCCTTCGTTGTATTGAATAGCAATTTCAACAATATTCTCGTCTCTAGAGCCAGAAATAAATATTGGCTTAGAATTAATTAATTTTTTACCAGCATTCAAATGCTCTACGAAAGAATTAAGTCCGCCTTTGTAAAGATAACTTTCCTCCGCTGATGTTCTTTCGTCATTTAATGAAATTTTTAAGCCAGCATTTAAAAATGCAAGCTCGCGAGCCCTATTGCACAGATAAGAGAAATCGAATTTTGGTTCAAAATCATATCGTCCATTTGTATTAATTACTGGTTCAAATATAGTTGAATCGGGCTTAAAAGTAATTTTCGAACCTGTTTTTTTTGTTTTTCTAATAGATTTAAGTTTCGAAACAACCTTCCCAAGCTCATATCTCTGATGCCAAACCTTTCCATCTCGAGATATTTCTACTTCAAGAAATTCGGAGAGAAAATTAACAACAGTTACACCAACACCGTGAAGGCCACCGGATACAGCATATGTTTTGGAGTCAAATTTACCTCCAGCATGAAGAGTCGTTAAAATAACCTCTACAGCTGGTTTTCTCTTTTGAGAATGCATATCAACTGGTATCCCCCTACCGTTATCCTCCAATGAAATGCTTTCGTCTTTGTTGATAGTTATCGTTATAGAATCACAGAATCCTGCCAGAGCTTCATCTACACAATTATCCAGGACCTCGATAACCAGATGGTGGAGACCTCGTTTTGTCACGTCGCCGATATACATGCCCGGACGTTTTCTTACGGCTTCCAAACCCTCAAGGGCTTGGATAGATTTGGCACTATATTGACTGTTTGGAGAGGTTTTCTTTACCACTGACATATTGTGTACGTCAATTCTAACATGGCTCAAATTTTATTAAAGAGCTAATCTTTCATCTTCGGCAGAGTAATTCCGGTCTGACTTTGGTACTTCCCTTTTTTGTCCGCATATGAAACTTCACAGGGCTCGTCACTTTCAAAAAAGAGAACTTGAGCAATACCTTCGTTTGCATAAATTTTTGCAGGCAAAGGAGTGGTGTTAGAAATTTCAAGTGTTACATAACCTTCCCACTCTGGTTCAAACGGAGTTACATTAACGATAATGCCACATCTTGCATATGTTGATTTTCCAACGCAAACAGTAATCGTGCTCCTTGGAATTCGGAAATATTCGACCGTTCTAGCAAGAGCAAAAGAATTTGGTGGAATAATGCATTCTTTGTTAACAATCGTCACAAAGGATTTTTCATCAAAGTTTTTAGGGTCTACAACAGTATTAAATACATCAGTAAAAACTTTAAATTCATCACTAACCCTTATATCGTAACCATACGCAGAAACGCCGTACGAAATAGCTCCTTTTGTTGTTTGTTTGTCTACAAACGGCTCTATCATCCCGTGTTCCAAAGCCATTTTTCTTATCCAATGATCCGGCTTTATGCTCATATTTTCCTCCGATTATCAAAATTGACTAAGAAACTTTAAATCATTTTGGTAGAAATATCTAATGTCAGTTATGCCAAACTTAATCATAGCTAGTCTTTCAATTCCCATACCAAAAGCTAGGCCAGAAAATTTGTTAGAATCGTAGCCCACAAATTCAAAAACTTTTGGGTTTACCATTCCGCATCCAAGCACTTCCATCCAGGTCTTGTCTCCCGCTTTGTCGGTCCATTCAATATCTAATTCGGCACTTGGTTCAGTAAAAGGGAAATAACTAGGTCGAAATCTTATCTTCGTGTCGTTGCCGAAAAATCTTGAACAAAATTCCATAAGAATGCCTTTCAAGTTTCCGAAGGTAACGATTTCATCTACCAATAAACCTTCCACTTGATGAAACATAGGAGTGTGGGTAACATCGCTGTCACATCTATACACTTTACCGGGTGAAATTATTTTAATTGGTGGTTTGTTGTTCTCCATAATCCGAATTTGCATCGGTGAGGTATGAGTTCTTAGTAGCTTATTGTCTTCAAGATAGAAAGTGTCTTGCATATCTCTTGCAGGATGATCCTTTGGTATATTGAGAGATTCAAAATTGTAATAATCGGTTTCAACTTCCGGACCTTCGGCAATCTCGAATCCAAAATCTCTAAAAATTTTAGTTACTTCTTGTAAAACTTGAGAAATGGGGTGCACACTACCAAACGATGCCCCTCGTGAAGGTAGAGTTACATCGATTCTTTCTTCATTAAGCTTATTGTTAATTAATTTATTTTGTATCTCATTAAGCTTATCTTCCAGTAGGGACTCAATTTGCTTCTTTGTTTTGTTAATTTTCGCACCTTCGGTTTTCCGATCTTTGATAGATAAATCTTTCAATGAATTTGTCAGAAGCGTAATTTCGCCCTTCTTTCCAAGATATTTGGACTTGACGTTCATCAGCTCGTTCTTGGATGAGATTTTTTTTAAGTCTTTTTCAATCCTTGTTAAATAATTATCAGACATTTTTATTTATATTTCCTTTATTTAATAAATACATAACATATGGAGCAAACAAGATAGATGAATAAGTGCCAATTATGACTCCCATAATCATAACAAGGGCAAAATCCTCTATTTCAACTCCACCAAAGAAATAGAGAGGTACAAGCACGATTAGTACAGTAAGCACGGTTAAAATGGTTCTTGATAAAGTCTGAAGTATGCTCGTGTCGATCACTTCATTAAGAGATGATTTAAGTACCTTCATGTTCTCCCTAACCCGATCAAATATAACTATTGTATCATTAACTGAATACCCTATTACAGTTAATAATGCAGCAATCGTAGAAAGTGTTATTTCTATATCTAGCAATGTAACAAGCATGGTCGTTATAATAAAATCATGGAACAATGCAGAAACTGCTGCGAGTGCGAAACTAAAGCTGAATCTGAAGAAAACATAAATCAAAATCGCCACGGACCCAAAGATTATGGAATATATTCCGTTTTGAATTAATTCTTTGCCAACTTTTGGCCCTATAAAGTCTATTCTTTTTAAAGAGTATTCATCAGAAGAAAAATTGTTCTCGAGAAGGTTCTTTAACGTGCTTCTATATGCACCCAAGTCTGCATCTTGTGATTCTTTATCGATGGGTAATCTAATTAAAAATTCATTATCTTGTTCGTTACCATAATTCTGTATTGAAACATTTGAGAATCCAGATTCTGCAAAGAGATTCCTAATAGTATCAATCTTTATATCTTCATTAAAATCTAAAACGACTTCCGTCCCACCCATAAACTCTATGCCATATTTCAATCCTTCGTTGTTTATTTTGTAAACACTTAGACCAACTACAACAAGTGACACGAGACAAGTAAACCTCATGCAATTAAAGAAACTAAGGTTCATTTTTTATCTCCCGAGAGAAGCGCGGGATTAATTAGATATCTAGTTAAAACTCTGGTGAATACGATATTGGAGAATATAGTTGAAAATATTCCTATTGAAAGAGTTACCGCGAAACCCTTTATTGGGCCATCCCCCAAAAGAAACATACAAATAGAAGCAATTAAAGTCGTAAGGTTCGCATCAACTATTGTCGATAAAGATTTTTCGAATCCTACTTCAATACTCGCCATATTTTCTTTTCCTTTAGCGAGCTCCTCTTTGATTCGTTCGTAAATAATTATATTGCCATCGACCGCCATTCCTAAAGTTAAAACAAGTCCGGCAATGCCGGGAAAAGTTAGAGTTACTCCAAATAGGGACAATAAACCAAAAATCGAAATAAAATTAAATACAAGCGCTAAATCACATACGAGACCAAGTTTTCTATAATATAAAATTATAAAAATAAAAATTAGGATTGAGGCGAAAATCATTGAAGTTTGGCCTTTACTTATAGAATCAGAGCCCAGAGATGGCCCTATAGTTTTTTCTTGCAAGATAGAGATTGGGATGGGCAATGATCCAGACTTCAATATAATCGCTAAATCATGTGCTTGTTCAAAAGAAAAGTTCCCGGTAATGCTACCCTTGCTAAATATTTGATCCCGTACAACAGGAGAGGATTTAACTTTTCCGTCAAGAATTATGGCAATCTGATTCCCTATGTTGTCTTTGGTAAGTTTAGAGAAAATCTTTGTCCCTTCGGAATTCAGAGTAAAAGCCACATAGGGCCTATTAAGTTCATCATACACAACGTCCGCATCAATAATTGTAGACCCTTTTAGTGGAGATCCTTTGTTCGTGACGATAAATCTATCAGCTGTATCCGAAGTGTTGTTAGCTTGATATATGACTAGATTGTTACCTTGATCGGAGGTCAGCTTGTATTTTGAATACAATAGTGCTTTGGAATCAGATTCTTCAATTACAGGTTTAAATTCTAGCATAGCAGTTTTAGATACGATATTGAGTATTCTCTCTCTGTCTTTCGCATCTACTCCTGGTATTTGTATAACAATTTTTTCGCTACCTGAAAGCTGAACAGAGGATTCGACGACCCCAAACTGGTCAATCCTATTAAATAAAATATCTTTTACTTGGGCAAGAAGCTTCTTCTTAGTGGCAGATATGAAGTCATCTGACAATAAAATGGTTATCGAATTGTTCGATCCAGTAATCAAATAAGAAGAGTTCTCAGATAAGAAATCGTAGGATTCTTTCATGCTTTTCTCATCATAAAAGCTAAGTGTTATTTCGTTCTTTTGTGTTTTTGAATCTCTTAATAGTATCTTTTTATTAATAATTGAACTCGTTATTCTTTCTTGTTCTTTTTCCGTTATTATCGATTCGGAGATAGCCTCATCTAGACCCATAACAACAAAGACGCCTCCTCGTAAATCAAGGCCTAAATTAATCTTATTGGCCGGGAAAACAAATTCCCACCAGTCCGGCAAACTCTTAGAGTTAAAAGTTGGATAGATGAACACAAGAGATAGTAAGAAAACGATTAGAGACAGGAGTCTAAATATTCTTAATTGGCTCATATCAAATTAACTCTTATTTCTTTTTAGTATCGACATCAGATACTGAATTTACAAAGTCCTTTTTAATTTTTATATTAACTCCTTTGGAGATTTCTATTAGCAATACGCCATCGTCGAGCACATCAATAATTTTTCCAAAGATACCCCCATTTGTTAAAATGTTGGTTCCCTTTTTTAAAGAGCTTAGCATAAGATCCCTTTCTTTTCGTTGTTTACCTTGAGGTCGAATAATAAGAAAATAAAATAGAAGAATGATAAGGGCGAAGGGCAAGAATGGGCCTATTGAACCAAGCAAGGATGTTTCTCCATTAGACGGTGGCGGTGCGCACGAAACAATTAGAAATATTGTCCCAAATAGTGTAAAAAATAATTTTTTAGTTTTTCTCATCTCTGTACCTCTCTAAGAAAGTTTTCTTAAAATCCATAAAGCTGTCACCTTTAATAGATTTTCTAATAGAATCAATCAATTGTTTATAAAAGTAAAGGTTAGATGATGACATAAGAGATAAAGCCGCAATTTCCCCTGACATATACAAGTATCTTATGTATCCAATAGAATAATTTTTACATATATAGCAATCACAATGAGAATCGATAGGTTCGTCTGACATCGAATACATGCTATTTTTTATATTAATCTTACCATTGGAGGTATACAGGGTACCATTCCTTGCATTTCTAGTTGGTACAACGCAATCAAATATATCAACACCTTTCTCAACAGAATTAATTATGTCTTCTGGTTTTCCTATCCCCATAGAGTATCTCGGTTTATCAACAGGTAAAAAGGAACAAACATGGTCAGTAATTTCATAAGTAGCATCTTGTCCTTCTCCTAAACCAAGGCCACCAATTGCGTAACCATCAAAGTCTATATCAAGCATATGATCGATTGAGAGCTTCCTTAGGTCTTTGTAGATTCCACCTTGAACAATTCCAAATAATTGGTTTTTTGTCTTTTTGGCTTTTTTTGATCTCAAAGCCCATTGTCGAGTTCGTTCAATCGAACTAAGGATTCTAGAATACTCAGAATCAGATTTTGGACAGTCGTCTAATATCATCATGAGATCCGAACCTAAAGACTCTTGAATTTTAATTGACAATTCTGGGGTTATTAGATTAGTTGAACCATCAATGAATGATTTAAAAGATACACCTTCATCCTCAATCGTTGCGGAAGAAGATAAGCTGAAAATCTGAAAACCACCACTATCAGTTAGAATCGTACCCTTCCAATTTAAAAAAGAGTGTAATCCTCCAAAATCTTTTATCTCTTCATGACCGGGCCTTAAGAACAAATGATAAGCATTGACCACTATGAAATTAAAACCTATAGAGCTAAGAGCGTCTATGCTCAAAGCTTTTGGTACACCACCGGTACAAACGGGCATAAACACTGGAGTTTCGATTTCGCCTGACGAAGTCCGGAGGGTCCCTACCCTTGCATTTGAATTTGAATCTTTATATTTAACGACAAAAGACATATGAACTTTATTATATCAAGTCGAAGATTGAATAGAATCCTTTTCGTTTTCTCAACAATTCTCTGCCCATAATCAACGCTCCACTAGCAAAAATTTCTCTATCTAGAGCTTCATGAGTAATAAAAATATTCTCTTTGTTTCCATATGAAGCCAGCGTGTGTTCTCCAACAACACGACCTTCCCTCTTGGAATCTATATTGATTTTAAATTTCCTATTAGCGGCCTCTAGAATTGTACTTTTGATTAACTTTGCAGTTCCACTTGGACTATCAATTTTACCTTTATGATGTGTCTCGGATATTTCCATATTTGTTGTTTTAAAATACGAAATATTTTCTTTTAAAATTTTTAAAACAATGTTGACACCCACACTCATGTTGTACGACTGTAAAATTGGTATTTTTTTTGATAGAACCTGCAGTTTTTTTAATTGTGTACTTGTAAAACCAGTTGTACCAGTTACAAATGGTATTTTTAAATCGTGAGCTTGGTGTGCAATTTTTAGTGCCGAATTTGGCGTAGAGAAATCAACTACGAAATCCACTTTAAATTGATCAATTGACTTTTCTACTGGAATATTTTTTAAAGAATATTTTTTTTTGTCTCTACTAGTATACAAGTTCGTACCGATTTTGTTATGCTGGGGGTGCTCAAGTGCGTAACGTATTTCAAAATCAGAACGATTTCTACAAACGTTCACGATTGCCTGCCCCATTCTCCCACAAGCTCCGTTCAATAGTATGGTTCTTTTGTTTTTACCCATAAATAAAGCATAATACTTGTATTAAATTGTATTGCAAAGGTTTAGAGGGCATTAGATGACAAGAAGTATGACGGGGTTTTCCTCTGTATCGGGATCGTTACGTTTAATCAGTTTTGTCATACAGCTAAAATCTGAAAATAGTAAAAATTTAGAAATTTTCATCAACGATACATCTAACAATTTCAAGCTACATGAAGGGATTAAAAAATTAATACGGCAAAATTTTAATCGAGGTAAAATCCGAATTGCAATCAGTACGGTTGCCGAAAAAGAATTTTTTAATAGAAAAAGGATTGACAATCACTTGATTGAATTTTCAAAAATAGCTAAAAAATACGGCCTGAATCCTTCTATCTCGCTTTCGGAACTGAATCAATTGGCAGATAAAGAGTTTCGTGATGTACAAAGATCCTCCGCAATTCAAAAATATCAAATTACTCTTGTCAAACAAGGCATAAGAGAGCTGATAAAAGATCAGGCTCAGGAAGGCTCTAAAATGATAAAAGACATCAGAAAGAAAGTCGACAGCATTGTAAGGATAAGCAATAAAATTAAGAGCCAGTTTGCAAAGTCCAATCGCAAGATCAGAAGTAAATACAAAAAAGAATTACTAAAAAACTTTAATGATGATCCAATATATATTAAAAAAGAAATTGGCAACATGATAGAAAGAATTGATATAGAAGAAGAAATTTTAAGACTACATTCTCATTTACAAAAGCTGAAAAAGATTTTACAAAGTAAAAAACCCAAAGGACTAATAATCGATTTTTATATGCAAGAAATAAACAGAGAAGCTAATACTTTGTCTTCTAAAAGTAAAGATTTGTTAATATCTGATTGTTCAATTAAAGTTAAGAACGTATTAAATCAAATAAGAGAAATTGCTGCCAATATCGACTAATCGTCAAAGGTAATTTTGTTAGTTATCACGTACAGAACATTCTTTCTTAAATACTTACTTGATGAGAACTGGTATTCATATACGTTCCTGGCTTGCCTATGGAGCCTACAGGTAGCTTTACGACTAAGCTTAAATGATCGACCTTCTTTTTTAGGCAAGACTACAGAATCAGGCCCGCCATAATACAAGAGGTAAATTTGTCCTTCTTTTGGCACTACATCATTAAAATTTTTTTTGATGAATTTCTCAAGAAAATTGAGAACATTAGAAATTTTCCCTGTTGCTCTACTGACATACAAGTTTGGAGGGTTTTTCCTTAGTACCAAATTTTCAAGTCTCGAATTGTGAATTTCAATTAAATCCCTATTCACTCTTCTTGCTATCTTAGGCTTGATTAAACCAAGAAATTCTGTTTTTTTTCTATTAGAATCTAGCAAATCCATTTTGTCAATTAATTGGTTGTCTTTACAAATTTGATCATATAGCAACAAAGGTATTCCGGGAAATCCTGCGCCTGACCCAACATCCATTATGTGAAAACTATTCTTTGATGATCTATTTTCTAAAAATTTCTCAAAACCTAATATCGAATCAATAAAATGTTTATTTACTATATCTTCAGGAGTTGTAATTCTAGTTAAGTTGTATTTTTTGTTTTCGGATAGCAATAATGTTGCATATTCTTCTAACGCCTCACCTAGACAATCCTTATATAAAAGCTCGTTTCTTTCGAACTCTTTAATAATTAAATCTTGAAAACTAGAAGACATTATATCAACCTTCTCTCCCTCATAAATACGAACCCTACACCAACAAGGATTAAAGCAGAAGCAACGTGAAACATTGTATTGAACCCCCAAAGTTCCGCGATGAATCCATAGAAAAATGTCATCAAATTCACTCCAATACTAAATGACGAATTAAGAGCCCCAAACAATCTTCCGGTTAGGGATTGGGGCTTACCTGCAACCACGATAGAAGACAAAAAAGGGTACACAAGGGAATAAGTCAAAGAAAAAAGAACCGAGAACAATATTATATCACCTTTAGAGTCTATGTAGGGTATAAAGAATAACGTCCCAGAAAAGAGTACAAGCATTAATAATATTTTATTAAACAGATTCTGTGAGGAAAATTTATCAGAAAGAAAAATCCTTACTAGAGAAACAACTACGCTATAAGAAATAAAAAAGTAACCGACCGTCAAGTTGTTATCCTTGAGAAACAAAGACAAGAAATTCATTACCACCCCAAAACCAGAGGCGAGTAAAAAATTCGCAAATAAATAATTAAAAATCTTTTCTTCTTGTATAATCCTAAAAAAGCTTAAAAAATCAACAGCCGAGTCTTTTTCGGAATCTTTTTCTTGAACAAAACAAATTAAGATCAGCGACATTAATGAAAACATTGATGCATAGATAAAAAATTCTGTAAATCCGAATTGAATTATTATTTTCTCTGAGAAAAAGGGGCCTAGGATATACGATATAATAGTAAACGAGCTAAAAAAGGAAAGCCCGATTTGTTTTTTATCGTTATCTAAATTATTTGATGCAATAGCCGAGGAAGAATTAAAAAAAATCGAAAAGGCGGCTCCTTGAATAATTCTTAATAAGACAATTAAAGTAAAATCATTGATAAAGATAAAACCAAGTGAGGACATCATCATCAAGATTAATGCCATAAAGCACAGAGTCTTTTTCCCGTATTTGTCTATTAAAACAGAGGTATAAGGAGTTAGCAGAATTGAGGAGAAGCCAAATGTGGACATTACTATCCCAATGTCTGATTTTGTATAACCTGTCTGATCCAGGAACAAAGGGAGCAAGAAGAAGCATGAAAAATTTACAAAGAAAAAGCAATTGGAAAAGGTTGCAAGAAAAAAATTCTTATTAAAATTATAACGTTTCATATTAATAGATATTAAACCAGCTTTGACAATAAACGACTACATGATATATTCAAGGTCAGTAAAGGGCCGTTAGCTCAGCTTGGTAGAGCAACTCCCTTTTAAGGAGTGGGTCGCAGGTTCGAATCCTGCACGGCTCATAAGAGTCCCCATCGTCTAGTTTGGTCTAGGACACCGCCCTTTCACGGCGAAAACAGGGGTTCAAATCCCCTTGGGGACGAAAGATAAGGAGGGCAAAAAATATGCCTAAAGGTAAAGTAAAATGGTTCAACTCCCAAAAACGTTTTGGTTTCATTGAACCTGAAGATGGGAGCAAAGATGTGTTCGTTCACATGTCTGCTCTAGAAGCTGCTGGTATCGAA
>JAYZEP010000008.1:0-68159 GCA_036337225.1 Thermodesulfobacteriota bacterium
TAGCTGTTGTTTTTCTTTTAACAGCTTTTTTTGCTGCAGGCTTTCTTTTCTTAGCTGTTGTTTTTCTTTTAACAGCTTTTTTTGCTGCAGGCTTTCTTTTCTTAGCTGTTGTTTTTCTTTTAACAGCTTTTTTTGCTGCAGGCTTTCTTTTTTTCTTTGCTGCAGGCTTTCTTTTTTTAGCCACTGCCATAAGTAGTACCTCCATTTAAAATTAAAAAATGAAATTAGTCCATTTTTTTGTACTTTAAGTTGTTTAAAAATAATTGTCAAGGGGATTTATTTATTTTTTAAGAATAAAAACTTCTTCGTCTTTAATAACAACTTCATAAACTTTTATATTTTCAGTTGCAGGTAAACATGTTGGTTCACCACTTTTTATATTAAATTTTGCACCGTGGTACGAACACTCAATCTCATCGTTATCTAATTCACCATCGCTTAAAGGATAATTCATATGACTACATTGGTCTTCAATAACATGTACAACTTTATTTTTTCTTATTAGTATTATGGAATGCCCCTCTATCTCTTTTTTTAGTAGTGCATTTTCCGGAATCTCGTTCAAATTACAGATCTTTAACAAATCACTCATCTTCCTCAATAAGATTTGATGAAATAAACCATTCCCTTACTACCGCCCGGTATAAATTAGCTAAGTTCTTGCTTGTTAGTGCATCAGACACTTCATCTGTAAATGCTCTCACTAGCATAGAAACTGCCTTATCTTTGCTGATACCCCTTGCCCGTAAATAGTGAAGAGCTTCTTTGTCTAATTGACCGGTTGTTGCTCCATGCGTACATTTCACATCATCGGCATATATCTCTAATTGAGGTTTCGTATCAACTTGAGCAGAATTTGAAAGTAATAAATTTTTATTAGTTTGTTTCGCATCTGTCTTTTGTGCATCTTCATGAACTACGATTCGGCCATGAAAAACCCCTCTAGACGAGTCCTTTAATAACCCCTTATATAATTGCCTGCTACCACAATGCGGTTTTGAATGCTCAACAAACATATAATTATCCATCAACTGACTATCCTGAGGAAGGTAAAGACCAAGGATTGATGAATAAGAAGTATCACCATCTAAAATTGGATGCACATTATTTCTAATTAGCTTTCCTCCCATCAAAATCGAATTCGTAGTCAAGTTTGATTCCCTATCCTGCTTTATTTTTAGATTCGAGAATATAAATGAAGATTTGCTTCCATCCTCAATCGATAAATGTTCGACTTTTGAATTCGCATCTAGATACATCATCGTAGTCTTATTTAAAAAATACGATTCATTAGAGTCCGAAAAAGAATATTCCACTATTTCCGCACTACTTGATTCTCCAAAATATAAAATATTCCTTGGATTAATAAATGCATTCGATGAGTTAGAATCAAATTTATTCACTATAACTATCGGCTTTTCAATCTTTTGTAACTTTTCTATTTCTATGTAGAAACCATTTTCTAGAAATGCAGAATTGAGCTCGTAGAAACAATCTTTATTCCTAGATGAAAATTCATCCAAAATGATTCTTTTTAAATTTTGATCTTCGTTGGTAATACCATCCTTTAGACTGACAACCTTAAAGTCCAAATCCGTTGAACTCACTAAAGTCCCGTTAACAATACAGATAAAGTGTGCATCGAGTTTCGTAAGAAACTCCGGTAGCTCAGACATGTCAAATTTATTAGATATTACGTTTAGTGGCAAAAAATCCTTAGTAAGAAAATCCTTTAGGTCAGTAAATCTCCAATCTTCATCAGTAATTTTTGGAATGCCGATATCTTTAAATGAATTTAAACTTTCTAATCTAAAATTATTTAGCCATTTAGGGGCAGATTGATTAAACTCATCGTTACTGAAGTAGGTAATATATTTTTCTTCAAAATTGCCCATGGTCTATTTCTCTAGCCAAGAATACCCTTTGGATTCTAATTCTAGTGCTAAGCTCTTATCTCCTGACTTAACAATATTTCCATCAAGAAGAACATGTACGAAATCTGGTACTATAAAATTCAAAAGTCTTTGATAGTGAGTAATAACTAGAAATGACTTGTCTTTACCTCTCAAAGAATTAACTCCATTAGCAACAATTTGAAGCGCATCAATATCCAATCCCGAGTCGGTTTCATCGAGTATTGATAAGCGTGGATCAAGAACGGCCATTTGCAAAATTTCATTCCGTTTCTTTTCACCACCAGAGAACCCTTCATTTAACGACCTATTTAATAACGCTTCGTCCATTTCTAGTAATTTAATCTTTTCTTTGGCAATTTTGATGAATTCAACTGGTTTTAATGCGGGAAGACCTTTTGCTTTATTGAGTGAATTAAGAGCTTCTCTCAAAAAATAACTATTCGAGACTCCAGGAATTTCAATCGGATATTGAAAAGCTAAGAAGATTCCTTCTTGTGCTCTTTCTTCGGGTGCCATTTCGATAATACTTTCCCCATTGTACAGTATATCTCCATCAGTAATTACATAATCTTCTTTGCCAGCAAGAATAGAAGCGAGAGTGCTCTTACCCGATCCGTTAGGACCCATAATCGAATGAACTTGGCCTTTTTGAACAGTAAGATTAACACCTTTTAGTATGTCTTTTCCTTCAATTCCTGCGTGAAGATTGACTATCTCTAGCATAAACAATTCCCCCCTTTTCGTCTATATTCGGTGTCGTCTCTAAGGCTAACCGACACTTCCTTCTAGGCTCACACTCAATAATCTTTCAGCCTCAACGGCAAATTCAAAAGGTAGCTCTTTAAAGACTTCTTTGCAAAAACCATTAACAATTAGTGACAACGCATCTTCCTCAGACATCCCTCTTTGTTTACAGTAAAAAATCTGATCTTCTCCAATTTTAGACGTTGTAGCTTCATGTTCTAGTTGTGCGCTAGAATTTTTTATTTCTATATATGGAAACGTATGTGCCCCACATTGATCACCAATGAGTATTGAATCACATTGGGTATAATTTCTAGCATTTTCTGCATTCTTTGATACTTCAACCAAACCTCTATATGTATTCTGACCATAGCCAGCTGAAATGCCCTTGGACACTATCGTACTCTTAGTATTTTTCCCCAAGTGAATCATTTTGGTTCCCGTATCAGCTTGTTGTCTATTGTTGGTTAAGGCCACGGAATAAAATTCGCCTATTGAGTTATCACCCGTAAGTATACAACCGGGATATTTCCACGTTATAGCAGATCCCGTTTCAACTTGGGTCCAGGAGATTCTAGAGTTTCGTCCTAAGCAATTGCCTCTTTTTGTTACAAAATTATATATTCCACCTTTACCTTCTTTATCTCCAGGATACCAATTTTGAATAGTAGAATATTTAATTGTGGCATCATCATGAGCAACTAGTTCAACACAAGCTGCATGCAATTGACTATCGCTTCTTTTGGGAGCTGTACAACCTTCTAGGTAGCTCACATAACTTCCTGGCTCCGCAATTATCAGCGTCCTCTCAAACTGGCCAGTATTTTCTGCGTTAATCCTGAAGTAAGTTGATAATTCCATAGGGCATCTAACGCCCTTAGGGATGTAGACAAACGAACCATCGGTAAAAACTGCTGCGTTAAGAGCAGCATAAAAATTATCACCTGCGGGTATTACTGTTCCTAAATATTCTTTTACAAGACTTTCATGTTCTTTCACTGCTTCAGAGAATGAACAAAAAACTATCCCTAAGTCTGCCAACTTATCCTTAAAGGTGGTAATTAAAGATACACTATCAAAAACTGCGTCTACTGCTACTCCTTCGAGCATCTTTTGTTCTTCTAATGGGATACCAAGTTTTTCATATGTTTCTAATATCTCTGGATCTATTTCGTCCAACGATTCCGGTTTCTTTTTTGGTCCGGCAAAATAACTTATACCATTATAGTCTATTGGTTTAATTTCTAAATTAGGCCAAATAGGCTCCTTCATTTTTAACCATCTTTTATATGCCTTTAGCCTAAAATCTAGCAACCATTTTGGCTCGTCTTTTTTTTCTGAAATATGATGTATTACTTTTTCATCAAGACCTTTCGGAAATATGTCCTGCTCGATATCGGTAACAAAACCATATTTGTATTCCTCATTTTGAAGCATTTCCTTGGTAGCTTCATCGTTATCAATTCTTAGTTCTTTGGTCATGAGCTTAGTTGGTATCCAAATCCTTAAAATTACTATCTGCTATATCACGTAAACTAACTTTACTTAAAAAGTTCAAAGTATTTACTTGAAGATGATCCCAAACCGATCTTTGTGTGCATGTATCAAACAACTCGCAAAGTCCATCTTTGTCCATGCAATCTATAAGATGCATATCACCCTCTATGGCTTCATACACATCCCTCAAAGAAATATCTCCAGCATTCTTCTTCAGAGAATATCCTCCGTCTGGACCCGATGAAGAATGTAGAATTCCTCTCTGCACTAAAGTTCTGAGTATTTTAGCAAGATAATCATGTGGGATATGCTGTTGAGCTGAAATATCCTTAATTGTAGACATTGGCACGTCCGCTTGCGCTATATGAGTTAACGATCTAACTGCATAATCTAAAGTTTTACTAACTTGCATGTATGATTACCACCCTCTTTCCTTTGATATATATCTCCGCATCGACATAGGTAATATAACCTAAAAAAAAGCATGTTGCATCTGGAGTGTTACCTTGACATGCAAACCTCTTACAGTAATATATTAGCTTAAATTTATTTATTTCAGGAAACAATATGAATGAAAAAAAATGGCTTTTAATAGATGCTAAGGACAAAATTGTGGGCAGATTGGCATCCAAAGTTGCCACCGTTTTAATTGGAAAGAATAAAACTAGTTATCGACCTGGAGCCGATAATGGAGATTTTGTAATTATTATTAATAGTGACGGAATAAGATTTACTGGGAAGAAATTGGATCATAAGTTCTACTATAGAAATACTGGTTATCCAGGGGGCCTTAGAAGCATAAAGGCCGGAGAATTAGTTAAAAAAGACTCAACGGAAGTCATAAAAAAAGCTGTTAAAGGCATGCTTCCCAAGAACAAGTGGCAGGATTTATTGATGCGAAGATTAAAAATTTATTCTAATTCATCTCATCCACATAAAGCACAAAATCCGGAGGCAATTGAGATTTAAGATGTCGGAAAAATATTACGCCACTGGGAGAAGAAAAAATGCCGTAGCCAAAGTATGGCTTTCAAAAGGCGAGGGTCAAATAAGGATTAACAAAAGAGATATAGCCGAATATTTTCCTCGTGAAGTATGGGTTAGTCACGCAACCGAAGCTCTTAGTTTAACTCAAACGACCAATGACTTTAATTTTGACATATCTGTATTAGGTGGTGGATTAACAGGTCAATCGGGAGCCATTAGATTGGGTATATCAAGAGCACTAGTTCTTTATAATGCAGATTTACGATCCAAGTTAAAGCCTAAGGGACTCCTAATGAGAGATTCCCGAATGGTTGAAAGTAAAAAATACGGGCTGAAGAAGGCAAGAAGAGGTCAACAATTCTCAAAACGATAAAAATCATTTAATGAAAAAAAAATTTAAGATTACACCCCCTAAGGGTAAGCTCGGTGTTTTAATACCTGGCATCGGTGGAGCAGTTAGTACATCTTTCATTGCTGGCATTGAGGCTTTTAAAAAAGGGCTCGGGGAACCGGTCGGTTCTCTGTCTCAAATGGGAACCATCAGATTGGGGAAAAGGACTAGTAAGAAGTCTCCTCTGATAAAAGATTTGTTGTCATTGGCTGACATCGAAGACTTGGAATTTTTTGGGTGGGATGTCTATCCTGAAAATTGTTATAAGGCAGCTCTCAAAGCAGGAGTCCTTGAAGAATCATTGATTCAACAACTAAAAAATGAATTAGAATCAATAGTTCCCGAAAAAGCTGTCTTCAATAAGAGATATGCTTCTAACTTAAAAGGTAAGAATATAAAAAAAGAGAAAAATTACTTTGAACTTGCTAGGGAGCTAATAAGCGATATAAATACCTTTAAAACCAAGAATAAAATTAATAGATTAGTTATGGTGTGGTGTGGAAGCACAGAGATTTTTATAAAAAAAAGTAAAGTTCACGAAAATATCAAATCATTTGAAGAAGGACTTAAAAGAAACGATAAAAACATATCTCCTAGTATGATTTATGCCTACGCAGCAATTCAATGTGGTGCTGCTTATGCAAACGGTGCTCCAAATTTATCGGTTGATATTCCTGCTTTAGTAAAACTAAGTCTTAAAAAAAATATTCCTGTTGCAGGAAAAGACTTCAAAACTGGTCAGACATTAATGAAAACAATTCTTGCGCCTGGGATCAAGAGTAGGCTATTAGGACTAAATGGCTGGTTTTCAACAAACATACTTGGGAATCGAGATGGAGAAGTTCTAGATAACCCCAAAAATTTTAAAACAAAAGAAGAAAGCAAACTAAGCGTCCTAGATCACATCTTCCAACCTGAATTGCATCCAAACTTATATGGAGATTTCTATCACAAAGTTCGTATAAACTACTATCCTCCAAGAGGAGATCAGAAGGAAGCCTGGGACAATATAGATATATTTGGTTGGCTTGGATATCCAATGCAAATAAAAGTTAATTTCTTATGCAGAGATAGCATATTGGCAGCCCCCATAGTTCTTGATTTAATTATATTTATGGATCTTGCTCAAAGAGCTGGAATGAAAGGGATCCAAGAATGGATGTCTTTCTATTTTAAAAGTCCTATGCATGATGAGTCACTTTACCCAGAACATGACATATTTATTCAATCTATGAAATTAAAAAACACCCTGAGATATTTAGCTGGTGAAGGTACTATTGACCATCTTGGCTTAGATTACTATTACGAATAATTTACTTAACAAGATTCCCGGATTCTAGGGCAACAATAAGCTGATTTGATTCCATGCTAACAACGCCAGGACCATGACTGATTTTTTTTTCTGTTCCATTCTCAGACTTAACCCTAATATCTCCACTCACAATATCAGAGGAAAAAAGTGTGTGTCCCGGTAAAATACCAAACTCTCCGGTTGAATTAGTAGCAGAAAAATAATTTGCTTTTTCATCGAAGAGAACTTCTTCCGGTGTATATATTGTTAGACTAAAAGAATTATCCATACCTAACCTAGTTTCCCTGCTTTGTCTTTAGCCTCATCTATACTTCCAACCAAATAAAAGGCTTGTTCAGGTAAATCATCAAGTTCCCCGCTTAAAATCTCATCAAAAGACTTAACTGTATCTTGGATAGAAACATATTTGCCCTCCAATCCAGTAAATTGTGCTGCAACAAAAAAAGGTTGAGACAAAAATCTTTGAATTTTTCTTGCTCTTGAAACATCTATCTTGTCTTCCTCAGATAATTCATCCATACCAAGAATTGCTATAATTTCTTGTAATTGCTTGTATCGTTGCAATATTCGCTGGACTTCTCTCGCCACTCTATAATGCTCATCCCCCACTATTCGTGGGTCAAGCATTCTAGATGTCGAATCTAGTGGGTCAACGGCAGGATAAATACCAAGTTCAGCCAACTGTCGTGATAAAACAATTGTTCCATCCAGATGGGCAAAGGTCGTAGCAGGAGCCGGGTCAGTCAAATCGTCGGCAGGAACATAAATTGCCTGAACTGACGTAATAGACCCCTTAACCGTGGATGTAATTCGTTCTTGCAGTGCTCCTAAGTCAGTTGCAAGTGTCGGTTGGTAGCCAACAGCTGAGGGAATTCTTCCAAGCAATGCCGAAACTTCAGAGCCAGCTTGCGTAAATCTAAATATATTATCAACAAATAACAATACGTCTTGTCCTTCTTGGTCTCTAAAATGTTCGGCTAAAGTAAGACCAGTCAGGGCAACTCTAGCGCGAGCTCCTGGAGGTTCGTTCATTTGACCGAAAACAAGACCTGTGTTGCCCAAAACTCCAGATTCTTTCATCTCCATATAGAGATCATTTCCCTCTCTGGTTCGTTCTCCAACGCCGGCAAAAAACGAATACCCTCCATACTCCTTAGCAACATTATTTATGAGCTCCATAAGAAGGACTGTTTTTCCAACTCCCGCGCCACCAAATAAGCCAATTTTTCCTCCCTTTAGAAAAGGAGCCAAAAGGTCTATAACTTTAATTCCAGTTTCAAAAACTTCTGTTTTTGTACTCTGCTCCTGAAATGAAGGAGCGGGCTTATGTATGGGGCTAAATGTATCCGTTTCAATGGGGCCTCCTCCATCGATAGACTCACCAACAACATTCATCATTCTTCCAAGTGCCGACTTACCAACGGGGATACTAATAGGTTTTCCAGTATCAAGAACTTTTTCTCCTCGTTGAATTCCATCTGTTGTATCCATTGCAATACACCTTACTCGCTTGCTTCCAACTTGCTGCGCAACTTCAACTACTAAATTCCATTCCTTATCATTAATTAAAGAATTAGATAGTTTTAATGCATTATTTATCGGTGGTAGAGCATCTCCAGAAAACTCTACATCAACAACCGGTCCTAAAACTTGAATTACGTGTCCAAAATTATCATTACCCATGATTTAAATCTCCTTTATTTCATAGCTTCAGCGCCATTCACAATATCCATTAGTTCTTTTGTGATATACGCCTGTCTTGTTTTATTAAATAACATTGTAGTATCTCTTATAATATCATCAGCATTTCTTGTTGCATTATCCATAGCCGCAGTCCTGGCCGCATGTTCGCTTGTAATGGCCTCTAGGAGAAAACTTGATAGTGTAAGATTTAAAAATTTAGGAAAAACTGTCTCTATAAATAGGTCGATATCAGGTTCAATTAAAATGTCGGGGTTTTGCTCTATATCTTCAGAGTACTCAAATTCCATTGGTAAAATTTTTGTTATCGTAGGTAACTGAGATATGGCGCTTGCAAATTTGTTGTAAGCAACATATATTTGATCAATTTCACCGTTCAGAAAGGGTAACAAGATTTTGTCTGAAATGGATGCTGAAACACTCTTGTAATTTTTTTCATCCGCGGAGAAAATCTCGTTTCCAAAGCTGTTTTCTTTAAAATAATCTTGACCTTTTTTTCCTATAAAAAGTTTCTCTATAGTTTGTTGTGGAAACTCATATTTTTCAATCGATCTGAACAAACTTGAATTGTAGGACCCACACAAACCTCTATCAGATGATATTATAACTAACAAACATCTCTTCTCTTCTGTACCAATGTCAAGAAACTTATTGCCAGAGCCCTTAGAAGAGTTTGATACGACAGTTACGATTGACTTGTAAGACTCGAAATAAGGTCTGAATGAATTCAACATGATTTGAGTCTTCGCGTATTTAACAGTAGCAATCATTTTCATAGCTTGCATAATTCTTTTCGTACTTTTCACGCTTGCTATTTTTGTTCTTATTTCTTTTAAACTAGGCATACTAAGAAGAATACGTCCCTTTAAATTTTTCCAAACTCGTTTTCAAAGACGCGACAAGTTCGTCAGAGAATTCGGATTGAAGTTTATCTAGTATATCAATGTGATTGGCATCAAAATAATCATAAAGCTTCTGTTCGAAATCACCTATCTTAGTATCGTCAACATCATCGGTAAAACCATTAGTTACGGCGAATATTAACAAGACCTGTTTTTCTACCGGCAATGGAACATATTGTCCTTGTTTTAAAGCTTCAACAAGTCTAGATCCTCGTTCTAGTTGAGATTTAGTCGCATCATCAAGATCAGATGCGAATTGAGAAAAGGCCTCAACTTCTCTGTATTGAGCAAGATCGAGTCTTAAAGTACCCGCAACTTTTTTCATACTTTTGACTTGCGCTGAACCTCCTACACGTGATACTGACAGCCCAACATTAATTGCTGGTCTAACACCAGAATAGAATAAATCCGTTTCAAGATAAATTTGGCCATCAGTGATTGAGATTACATTAGTTGGAATATATGCCGAAACATCTCCTGCCTGAGTCTCAATTATAGGTAGGGCTGTTAGCGATCCTCCGCCTTGTTCGCTATTCATTTTGGCAGCTCTTTCAAGAAGTCTGGAATGCAGGTAAAAGACATCTCCTGGATACGCTTCTCTTCCCGGAGGTCGTCTCAAAAGCAGGGATAATTGTCTATAGGCATAAGCATGTTTGGTTAAATCATCATAAATCACTAAGGCATGCCTTCCATTATCTCTGAAAAATTCACCTATAGCACATCCCGTAAACGGTGCAAGAAACTGATAAGGTGCAGGGTCGCTAGCATTGGCCGCCACAACCGTAGTGTATTCAAACGCACCATTCTCCTTCAATTTTTCCACAACTTGAGCGACTGTGGATTGTTTTTGACCAATTGCAACATATATACAATGCACATCGGTATTCTTTTGGTTAATAATTGTATCAACCGCAATTGCCGTTTTTCCAGTTTGTCTATCCCCCAATATTAATTCTCTTTGCCCCCGACCTATTGGTATCATAGAGTCAATTGCTTTAACACCTGTCTGTAATGGCTCGTGAACGGACTCTCTAACGATTACGCCAGGAGCTTTAATCTCAACGGGTTTATATTCTTGGGTTTCAATTGGACCTTTTCCATCTATTGGACTACCAAGACCATCTACCACTCTTCCCAGAACCTTATCGCCTACTCCGACCTTGGCAACCTCACCTGTCCTTTTTACTTTATCTCCTTCCCGAACTAAATCATCTGCACCAAAAATCGCCGCACCAACACTATCTTCCTCGAGATTCAATACGAGCCCAGAGACTCCACTGTCAAATACAATAAGTTCTCCTGCCATGGCTTTATCAAGACCATAGATTTTTGCAATACCATCACCTACAGAAGTAACGGTCCCGACCTCGGCAGATTTAAAACCTGCCTCAAGACCTTGAATTTTCTGTCTTAACTGCTCACTGATATTTTGTATATTAATTTCGGACATTAAAATTCTCCCTTAAGGTTTAAATTTTTAAATTTACTAATTTTCCCATTTAACGAACCATCAAAAAATTTATCTTCTACTTGTAGAATTAAACCTCCAATAATCCTAGGGTCTTCGTTGAAGCTTAGCTCAAGGTTCTCACCCCAGATGCTTTTTAAGTTTTCTCTAATGAGATTTAGTTTTTCTGTCTGCTTAATATTTATAGTTGTAACTTCAATTCTAATCTTTCCTAAAACTTTTCTTATTTTTTTTAAAAAGAACTCTCTTGAATCGATAAACGACCCTAAAAGATTAAATTCAATTAGTGTCTCTAGAAATCTTCTAGTATGTTTGCAATCTAGGACAATATTAGAAATCAAATCAGCCTTTACAGACGAAGGGTAAATATTATTAAGTAGACAGGATCTAATCATATTGTTAGCATTGAATACATCAACAAAATTTGACAGACCTCTATAGACCTGTTCAAGCTCATCTTTTGAAAGAGATTCAACCGTAAGTGCTTGGAAAAAATCGTTAACTGTTGCTGACGGCATGTTGTTTAACCTCCTCAAAGAATTTCGATATGAGCTTGGTATCTTTATGGTCGTCGATATCGGTCTTCATTTCATGCTGAGCAAGTTCAATAGCTTTCTTGAGCACCTCAGCTTGAATATCATTTTTAAGCTTAATTGACTCCAATTCTATAATTTCAATTGTATCGTTGCTTATTTTACTGGCTACAGAATGTGCATTATCTGTAATCTCGGAAATCTTCTTGTTGGTAATTAAATCAATTGAGTGTCGTAAAGCATCCAAGTCCGAGTCTATAAGGTTCATTTTTCCTAAATTGCTATCATACGATTTTTGGGCACTTTCAATAATCTTGGTAGCCTCATCTATCTCATTTCGAATTTTTAAACTTCGTGAAGAAAAAAAATCAGATATTGGCTTCCTTAGAAAATAGTAGAGAATCCCAATGAATACAATCAAATTAAACAAATGCTGAGAAGCAAATCTGAGTTGTCCAACTATATTTAGTTCTTCTGCCATATTAATTAACTTTACTTCTTATAAGATTTGATATTTCTTTTATGCGCAATGAAATATCATCATTGCTTGCCTTAATCTCGTTTATACTCATGTTTTTTACCGAGCTTATCAATTCAGAATCCAAATTCTTTCTGGCCTCATTAATAGTATCCATTGACTGATCCTTGGCTTCTTTGATAATTATATCGGCTTGCTTTCTTGCCTCATTAATTTGTTGATTTGAAGACTGCTCAACTTCTAATTTAAATTCTAATAATCTTTTTTTGTATTCAGAATCTAAGTCTTTAGACTGTTCTCGCATGCTTTCGGCCCTTTCTATTCGTACGGAAGTCTCTATGTCTCTATCCTCTTTCAAATTAAGTAGTGGTTGAAACAAAAATTTGTTAAGAAATAAAATTATAAAGATAAAGAGTGAGAGCTGGATAAAGAACGTGCCATCAACTTGCAATACATTGGAGCTATCAGCAGAGAAGGCTTCAAGGCTCAACAAGAATAAAAAAAGAGGAAAAAATCTCATAAATTAATCTCTAAAAAACCGATAAAGAAGAGGTGGAGCAATAAAAGTTGTTAGCATAACCATAACCGTCAACGCTGAATATTCACTTTTATTTAACACACCAGAAACAAGTCCCATAGAAGCGAATATGAGTCCAACCTCACCTCTCGGTATCATTCCAATCCCAATCACTAATTTGTTCGCTTTTAACGAAAAAGCCCCCAAACCACTAACCAATTTGCCAATTATGGCAACTACAAACAAAACTAAAGCTAAGAGTATAACAGCAATGTTTTCCTTTACAAAGGGGTTGAAAACAGAAATATCAACAGCGGCTCCTACCATTATAAAGAATATAGGAATAAAGACATCAGCCACTGGTTTTAATCGATCCTCTATTAAAGTTTTTTGATTTGTTTTGGCTAACAATAATCCAGCGGCAAAGGCCCCTATAATTGGTGCCAATCCGGCAAGTTGGCCTAGATAGGCAAAGATAAACGTATAAGCAAGTGCTCCGAGAAGCAAGCTGCCTCTAGCTTTCAAACCATGTACGAACATAAAAAGTTTTGATGTAAATAAGTCGCCAACTATTATGGCTACAAACAAAAAGCCTACGGCCTTTGCTGTTATTATTCCTATGTCCCCTATTGCAAAAGAGATAGCTCCTCCTCCGGATCCTGTTGTGGCTATTACGCCACTAATCACGGCAAGAATGATAAGTCCAATAACATCGTCTATAACAGCAGCACCAAGGATGACTCTTGATTCAACTGTCTTAAGCTTGTTAAGCTCCGATAAGACTCTCGCGGTAATACCTACGCTGGTCGCTGTTAAAGTAGCACCAATTGTTAAAGCAACTAAAAATAAACTGGTTTCAGATGAAAAACTGAGAAAATTCAAATCGTTTAAATAAAAAATGCAATAAAACCCTAGGAAGAAAGGAGCAATAACACCGATAGCAGCAACAAGCAAAGATGGTAACCCAACACTAAGTAGCTCTTTGAGGTCCGTCTCTAAACCAATTTCAAAAAGTAGAATCGCTACACCTACCTCAGATAAAAGGTGAAAGATATCGTATCCCATTTCTCCATATAGGGGAATAAGACCTAAGGCGCCTAGTATTACACCGGCAATTAGCTCACCTAGAACTTCTGGCTGTTTAAACCTTACGAATAAAGAGCTAATCTTCTTTCCAGCTATAAAAATAATAGCCAATGTTAGGAAAAAACTTCCAACCGAATAATAATCTGGATTTTCTAATGACATACCTAGAACCTGGAACGACTAAATTCTCTCATGAAACAAACTTGTAGTCAAACTTGGATATTGACTATTTTTTATCTAGAAAATCATTTAAAGTTTATTGGAGAAAGACTTTAAAGAGATATAAATGCCAAGAGGAAGAATACGTCGTTCCATATATAATTTATGGACTAATCAATATACCTATTTCATATTAATCGGTTTTATCGTTGGGATTTGTGCAGGCTTTTCAAATCTGATTTTTCATTTCTTATACAATACAATTTCTTCATTATTTCTTTCTCCACTTGCAGAGAAGAATCTGGTTATCTTCGGAACAATTATTGGTGGGCTTATTTTATTTTTTCTGACATACGTTGGTAAAAAAGATGATATTCTAGGATATAAATTTCATAGGTTTATCCATAATATTTCTCAGGGTAGCGGAATAATAACCGCCAAAGAGACAATAATTAAAACTTTTTCTCAGATAGTATCTTTGGGCTTTGGGGGTTCCGTCGGACAAGAAGGTCCTATGGCACAATTAGGTGGTTCAATCGGTAGTATCGTAGGACAAAAAATAAGGATCAAAAAGGGTGATTTGAAAATATTTATTGCATGTGGTATTGCTGGTGCAATAGCCGCAACATTTCATGCTCCAATAACCGGGGTTCTTTTTGTTGAAGAGGTAACACTCCTGAGGAACATAAAAATTAGAAGCTTCTTGCCTGTTGTTATTTCGGCAGCAACCGCAACTGTAGTGTCAGCTTTTTATAGCTCCGAGGACAGTGTATTTTACAATGTTGTCTTCTCGTTAGTTAACTATAAAGAACTTTTTATCTACGCTTTGATGGGGATCGCCATAGGTTTTGGCGCAGCTTTCTTTACCAAATTACATTTCAATATAGAGAGAATATTTGAAAACCTCTTTCCCGAGCAAAGAATAAGACCTTTAATTGGCGGAGTTATTTTAGGGCTTATTGCTTTTGCTCCTCTAGGCTTAGGAATGGATGTCTTAGGTAACGGTCACGATGCAATAAGAAAAGCTCTTTCTCATGAATACACTTTGTGGATTGCCATTGGAATACTTCTATTGAAACCACTCGCGACATCGATAACCCTTAGTAGTGGATGGCCCGGGGGGATATTTGCACCATCGATATTTATAGGTGCTTTGTGTGGGTATCTATTTGGGTTTGGAGTAGAAAACATTTTTTCCTTTGCCTCCGCACACCAAGGAAGTTTAACAACGTCTTATGCCATCGTAGGAATGGGAACATTTCTCGCAGCAATGACCCAAGCGCCTTTAACATCAATATTTTTTATTTTTGAGATAACTCAGACTTATGAGGCTGTCTTGCCCATTATGGTAAGTTCTGTCATTGGGACATCCATTTATAGATTAATGATAGGAAGATCTTTTGAGGCGTGCTATTTAAGGAAAGATAATATCGAGTTAGTGCAAAATGAAGAATCCCACATATTAAGCAATATGAAGGTAAGTGAAATTATGAAAAGAAATGTTGTCACAATCCCGGAGAAAATGTCTCTTGGTAAATTCATCGAGTTTCTTCCAACGACTCAACTAACCACTTTTCCTTTAATTGACGAAAATGACAATTTATCAGGAATAATATCTGTTCAAGATTACAGAGGATGGGTTCTTGAAGATTCTTTAAGAGATGTTGTTGTCATGAAAGATTTGGCCTCAACAAATGTAAACACCGTAACTCCAGAAGAATCTATGCTGGAAGTGCTTAAACATTGGGACAAAGGAGACATTTTACCAGTAGTCGCCCAGCCTGGATCAAAGAAAATTATAGGAATCCTATCACGAAGAGATGCGTTGATAGCCTACAACAAAGCGCTTAGCGAAGAATCCTCAGAGATTTAATTTTTTTTCAATAGATAATCTATTTCATATCCAGTTGCTAATGAACCAATTTTTGAAATAGTCTCCAATGCGGGATTAAGAAAATTTTGACAATTATCACTGCCCTTATCAAGGCACAAGCACTGAAAATACATACCTTTTGTATTTAAATTTTCTACCGAACTTCGTAGGTCGTTAACGCGGTAAAAACCTCCGACTAATTCCCCATTAATCAGATAGTATACAGGTTCTTTGTTTGAATAAATTGTTTCTACCCCTTCTTGAATAACAACTTCTTTTAGCAGGTTGCCACCTTTTGAGACTTTCATTTTTTTTCTTCCGTCTCTATTTAAGTCTATTATGTCTTTACCTTTGTCAATTTGCATTACCGACATTCCATAGGTCCCGGTGTTGCTTTTAATGAATAAAATGGGATGTTCCATGTTGTGATAAACCGATAACTCATGCAGCATCTTGTTAGATAGGTTCGCCAATCTTTCTCTATCTTCAATTATTTCAAAATTTATATTCTCAGCAAGTTGGGTCCGTAAAGAAAAATGAAAAGGATCCATATTGATGAGTTCACTAAATTCACTAACTAGCTTATTGTAAAATTCAAAATGTATATTTTTCTTTCTCGAGTGCCAGCCCACCTCTGGAGGTGGAGTAACTATCTGTTCCAGATTAGATAAAATTGGTGGTGACGAATCGGAAAAATCATTGTTGATCAAAATAATATCGGGATCGAAATCCGAAAGGAGTAGTCTGTTGTCTTTTCTCACTACTGGCTCTCCAGCAACTTGTATCGTTGACGATGATTTAAAATTCATAACCGATTTCTTCTCGGAAATTACTCCAACTCTGGCTTCGAGACCCGCATTTTTCAAAATATTAAGAATCGAAAGTATATTGTCCCAATAAAAAGGATTTCTAGTATGGAGCTCGGGGATAATTAATACTTTTCTTATTTTTGACTTATGAGTTACTTTTTTATAGTCCTTGGTCAGGGTAAACGCATTAGATAAGAATCTTTCACATAAATTATTAAATCCGGCCGGGAAGATATTAGTATCAACGGCTGCAATCTTGTTCTTGGAAACTCGCAAGTCAACTGACGTATAAAAAGGTATTTTTGTTTGTGATTTTTTCCACTCAATCCAAGAATCTATTTCTTTTTTATTATCAAGTACTACTTGATTAATCTTTTCTAAGAATTCCATTTCGAAAAAATAACTACTCGAAGGATTGCTCTATTGCTTCAACAATCTTTAAAAGAGCATTTCCATCACCACCCGATACAACATAACCATTCACGATAAACGTTGGTGTTGAATTAATACCAAGAACCTTGGCTTCATTCAAATCAGCTTTGACAATAGAAACATATTTATCATCCCTGTATGAATTAAGACATTCTTCATATGCAAAATCAAGATTGGCATCATTAAAAAATTGTGCGACATCTTCTTTGAAAGATTTTTCCTCAATTTTATCTTGCGAATTAAAGATTAGATCATGTGCTAACCAGAATTGCTCACTACCAAAGCTTTGATTAATACAAGTTGTATAATAGGCAGCATCATCAGCCCATTTGTGAAAATGTAGAGGAAAGTGTTTGTAATAAAAGGTAATTTTTTCACCGTACATTTCTTTTAATTTTGAAACAATATTATCTGCCGCAACTTTACATGCAGGACATTGGAAATCTGAGTACTCTATTATTTTGACTGATTCTGGACTATTGGACCCATAGCTTGGGGTATTTGATAAATTTATATTGTCCATTATTGCTTCATTTCGAGATCCTCCAGAGAAAGTATAGAGTTGAGGATTAAAGATAATATGATTGCCATCGTTTGAGACTAAAAAAGACAGCTGTTGTGTTTTGTCTAATTTCTTAAAAAGTATTGAGCCCTCTTGAAGTCCTTTTACGGGAGAGGCCTTAAGAGGAGTAATTGATATTAATGCATCATCTGAGATGGTGTCTCCAAAGTGTTCTTTAAATTTTTTTAAAACCTCTTCCTTTGTAGTATTGGATTGATTTGTATCCATATCCCTTAAGTAATCACAGCCAACAAAAAGGAATAACAATAGAAGGCTGAATGTAAATATGTTTCTCATTTTGATTTAAGGACTCTTTTTAATATAAATTCAGCATTCGCAAATAAATTCTTAAAACTAAAACATTCTCTAATTTCTTTTTTATTTAAATATTTGGTAATTTGTCGATTGACAGATAGCAGATCTTGAAAGTCTTTCTTCTGTGTCCAGGAATGAATAGCAGTATCTTGAACTATCTTGTAGGACTGTTCTCTAGTTAGGCCTTTCTCTATGAGCTTAACTAGGACATTCTGAGAAAAGATAACACCATTTGATTTCCATATATTTGATAACATGTTATCAGGATAGACATTCAAGTTTGCTAACATATAATTCACTCTGTCCAACATGAAATGAGTAAGTATTGAGGAGTCAGGTCCAATAACCCTTTCTACAGAAGAGTGGCTAATGTCTCGTTCGTGCCATAGCGGAATGTTTTCAAATGACGCAGCAGCATTAGCCCTAACAATTCTTGAAAGACCTGTTAGGTTTTCCGACAAAATAGGATTTCGTTTGTGGGGCATCGCAGAAGAACCTTTTTGACCTTTCAAAAAGGGTTCTTCCACCTCTAAGACCTCAGTTCGTTGCATATGCCTAATTTGTATAGCAATTCTTTCTATGGCTGAGGCAATAAAGGCAAGAGAAGAAAAATAGTCGGCATGATAATCTCTATTGATAATTTGACTACTTATTTTTGCTGGTTTCAATTTTAGGATAGAGCATGCTTTAGCTTCAATCTTAGGTAGAACATTAGAATACGTTCCCACAGCTCCAGAGATTTTGCCAACATTGCAGATATTTATGGAATTTTCAAGTCTTTTTCTAGATCTTTTGATTTCATCAAGCCAATTCGCTACTACAAGTCCGAAAGTAGTGACTTCCGCATGTATACCGTGTGATCTTCCTATTATTGGAGTTTTAATATATCTCGTAGACATCTTCATTAAAGTCTTAATGAGCTTATCAAGTTCTAATTTTATCATATTGCCTGATTCAACAATCAACAGGGAAAGTGCTGTATCCAAGACGTCTGACGAGGTGAGACCTAGATGGATAAATCTTGAATCTTTACCTATTGACTCAGCAAGGTTTGTAGTAAAGGCAATAACATCATGTTTAGTTGTCTTCTCAATTGCCTCAATTCTTTTTACGGAGAATTTGGCTTTTTTCTTGATGTTTTTCAACGAAGATTTCGGGATATGGCCATAAAAGCTCCAGGCTTCACAAACGGCAATTTCAACATCAAGCCACTTTTGATATCTATTTTGATCCGACCAAACAGACTCCATTCGATCCAAACTATATCTTTTAATCATAGAATCCCTTGAGAATATTAGCATAACATTTTTTCCAAGTTCTTTCTTGAACTTGTCAATTGAACTTGATTCATTATAATTTTCATGATGAATCCATTAAGAATAATTTTTTCAATGATTAGCGCAATTGCGGGTTTTTGGATTACGTTTAGCGGGGCTGAAACAGACCAGAGGCTGCTGCTTCCATACTCAGTTGGCATAGGCGTGTTTTGTGGTATGTTGACATTTGCTTTTGTTTACTATGCTGAGAAAATATTCACCAATTTAAGTGCTAAGGCGCTTATTGGTGCAACAATTGGTATTGCTGCCGCATTATTATTGTTTTTAACTTTTAACTATTTCTCCCAGATAGTAGGGTTAAATAGCAAATATCCTCCTTTGACATATCCGGTAGTTTTTTTATGTACTATATGCCTCGGAATCGCAATTGGCCTAAAGAAAGGAGGGGATCCAGAATCAGCGAAAAAGAGTGATGATGAATACATATTTGCTAAAATTCTTGATACAAGCGCAATAATTGATGGAAGGATTTCTGATGTCTCCGAAGTTGGTTTCATAGAAGGATCAATTGTAGTACCTCAATTTGTTATTAGAGAACTACAGTGGATAGCCGATTCAAATGATCCCTTAAAGAAAGTTAGGGGGAGGAGAGGGCTCGAAATATTAAAAAAAATGCAAGATCAGAAAAATGTTAAAGTTAAAATTCTCGATAGAGATTTTACTAGCATAAAAGAAGTAGATTTAAAACTAGTAAGGCTTGCCAAGGAGCTTAAGGCTCATCTTGTCACAAACGATTTCAATCTAACTAAAGTTGCCAATCTCCAAGGTGTCAAAGTTCTCAATGTAAACCAACTAGCTAATTCTTTAAGGCCTGTGATTCTTCCTGGTGAGCATATGAAGATTAAGGTTATCAAAGAGGGTAAGGACGAGAATCAGGGAGTCGGATATCTAGATGATGGAACGATGGTGGTAATTGATAATGCAAAAAGACACATTAGCGAAGAGATAAATATTGTGATAACTAGCGTAATTCAAACCCCAACCGGTCGGATGATATTCTCCAAATTGGGCGACATTAGAGACAAAGATAGCACCATATCGAACTAGCAATGCCTCAGAAAAGCTTATCTTTCATAATAACCTCAGCGGGAAAAGGATTGAGGTTTGGTACAACTAAGAATGGTAAGCAATTCGAATTAATAAACGACATACCAGTTTTGATCTATTCTCTCAAGACAATATCTAAGATAAAAAATAAACCTGAGATAATCTTAACAATTGATAAATCTGTAAAAATTCCATATGTTCAAAGATTATTAAGAAAATATTCTTTGGATACGAATATTACAATTTGTAGTGGCGGCTCATCAAGAGCACAAAGTGTTTTTAATGGTTTTAAAAAAATAAAAAGAGACAATGGGTACGTTGTCGTACATGATGCCGTTAGGCCTAATCTAAATTTAAAACAGATAAGGAAAATGATTGAGCTAATTGGAAATTTTTCAGGAATAGTATTAGCGTCCAAGATTCACGATACAATTAAAAGAATAAAAAATAGCAAATCAATCAGTGATACAATTAACAGGGATGGTTTATGGGTTTCTGAAACACCACAAATCTTTAAGTATGCCGCTCTAAAAAAGTGCTATGAGAACGATAAACGGTTTTCCCAATATACCGACGAATCAGAGCTTCTTGAGAAGAATGGGTTCAAAGTTAGAGTGTTTAAAAACGATGGATATAATAATAAAATAACAACTAAAAAAGATTTAAGGATATACGAGCTATTATTAAAGAATGTATAGAATAGGTTTAGGGTACGATATTCATAGATTAGTTAAGAATAGAAAACTATTCATAGGGGGAGTGCTAATTCCTTCAATTTACGGCTTAGATGGACACTCGGATGCCGATGTACTAATCCATAGTATATGCGACTCCATACTAGGCGCACTAGGAATGGGGGACATTGGGACACATTTTAGCAACAAGGATCCAAAATACAAAAATAAAAAAAGTACTTATTTCATGAATAAGGTAGTTCGAATGATGAGACAAGAAGGGTACAGAATTGTAAACATAGACTCTACGTTAATCTGTGAGAAACCAAAATTAAGTCGACATAGAAAGAAGATAACAACATCTCTTGAAAAAAAATTAAAAATTCCCAAAGGATGCATATCCATAAAGGCAACCACTTCCGAAGGACTTGGGGCTATTGGTGAAGGCATGGGAATTGCTTGCAAAACAATTGTTTTAATTGGGAATTAGTTGGTTATGGAATATTTTGTCTCAGGTAAAGGATTCTTAGGGGCAAAGAATCCTAGCATTCGAAATACTAGTGTAATTATAATCCCTTATGGATTAGAAAACACTGTAAGCTACGGCAAAGGCACGGCTAATGGACCAAGGGAAATAATCAAAGCATCTCATCAAGTTGAGCTTTATGATGAGGAACTTGGCTATGAACCTTACAAGAGGGTAGGAATAAGAACCATTAAGGAAAAGAAAGTCCCCCAAAACAATACTGAGGCGCTAAAGCTTTTAGAAAAAACAGTTGACGAAGTTTTGTCCCTAGGAATGTTCCCCTTTATTTTGGGAGGAGAGCACACAATTACAGCTGGATCGATCAAGCCGTTTATTAAAGAATTTGAGGAACTGACGGTTGTTCACTTTGATGCACATGCTGATTTGAGGGACAAATACGAAGGAAAAAAATTGTCTCACGCATGCACCATGAGAAGATGTCTAGATTATAAAAATGTCAATATAGTTTCTATCGGCATAAGGAACATATCGCCTTCGGAAGCAGAGTTTGCTAAAAATAACCGGAAAAGAGTTAAGATCTTTTGGGCAAAAGATAAAGTTGGTTCCCAACTAAAAGATATTGTGAAACAAATAAAAGATAAAGTTGTATATATAAGTTTTGATCTTGATGTTTTCGACTCCAGTCTGATGGCAGCTACCGGAACTCCAGAGCCGGGAGGACTATTTTGGAATGAAACTATAGAAATAATAAAAGCCGTGGCGAAAAATTCTTTTGTTGTAGGGGCCGATATTACTGAACTTGCGCCAATAAAAAACTTTCACTCATATAATTTTCTTGCAGCAAAACTGTGCTACAAAACTATTTCATATATTTTTAGCAAAGAGCTTACAGATGAAGAGTCGTGACATCGCCTTGGAGTTCCTGTAGGGCGCATTATCCCTGACGAAGAGTTTTAACAAACGATCTTGCCTTAGTGGCTCAAAAAATAAAACAAGATAGTGTATATTTATACCTGGTAGAAATTAATTTTGGAGGTACTAAAAAATGGCACATTCTTTACCTGAATTAGGCTACGCGCATGATGCGCTGGAGCCACATATCGATGCTAAGACAATGGAAATACATCACTCGAAGCATCATCAAACTTATATTACTAATTTAAATGCAGCTCTAGAAAAATACCCCGAGCTCTTTGAAAAAAGCGTTGAGGCTTTATTAATAAATTTGGAGGATATACCTGAATCAATTAGAGTAGCAGTAAGAAACGGTGGCGGTGGCCATGCTAATCATTCTCTTTTTTGGAAAATAATATCTCCAAATGGATCCAAGGACCCTGAAGGGAAACTGGCTAGCGCTATCGACTCAGACTTTGGTAGTTTCGAAAATTTCCAAAAAGAATTTACAGAAAAAGCAACCAAGCAATTTGGCAGCGGCTGGGGATGGCTTTGTCAGGACAAAGCAGGAAAACTTGTATGTACTTCGACTCCAAATCAGGACAGTCCTCTCTCCTCTGGACTAACACCATTGTTGGGAATAGATGTTTGGGAGCATGCATATTATCTAAACTATCAGAACAGACGGCCTGATTATATAAAAGCTTTCTGGGAAATTGTCAACTGGGAAGAAGTTGGAAAAAATTTCAAATAAGATGAAGAATAAAAAATTTTCATCCATTGTAACAGAGGGCCTAGATAAAGCTCCTAACAGAGCAATGCTTAGAGCCGTCGGATTTAAAAATCCCGATTTTAACAAGCCTATGATTGGTGTCGCTTCGACTTGGGCCATGGTAACGCCGTGCAATATGCATATTAACAAATTGGCGGATGTGGCTTCCAAGGGAGTCAATACCAACGGAGGTAAGTCAATTATTTTTAATACTATCACCGTATCAGATGGGATATCAATGGGGACCCCAGGAATGAAATACTCACTCATATCAAGAGAAGTAATAGCAGATTCAATTGAAACGGTTGCTGGCGCTGAAGGATTTGATGGGCTTGTTGCTATTGGAGGATGTGATAAAAACATGCCTGGTTGCTTGATAGCAATGGCAAGACTCAATAGACCATCGATTTTTATCTATGGAGGCTCTATAATGCCAGGAATCTACAATAAAAAGCCTGTTGATGTAGTGTCAGTCTTTGAAGCCGTAGGGGAATATTCAAATAAATCAATTTCAAAATCAGAACTAACAAAAATTGAAGAGTGCGCGATTCCCGGTCCTGGGTCCTGTGGTGGAATGTATACCGCAAATACTATGGCCTCCGCGATAGAAGCATTAGGCATGAGTCTACCTGGGAGTTCTACTCAAATTGCTATTTCAAAAAACAAAGAAGTAGACTGCCTTGAATCAGGCAAAGCTCTCTTGAATTTGATTAAAAAAGATATAAAGCCAAAAGACATAATGACTAAAAAAGCTTTTGAAAATGCAATTACAGTAGTTATCGCCCTAGGCGGATCTACCAACGCCGTACTTCATCTTTTGGCAATGGCCAATGCTGCAGGAATCAATCTGAAGATAGACGATTTCACAAGAATTGGAAAAAGAGTTCCTGTCTTAGCCGACCTAAAACCAAGCGGAACCTATATGATGGCAAAATTTTGCGAAATAGGTGGTTTGCCCCCTTTACTTAAGAGGCTTTTAAATGCAGGACTGCTCCATGGAGATTGTTTAACCGTAACTGGTAAATCAATTAAACAAAACTTAAATAGCATACGAGATAACTTAGGAACAGAGGTTATAAAAAACGTCAGGAATCCAATTAAAACAGATAGTCACATTGTAATATTAAAAGGCAATATAGCTCCTGAAGGAGCTGTAGCAAAAATCTCTGGAAAAGAAGGTTATTCTTTTCGGGGAAAAGCAGTTGTTTTCAATTCTGAAGAAAAGTGCATGGATGCTATTTTGAAGAAAAAAATCCAAAAAGGTAGTGTGGTTGTCATTAGATATGAGGGCCCAAAGGGCGGCCCTGGAATGAGAGAGATGCTAGCTCCAACATCTGCAATCACTGGGCAAGGTTTAGGTTCTGATGTCGCGCTAATTACCGATGGACGATTTTCCGGAGGTACCCACGGATTCGTTGTGGGACATATAACCCCTGAAGCTTTTGATGGTGGGACGATAGCATTAATTAAAAATGGCGACATCATAAAAATTAATTCTTCTAAACGAACTATAGAGCTCGAAGTTTCGAAAAAAGAAATTAGCCTAAGAAAGAAAAAATGGAAACAGCCCTCTCAAAAACACCTTAATGGTGCCATGTATAAATATTCTGTACTTGTTAGTTCCGCCTCGAAAGGAGCCATAACAGATGGTAAGATTAGATAATATGAGCGATCTCAAAGACAAAAATATACTAGTAGGAGTTACGGGTAGTATCTCCATATATAAGTCATGTGACTTGATACGCACATTAGTTAAAGAAGGTGCAAATGTTACTGTTGTAATGACTTCTAATGCAGAGAAATTTATAAGTCCTATGACATTTCAATCTATATCTGGAAGGAAAGTTTTTACGAACATGTACGACACAGACGAATCCAGTCTTGCTCATATCAATCTCGCCGATAATTCTGATTTAATAATTGTTTGTCCAGCAACCGCAAATTTTATTTCTAAATATGCAAATGGAATAGCGGACAATCTACTTCTTAACATTTTGCTTGCAACAAAGTCAAGCATTGTAGTCTGTCCAGCGATGAATGTAAATATGTTTGAGAACCCTCTTGTTCAAGAGAATGTTACCAAATTGTCAAAACTAGGAATTAGTTTCGTAGAGCCCGATTCTGGCGATTTGCTATGTGGATGGGAAGGCAAGGGAAGATTGGCAGATTTAAACAAAATATTGATGGCAATAAAAAAAAAAGTCTCAAATAAAGACCTTAAAGAAGAAAAAGTCTTAATCACTTGTGGAGCAACTAGGGAATATCTAGACCCGATAAGATTTATATCTAATCCTTCCTCCGGAAGAATGGGCCTTTGCTTAGCTAATGAATTTTTTTATAGAGGATCAAATATAAGGATTATAGCCGGACATGTTGAAGAAGACTTCCATTTGTTTACAAATTATCTTCAATGTGAATCCTCTGATGAAATGGCACAACATGTAATTAAAGATTTGAAGAATTATAGTGTAATAATCAAATCTGCTGCTGTTGGAGATTATAAATTTAAAAAAGTCCAGAAGAATAAGATAAAGAAAAAAAATGCAAAGATAAGTTTTGAAATGGAACCTACAGTCGATATTCTAGAGGAAGTAGGTACAAAGAAAACTAAAAATCAAATTTTGATTGGCTTTTGCGCCGAAACCGAAAGTATAATTAATAACGCAAAGATAAAAATTAAAAAGAAGAACTTAGACTTTATCGTTGCTAACGATGTGTCGAAAGAAAATAGTGGGTTTGGAAGTAAAGATAATTTTTCTTTCTTGGTGTCCAAAGATGGCAAGATAGAAGAACTGGGCCTTGTTTCCAAGGAAACTCTATCAAAAGAAATTGCCAATAAAGTAAGCGAAGTCAGACGGGGCTTATTCTAAATAATTAAAGCCCTCGCCCATAAATCATAATCCTATTCCAACTTAGTCAGAAGAAGAATTTACTTACCAGTTAGTACCACCAGCTGCAGGTGCAACTAAGACTGCGTCTTTGCAAGCCTTTGAAACTCGAAATTTTACAACTTTCTTCGCAGGAATTTGAATTACTGCACCGGTCTGAGGATTTCTTCCTTGTCTGGCTTTACGATCAACAAGTACTAGTTTACCTAGCCCCGGGAGAGTAAAACTACCATTAGTCTTTGCTTCATCACAAGCCAAGCCTGCAAATGCTTCCATGTAACGCCCTGCATCAGCTTTTGAAATACCTAATTTGCTGGCTAAGGCGGTTGTTATTTGAGATTTTGTAAGTGCTCCCATTATATAAGCCTCCTAAAATGCTATTTTTTCCTTATTTGCATATAATAGTTTTTTAGTACTAAAAATGCAAGTTTTATCTAATAAAATCACTTAATTGTCCCGCCTTTGTTGAAATAGAACCATGGCCAACAAGTCGAATATGTTATATTCTTGGCACCCCTGGATTTTTGTAAATTTTACTTGACTCCTACTACATATAGTGGTTTAATGACATCATAATCACAATATATTGTTGAATTGCCTTTTTAGATGCGTAGGAAGATGTGATTACACCTTGGGGCAAGGAGAAGTTGAAATACCCCCTTTTGCACCCCGTTAAGATTTTTCCTTGCCTCTAGATTTTTTCTTTAACACCTTAACAGACCAAGCATAGCTAATTAGCTGCACTATTCTTGCTTCTTACCAAAAGGATCAGGAATTTCAGGGTGCCATAATTTAAGATGATCCTTGTGGTTTTGTGTATAGGCGCCCTCCGGATAGAACTTGTCATAAAAATCAATATCTAAATGATGTGATTGAACCATCATTCTAGAATACATAGCATCTGAAAATGCAGGAAATCTACCGTACGTATCGTATAGGTAATTACAGATATCTTTTACGATTTGAATTTCCTCTTTGCTTGGTCTGGGCGTTTCATTTAGTACACCGGTTGGATCCTTGTAGGGCATAAACTTCTTTTCCCAATTACTCCATTTCATATCATTAAAAGCGTCGACTGCCTCGCTCATATTTTTATAATATGGTGGACAAAAAGCTTCGAAATGCCCACTTAGTCCGACTGGTGCTTTCGCTACCGCCGCACCCCAATCGCTTCCTTGATCTTTGGTGTCAACACACGTAAAACCTAGACCTTTAAACTGTTCGTCCGCTCCAAGCATATATCTACTTTGAAATCCGCTAAACATCCAACCACCTAAGCCCAGGATTTGTTGCGTCAAGACAACGTTCTGGCAAAAGAGGGGTTGTTCCGCTATATATCCATTTGCAAATCGAAGTTCAGCCTCAATTAAAGGTACAGGCTTACTCTCATCAATAAAACCATTTTTAATCCACTTGGTAGTTCCGGGAGGTTTCATTTTATTTAATTCGTCAAGAAAATTAAATCTATGCCCTTCTCTCATGTAGAAGAATAAGATATTAATCAATCCCGCGGATAGATCTGTTACGGGTATCATGAGAGTTGTCCCAGGTCGATTTACACTCCATGTATTATGTATTGCAAGACCTGGAGGACCTGTCGGGAGGTCGGCTCTCCCCTTATGGAGTTTAATTCTAGAGGCTTCAAAGAGTTCTAATATTTTTTTAATCTTATCTTCCTCGTTCAAACCTTCCATGCCCTTAAGGTCAGATGGAGACTTATCATGTTGTTTGATCAGGTACAGTCCGTCATCATTTGTATAAAATAATTCTGTCCTATGTATATCGCCCAAAGAAGGAATCGTTTTACTCATAAACTTTACTTCTAGGTCAAGTCCTTTGTGAGGTGGGAAATCTGATAGATTTATGTTCTTTATGCCAATACCATTCCACGCTAATATCGCTTCCTCAATTTCGCTTAGTGGAATTGCGGCATGAAAAGATTTATATTTTAATGGTCCTTCATCGATTTCGCCACCCATCGGAAATCGTCTAGACCTTCTCTCATATAAAGCATTAAAGAAGGAATAATGTTTAGCCGTATCAAACCCTGGTGGAAATTTTGACATATTGTTATTTTAACTCAAAATAACTATGGCTTATAATAAGATTTAATGAAAGATTTATTGCTTAGCTCTCTCAGGAAGAATTCCATACTCAAAGGGGACTTCGTTCTATCTTCTGGTGAAAAGAGTGATTATTATATCGATGCAAGAACTAGTACTCTTTCCGCTGAATCACTAGGCTGTATCGCAGATATTTTTTATCAACAAATAGTTGAAGCTGATTTAAATACCTTAGGAGGTCCATCAATAGGGGCAGACCCTATCGTGGGGGCAATTTTACATAGAGCCTATTTAGATAAGAAGCATTTTAAGGGCTTCTTAGTTAGATCCGGCGAGAAGCATCACGGGACACAAAAAATAATTGAAGGGCCAGATATATCAAATACTTCAGTTGCTATAGTAGAAGACGTCGTTTCAACTGGAAATTCAATCATAAAAACAGTTGCGCAGCTTCAAGATCAAGGGTGTTCGGTTAAATTGATATTATCTATAGTCGATAGAGAAATGGGGGCTGTTGAAAGATTCTTAAAAGAGAATCTCGAATATAGGCCAATATTTAAAGTCTCGGACCTATTGTAAATTACAGAATTCTCCAATTTTATATAAATTATTTTATAATATACTATAACTAATATGTCCTTGTTGGATAATCACCTTATGAGCATGGCGATTTTCGGAAATCCTGTCTGGAAGTGGGGACTTGCCATATTAATAACTTTTATCTTTTTTATTTTGGCAGGTTTCTTTAAACGTTTTGCAGAAAAAAATCTACGTGCGTTAGCATCAAAAACTGATACTCATATTGATGACTATTTGTTTGAGATGCTCTCTACAATATCTCCAATCTTTGTACTGGGAATTTCTTTATATATAGCAACGAAAATAATTTATTTGAGTCAGAATGTTAATGAAACTATTGCACAAATTTTTCTTCTAACTATTTTTTGGCAATTAACTAAATGGGCTGCTCTCATAGCAAACAAAATATTCACTAGATATAAAGATATAAAAACCAACGACAAAGATATGCATGGTGTAACAGCAATTAATGGTCTCAATGCAATTACAAAGTTTGCAATTTGGCTCATTTTCTTGATGCTTGCATTAGACAACTTAGGTGTAGATATCACTGCACTTGTCGCCGGACTAGGCATTGGTGGGCTTGCCATTGCTTTAGCGGCTCAGAGCATACTTGGTGATCTTTTTGCATCACTAACAATCATGATTGATAAACCAATTGCGCTCGGAGATTACATAGTAGTGGACAATTTTATGGGTACCGTAAAATCTATAGGTATTAAAAGCACAAAAATTGAAAGTCTAACTGGTGAAGAGATTATCATTTCGAATTCGGACTTGCTTAATAGTAGGTTAAGAAATTATCAAAAAGATAGAATGCAGAAACGGAGAACCACGATCGAATTAGGTGTAGTATACGAAACAAATTATGAGGAGCTTGCTAGAATTCAAACTATTTTGAAAGAAATTGTAGAATCATTTCATAGTACAGAATTCATCAGGGCAAGCTTTGTGGAATTTGCTGATTTCTCATTAAATTTTGAACTTGTCTATGACGTCCTTAGTCCCGACTATCCTGAATATATTCAAACAAATCACAATATTAGATTAAAAATATTCGAGACCTTTCAGAAGGAAGGTATCCAATTTGCATTTCCAACTAGGACTATTCATCTGTCTAAGGATGATTAGTACCTATAAAAAGTAATTTGTTTTAAAAGTATATATATTTTATATTCTTCCAATGGCTAAAAAAATTTGGGGCGGAAGATTTAAAAATATTACGAATAAAAAAGTAGAAGAATTTTCTTCCTCGCTAGATACTGACAAAAATCTTTATGCGTTTGATATCCAAGGATCAATTGCACATGTAGAAATGCTCTCGAAGCAGAAAATAGTTTCTGTATCAGACAAAAGAAAGATTGTAAAAAGTTTAAATCAGATTCGCAAACAGATAGAAAAGGGAAGATTTGAATTTGCTGTTGAACTTGAAGATATTCATATGAATATCGAACAGGCAGTAACAAAAAGAATCGGGAATGCCGGGAAGAAAGTGCATACGGCAAGAAGCAGAAACGATCAAGTAGCAACAGATGTCAAGCTGTACATAAAGGATAGTATAGGCGATCTTAGGAAAGACCTTATAGTTCTCGAGAAAAATATTGTGAAAAATGCAGAAAAGAATCTCAGTTTAGCAATTCCTTTTTATACTCATTTACAGAGCGCTCAACCCGTACTCGTTTCTCACTATCTTTTAGCTTTCTTTGAAATGTTCTTAAGGGATATCGATAGAATTGATAGTGCGGTATACAGATTGGATGAGAATCCATTGGGATCATGTGCGGGTGCTGGAACATCTTTTGATATTGATAGATTCAATACAACTAAAAAGCTTAATTTCAGAGCGCCTACGAGAAATAGTCTCGATTCAGTAAGTGATAGGGATTTTATAGTTGATGCCATATATTGTTGTTCCATGGTTATGATGCATCTTTCCAGATTTTGTGAAGATTTGATTATTTGGAACAGTTCAGAATTTGGCTTTATCGATATAGCCGATGAGTACACAACGGGTTCGAGCATTATGCCTCAGAAAAAAAATCCCGATGTACTGGAGCTAGTAAGAGGTAAATGTGGCACTGTTTATGGGAATTTGATAAATATTCTAACAAATCTAAAAGGTTTACCGCTAAGCTATAATAGAGATTTGCAAGAAGACAAATCACCAATTTTTTCATCGTTAAAAACAACTAATGAGTGTGTTAGCATATTTAGAGATCTCTTAAATTCGATAAAGTTTAACAAAAAATCGATAGATAGAAGTTTGAACTTAGGTTTTCTTACTGCTACCGATTTGGCAGACTATCTAACCAGACAAGGTGTTGCATTTAGAGATGCACATCACATTACGGGAAAAATTATTTCTTATTGTGAAACAAACGATAAAAATCTTGATGAGGTCAAAATTGGAGAGTTTAAAAAGTTCTCAAAATTTATAGAGAAAGATATATATAAATTTATCTCCATTAATCACTCAGTATCCTCAAAGAACTCATATGGTGGGACCTCAATAAAGAACGTAAAGAAAATGCTTGTGCAATATAAAAGAATCCTTTCTAAATTATAAATCCCGAATTCAATAAACAAATTACCAATTCCACTAACTTGAGCTTAAAAAATTTGTTGTTTAGACTTATCGTATGAGCAAACTTGAAACCTTTGCCAACAAGGTAAAGAATAAAGATTATACAATAGACATAACCTGCCCTGAATTTACTTCTTTGTGCCCTAAGACGGGACAGCCAGATTTTGCAATAATCAAAATTTCCTACGTTCCCGATAAATTATGTGTAGAGCTAAAATCATTTAAGCTTTACATGTTCTCTTATAGAAATGTCGGGGATTTTCATGAACATGTAACGAATAAAATCTTGGATGATTTTGTCAAAGCCTGCAAACCCAAATATGCCTCAATTGCTGGGGACTTTAACGTCCGAGGAGGAATCAAAACAATTGTTCAAGCTGAATACAAAAAGAAAATCAAACGAAAAAAGTCTTAGTGTTTTTCTTGGTCTATTAGTTATTCTTACTTTAATCCTCTTTGCATTATTTCCCGAATTTTGTTCACCATACTCTCCCTTTAAATCAGATTTTAACAACGTTCTTCAATCCCCTTCATCCAGACACTTGTTTGGAACCGATGAGCTTGGTAGGGATATTTTAAGCAGGGTAATATATGGCACAAGGATATCGATTTCCGTGGCCTTCTTTACTTCGATAGTATCTTTAGTATTTGGAACTCTATATGGATCAATATCGGGCATCAAAGGGGGAATCCTTGATGAAGTATTGATGAAAATAGTAGATGTTTTTTATTCGATTCCAGATCTTCTTTTAATCTCTATATTTATACTAATCTTCGGGAAAGGAATAATCGGCATTACTGCTGCTTTATCATTATTAAGTTGGATGCGAGTAGCTCGAATCTCCAGAGCAACGGTATTAGAGCTAAAGAATAGACCATTTATCTTAAGTGCAAAAGTTATGGGTTTTAGCGATTTAAGAATCATATTTAAAGAAATTCTTCCAAATATGTTGGCTCCATTAATTGTTATATTCACATTCACGATACCCTCAGTCATTCTTGCGGAATCAACTCTAAGCTTCCTAGGTCTTGGCATATCTCCACCCGATGTAAGTTGGGGCCTAATGGCAAACAATGGTTGGCAGGGGATAAGGAGTTATCCACATCTAATTATTTTTCCATGTTTGGCGATTTTTGTGTCTACGGTAACATTTTTACAGGTTGGGGATTATCTAAAACTAAGGGCTAGGCAGTGAGATTTATAGTTTTTATCTTTTTTCTTTTTACCATGAACTCACTGGCGGTATCAGAATGTGAAATAGAAAAAGAGAATTTCTTATATTTATCCTATTGTTACGAAAAAGCCGGGAAGTTAGATCTCGCTATTAGTAATCTGGATAGATTAGATAAAGATGATTTTGAAAATGTTACGGATTTTCTTGCTTATAGAAAAATCAAACTACTGTCATCTTATAAGATAGAGTCTGACGAGATAAGAGACGAAGTAAGAAAATTTAAAGCAACACATAAAGATTCTGTCTTATTACCAAAGATAGAACTTATTGAAGCAGAAAGGCTTTTAGCAATTAGCTATGGAAGGCCAGCTAGTCATAAGTCACATAAATTGCTTAGTAAGCATCTCCAATCTATAGATAAGAAGTATGATTGGAGCAATAATGACAGAATTGATTTGAAATACATAAAAGTAATGAATTTGGTAAATCTCGGTCAGTATGACCAAGGGTATAAACTACATAAAGAGATATATATAAACCATCCGAACCATCGCGGAGCTGCTGCGAATAGAGAATATTGGACCCAAAGGCTCTCTAAAAATGATTTAAGAACCAGACTTAATTCACTTTTTAAGAATCGAATGTTTAGACAATTTATAAAAGAGTCGCAAGGGTGGGAAGGTCCTGATATAAGAATCAAAATTGCTTTAATAAAGATTAAGACCGGTAAGAGGGATGAAGGTAGGAGAATCTTAAAAGATATTTCACAAGGCAATTTTGAGTCTACGGATTTGCTTACGGATAAAGAAGTAATTGCTGAATCTTTATATCAATTACACGTTGATGATTTAAAAACATCGAAGGATAACTCTAAAATTGCAAGGAACTTAAAATTTATACTCAAAAATTATCCGAACTATAGTAAAAAAAATGATGTCGCATATTTGTCTGCTAGATTGTTCACTTTAGACAAGAACTACTTGGAAGCAAAACAAATTTACAACTGGTTAATTAAAACAAAATCGGAGGGCTACATAGATAATTCTTTTTGGGGACTAGGTTGGTCGGAGTACATGCTTAAAAATTATCGTGATGCGTTAAATCATTTCTCTTCTCTTGCACACTCGGACGAACCTTATCATCAAGCTAGAGGGCTCTATTGGAAAGCTAGATGTTTAGAAAAATTGGGCGACTTAAACAGTGCAAAAAACACTTACATGCAGATATTAGAAAATCATAAAATGGGTTACTATCTATATCTAGCATCAATCAAACTTGATAAGAAGTTTCATTCAAAACCAAACAAAATCCACAAGAAACAAGGAGTGGGCTATCTCGATCAAGAGATAAAGTTGCTTTCCTCTGTCAGGGATCTCGACATCGGACACCGAGAAGCAGTGAGATACATTAAAAAGAAAATTAATTCATCAACTTATAGAGATTACCTTGTCGCTCTCGAATCAGCACAAGAGTTCAATCTTGTAATCAAGTTATCGTATCAATATCCATCGGAAGCTTATCATAAATATCCAAAGGGATTTATTAATATCGTTGAAACCTATAGCAAAAAAAATGATGTCGATAAAAATCTTATATTAGGATTAATTCGAGAAGAAAGTCTGTTTGATCCAAATGCGGTATCTCATGTTGGAGCAATGGGACTGATGCAGATTATGGATTATACGGGGGAAAAAATAAAGAAAGACCTAAGCCTAAAAAGTGGTGACACGTTCTTTGACCCTGAAATTAATATTCGTATGGGAACTTATTATCTCTCAAATCTTATTAAAAAATTTGATAATAATATCTTTTTAGCTTTAGCGGCTTACAACGGTGGTCCGAAAAATGTACAAAAATGGCTAGTTCGTTTTGATGGGCTTGAGGATGATGAGTTTGTAGAAAATATCCCCTTTAAAGAAACCCACGGATACGTCAAAAGAGTTTTAAGAAGTTATTTTTATTATATGTTAAATTAAAGAAATCTAATTAAATCTTACAGAAATTCCCAAGTATGTTCAGCCCCAAATCGCTACTCTTCTCTGGATGGAACTGTGTAGCATATATGTTTTCAAAACTGACCGAGGATCCGAAATCATCACCATAAGAAGATGTTGTATCTACAATGTCTAAATCTGGGTCTATTTTATACGAATGAACAAAGTAAACCCAGGACTCGTCTTTGACATTCTCAAATAATTTAGATTTTCTTTTCATCTTAATTTGGTTCCATCCCATGTGAGGTACTTTTAACTTATTTTTATTGAAATTCATTTTACTTATGCTTCCTTGAAAAATTGACAAACCTTGGACACCAGGGCTTTCTTCACTACTTTCGAAAAGAATTTGTAACCCCAAACAGATTCCCAAGAACGGTTTACCGCTTTTGATAGATTTTTTTATTATTTCTGTTAATCCTTTGTCATCAAGATTTTGCATACAATCTCCAAAAGCTCCAACGCCTGGAAAAATTAAGGAGCGAGCATTTTCAATGTCTTTAATGGAATCGGTAATCTGTGATTCAAAATTTAACAGCGAAAGAGCCTTGTATACTGATTGTAGATTTCCATGACCATAATCGATTATCGCTATCATTAAAGATTGCCTTTTGTTGATGGAATCGAATCCGATCTTGAATCAATTGACGTAGCAGAATCGAGAGACTTTGCTACAGATTTAAATATTGACTCAACAATATGATGGCTGTTGGTGCCATATTCCAATTCGATATGTACATTGGCCTTTATATTATTAGTAAATGCTTGAAAGAATTCCCTTGCTAACTCAGCATCAAATTCTCCAATTTTTGAAGTTGGGAGGTCAACTTTAAAAACAAAAAATGGCCTGCCGCTTAAATCAATGTGAGAAGATGACAAAGTTTCGTCAAAAGGTACAACGCTCGATCCGTATCTCTTAATAGATTTTTTTTCTCCTAGAGCTTTCTCAAACGCTTGCCCTAGCGCAATTCCAACATCTTCAACAGTATGGTGGAAATCTATTTCGGTATCACCCAGGGCTTTAATTTTTAAATCAAAATATCCATGCTTGGATAATTGTTCAAGCATGTGATTAAAAAAAGGTATGCCAGTATCAATATCGTACTCTCCAGCACCATCAATATTCAAATCTACTGATACATCAACCTCGGTTGTTTTTCTTTTAATACTAGCAATCCTACTCATGTTCTGATGTTAAACGAAAAAATATTAATATTCAATTTGAAGTTACATGTCGTGTTCGTCTTCGATTTCCCCCAATACTTCTTCCAAAATATCTTCAACTGTGACAATTCCAACTGCATTCTTGGATGTCCCCACGATTGCAAGGCTTGATTTTGATTCTTTGAGTTCATCAAGCAATCTAGATGCTAGATAATTTTCTTCGACAAAAAAACAGTCATCTGCGAATTTGGATACCAACTCATTACCCGATCTTCCTAGAAGATAAAACGCGTGAACAATGCCTTTAATTTGGTTTTTTTTCGTATCATATATCGGAAATCTTGAAAACCCTGTTTCTTCAATCAATCTTGTAGCATCAGCAACATTACTATTTAAATCAATCGCCGCTACACTATCAATTGGAATCATTATATCTCGAACTTTAACTGTATCGAACAAGAAAATCTGATTCAATATTTTATCTCTAAATTGTTGAGAGGAATTTTCTACGGCAGATTCAGTTTCTAATGCGTGAATCAGTTCTTCTCTCGTTATCAATTTACTTTTTGTTCCAATTATTTTTACGATTATGTTGGTTAAAAACCTAACAAGAAAGAGTAGTGGTTTGAATAAGAAACTGAAAATTAATGAAAAATATATTGTTTTAAGTACAAACCGATTACTTTGTTTCTGAAATACAGATTTTGGTATAACCTGTCCAAAAATTACAATAAGGGGGGTTAGTATAAGAACGGAGAGCAGGTGGGGATCATAATCGGGGTATGTCTTCTCTATGAATGATGATACCAGGACTGTATTAATGACAATGCATAAATTTTCACCAACAAGACTCGTTGCTACATATTCCTCTATTTTGTTAATTGATTGCGTCACTAATTTGGCTGATGCCAAGCCTTTGTCCGCCTTTGATCTTATCTTTCCTTTGTCGCATGACAAAAGGGATATTTCTGAACCGGCAAACATTGCTTGGAGAAGTAAAAGCAGTAAGGTCGCAATCGGCAATGTGACAAGATTAATCATGACTTATCCTTTCCGCCGAAATTTTCGTAATTCTATTATCTTTTATTTCTTTTACGGTTAATTTGATGTTGCCATTTAAGATAAATTCATCTTTTTTTGGTAATCGTCCTAACTGATTGAAGACAAATCCTCCCATGGTTTCAATACCTAAATCTTCTGATATGTACGACTTGGTCATTTCGTTCGATATATCATTAAGACCTGCGTATCTCAAAACACCATACAAACAAGTTTCATTGAATTCACTAATCCTAGTTCCTCCGTCAAAGTACAAAACGTTATCTTGGAAAATCATTAAATCGTCATCGACATCTCTCTCATCTTCAATCTCTCCAAATATTTCTTCAATAATATCTTCAAGCGTAACAACCCCTTCAAGCCGTCCATACTCATCAATGACTATTGCAATGTGACGCTTCATGCTTTGTAGTTCTTTCAAAAGCCCTAGTACATTTTTTTTATCAGGGACAAAGTATGGCTCTCTTAATATTGAATAGATTTCTGGCGATTTATGAGTAAGTAAATCTTTCGAGTGAAGAATCCCTACTATATTATCTGAATCTCCTTCATATACAGGAATTCTGGAAAATCCATTATCCTTTATTGAAACCATAGCTTCTTCTCTCGTAATATTGCTTGGCAAAAGAAATAAATCTGGCTCCGGAGTTAGTATTTTTGTAAGATTAATCTTTTCTAATTTTAATAGATTATCTATTATTTTACTTTCACTTCTCTTAACTGAGCCTTCGTCCTCACCTATATCAATTAAACTTGGTATATGCCCAAAGGATTCTTCATAATGTTGAACAGAAGTAGCTCCTTTGGAATCAAACAACTTTATTAAAAATCTAGATAATCCATCAAAAAAAATAGTTAAAGGGAACATTATTTTGTTTAAAAAATAGACAGGTGGTGCAACAACTGTTGAAATAGTTCTTGAAAATTTTACACCAATAGTTTTTGGAATAATCTCACAAAATACTAGGATTATTATGGAGGCTATAAAAATAGTTACTATTGAGATTAATTCGTCAGATATTCTTCCAAGGAATAATTTATTTAATTTTGATGTAAGGAGACTTGTTATAGTTACATTGAGAATTTCATCCGCTAATAAAATTGTTGCGATAATTGATGCGGGGTTTTTAATGAATCCTTCAAGAAGCTTGCCAACAGAGGATTTTTTCTTTATTAAATCTATTTGATATCGCTGAAGAGAAAAAATAGAACTTTCTGTAATTGAGAAGAAGGCCGATAATAGAATTAGACCAAGCATCAGGATTATAAATAGGGAGTATTCGTTCATCTAGAATCTGTGAGTAAAACCATCTGGTTTTAAGATTTTATCTTTTCCTCCAATCTCTAATATTATTTTGTTATCTTTAATAATTTTGCCAATTTTAAAAATTTTGAATTTTTTGGTTCTCGCCAGACTCTCAAATTTCGAGCAAAAATCCCTCTTTATAGTAAACATCAACTCATAATCATCGCCCCCTCGCAAGACGTTCTCCTCTACATCTTTTACGTTTTGAATTGCCATATGCTCCTTTGATTTGGGTATATCCTCCCAAACGATTCTCGCACCTAATTTTTTTCTTTTTGAACCAATAAGCCTATGAAGATCTATGAGAAGACCATCAGTTATATCAATCATAGAAGATACATAATTAAGTTGCCCCAGAAATTTTCCCAGTTTGATTTTTGGATTAGGGTGCTTGTATTTTTTCACCAACCTTCTTTGTTCCATAGTCTGGATTCTCTTTTGACGTTTACTTAAAATTTTTAATCCAAGCGAAGCATCTCCAATATTGCCCGAAACATAAAGAAAGTCTCCATTGGTACACTTTCCTCTCTCTTTATATTTACGATTTTTTAATTCTCCTATAACAACTACGTCGATAACTAAAGAATTTGATTTTGATACATTACCTCCAACTAAGGAAATTTTAAATTTCCTTGAAGTTCTTTTAAATCCATCAAAGAGCTTGTCGATAAATTTTTTAGTTGTACCTTGTGGGAGCAAAAGAGAGTTCAAAAAAAATCTTGGTACCGCTCCCATTGCTACTATATCACTAACTGCTATCGCCAACGAACGTGATGAGATTTCTTCCGGTGTAAAATTCTTTTTGTTGAAGTGTACATCCTCAACATGGGAATCACATGAAACAACAATCCGATTATCAATAACTCGACAAACAGCTGCATCATCACCTATTCCATTAAATAGTTTTTTGGATTCAGAAGAAAATCTCTTTTTGACTAATGATTCGATGTAAGTTTCATCAAGCATTTTGAGGAGTTGTACAATGTTTACTCTAATAAGAATGATAAATTACTTTCGAACTCTTTCCAAGGGCTACGCAAGGTAGAGTCCGAGAACATTAAATAAAGTATCAATAATATCCTTTCTTGAATTATGGCCCATAACTCCTATTCGCCATATCTTTCCTTTCGTTGGACCCAATCCACTACCGATTTCTATATTGTGCTTTAGCAATAAATTTTGCCTAAAGCTAGAATCATCAATTCCGTCGGGAATAAAAATCGACTTGAGCATTGGAAGTGAACTATATTTCGTTTTATCAATAAAGGGCTTGATTCCCATTTCCTCTAACTTAGAGTCAAAATAATCTCCATTTTCTTTATGCCTAGCAAATCTTCTATCAAGACCTTCTTCATGACAAATACTTAACCCCTCATTTAAGGCGTAAAGCATATTGATCGGGGCCGTGTGATGATACACTCTTTCGGATCCCCAGTAGTTAATCAACATTGTAAGATCTAGGTACCATGAAGCTATCTTGGTAGTTCGTTGTTGGATTTTATTTAATGCTTTATTGCTAAAAGTTATAGGAGAAAGTCCTGGTGGTACGCTCAAACACTTCTGAGTTCCGGAATAACATACATCAATATTCCAATCATCTGTTTTAACGTCAATCCCAGAGAGCGAAGTTACTGTATCCACGATAAAAATAACATCTGTGGTTTTAAGGTAGTTGCCAATATAAGACAAGCCTTGAAGTGCTCCGGTGGAAGTTTCCGCATGAACGATCGATACAGCCTTCAAATTCTTTATAGATTTAATTTTTTCAACAACTTTCTCTTGGTCAAAGGTTTGCCCCCAGTCCACACTCATCTCTATTACAGAGGCTCCATATCTAGAAGCAACATCGGACATTCTTTCTCCAAATACACCATTTTTCAAAACCAAAATCTTATCTTCTTTTTCTAGTACGTTTGCCATAGCCATCTCCATGCCAGCACTGCCCGTACCAGAAACAGCAAAAGTAATCTTATTCTTTGTTTGAAATACCTCTCTAAGTAAATCCGAAATATTATCTAATATATTAAAGAAGTCTGGATCTAAGTGGCTAATGGTTTGTTCAGAAAGTGCCCTTCTAACTCTTTCATCTATATTGGTTGGACCAGGACCTAGCAAAATCTTTGATTTTAATCCTAAGAAGTCTTGTAATTGTTCTATATTCTTCTCTTCCATGAAATAATTATAATTAATTCTAGTTGAACTTTAATTAATTAAAAAATCCAGCACTTCTTTATCCACAATATTTGGATTCTCTTTCCAAAATCCATGTCCACCAGGAAATCCTATTACCTCACTGTTTTTTACAAATTTGGCTATTTCAATTGATCTTCTTGGGGAGACAATTAAATCATTTTGTCCATAAATAATAAGGGTTTTCGCTTTAATTCGTTTCAGGTAATCAATATTATCTAACGATTCAATAGCCTTACATTGGTTTAGATATCCTCGTATATCCTTTTCTTTGTTTTTAATCTTACTATTTTTATAAGTAGAGAAATTTCTATCAACATAATCCCTTGAATAACCCAATAGTAAAGCATTAAACCATATCTCCTTTAATCCAACATTCTTCGCAATCTTTTTAGATACAGAGATTATCTCTTTTCCCACTTTGTCTCGTGAAGCACATGTGCATGCAAGGACTAATTTATTGATATTCTTGGGATATTTTGAAGCAAGAACTTGAGCTATCATGCCACCCATCGATTTGCCCACAACGTGGGTGCGCGAGATATTTAATTTCCGGATTATTTCAATACAATTATCAGCAAAGATTTCCATTGAATAGTCAATTTCTGGCTTAGCACTTTTACCACTCCCCAGATTATCAAAAGTTAGCACAGAAAAAGAGTCTTTATAGTAATCAATTTGGTGCTCCCAGCTTGACATGGTGCTACCTAGTCCGCCGATAAAAAAAATAAAAGGCTTATTTTTTTTCCTTTTTATTAAATAATTAATTTTTCCAAGCTTCGTTTCTAAATACGGAATTACAAACTCCTTAAGTAGCTATCAAGAATGAGGCATGCTGAAAGTAAATCCTGATAGTTTTTTCTTTTTTTTCTAGATATATTCATTGTCTTTATTAATATTTCATCGGCTTCCTTTGAACTAAAATTTTCGTTCCAGTATTCAATCTTTGTCGTAGTACTTTGTTGCAAATCATGACAAAAATCTTCAATATCGTCCTGGATTTTTAATCGTCCATCATCTTTAAATGGCATTCCTATTAAAACAAGTTCCGCATTCCGTTCTTTGATAATGTCGGCTATCTCTCCTATGTGGCTCTTATCAGGCTTGTTTATTACAAGCTTTACAGGATGACTAGAAATTCTTAAGTCATCACATCCAGCTACGCCTATTCTTTTTAATCCAAAATCAATTGCTACAATACTCATGTTGGATACATCTATATTATATAGCAATGTCGAACGATTTATATTCTTTTAAAATGAATATTCTTGTATTTTATTGGATTACAATTCTTGAACAGCTCCTTAGTCGAAACACATGAAAAATCTTAAATAGAGTCATGTAATGGATAGTTTATGATAAAATAATCTAAGATTTATTTTTAGATGAGTGTTGTTACAAGATTTGCTCCCAGTCCAACAGGATTTCTCCATTTAGGAGGAGTTAGGACGGCTATATTTAATTTTCTTTTTGCAAGAAACAATTCAGGGAAGTTGATACTAAGAATTGAGGATACGGACCAAGAAAGATCTACCGTAGATTCCTTAGATGAAATTATATCGTCTCTAAATTGGTTAGGTATTAGTTGGGACGAAGGCCCATATTTTCAATCAAAGAGACTGGATATTTATAGAAAATATGCGGAAGCCTTATTGGATGAAGGTTTGGCTTATAAGTGCTTTATGACAAACGAAGAAATTCAACGGCTTAAAGAAGAAGCTTCAAAAAAAAATAAGATATATCAGTATCCGAAAACATGGAGGAACAGGAGTGATCATCCAGATAATGTCGATTTCGTAATACGATTTAAAACCCCGGAATCGAAAGAAGTAAAATTCTCCGATTCACTAAGGGGGGGCATTAGCATAGACTCGAGCAATATAGATGATTTTGTTATTTTAAAAAGCGACGGCTTTCCGACATATAATTTTGCCTCGGCTGTAGATGATGCAGAAATGGGCATTACGAACGTAATCAGGGGGGAAGATCACCTTTCAAACACCCCAAAACAAGTTCTTATCTTTAATGCAATCAACAAGGAAATTCCTACTTTTACGCATGTATCTATGATACTAGGTAAAGATAAGGCAAAATTGAGCAAAAGGCACGGCGCTGAGTCGATAAAAAACTTCAAGGAATCCGGATATATGGCAATTGGAATTATAAATTATTTAGCGCGTCTTGGTTGGTCACATGGGGATCAGGAAATTTTTAACTTAGATGAAATGATTAATTTGTTCTCTCTCGACAATCTCAGCAAATCACCTGCTATATTTGATACCGAAAAACTCGGTTGGGTAAATGCGTCGCATATCAAACACTCAAATAATGATGACTTAAAAGAATTATTAAAACTCGAACTTTACAAAGAAATCAACGTTGATTTGGCAATTGAACTCACGAAGGCGAAGTCAAAAGATTTAAATCTATTAAAAGCATCCCTTGGATTTTGCGAAAGTGAATACGTAGACATTAGCGAAGAGTTGAAATCCGAAGCTCGTGAAAACGATGGGATTGATTTAATTAAGAAATTTTCTACAGACCTTGATTCTATGAATGAATTTACCGAAGAAACTATCAAAGAACTTTTTGTTACTTTCCTAGAAAAAAATAGTATAAAAATGAAGAATATAGCTTCACCATTACGAATTATTCTAACTGGTAGCAAGGTTTCTCCAGGGATATATGAAGTGATACGAATTCTAGGTAAAAATCTAACTTTAAAAAGACTTAAAGTTTTTGTTTCATGAAAAAAAAACCAGACATAATAGCAATTGGCATTGCAGGCTTAATAGGAAGCGGGAAGTCCGAAGCTCTTAAGTTTTTCAGAAATAAAAACATACCGACAGTAGATCTTGATTTAGAATCACGAAAACTGATAAAAAAAGACGCGCCTTGTTACAAAAAGATAATAAAGAAATTTGGCACTGGAATATTAAACAAAAACTCAACGATAAATACAAAGAAATTAAGAGAAATGATCGTCAACAATAAAACAAAGAGAAAGGAGCTTAACAGAATAGTACACCCCGAGTTGCTTGCAAAAGTAAAAGCAATTTGTAAAACCAATTCGATTCAGGGTAAACGCATTATTGTCTTTGAAGGAGCACTAATCTCAACAAAAACGAAACTTGGGAATCTTTTAGATAAAATTATTTTTATTGATGCACCAAAAGAAGTTTTAGTCAAAAGAATTAAGAAACGGGACGTTTTAGATGAACAATTTGTAATCAAATTACTAGACATGCAGAAAGACATTAAAAAAAATCGTAATACCGCTGATTTTATTATTGATAACGACGAAACCCTTGGCAAACTCAAGAGGCAATTACGAGTAATACTGGATAAATTATCTCATTAGATTATATTTTTATAGTTAAGATTGTATTAACGTTGGATTTTTATCATTAATATTTAACGAGTAATTTTAGCGAATTATTTGTTTTTGGATTATTACTTCGAGAGGTTTATATGCAAAAGGAACAGACCATGGAACAAAAGATTAAGTTCCTGGAAGAGAAGATACAAAAGGCCGAGGAAGGTGGGGGACCTGAAAGAATTAAAAAACAACATGAAAGAGGAAAGTTAACCGCTAGAGAGCGAGTACATGCTCTTCTGGATAATGACTCTTTTGTCGAGCAAGGTAAATTTGTTGAACACCAAAACCACAATTTTGGAATGGAAAAAACAAAATTTATGGGGGACGGTGTTGTAACTGGTTATGGCACCATAGATGGAAGACAAGTATTTGTCTACTCTCAAGACTTTACAGTTTTTGGAGGAGCTCTCGGACTAGGACACGCAAGAAAGATAACGAGAATTATGGACATGGCAATGCAGGTTGGTTGTCCCGTTATAGGGCTATGCGATTCGGGCGGAGCAAGAATTCAAGAAGGTATACGTGGCTTAGCCGGCTACGCAGAAATATTCCTACGAAATGTACAAGCTTCTGGGGTCATTCCTCAACTATCTGCAATCATGGGTCCGTGTGCTGGTGGGGCTGTGTATTCTCCTGCTATGACTGACTTTATTGCAATGGTAAAGGATACAAGCTACATGTTTATTACAGGTCCTGATGTAATAAAAACCGTAACACATGAAGAGGTAACATCCGAAGAACTTGGTGGGGCTGTTGTCCATAGCACGCAAAGTGGCGTGGCTCAGTTTGCTACAGAAAATGACGAAGATTGCATAAATCTTTTGAGAGAACTTTTTAGTTTCTTACCTCTTAACAATATGGAGGACCCACCAGAAATAAAATGCGATGATCCAATTGACAGAAAAGTCGACAAACTTAGAGATATCGTTCCTGCAAATCCAAATAAGCCCTACGACATGAAAGAAGTAATAAGGAGCACCGTGGATAGTGAATATTTTTTTGAAGTAGCAGAAAATTATGCCCAAAATATAGTGACAGGCTTTGCTAGAATGAACGGTAAAACCTTAGGGATTGTGGGGAATCAGCCAAGTGTCTTGGCTGGAGTTCTTGATATCCAATCTTCAATCAAAGGGGCAAGATTTGTTAGATTCTGTGACTGTTTTAATATACCTCTTTTGACATTCGTTGATGTTCCTGGATTTTTACCTGGGGTTAATCAAGAGCTTAATGGAATAATTCTTCATGGGGCGAAACTCTTATACGCCTATTGTGAAGCAACGGTGCCGAGGGTGACCGTGATAACAAGAAAAGCATATGGTGGAGCATACGATGTCATGTCTGCTAAGCATATAAGAGGAGATATAAACCTTGCTTTCCCCACAGCAGAAATTGCTGTTATGGGTCCAGATGGTGCAGTTAATATCGTAAATAGAAGGGAAATACAGAATTCCGATGACCCAGTTGCTGAGAAAGAAAGATTGGTAGAGGAATACAAAAATCTCTTTGCCAATCCTTATAGGGCAGCCAATCTAGGATTTATCGATGATGTAATCAAGCCCGAGGACACAAGGAGTAAAGTAATAAAATCATTTGAAATGCTTACTGGAAAGAGACAAAGTAATCCGCCGAAGAAACACGGATTGATTCCTCTGTAAGAAAAATCGGGTGCGGCAATGTATAAAAAAGTTCTAATAGCTAATCGTGGTGAAATCGCAGTAAGAATAATAAGAGCATGCAAAGAGCTTGGAATAAAAACTGTTGCGGTTTTCTCGGATGCTGATAAGAATTCTCTTCACGTCAACTTTTCTGACGAAGCGTTTAATATTGGAGAGTCTCTACCCAGCCAAAGCTATTTGGTAATTGATAAAATCATTAAAGTTGCTAAGAAATCTAAATGTGATGCTATTCATCCGGGCTATGGTTTTTTATCTGAGAATGCAGCTTTTGCAGAAAGATGTGCCAAAGAGAAAATAGACTTTATTGGCCCTAGCCCTGAGTCAATACAACTAATGGGAGACAAGATTACATCTAGGGATATTGCTAAAACCGCCAAAGTTCCACTAGTTCCAGGTACCGATGGTGAAGTCAAGGATGATGAAGCTCTTGATGTAGCTAAAAAGATTGGATTCCCTCTAATGATCAAAGCTTCCGCCGGTGGTGGTGGAAAAGGAATGAGATTAGTTCAAAAAGAATCAGAGTTTGAAAGTTCACTAAGGATGGCTAAAAGTGAAGCAAAATCCGCTTTCAATAATGATGCCATATTTATCGAAAAATTTATCGAAGAGCCGAGACATATTGAAATTCAAATTCTGGGTGACAAGAAAGGAAATGTAATACACTTATTTGAAAGAGAGTGCTCAATCCAAAGAAGGCATCAAAAAGTCGTGGAGGAAGCTCCTTCGCCTGGCGTTAGCGAAAAAACAAGAAAGAAAATGGGTGCAATAGCCGTAAAGCTTGCCAAAAAAGTATCCTATCACGGAGCAGGAACGGTAGAGTTTATTATGGACCAGAAAGAAAACTTTTATTTTCTTGAGATGAACACAAGAGTTCAAGTTGAGCATCCAATTACAGAGATGATAACTGGGATAGATATTGTAAAAGAAATGATACGAATATCTTGCGGGCACAAATTAAGCATTAAACAAAAAGACGTATCAATCAGAGGGCACGCTATGGAATGTAGAATTTGTGCTGAAGATCCTGATAACAATTTTCTACCAACTCCTGGCACTATCAATTACGTTAAAGCACCACAAGGACCAGGGGTGCGCATAGATTCCTCTCTCTTTAATGGCTACAAGGTAACAACCTTCTATGACCCAATGCTTGCTAAATTAATTGTTTGGGGCCAAGACAGGGATGCTGCAATTCAAAGGATGGCCAGAGCATTGTCTGAATATGTCGTTCTCGGAGTGAGAACAAATATTGGTTTTCTGATTAGATTAATGGACGACAAGGATTTTTTTGCTGGAAGACTCGATACAGGTTTCATAGAAAAACATAAAAAATTACTACAAGTTCCGAAGGCAAGTAAGGAATTAGCTCTAATTAGCTCAGTAATTATCATGCATACATTTAATGGCATACAGAAGAAAGACAAAGATTCAAAGCTTAAATCCTGGAAACATGCGGCAAGGGCATCTAGCTTATCTAGAAGTTCTATTTTTTAAAAATGAGATATGACTTAAAAATTGACAACAAAATAATTTCCTTTGATCTTGAACAAAAAGACAAAGATTATCAAATCATTCTTGACGAAAAGAGTTCCAACGCGGATTTAGTAAAAGTAGACTCAAATCTTTATTCTCTCGTGGTTAACGGTTCAACTTTTAATATAGCTATTTTCAAAGAAGGGAAGACCATACAGGTTTATTACAAAGGAGATTTGTTTACTTTTGAGATACCTTCACAAAGAGAGAAAGGTTCTTTAGAGAATTCATCTGGGGTAGATAAGATTAATGCGCCAATGCCCGGCAGAATTATTAAAATTTTAAAAAATGTTGGTGATTCCGTTTCTGAAGGAGAAGGGATTATTGTTGTTGAAGCAATGAAGATGGAAAGCGAACTTAAAACCAGCATAGCTGGCAATATAACTGCAATAAACATCAAGGAAGGGGATGCAGTTGAGCTTGGATCCCACTTGGTTACCGTTGAGTCAGATGACAAAGAATAATAATAAGTTGTGAAAACCAAGAAGCTTTTTTTATTTTTATTTTTATTGTTACTTTATATTGTACCGAATCAATCTTACTCAAATAATACACAAACGATAAGAATTAATATTGGCAATGAACCGCCGACTCTGGACTGGAACCTAGCAACCGACAGTACATCTTTTCAAATAATAAACAATATAATGGGTGGTCTCACAAAAATTAATAGTAATAATAAAATTGAAGCAAATTTGGCCAAATCATGGGAGATAGATGAGTCTGGGAAAGAAATTATTATAAAAATAAAAAAAGTTTATTGGAATGATGGAGAAGAATTAATATCGCAACACTTTGTAGATTCTTGGGAAAGACTGCTTAATCCAGAAACCGCTGCCGACTATGCGTACTTCTTGTACGATATAAAAAATGCAAAAGAATATAATTTAGGAAAAATCTCCGACTTTGATTTGGTTGGAGTAAAAGCCTTAGATGACAAAACCCTTCAAATTGTTCTAACTGGAAGAAAATCTTATTTTCTGAGTGTATTAAGTTTCATGTCTACTTTTCCAGTTCGAAAAGATGTTATAAAAGAACATAATGAGAAATGGATTGAACCTGAGAATATAGTAACGCTTGGAAACTACCATCTAATCAAATGGGAAAATCATGATTTTATTCTGCTAGAACCACGAAATACAGACAAGCCCAAAATTATGCTCATCATGAATAACAATCCAACATCAACTTTGGCTATGTTTGAAAATGGAAAATTGGATATCGTTGATGGTGGAGGTATACCTCGTTTAGAAATACCTTACCTAAAAAAATCAGGCACCCTAAAGACGATGTCAAACTTTCGAAATAATTACATAGGATTTAATGTAAACAAACCTCCTTTTGACGATAAAACAATCAGAATGATTTTTGCGCGCGTAATAAATAAGCAAATTTTTACACAGATTCTTCATACGGTAAGACCTACAAATTGGTGGCTACCGTATAATATCCCTCCAATAGATGGAGATTATAGTTATCTTTGGTACGAAGATTCTATTACAATGGGAAATACATATCTTGACGCGATTGGATATAAGGATAGAGAGACATTCCCAAAGGTTAAACTTCTTTATCCAGAATCTGGAAACAATAGAATTATTGCTGAGATACTCCAAAATATTTGGTATGAAGCCCTTGGAATCATGGTAGAGATAGAAGGATTAGAGTGGAAAATATATTTAAGTACTCTTGATAATGATAGACCACATATGTTCAGAGGTGGTTGGATTGCAGATTATCCTCATGCCCACAATTTTATGAACTTATTTACTTGTAGTAGTGGGAATAATGAGACAGGGTGGTGTAATAAAAAATACGATGAGTTAATCAAACTTGCATCAGAGAATTACAATCTTGAAGAAAGCAAAGATCTTTATTGGCAAGCCGACTTCATCCTTAATGCTGAGTTTGCAATTATTCCGCTTTTTTACTCAGACCAAATTTACCTTCAAAGCGAAAGAATAAATAATGCGGGATTTACAAATATGGGGATAATAGATTTTAATGAAATAACCCTAAAAGAACCTAAGAATTAAAGTACGGAATTATATCTTTCGCATATGTTTCCATGGCCTTGTCAGCATCAGGACTAAAATAGTGAAACAAGACGAAGTGCTTAACTCCTTTGTCTACATATTTCTCTATCTTTTTAATACAATCCTCTTTGGAGCCGGTAATAGTAAAATCAATAACTGCCTCTCTGGGGAAGTACTGACCCATATCTCGAAATCTCTGTTTCCTGTCCTCGTCGGTAGGGGTTATGTTGAAATAATTTAGTCCTTTGTATTCATCTGGAATATCAATATCGTATCCAGCTTTTTTTAGTTGGTCCTGCATTATGCATACATATCTGAAGGGCTCAAGTGTCTTATAAGCCTCATCTTCATTTTCACCGAGCGAGGTGAACACCCACAAAGTTGAATCAACATCATCGATTGTACGACCAGCTTCGATTGCAGAGGACTCAATCTTGTCTAATGATTCTTTATATAAATCAGGTGTTAAATCAATTGGCATCCATCCGTTACCAATTTTGCCAGTCAAATCCAATCCCTTATCTGTGTGTGTAGCAAAATAAAAAGGAATACTTTCTTTATCTTGATAAAGATTCAACAATAAAGAAGCTTTTTCCATATTGAAAAATTCACCTTCATAGTTCACTGTTTCCTTCGTAGACCAAAGCAATTTCATCATATCTATAGATTCAGTCATTCTTTGAAAAGGCTTATCCCAAGGAATTCCATAAGCATCTAAGTTCATAGATTCTCCCACCCCTAGAGCAAGTGCAGTTCTTCCCTTAGAAAGATGATCAACCGTCGCGAGTCGCTGAGCAAGTACCGCCGGATGATTTCTATGGGGATCGGAGGTGGCTCCTATAGTAATATTCTTTGTTTGTACTGCAATAGCTGCAGCAATTGTCCATGCTTCAAACGCGGGATGTGGGGATATAAAGGATAAATGATCAGGAAGCCACAAGCTATCAAATCCTAATTTGTCAGCCTTAACAGAAAAACCAACCAAGCCATCCGCATCCGCACCAGGCATTGGTGGAACCAAGCCAAATTTAATTTTACTCATTAAACTATTCTATCAAAAAACTATGTTTTATTCTAGGAAGCTTTTTAGGACTGATCCAACATCAGATTTTGCTAGTTTTTCTAGAGCTTTTTTCTCAATCTGTCTAATTCTTTCTCTAGTTAAATCAAACTTTTTTCCAATCTCATCGAGAGTATAAGTGCTTTCCATATTGATTCCGAATCTCATTTTGATAATTTCTTCTTCCCTAGGTGTAAGAGCTTTCAATGCTCCCTGTATGCGATCAGTCAGAGAGTTTTCAGCAACAATTTTATCGGGCACAGGTGAGCCTTCATCTGGAATAAAATCAAGGAGGGTAGCTTTTTCACCATCAAAAACAGGCGTATCCAGTTGCACAACTTCGTTTGTTGATTCCAAAATCCTTTTTACACCGTCCAATGAAATCCCGACTTTTTCTGCAATTTCTAAAGGGGTTGGCTTACGTCCGAGGTCCTTTTGCAACGCGGTGCTTGCTTTAAAGACCTTGCTAGCTTGTTCTAAAACATAAACTGGAACTCTAATAGTTCGTGTCTGATCTAAAAGCGCACGTGATATAGCCTGGTGAATCCACCACGATGCATACGTAGAAAACTTAAAGCCTTTAGTATGATCAAATCTCTCTACAGCCCTCATTAAACCTACATTGCCTTCTTGAATCAGATCCTGCAGAGCGAGTCCTCTACCTATATATCGTTTTGCAATACTAACAACAAGTCTCAAATTGGCTTTAACAAATCTGTCTTTTAATGAATTAGCTAACTGGGTGTAAGCCCTGATGTATCCTTGAAGCTCAGCAAGTCTTTTCTTTCGTCCACCCTTTAATGACAACAGTTTCTTTTTCTGGGTCTCCGTAATGTCTGAAGACTGAACTCGGTCAACCAATGTTTGGTAATTCGCTGCGTGAAGTTCGGCTTTCTTAATCTTTGAGGATACTTCAACTTCTTGTTTGGATTTTAATAAAGGCTCCAAGGACATATCTTTAAAATACACATACAGTAATCTATACTGCTCATCTGGGACCCAGTCTTTTTTCTTTTTTTCCTTACTAACATTTCTTAGTGTTGCTTTTTGATATTCTTCTAAAAGCGTCTTATCATCCAAATCGGTTGAGTCGGAACTAGAAGTCGAACTAGAATTAGAACTAGAATTAGAACTAGAACCATACCCTTCATATTCAGTTGAACTCATAACACGTTATCCTTGCAGCTAAAGCGCCCCTAATTATACTATTTTTATATAGATAAGTGAAGAAGAAGCTGGCCCGGAAGGGGTCGAACCTCCATTGCTTGGACCAAAACCAAGAGTCCTGCCATTAGACGACGGGCCAATCTGTAGATAATACAGAAAAATCAAACAAATTCAATCAACTAAGAAGCGCCATCCTTCAACCGAATCCGCTCTTACGACTTTAACGTTTGCGTGAGATTCAAGATATTCTTTAGCATCTTTAGCATTGAGCTCATCCTCCAAAATAACAAATATTGTTGAGCCACTCCCAGATATTGAGTAACTAGGCAAACCAAAATCATCTAAAATCTTAAAAATATTTCTATACTGTTGGTGCTTCTTTACTAATATAGGAAGAAAATCATTTTTTAAATATAAATCCTGATCGTTAAAATAAATCTTTCTTGGTGCACTCTGCTCCAGAGAGTCTTTATTGTTGGCATATTCCTTGTCCCATAAATCATAAAGATCTTTAGTTCCAGATTCGAAATCTGGAAATATAAGCAAATATCTCAGCTTAGGTGGATCCTTGATAATGTCGACAATATCTCCCCTCCCCGAAACTTTCGCGGTTCTAGAATCAAGAAAAAATGTAACATCGGACCCTAACTTTTTAGCCATCGCTAATACTTCGTGAGTAAGGCGGGATCCGTATTTCTCATGTAAACGGAAAAAGCGTGATAAGCCTAATAGGATAGCAGCGGCATTACTACTACCTCCTCCCATACCAGACCCCAGTGGTATATTCTTCTTCACAGATATTTTAATAGACTGTTTTATTGAAAAAGTGTTGTAGAAAGATTCCGCGGCTTTGAGAATTAAATTGTCATCAATAGGAATTTCTGGGCCAGAAAAGTCTAATTCGATAAGCTGCGAGCTGCTACTAGCCTCGATTATTATATCATCCTGTAATCCAACTGGTTGGATTACGGAGCTAATTTCGTGGTAATTATCATCTCTTTTCTCTTTGATAATTAAATCTAGATTTATCTTCGCTGAGGAAAAAATCTGTATTTTATTCATTAGTTATTAATTCTATATATATTTAAAAATAATTAAAGCATCCTCCTAGTGTTGTCATACTTGACAACTTATTAATTATGTTCTTTGTTTAACATGTGGGTTATACGATTGATAAATCCAAAAAACTATTCCAAATAGCATCTAAAATCATACCTGGAGGTGTAAATAGCCCAGTAAGATCATTTAAAGCTGTGGGGGGGGATCCTATTTTTATAAAAAGTGCTAATGGTCCTTACATCTTTGATGAGGATGACAATAAATACATCGACTATATTGCTTCTTTTGGTCCACTCATTTTTGGTCATTCAAAAAAAGAGGTAATAGATGAAGCATTTACAGCAATGCAAAATGGAACTACCTTCGGTGCTTGTCACAAGAATGAAATTAAACTTGCCCAATTAATATCTGACACCATGCCATCAATGGAAATGTTGAGGCTGACTAATTCAGGAACTGAAGCAACCATGAGCTCAGTTAGACTCGCAAGGGCATTTACAAAGAGAGATAAAATAATCAAATTTGAGGGTTGCTACCATGGTCATGCAGATTATTTACTAGTAGAAGGTGGTTCTGGTCTTTCAACTTTCGGATCTCCATCTTCCCCTGGTGTTCCAGATGAGTTTATAAAAAATACATTGGTAGCAAAATTTAACAACATTGATAATGTTAATAAAATCTTTAATGATAATCCAAATTCAATAGCCGCAATAATTCTAGAACCAGTTCCGGCCAATATGGGACTTGTCTTACCAGATGAAAAATTTTTAGAGAAATTAATTGACCTAGCTCATTCAAACAAAGCCTTAGTAATTTTTGATGAAGTTATTACAGGTTACAGGTTAGGTCTTGGGGGTGCGCAAAATTTTTTCAACGTAGAGCCCGACATGACATGTATAGGAAAAATAATTGGAGGCGGTTTTCCCGTAGGAGCATTTGGGGGGAGAAGAGAGATAATGTCAATCTTGTCACCTTCAGGTCCTGTATATCAAGCTGGAACATTATCTGGAAATCCAGTCGCAGTAGCAGCTGGGATAAAAACGCTTGAATTATTGATTGAATCGAACCCTACTATTTACACCGAATTAGCAAAAAAAGCTCGATATATTAAAGAAAATTTTGAAGCCGCGGGAATTGACTGTATTAAACTAAATCAGCTTGGTTCGATGTTAACATTCTTTTTTAGTACACAAGGAGCTATTAAGGATTATTCCGATGTTACGTCATGCCATACAGATTTATATGGAAAGTTTTTTAGCATGTTGTTGTCTAATGGTATTATGTTGCCACCTTCTCAATTTGAGACAATGTTTGTTTCACATGCACATTCGTATAAAGATTTGGATGATACCATAGAAAAGTGTATAGAATCAGCCAAAAAGGTAGGAAAGTCGTAATTGGCAAAAAAGAACACCTGGTTTAAATTTGTTATCGTTGGTACAGAGCTTGCATTTTGTATATTGGCTGGAATATTTATTGGGAGTGAAATCGACCAATATTTCAACAAAACCCCGCTATTCACAATTATTGGGGTTATTTTAGGATCGATTGCTGGTTTTAGTCTGATGATTAAAATAGTAAAAAATAAAAACAATAATGTTAAATAAATCAAATAAAATCCTCACCATCACAACAGTGTTGATTCTTGTTCTTTCTTTTGTATTTTACAACAATGGTTTCGCTAAAGCAGTTTTGTACGGATCTCTATTGTCTTACTTGAATATCCTATCCATTCAATTCATTACAAGTTTGTTCGTTGAAAAGAAAAAAACTAAAATATTTGCATTTATTTTTACTGTATTAAAGATTCTAATACTTGTGGCAATAATGATTTATTTAATTCAGTTTTTGTCTCTCGATTTAATTGGATTTTTGACAGGATTTAGTGTAATTTTAATTGTGTTTATTCTATTAATTCAAGGTAAATAGCTTATGAGTGGATTAGAGCATGCCCAGTGGACAGAGCTTTTAGGTGTCAGCGAATATGACCATATCATCGGTGCCGCTATTGTTGTCATTATCCTGGTTGTCATATCTTTTAAAGTCAAGAAGAAATGCGCGGAGTCTAGTCAATCTAAAGAGTCTCTCGCCCCATCGCCAAAATTTTCTATCGTTACCTTTTTTGAATTTATTACTTTAGATTTTCTTTTGAAACTAATAGCCGATATTTTTGGCAGTGAAGAAAAAGCTCGAAGATTTTTACCCTTACTTGGAGGATCTTTCTTTTTTATATTCTTTGCAAATCTATTAGGGGTCCTTCCAGGGTTTTATCCAGCGTCACAAAATCTCAACACTACACTTGCAATGTCGTCAGTTATTTTTATCGCTTACAATTATCTTGGTTTTAAAGAACATGGAATGGGATACCTGAAACAATTTATGGGCCCAGTAATCTACTTGGCACCATTAATGATTGTTATTGAATTGGTAAGTCATTTAGTTAGACCGGCTTCGTTGTCTCTAAGACTTTTTTGGAATATGTTCGGTGATCATTTAGTTTTGCAAATCTTTTCCAATTTAACACCATATATAGTTCCGGCAATTTTTATTGGTTTAGGTGTTTTTGTTTCTTTTCTTCAAGCATTTATATTTACCATTTTATCAAGCATTTATATATCATTATCAATAAGTCACGATCATTAATATAAGGAGGAATAAAATGAAAAGATTTTCGTTTTACACATTTTTTGTTTCAGCTCTCGTTTTGCTTCTTGCCCCTGAGCTTCTTGCCGCTGATCAATCAGGAGAAGCAATATCGGGTCTTGCTTTAGGTAGTGGGATCGGTATTGGAATTGCTGCTGCTGGTGGTGGAGTAGGAATGGGACGAATGGTTGCTTCAGCATTAGATGCTGTTGGCAGGAATCCTGGAGCAGCTGGTCAGATTCAAACACCAATGATTATCGGCTTAGCCTTGATAGAATCTTTGGTTATTTATGCTTTAGCGATTACATTCTTATTGCAAAATAAAATATAAGAAATATTTCAGAAAGGTGAATACAAGTTCACCTTTCTGACTTATTTATATTTTATCAAGATTTAGACTTTTAATTTGTTGATATACGAATTAGTGCAAAGGCAGAGTTTCCCTATGGATTTCCTGTTTTTAATCTTCAAGAGAGCTTCTTTGAATTTATCAATTGGAAATAATTCTGGCTTCACAATCTTAATTAAGTTTTTATCATATAAGCTATTTATTTCTTTAATACATTCAAGGTTAAAATCATCATTGCCTTTTGCAAATGGTCCCCAAAAAACTCCGACCAAAGAGCAACCCTTCAATAAAATTCTATTCAAGGGCGGGGCCGGAATATCGCCAGAGGCAAACCCCATAATGAGAACTGTACCTTGCCATTTAATAAAGCTTAAAGAATCAACAGTGCTCTGCCCGCCAATTGGATCATAGATAATATCAAATTTCCCTGCTACATTATTTTTCAAGCAACTTTTAAGATTATTGTCTTTATTCAAAATTAGTTTATCCGCTCCATATTTTTTACACGCAAGAAGTTTTTCTTCTGATGAAGCAACCGCTGTAACTCGACAACCATATGCTTTAGAAATTTCTATCGCAGCCAAGCCAATTCCTCCGGATGCTCCTAGAACCAGAATATCTTGATTAGCCTGTATCTTTGCCCTCTCGACCAGTGCATGATAAGAAGTTCCATAATTCACAGTCATGGATGCTGCCACATCAAAGGGCATTTCTTTTGATTTTATTTCAACAAATTTAGAGTTAACTTTAACGAATTCTGAGAATCCTCCCCAATTGGTAAGGGCTACAACTTCATCTCCTATTTGAAAATTGTTTACTTTTTCTCCTATTTCTATTACAACCCCAGATACTTCAACACCTGGAACAAAGGGGGTCGGTGGATTATCTTGATACTTTCCCTCGACAACTAAAATATCAGCAAAACTTATACCGGAACAATATACCTCGATTACAACATCATTATCATTAGTTTTGGATAGACTAAGCTCTCCAAGACTTAAATTGTCCAGGGAGCCAAATTGGTTCAGTAGGACTGCGTGATTCTTCAAGACTCCGATAATTGCTTTGATAAAATCGTTTTTACCAATTGAATTCCCTCCTCTTTAGAATAGAAGTTGCCCTCTAGCTGTTCATCAAATATTTCTGAAAGGATAACTTTAAATTTTGGCCCAGGGGTCAACCCTAATGAAATTAAATCATCTCCTGTGATTATTGGTTCGGGTGCAATAGGTTCATTTTGCAATTCCTTCATTCTCTCTAGTGTATAGTCGTACAATGACAAATCTCCGTGACTACCCAAACAGTCTGCTTTGTGCAATGTTAAATGATCCTCAAAATTTTCAATTGAGATAAATTTTTTAAAAGTGCTTTTCTTCATTTGCTTTACATTGCCGAATTTCATATGTTCTTTCACTAAAGATTTTATATGAGTAGTCTGCTTATTGGAGAATTTTAGTCTTTTACAAATTCTTTCAGTTATTGTAGCTCCAACGTATTCATGTCTATTAAATCTGACTCTATCTGTCTCAGTAAACGTATCGGGCTTACCTATATCGTGAAATAGCGCCCCGTAAATAAGTTCTGTATTCTTTTTCTTATCATCATCTAACATATCTAAAACCAAACATGTATGGCGAAACACGTCTCCCTCTGGATGAAACTCTATAGGTTGGCTTACACCCTTTAAAGATTCAATCTCGGGGATTATATGTTTAAGCAATCCGGACTTGCTTAATTGGACTATGCCTTTTCCAGGATTTTCGCCTTCAATTATCTTTGTGATTTCGTCTCTAATTCTTTCCACACTAATACTGGAAATATTCGAAGCATGCTTGTAGAGGGCCTTCTCAGTTTTATCTTCAATTTGAAAGTTGAGCTTATTTGAAAACCGAACCGCTCTTAACATTCTCAAGTAATCTTCAGAGAATCTCTCTTCTGGTACACCTATTGCACGAATTGTTTTAGATTGAATATCTTCAATCCCTCCACAGTAATCAAAAATCTCCGCTGTATCAGGATCCAGCATGAGACCATTAATAGTAAAGTCTCGTCTTTTTACATCTTCCTTTTGGCTCTTTGTATAAATTACGTTTATAGGATGTCTGCCATCTTCATATTTCATATCTTTTCTAAACGTAGCAACTTCGAAAGAAAAATTACTGACGATTACTAGTACCACACCAAAACTTTGGCCTACGGGTTTTGTGTGTTCAAAAACACTTTGGATTTCATCTGGTGTTGCAGAGGTTGCAATATCAAATTCTTCGGGGGATTTCTTCAAGTAAAGATCTCTGACAGCGCCACCGACTATAAACGCAGCATGGCCGTTTGACTTTAATTCGTTGACTATCGTCTTTACAGTCTGAAATTTTTTACTATTTTTAATTGAATACGTTAATTGAATCATTGTATTATATTATTTCTAGGAAACATTAATGTATATTATAGACAAAATCTAATTTAAATAAATGAAATGATAAATATAGAAGAAATAAAGAAGCCTCTACGGGAAAACGGGTCAAGACTGATATACCAGATTCTAGACGGATTAAATTGGAAACAGTTAACTTTTAAAGATATTGATTCCAATATTGACTACATCACTTCCTATCTAATAGCCAATAAAATTGAGAATAAGAAAGTTTTAAGCTTGTCCATGAACTGCTTAACATCATTCATCCTTGAATCATCTCTTCTCTCTCTTGGGTCCAGTATAAGTTTTCTTGATGAGAGAATACTCCAATCATTAGACGGTAACCATGAATTTGATCTTATTATTGTTAATGACATAGATAAGCTATCAAGCAATCCTATTCTTAGACAATTTTTGGATAAAGGGAATGAGATAATATCAATTACTAATTTTCAAAATACATCGAGATATAAACAGAACGTTAAATCAATACGACACATATACAAACTAGGATTACTATCAAAGAAGAAACTTGATGGTTACTTGGAGGAGCGTTTAAAAAATATTAGGACAAGTGAGTCTATTGAGTTTCTAAATCTTAGAGGCTCCATTCAAGTAGACATAGAAGATTTAGTAACAATTATTGAGAAATATAAAGATATTTTTTATGATATGAATCAGAATGAATTCTCATCTTCATTATATTTAAAACCAGATCCTTTTTCCAAAGTTGTAAATTATTTATTCCTTTTAGCATCCAAAAAGTTTACAAATAACAATTCACTAGCTGAGTTTATGGATAATGCAAATGAAATAATGCCAAGAAGTTTAGTAATCGACTCGGAAAGTATAGATTATTTGATTGAAGTTAGTATCAACAGCAACATCAAACTTAAAGATATATTCGGCTCAAAAGTAAAAAGAATAATTTCATCCAACTATACTAACGAACCCAACATAAAGCTGATTAGAGATAGCGAAATAGAGATTGTAGACGTAGTCGTATAATTAGATTTTTGCAATCTGTTTTGCCATTGGGAAGATGCCACTTATCACTTTAGCAATAGCAACAGCGATATCCATATGTTCTTTTTGTGTTCCATGACCACTTCGAAGCTCAATATAATGAACCCAACTTCTTAGTGTTCCATTCATATACATCCTACTAACTGTATTGCCTTCAGGTAAAACAGCTCTAGCCTGCTCTTTTGCAATACCGTTGCGGATAGCCCAGTTGTAAGTATCTTTTGCAAGCTCAATTAACTTTGACTGTTTTTCATTCCACTCCTTTAAGAGTGGTGCATCATCAGTTGGAATAGAGTTCTGTCTATTTTTCGTATCTTGTAATCTGGCCTCTCGTATTACAAATGATAAGTCTTTAGTTGGATCTGCATACCTCTGACTAAATTCCTGAAAACTAAAAGACCTATGTCTGAGAATCTGTCTTGCAATATCTCGTGTTGTCTCAATTTCAATACATGCACTCACCATCTCCAATGGTGACCAATGTTTGTTTGCAATCAAATAATTGATTAGTTTTTCACTCGTCTCATTGTTAATTTGATTTGATGGATTAGAAACTCTTGCACAAAAGGCTATTAGCTCTTGAACGTTAGAAATCCCTTCATCATGAAACTCATTAGTTGGTGTAGAATAGCTTACTAGTCGTATCTTCATTTTTTCAAATAATTCTGTTACTTAAGGATTCTATCATTATATCTAAAAAATTATCTATGGAATAATTAATAAAATTTATATTGGTTGTATCAAAATCAATATTCTCATAGTTTATATCTGACTCGCTGATAATACGTACTTCTTTGTCCCTTTTTAGAACTATTTCAATAAAAGAGTATGTTAGAGGTGTAATATAATCATCCACTAAGACAATTAGGCTATCACAGGCATTAAGCATCATCCAAGAATCTCGTAAATCCCACTGAGCAATCTCTTGCCCCTTGAAGGGAATACTGGGCTTTACTATGTTTTTTTGACAGGCCATGCATGAAAAACGGCCTTGATTGTTAATGAATGACTCCGTGCTTATATCCATTCCACAATTTGAGCAATACATCCAACTGATATTACCCTCTAGGTCAATAACATTTTGAGGATCATTTAGTTTCAATATTCCATCTATATTAAGATTAATCACTCCCAGTATGTGGTGGGATTTTTTTATTTGTAGAACTTTCTTGTACCTGTCGGAGATGGGAAAAGGGTAGTGGTCTTTTAAAATATGGGCAATACCAGCAAAATATTCATTTCTAGTTTGTTCATTATTTCTAAAATCTTTAATTAATGGCCTATTTTCGTAACTTAAAAGTTTTTCAAACTTGCCTTCTTCATAAAAATTTTTTTCTATAATTAAAGCAGTTTGTTCAAAGCTCGATATATCCTCATTTAAAATACTTTTATTCATTTATCCTAATTCTATCATGGAACTAGTATGTTATGTGCAAACTAGACTCCTCTGACATCACCCCATATAAGTTTATGTAATTGTGGCAAAACTCTAATATTTAAATTATCTCTTAGAGCCAAATCTACGAGAAATGACATATTGGTACCATAAACTGGCTGAAAAACGATTTTCGCCCTGAAACGCCTATGAGTAATGATTTCTTTAGCATATTCATAATCATTTCTATCACTAATAACAAACTTAATTTGATCTTTCTCTTGTAAAGACTCGAGAATCGAAAAATCTGTTTTCTTTTCCATTTTAGACCCAGGACATTTGCAATCCATACTAATTAATACATTAGGCTTGTAGAATATTTGATCAGGTTGTATATGACCCGAAGTTTCGAGTAGTATGTTGTATTTTTTTTGTATTAAGATGTCAACCAAGGCAACTAAGGCATCTTGCTGAAGAAGAGGCTCTCCGCCGGTTATACAGATATTTTTACAATTATGTGATTCCGTTTCTCGCATTATATCTTCTAGTGCGATATTTTTATAGTCACCACCCTCAACTGCATACATAGAATCACACCAAGTACATCTTAAATCACAACCAAAAAGTCTAAGAAAGATTGTAGGAGCTCCAATTTGAACTCCCTCGCCTTGGATAGATTGAAAAATTTCATTAACTCTTAGTTTCATAATTTTTAGTCTTTGGTAATTCCATCAATTCCTCAGATACCGCCCTCAGAACTAGCGGGTCTGGTAGTCCGGCTTCTTCAAAACCTTTTGATCGTAAAATATTTGCATGATCTTCGGATGATGGTGGATATCGTCCATCATAACTCGTATGTGTATATGCAAGAGACGACCAACAGGGATCTCCCAATTGATTTGCAAGTTTAATAATCTCAGATTTTCTTAAATTTATTACGGGAGTTAAAATCTCAATCTTTTTTTCCAAGGAAAGTAAAATTGTTTCTGTCATGCTAGTTATAAAATCCTGTCTACAGTCTGGATATCCCCCAAAGTCTTCCTGGCAAACTCCCATGATAACTGTTGAAATATTTTTCGAATAAGCTCTATTGGCAGCAATAGATAAAAAAAGTAGATTTCTGGCCGGAACAAACGTTTGCTGTATCCCAGTTGGAAAATCCTCGATGTTGCTGTGTTGCTCTAGGGTCTTATTTGGATTTGTCAAAGGAGAGTCACCATTAAATATAGACCCGATATCGACTATCTCGTGGTCTTTAATACCAGCAAGTTGGCTAATTTTAATTGCAGAATTAATTTCGATTTTATGAAGTTGATTGTAGTTATACGTTATCGTTGAGCAAGAATAACCTTTATTAATAGCCCAAAAAAGACAGGTAGTAGAGTCCTGTCCTCCGCTGAGAATGACCAATGCTTCTTTCATAAACTTCCCAATTATTATTATAATATAATGGAGTTGATTAGAAGAGTAGAAATTTCTGACTTAAATGTCATTGCTGATTTAGAAGAATTATTCTTCTTAGACTATTGGAAGAGGAATCAAGTGCAAGAACAGATTGATGATGGCAAGAGTGTCAATTTGTGTATTGAGAACGATTCGGTAATTTGTGGCTATATATTTGCCAAGTCGTATTTTGATTTTGTTGAAATATTAAGAATCGGGGTTTCTAAAGATTTTAGAGAGACTGGTATGGCTTCAATGCTTATGGGCAAAATAGAATTTATATCTTTGAATATGAAAATTAAAAAAATCTTATTGGAAGTAAGAGAAGGTAATTTGGCAGCAATAAACTTATACAAAAAGATGGATTATAAAATCGATGGCATAAGGAAGGGCTATTACAAAAAGTATAAAGAAGATGCAATCTTAATGAGTAAAAATCTAGGTTGACCCTTGAAATCTACCATAAACATTTTCAAGACAAGAAATCATCTCACCAATAGTGCAATACTCGTTAACTGCTTCGACAATATAAGGCATTAAGTTCTCGTTTTCCCTAGCAGCATTTTCCAGATTAGCAAGATGGGCCTGGACCTTTTTAGAATTTCTTTTCTTCTTCAATCTACGTAATCTTTTTATTTGATTGGATTCAAGATTTGGATCTATTTCTTGAATTGGAGGTGGCTCTTCGTTGGTTGCAACAAAATCATTTACCCCCACAACTATTCTTTCTTTTTTTTCTAGCTCAATTTGAAAATTAAATGCTGATGTTTCGATTTCTTCTTGAATATAATTTTCTTCAATACACTTAATCATTCCGCCTTTGTTTTTAATAATTTTTAAATATTCATAAACTTTTTTTTCTATTTCATCTGTTAAGTTTTCAACGAGATACGAACCAGCTAGTGGATCAATAGAATCAGCGACCTCGGTTTCATTTGCCAATATTTGCTGAGTTCGTAATGCCACCGTAGCCGAGGCTTCAGTGGGCAGACCTAATGCTTCATCAAAAGAATTAGTATGTAGCGATTGAGTTCCACCTAAGACACCAGCCATGGCTTGCATGGTAGTTCTAACAATGTTATTTAATGGTTGCTGAGCTGTAAGGGTAACTCCGCCAGTTTGTGAATGGACTCTAAATTTACATGCATTATCATCTTTGACATTAAAATCATTTCTTAGTATATTTGCCCATATTCGTCTTGCCGCTCTATATTTTGAAATTTCTTCAAAAAAATTGTTGTGAACGGCAAAGAAGAAAGAAACTCGTTTGCAAATCTGTTCAATGTCGAGACTTCGTGATTGAGCAACCTGAAGATACTCTATAGCATCCGCAATCATAAAAGCTAATTCTTGTACAGCGGTGGAGCCAGCCTCTCTGATATGATATCCGCTGACACTTATGGGATTCCATTTTGGAACATTATCTTTACAATACTCCATAATATCAACAGCAATTTTTACCGAAGGCTGAGGTGGGAATGCATAAGTTCCCCTCGCAACAAATTCTTTAAGTAAATCATTTTGTACAGTGCCCATTATTTTATCAGAAGGAACACCTTGTTTTTTGGCTGCGATCATATACATTGCTAACAACATTGAAGCTGTTGCATTAATGGTCATTGAGGTTGAAACTTTGTCTAGTGGAATATCCTTAAGAAGTATCTCCATATCCTCAAGTGAATCTATTGCAACCCCAACTTTGCCAACTTCACCTTGGCTAATTTGTGCGTCTGAATCGTATCCCATTTGAGTTGGTAAATCAAAAGCAATACTTAAACCAGTTTGGCCTTTATCAAGTAAATATTTAAATCTCTTGTTGGTTTCTTCGGCTGATCCAAACCCCGCGTACTGCCTCATCGTCCATAACCTACCTCTATACATAGTAGGTTGAACGCCTCTAGTAAAAGGAAACTCACCTGGGAGGGAGTTTTTACTATCTAAATTTTCTGGGCAGTTGTCTTGAGTATAAAATCTATCGATTCCAATACCTGAAGTTGTTGAAAAAGTTTCCTTCCTCTCTTTGATTTTATCTTTATATTTTTTTTCCCAATCACTCTTTTTCACTATTAAAACACCCTAGTTAAGTTTTGTTTCGCTAAATTAATCAATGAGTCCTTAAACTTGCTATCTCCCAAGGGCCCTATCGCTGATATAGCTTTCAAAGAATAATTATTCGCTATCTTGGTTGTTTCTTCAATTGCTTTGCTATTCATTACAAAATTATACAAAAAATCGAGATTCTTTTGGTTGATTTTTTTCTCAATAAGAATCTTTCTGGCTCTCTGTGATTGACGTCCTGGGCTTCGCTTTAAAGATATAAGAACAGGCAATGTAACCTTGCCTTCTTTGATGTCCTCCATGGCATTTTTCCCCATTTTTTTTGAATTACCTATAAAATCTAAAACATCATCTATCAATTGATAAGAAATTCCCAAATTAACTCCGTAGGTTTTTAATAATGAAATTTGTCTTCTTGTTCCATTCGCAAGCAAAGCTCCAATCTCAGATGAGGACGAAATTAGAGAAGCCGTTTTAAGATTAACCATCTGAAAGTATATCTTCTCATTAAAATCAACTTCTCTTTTTGATATCATAATATCAAGTATTTGGCCGTTCGCCAATTCGGAAGCCGCGGTAGTAACTGAGCTCATAACGTTTGCATTGCCACATTGATTGATTAAAAAAAGAGCTTTGGCTAACAAGTAGTCCCCCGCTAAAACAGTTGCATGATCCCCCCAAATTTTATTTGCTGGTTTTACTCCTCTTCGTAGACGTGCTTGGTCAACAATATCATCATGAATCAAGGATGCATTATGAAGTAATTCGACCGAAGCTGCGGCAGCAATAATATCTTTGTAAATATGTACATACCTCGAAGTAATCTTAGGATTTATTGATAAAGCTGAGAGAAGAACTATGGATGGTCGAAATCTTTTACCGGGTTTCAAATTTAAGTGTTTGACGATATTTTCAGAAAGATTTATTTTGCTTGTAATCTGCTTTGTCAAAACCTTTTCCACAGAGGTAAGGTGTCCTTTGATGGGCTCTAAAATCAAGTCGGAATCCATTTTTGTAAGTTATCAGAAAAACTTCATAAGTCAAAATAGTCGTTGTTTATTATTGACGAATCAAGACAAAAAATCCATACTAAAATCGAGGTTGTTAGAATGATATATCCAATTACAATTTTAATTATTTATAACTGATGAATATTTACGATTATGTCTTCCTAATCATACTAATCTTTTCCACAGTCGGTGGTTTCTTCTTTGGACTAGTTAAATCATTCTCCAAATTCTTTTGTTTATTTATCCCATTCGTAATCGCATATATAGGGTCCGATTTTATGAGGAACGAATTAATCGAGAGGTTTGGATTTTTTTCTGGGTACGGGTCTAAATTTATTGCTAGTTTATTTATATATATCTTTTTTTATCTTTCATTAAAAATTTTATTTTTTCTAATAGAATCTATTATCAAAGCTCTCAATATGGGTCTACTAAATAGAATACTGGGATTGTGCGTTGGGTTTATAGTCGGAAGTTCTTTAGGTTATTTATTTCTAACCCTAGCTCTCAAAATCTCACAAGCGGAGTCTGTCATATACCTCAAAATACAACATTACATAACTGTTTTTTTTAGCATATAAGTGTATGATTTTATGGTGAGCAAGAGATTAACCGCCTATCAATACCTATTAAAAGACAAGTTAGCAGGAGATAAGAATAGAGAACTAATTGCCTTATTGAAAGATATCAAACTTGCCGCGAGGCAAGTTAGTAAAGAATTAAATAGCGCTGGATTAAATAAGATTCTTGGTGACCATGGAGGCCTAAAAAATGTTCATGGAGAGAAAGTTAAAAAGCTGGACATTATTGCAAATGACTTATTCATAAATTCTCTTGAGAACGGCGGTAATTGCGCCGGGGTAGTTTCCGAAGAAATAGAAAAAAGTCTGATTTTTAACAACGAAGTCTCAAAGAATTCTAAATATATAATTTTAATTGATCCACTCGATGGGTCTTCAAATATAGACGTAAATGTCCCTGTAGGAACAATTTTTTCTATATTTAAAAGATACTCTATGAAGACTAGCATCAGCACTAAAGGTTTTCTTCAGAAAGGAAATAAACAAGTTGCTGCAGGCTATATAATTTATGGTTCTTCTACAATATATGTTCTGACGGTTGGAAAAGGCGTAGATGCTTTTACCTTAGATCCAGTAGTTCAGGAATTCTATCTATCACACAAAAATATTAAGATTCCAAAGAAAGGGCGAATGTACTCAGTTAATCAAGGGAATTTTTACGAATTTCCACGAGCTCTTCAAGAATATATTAGATGGTGTGAGCAAGAGGATATAAAGAGTGGAAGGCCTTACTCATTAAGATATGTTGGATCAATGGTTGCTGATATTCATAGAAGTCTTCTCAAAGGAGGATTGTTTATATATTCAAAATCAAAGAGAGCACCAAATGGAAAATTGAGATTAATGTACGAGTGCAATCCTATGGCATTTATAATCGAACAAGCAGGTGGTTTGGCAATTAACGGGGAAAAAAGAATCTTAGATATTGTTCCCGAAACAATTCACCAGAAATCTCCTATTTTTATAGGCTCCGCTGACATGGTAAAGCTAATATCTAAATTTATTAAAAGTAAGCAATTTAATTAAGCTAGTTTGACTTTTTTATTCAGATATACATCCTGTACCGCGTTTAATATATCGACACCTTCTTTCATAGTCTTTTGAAAGGCTTTTCTTCCTGTAATCAACCCCATTCCACCTGCTCTTTTATTTATAATGGCGGTTTTAACTGCCTGGGCAATATCATTTTCTCCCGATGCTCCACCAGAGTTAATTAAACCCGCTCTACCCAAAAAGCAGTTAGCAACTTGATACCTATTTAAATCAATTGGATGATCAGATGTAAGGTCAGAATAAACTCTTTTGTCTGTTCTTCCAAAACCAATATCAATAAAGCCATTATTGTTCTCGGCTAATTTCTGCTTTACTATGTCCGCCTCGATGGTAGCAGCAAGATGATTTGCTTGTCCGGTTAAATCAGCAGAGACATGATAGTCCTGAGAATCCTTTTTGAAGGATGGATTTCGTAAATATGCCCATAGCACAGTTACCAAACCCAGTGAGTGAGCATATTCAAACAATTGAGCAACTTCTTGGATTTGTCTTTTACTTTCTTGGGACCCAAAATATATCGTGGCTCCAACACCAACCGCACCCATATTAAATGCTTGATCGACCGAGGCAAACGGTATTTGATCGTATTCGTTTGGATATGAAAGGAATTCATTATGATTTAGTTTAACGATAAAAGGTATTTTATGGGCATATTTTCTAGAGACTGAGCCTAACAGTCCCAATGTAGAGGCAACAGCGCTACAGCCTCCTTCAATAGCAAGTTTAATCAAATTGTTAGGATCAAAATACTCAGGATTTGGCGCAAAAGATGCACCCGCAGAGTGTTCAACGCCTTGATCCACTGGGAGGATAGATAAGTACCCGGTTGCGCGCAATCTACCGTGGTTAAAAATTGTCTGAAAATTTCTTAAAACGGTATTAGATCTGTCTGATTCTTTTACAACTCTATCGATGTAATCAGGTCCAGGTATTATTAGGTCTTTAGAGTCTATGGTTCTACATTCATGACCTAACAAATAAGAAGCTTCATCATGAAGCAAATCTTCAATCCATGATATACCTGTACGAGATGGAGATAATGTTGCAATATCTTCTTTAGCAAGAGTTGTTTTATTTTTAGATCCTGGTTTCCTACCTGGTCTTAAATTTTTTAAACTGTTCGGATTTATTGCCATTTTTTATCTTCCTATTCTCTAGATACCATAATACAAAATCGGTAAATATCAAGTAAAATTTATTTAAAATCCCTAAATTACTAAAATTTAGCCATATATGTGAATTATAAAATATTAATCCAAAATTTCTATACCTGGAAGTTGCGTACCACCAATATATTCAAGGAGAGCACCACCACCTGTCGACATGTGAGATATCTCTGATTCCAAAACTTCTGCTTTTCTAATAGCAGCTATAGTCTCTCCACCACCTACAACTGAGGTAGCACCCCTTAACGTAGCTAAAGCTACAGCTCTCGCTACATGAATTGTACCAGAAGAAAAAGTATCGGATTCGAACACGCCCATCGGACCATTCCAAAAAATATATCCGCGTCCTTTTATAATTGAATTAAATAATTCTATAGTTTTTGGTCCAATATCTAAAGCTTGATAATCATCAGGTATATCGGAATTCACAACTAAACACGAGTTGGTATCATCAATTGACTCAGAGATTAAGTGATCAATAGGAAGAATAATTTTATTAGTGTATTTTTTATACACACCCCTAGCCCAATCAATCATCTGGCTATCAAAAATGGAATTACCAATCTTTCCTCCATTTGCTTTAATAAAAGTGTATGCGGCACCACCTGCTATTATGATCTTATCCGCGCTCTCAAGCAGGTTAGCCATAGCGACCATTTTGTCATTAATCTTTGAACCACCAATAATTACAAGAAAAGGATGTTCTGGCTCTTCCATCATCTTGGAAATAAATTTAAGCTCTTTGTCAACCAAAAAACCTGACAGACGTGTATCAAAATGAAGAGCCATTCCATATGTTGAAGAATGAGTCCTGTGAGATGTTCCGAAGGCCTCATTAACGTAAATATCCGCTAAGTCAGCCAGGTGCTGAGAAAACTGTGGATCATTCTCTGTTTCTTCTTTGTGGAATCTTAGATTTTCCAACATAATAACAGATCCGCTAGGTAGAAAATCGATTTTTTCAGCAAGTTTTTCTCCAATAAAATCCGTACAAAACGTTACTTCTTTATCAAGTAGTTCGGACAATCTATCCGACACAATTTTTAAAGAAAGGCTACTAACAGATTTTCCTTTGGGTCGTCCTAAGTGGGATCCTAATACAACTTTGGCACCAAAATAAAGAAATTAGTCGTTTTTGGTTATGTTGCGCATTATTCTATTGTCTTATATGATATATTTATTTCGGCAATTTATAGTTAAATTAAAATCGACTCTGACAAAGACTTTTTTGTCTTTA
>JAYZEP010000009.1:0-91747 GCA_036337225.1 Thermodesulfobacteriota bacterium
GTAAAAATATTTCACAATGATAGGAAAGGTGCACCAATAAAGATGAAACCAAGTTTAAAGGATATTGATACAAAAATATTAAATCAAGGCAGCTGGACCAGCACAAAACATGATTTTACCGATTTTATATTAATGGTTTGCTCACTTCTAAACCTTTCTATAAATATTCTTTTAGAGAGGGGGGAACAGGTAATAGAAACTTTATGAATACATACAAGTCTCCATAAGATATATTAAGAAACTTATACTATATGGATTTATATGGACTCAGATAGGCCACTCCCGCTCCCCTATCGCCCTTTTGTAAGTGGGCATGGAAATTATCTTTAAGGTATGATAAAATCCTTCGGGAGTAGTTAATTATGGTCAGCGTAATAAATAGAACCCTCTTTTTAATTGTCTTGATTCCCGCACTACTGCTTTTTATGGGAGTATCGGACGTATTCGCTACTTCTAAGCTAGAAGCAGTATTAAACCAATATCAGAGCAAAGTAGGGCCAATGGAGACTAATACTGGAACTAATTCTGAATTTGATGAATATTATCAAGTATATGAGGCGTTAGACGGATATTATGGTGATGTTGAGGCTATAAATTCAGACAAACGAAGCTTTTTATTCGCAAAAGCCTCAGAAATGACTAATAGGTCTTATGAGTCAGTCAAAGAGGCTTCAAGTAATCCTTTTATTGCAAATTCTGAAGGATCATTCAACTTATCTGAAGACTCTGAAGGGGACCCTCTTTATGACTTTTCTTTTTTAACCGTTGTCCCGTTTAAGCAATCACTGGATTTTCAGCACAACTGGTTTTCGCAATTATCTATTATGAGTCTAGATAGATGGGACGACCGTAGGATTGGAGCAAATGCCGGAATTGGATATAGAAACTATAATGCCGACCTTAATTTAATTCTTGGTGTTAATTCATTTTATGATCATGAGTTCGATTCGAATCATAACAGGATTGGCTTTGGGGGAGAAATTAAACAAGGTTTATTAGATTTAGGAGTCAACTACTATCATGCCCTGAGTGGTAAAAAGAACATCAAGATTGACTCAATGAATGGTGACGAAAGGGCATTGAGCGGGTTCGATGCCGAAGCTGGATACCCCCTCCCTTTCCTGCCATGGACTAAAGCTTTCTTTTCATATTATTTTTTTAATGGAGAAAAAGGTGAAGATCAAAAAGGATTTCGATATTCATCAGAATTGTATTTATCGGATCGTATAACTACCGAAGTTGGTTACCAAGACGATAGACAATCTGATGGAATGGATCAAAACTATTGGTTCGTTAAACTATTGATGACTGCAAGCCCTAACACAAACCCTACTCTATTTGGTACTAACTCCCAGCCCGTTTCTTCTACAATGTTTGGCTATAGGGATGTTAAGACAACACTTGACGATAAAGTTCGAAGACGAAACAAGATTACCGTAGAAAGAATACAAACTGGTGCTATGCAAGTTGGGGGAAACTAGTATGAGATTTTATAAATTTATTATATTTTTCTTGTTATTGTTTTTTGTAGGAAGTACTGATGTATTTTCATGTGCATGTTCTGGAAAAACTTCGGTACAAGTAGCAGCATGTACAAGCTCAGATTATGGAAATTCGACCTGCACCACTTCGGCTGACCAATATTCTATGACGGTGACAAGTGGTGAATTCTATAATTCCTCTACTGGAGCTAAATGGGTTCTTAAATCATCAAGTGCAACATATGATATTGCCACACAGAATTTCGACTATATCCCTCAGATAACTACTATCCAGCCAGGTACTTATAATCAATTTAGAGGTTATGCAGATAATGTTTTTACCGTAAAGGGTGGCTTTACTACAACCGACTCTAAGGCATGTGTAACTGCCGGAACAATGGATTCTACCTATGGAGACTTTCGCGCTGCCGCAATTAGAACAGCAGGCAATAAAACATCTGGAACTTTAACAACAAAAAACTTCGGAGCGAGCACATGGCATTATACAGATGCAAATTCAAACCTTGTTGAGCTTATTGATAGTTCAGGCAACAGAATAAGTGATGACGATGATGCTGATAGAATACGAGTTACATATACCCTACCCTCTGCACTGACAATTGAAGAAACAGATAAAATTAATGTAAAAATGTTTTTAAAACCTACTACCTCGATAAGGGCTACTTATGCAACTTCTGACGGTGCCGGGAAGTATAACTGTACTTCGATTGGAATGCGTGGACCAATTTTTACAATGACAGTGACACAGACCAAAATGGGCCAATAGCTAGTCAGTCAATTTTTATTATTGGACATATTACGTATTAGGTCTAAAGCTTTTAGTTTTATCTCATCTCTTATTTTGTCTATCTTCTTAGCCAAGCCCTTACCTGTTCCAGTCAAAGTGGACGGGTCTTCTATGTCCCAGTAGATTTTATCAACCTTATATGGAACAACAGGACATGATTGACCTTGAGATTCGCTACAAACAAACACCATCAAATCATATCTCTTGTTTAACAGACTACTCACTGATTTGGTTTGATTTTTTGATATATCTATCCCTATTCTCTTCATGGACTCTACTGCCAAAGGATTAAGTCTGCCTGGCTCAATACCCGCACTGCTAACACTAAAAATCGATTCATCTCCCATATTTTTTAAAAAAGCCTCAGCCATCTGACTTCTAGCGGAATTGTGTATACAGACAAATAAGATATTTATTTTATTTTTTGTAGTGCCTGTAATAACCCCCATAAAGTTTTTATGATTTCTCCAAGAGGTTTATAATTGTTCTATCTTTAGATTGTACAAAAAAATTTATTTTGGCGGACGACTCGGATAAATTTTTCTTTCTTTTTTCTGTAAATTCTAACTGGGCAATTGACGAAGTTGGCATATCTTGCAATCCAAAACGACCACTAAAGAATACTAATAAATCACTTAGTCCTGGATTATGTCCTACGATTGTCACCATGCTTAATTTTTCTTCTAAGTTTAATTCTTTAATTATTTCTCTAAAATTAGCTAGATATAGATCATTGGTATATATAATCTTACTGTTTCGATTTAAAGCATCCTTTAGACAATTAAGTGTACCTTTGGCTCTTAAAGCGGTAGAGCAGAGTATTTTGTGCCTACTAAAATTGTATTGTGCTAGGTGTTCGTTCAAGAAGCTAGAATTTGATTCACCTTTTTCGTTCAACGGCCTTTTGAAGTCATTATCGATTGACGTATCATAGCTTGCTTTTCCATGTCGAATGAGATTGAGAACTTTCATTATGTTATTCATTATACGGTAAATTTAATTTGTGATATATTTAAACTTAGAATTTCATGAGTACTTTGCTTGGAAATCGCTTAAAAAAAATCAGAATTTACAGCAGCAGATTGCGTAAATATCTAAATATATATATCATTCTGTCTTCTGTATATTTCTTAATAAAATCAGTACAAGCTATTTATGTATTGCATGGTTTAGGTTTATCAATCTTGGCGACTATCCTTTTTCCTTTAACGGTCTTTTTTTATCCTTTATCTTTGGTTTTTAGTGCCGATTATACAGCTCTTTTTGATCGTCAGATTTCTTTTTATTTTTTACCAATTCTGCTTAGGTCAATCACCAGGGCCAAGAGAGGAAGAACCAGATGGTCAAACTAATGGTAGCATTCTTACTAATGACTACACCATCATTGTCAGGAGGTTTAGATTTTTTGAAAAATGAACTAGAGCCTCTGAGCTTTGAGAAGTTCCTTTTTAAAAATTCACTTAAAGGGCCAATTATAATGAATCTTAAAAAGATTAAGGAGATTAACAAGCAAGTTTGCGAGGACTCTTTTTCTGCTTGGTCTACAGATGAGCCTCCATGCAAATTTTTATTTGTGGCACCTGATAAGATAAAAATTTTTAAGAATGAAAAAAATTCTCAAAAAATTATAATTTATTATCCAGACAAAGATATTCTCGAATACTAATTTATATATTTTTCTTTTTTAAGAGTGCAATCTTTCTTTTTATTTTTTTTATATAGCTAACTCCTTGCTCACTGTATTGCTCAAGTCCATTGGCCAATCTTGCCGGGTCAACCTCCCCCCATAATGCAATTTCAAGCTGTCTTATTTTCCTAAAAGTTGCATATTTGTCTGAGGTATTAAGATTGTCTATATAGTCTGCTACGGAGTCACAAGGGTATCGATAAACAACTAAGCCGAAATCAGCGTCTGGGTTTCTTAGGGGCTTCAGCTGTTTTCTTTTTGGGTCCCAAGTTCTAATTCCAAAGTAGTTATTGCCTTTTCTGGCAAACCTGGATTTCCCCCAATTAGACTCGAGAATAGACTGGGCAAGGACAAGTTCTATGGGGACGATATCCTCTTTTCTAAAATCCTTTTGTATTTTATTTGAACAGGACGTGATTAGATTAACAAAGTCTCGGTTCTCAGAATTTCCATTTTCGGCATGAATACTTGAAGCTGATAATAAGAAAATTAGTATCAATATGGCTGGCATTTGGGAATAAAATACTATTTATGCATGGATATGTAAACAATTATTTTTTGTTTTTATTGTTCTTTATGGTCTCTATCTTAAGTTTTAATTTTGCTTTTTTATATTTCAATTTTTTCAACATGGAGTCCGACACGTACGATTTCCATAGTTCATCAATGTGCATATCAAGAACTCTGTGCTTTGCGGACAATGTATTCAATTCATCTTTTATACTTTTTGCCAAGGGTTCCTCCATTGTATGCCTTACAAAGAAGATTTTGAGAGATGAGAAGAGAAGGAAAAAAAGCAGCCTCAGTTTAGCAAGAGACAATCTACCTTATATTATACTCGTATCAAATTCCCACTATTAAAGTCAATAGTTTTTTTTTAATTTATAATAATAAACATTAGGAGGCTAGACACTATTAAAGGTATAGATATCAGATGGTTGTTGTTTTCATCAAAAGGGGTTATTAATAGGAAGGCTTTTTGGATTGCTATCCTTATTTTAAATCTTATACCTGTTTTGTTGACGAGAATAGGAGATTTGACAGTTAGAGAGGTAGGAGAAGCTCACCTATCATTTTTAATGTTTTTTCTGGCCGTAATGCTCCCAAGACTTTTTGGGCTACTCGTACTAGTATGTTCGTATTTTGTGGCACACAAAAGGGTTAATGAGATTGGATCGTCACGCTGGATTCCTATCATTTATGTGCTTACACTCTTTCTGCCAACTTTTTTGTTCGCGGTAAAGCTTGATAGCTTAGGATTCTTCTCGGGTATAATCCCAATCGCGTTTACCTTCTACCTAGGTTTGGCATCCCCAAAAAAAACCAATTTAAGTTAGACTATTTGTATGAGCAGTATTCAAAAATTAGACCTTGAACATCTTAACTCTAAGGTTGTCTTGATTACCGGGGCATCTCGAGGCATAGGTAGAGCGATAGCAGAAAAATTGCTTAATCTTGGGAACCTCGTCATTGGAACAAGTAGAGAAGTAGAATCTTTGAGTGAACTAAGTACCACTTTTAAAAAAACTTTCTATCCGGTTAGGTTAGAGTTAAACAACCCTGACTCTGTTAACGCTCTGGTAAAAACAGTAAGAGATACTTTTGGCAAACTGGATGTGCTTATTAATAATGCAGGAACACTCGGGGAAATAGAAAGACTGGAAAATTGTTCATTTAAAACCTGGAACGATGTTTTAGATATAAATTTAAATAATCAATTCCTACTTATTAAGTCTCTACTACCTTATCTGAAATTATCTACAAAAGGCTCGATTATAAATCTGAGTTCGACTGTTGGCAGAGAACCAAGAGCCGACTGGGGAGCGTATGCTGTATCAAAGGCAGCCATTGAAGCTCTATCAACTATACTAGCTCAAGAATTGGAGGACTCTTCTGTGATAGTTAACACCGTTAATCCAGGCGGGACAGCGACTGCGATGAGAAAGGAGGCCTTTCCTAACGAAGATCCTTCGACGCTTCCCCTGCCTGATGATATCCTTGCCGTTTTCTTGTACCTGTGTAGTGATAGTGCGACTGAAACGGGCCAACAGTTTGATGCAAGAGATTATATAGGGCTATTGCAAAATTAATAAAAGTTTATATATTGATTAAGATGGAAAGGAGTCCCAGAGATGCCGATTTATGAATACAAATGTCTTAAGTGTAAAAAAGTGTTCGAGGAGCTCCAATCTTTCAGCGACCCAGATTTGACTAAATGCCCCCATTGTAAAAAAGGAAAAGTCGAGAAGCTGATATCTTTATCCTCGTTTCAATTAAAAGGAGATGGTTGGTATTCAACTGATTATGCCAAGAAGCCCAAATCCACACATACGGCAACTACACCTGAGGGGCAAGACGCGACAAAACAGTCTATAGAATCTACCCCTTCCAAAAAAGACGATAAAGCAGTTGCAACTTCAATCAGTAAAGATGTGAAGAAAGCCAGAGAAAAATAGAATTAGTTTACAATTAAGTATCTAACCCTCTCTTGTTATTGGAAAATAATAAATAATTATATCAACTGGTTTATTATTGCTAATAGCTTGTCTTCTTGGAAAGAGTCGTTTAATTCTAATGTATTATTAATTTCTACTGGTTGATTAAGTTTGAACCACGACATACATCCTTTTGCTTCCTCTGCGTCATAAAATACTTTTTTGGGGAATTTTATTTTTTGAAGTTCTATAAGGTAACAAACAAGAGGTTTTTTTGGTCTAAAGTTAAACCTTTCGACTAAATACGATCTTTCCCAATGATGATAAGGGTCTAGTGGTTCCAGTTTGTCGATGGAATCTATTTTAAAAGAAAGTTTAATTCTAGCTATATACTCAAGATTAAAATCCCCTGTATACTCCACTGTTCCATTCTGTAGATATTTTCTATACTCGCTTTTTACAGTTTCTTTCGATTCATGCTCGAACGTTTTAAATATTCCAAAATACGAACTAGTTTCTTCAAATTCCTTTTCATGTATGCCGCCTTTACGAAAAATGAGCCCAACTTTTTTATGTTCAAAGAACCTTAAGGCTGAAGACCATTCTTTTAATATCTGTTCTATAAGCATAATTAATCTTTTTTTATAAATTTAACTGGATGGTCACCTGTTTTAATTAAATGATAGCTTTCTTTAGCTATCTTGTAGGCGCTCACGAACATAAGTGACGCAATTATTAAACCAGCGGCAACATCCGGCCAGTTCGTTCCCCATAGATAGACTAAGTATGCAGAAAAGATAATTAGGACATTGCCAATCGCATCATTTCTACAACATATGTATGCACTCTTAATATTAATGTCATCTTCTTTGAAGCTCGACATAAATATAACCGTAGAGATATTAACGATTAGGGCGGCAACCCCAATTGAGCCTACTAGGAAATGCGAAGGTATTGATCCAGTTTGGATATTTAGAAATGCATGATAAAGGGCCAATCCTCCAAAGAATACCCAAAAACCACACTTAACTATGGCAAGCTTTGCCTTGCTTTTGATGCTTGCGGTCAAAAAGAATAAGCTGGAACCAAGAATTATTGCGTCACCCACATTATGCCCACTGTCACTCAATAAGGCGGCGGAGCTCTCAATAATTCCGTAAAATAGCTCAACTCCAAAGATTATAAAATTCAATAAAAAAGCAATGAATAAGGCATTTCTTTCGCAGAAATAGCAATTTTCATCAATCGTATGATTCAAATTAAAGCAAAATCTTAGCTTTTTCATCATTTTATTATACATTAAATAATAATGAACTTAGGGATTGATAATAGGTTTGCTATTGTATGCGCCTCAACAAAAGGATTGGGTTTTGCTATTGTGCAATCTCTTTTGGCGGAAGGCGTAAAAGTTGTCATTTGTTCATCAAAAAAAGAAAATCTCGATAGTGCATCGGAACTTTTGGAGAATCAAGGCTACAAGAAAAAATATTTTCCTTTTCTTGCTGATTTGTCGACGTCTAAAGGAGTTACAAATTTATTTGAGTTCTCTTTGTCTCACAGTGAGACAATTGATATCCTTGTGAATAACTGTGGAGGCCCCGATCCAGGCAATGTAAAAGATATAAAAGAGCATCAGCTGGATGACGCTATAAATAAAAATTTAAGAAACATGTTCAATCTTACGAGATTGATACTTCCAGTTATGAAAGCTAACAATTGGGGGAGGATAGTGAACATTACCTCTTCATCGGCGAAGCAGCCCATCGACGGACTTCTGTTGTCAAATATTACAAGAGCCGCCGTTACAGCTTTTTCCAAGTCGGTATCAAATGAATATGCAAGATACAACATTATGGTAAACAATGTCCTTCCTGGGAGAATAGTTACGGATAGAATAATTGAACTTGCAACGAACAAAGCAACAGAAAGTGGTGCAAAAATAGAGGAGATTCTAGAAACCATGGGAGATGATTTGCCAATTGCTAGACTAGGTAAACCCGAGGAGTTTGCCCCTATTGTCACGTTCTTATGTTCGGAGATGGCAAGTTACATAACAGGCAACTCGATTCATATCGATGGTGGGCTTATAAAATCTTTATTTTAGGAATTCGTGGTGTAGATTTACAGAATGACTTTTAAAGAAATATTAAAAAACACAGAGGACCAAGTTCTTAAGGGTTTGATATTAAAGGTAAAAAATGAAACCATGAAAAAGGATATATCTTGGCACGATGTCCACCCTCACCTTTTAGAGCTTTTGAAATATGATGAGAATATTTTCAATCAAGTTGTGAGGTTGGTTCTGAATAAGCAATTCAAATAATGAAAGTACTTAATAATATTTTAGAGACGATAGGCAATACGCCTATCATTAAACTTGGCAACCTTTATAATGACCAAAAAGTAGAGATATACGGAAAATTTGAGAGTTTAAATCCTGGTGGAAGTATAAAGGATAGAATTTGTCTCAATATGATTAATGAAGCCGAGAAAGAAGGATTGATCAATCCTAAGACGACTACGATTATTGAACCAACCAGCGGCAATACTGGAATTGGATTAGCTTTGGTTTGTGCGGCTAAAGGATATAAATTAATTCTAACAATGCCTGAGGACATGAGTGAGGAACGAAGGATGATGCTTGCCGCGTATGGTGCCGAAGTAATTTTGACTCCAAAAGAAAAACAGATGCAGGGCTCAATAGAAAAGTGTAACGAATTGCTTGATACAATTGGAGATTCTTTTTCACCCAAACAGTTTAATAACAAAAACAATCCTGAAGTACACAAAAGGACAACAGCGGTCGAACTATTAAATCAGATGGGTACGGATATTGATGCTTTTGTCGCAGGTGTTGGGACTGGAGGCACAATTTCTGGTGTTGGAGCAGTACTAAAATCAAAAATTCCTAGAATTAGGATTGTAGCTGTAGAGCCTGAGGAGTGCCCTACTCTGAGTTCTGGAAAATCGTCTACGCATCTAATTCAAGGAATCGGTGCAGGCTTTGTACCTAGTACGCTGGACCAGGGCTCGTACGATCAGATCATTAGGATAAAAGGACAGGATGCGGTTAAAATGACAGCAAAACTTACAAAAGATCTCGGTCTTTTTTGTGGTATTTCGACCGGCGCAAATATTCTTGCCTCGATTCAAATCTCCAAGGAGATGGACCCCGGCGCAAAAATTGCTACTATTCTGTGTGATACCGGTGAAAGATACCTTAGTACAGGCATTTTTGCCTAGATTTTGTTGATTATTGTAGATATCTCGAATTTATTGGTTATATTGTAGATATGAACAGCCAATTCCTCAGGAATTTATTTGTTTGGTTTATTATTTTTGCTTCCTTAATGGGAGCATACCAATTGCTATCAGAAGGAAAAGAAAAATATTCGGACATCCAATACAGTGAATTTCTTGGAGCCGTCCAAAATGGACAAATTTTAGAAATCGAGATTCGAGGAAACGAGATAACTGGGCAGTATTTAGTAGCATCTGCTGATGGTAAACCTCAATATTTTAAGACTTTTGGCCCTGTTGGTGATGACCTATTAAGGACATTGTCGCAAAAGAAAATAGCTTTCAATTTTGTTTCAGATGAAGCAAGTGGAATCGCTGCCTTCCTGGTAAATTGGGCCCCGATGATTATCCTAATACTTCTAATGGTTTTCTTCTTACGTCAATTGCAAATGGGTGGAAAAGGTGCAATGAGTTTTGGGAAAAGCAAAGCCAGATTGCTTTCTAAAGAGGACAACAAAAAAACATTTGCCGATGTTGCTGGTATTGATGAAGCGAAAGATGAAGTTCAAGAGATAGTTGAATTCTTGAAGAATCCAAAAAAATTTACAAATTTAGGCGGAAGGATACCAAAAGGTATCTTGCTAGTTGGAGCCCCAGGTACTGGAAAAACCTTACTTGCAAGAGCTATAGCCGGCGAAGCCGGAGTCGCCTTTTTTATTATAAGCGGAAGTGATTTTGTTGAAATGTTTGTTGGAGTCGGAGCTTCGAGAGTAAGGGATCTCTTTGCTCAAGCGAAGAAAAGCTCTCCATGTATCGTTTTTGTCGATGAGCTAGATGCAGTTGGAAGACACAGAGGTGCTGGCCTTGGCGGTGGTCATGACGAAAGAGAGCAAACACTTAATCAGTTATTGGTAGAAATGGATGGATTTGAGTCGACTGCGGGTATTATCGTGATAGCTGCAACAAACAGGCCTGATGTTCTAGATCCGGCTTTATTGAGGCCGGGGAGGTTTGATAGGCAAGTTATCGTCCCTAGGCCTGATGTTAAAGGCAGGGAAGAGATACTTAAAGTTCACACGAAAAACACGCCTTTGAATCAAGACGTGGATTTGCATGTTCTCGCTAAGTCAACACCGGGTTTTTCTGGCGCCGATATAGAAAATCTAATTAATGAAGCTGCTTTAAAAGCTGCAAAAACCGATCAAACAACTATCTCCATGTCCGATCTTGAGTTCGCTAAGGACAAAGTTCTCATGGGTGTAGAAAGGAAGAGTATGGTTATAAGCGAGCATGAAAGAAAAGTTACAGCTTACCATGAGGCTGGACATGCACTTGTGGCAAAGCTGACGCCTGGCACTGATCCTGTCCATAAAGTAAGCATTATCCCAAGAGGTATGGCGCTGGGTACTACACAGCAGTTGCCTGACGAAGAGAAATATATGTTATCGAGAGATTATTTGGATAAATCAATAAGGGTTTTACTTGGTGGACGAGCCGCAGAAGAAATTATTTTTGATGAGAGAACAACTGGAGCCGGTAATGATCTTGAAAGAGCGACGGAAATGGCTCGAAGGATGGTTACTGAGTGGGGCATGTCTGACAAAGTCGGACCTGTTAGGCTCGCACAGAAGGAAGGCGAAATATTCTTGGGAAGGGATATGTCGTCGAGAAAGGATTATAGTGAAGCAACTAGCCTAGAGATTGATTCTGAAATTAAGGGAATCATAGTCAATGCATACAGCAAAGCAATTGGCTTGCTCAAAGAAAACGAAAAGACACTTCATGATTTGGCAAAACTCCTTTTAGAGAAAGAGGTGGTTGATGCAAAGGAATTGGACAACCTTTTAAAAGCGGACACATCAAAGGAATCTACTAGTGGGTCTTCTGAGATTCCTAGTTTTCAACCTGATCCTACGGTTGCTTTTAAGAAAATAGACGAATAAGATTTTAAATGCTTTTTAAAATTAAATCTAAAACATTCTTGCCAAAGGAATTCCCCTTAATTGTTGGTGTTTTAAATCTAACTCCCGATTCTTTCTATGATGGTGGTAAATACAAAACAAGGGACCAAGTACTGAGACGAGTTGAAAAAATGGTTCTTGAAGGTGCTGATATAATCGATATAGGAGCTGAATCCACTAGACCCTTTTCAAAAAGAATATCTGTAAGTAATGAGTTAAAAAGACTACTACCCCATTTGAAGATGATAAAGAAGAATTTTGATATACCGCTTTCGGTAGATACGATGAAGAGTCAAGTTGCGGAGGCGTCTCTTAGTGAAGGTGTGGAAATTATTAATGATGTAACTGGATTCTTGTTTGACAAGAATATTCCAAAGGTGGTCGGGAAGCATGATGGTGCCATAATAATAAATCACACCCCTTCTCTACCGGAAGACATGCAAAACAATACTAACTACAAAGACATCGTTAGTGATATAAAGGCATTTTTTAAGATTAAAATTAAGACATGCATAAAATCTCAAATAAATAAAACCTCTATCGTTCTTGATCCAGGAATTGGTTTTGGTAAAAACATTAACCACAATATAGATTTAATAAAGAATATTAAAAAATTTAAACCATTAGGTTTCCCGCTAATGTATGGAGTCTCTAATAAGGCTTTTGTTGGGGAGATACTAAAAATTAAAAATCCAAAAAAAAGAACTAACGGCTCAGTGATTGCTTCTTATGTGTGTATCGAGAATGGTGCGCAACTAATTAGAGTCCATAACGTCAAGGAGACCAAACAGATGGTTACAATGTGGAGGGAGCTGAACTAGATGTTTGGTACTGATGGAATACGCGCGTTTCCTTACAAGCCCCCTTTGGACGAAAAGTCGATTATAAGAATTGGCTATTCATACGGAATTTTCCTCAAAAACAAATATGATGGAATACTGAATGTTTTTTTGTCTAAAGATACTAGAAAGTCCTCGAATTATATAGAAAAACATCTCATTAAAGGGATTAATCTTTCTGGCTTAACGGTTCTCAGACTAGGAGTCCTCCCTACTGCCTCATTGTCTATATTTACTGCCAAATACCCAGGTTCCGCGGGGATTATGGTTACAGCCTCCCACAATAATTATCGATATAATGGTATCAAGTTTCTAAATCCTGACGGAGAAAAGATTACAAAGAATGACGAAAAGTACATAATGGGTGTTTTTAAACAAGGTACCAAGAAAACGAACTCGAAAATTAAGAATATTAATTACGAAAACTCTTTGCAAGAATATACAAATGAAATAATTAACAAGCTCCAAGGCTTCAAATTTACGAAATTTAAATTAGCGCTTGACCTTTCAAACGGAGCGTCTTTTAAGGCCACCCCAACTATTTTGTCAAAACTTAAAATTGATTTTAAATCTATTTCTGTGTTGCCAAATGGATTAAATATTAATAGGAACTGTGGGGTTGAGAATTATAAAAAAATTGGTAGTTATGTAAAGAAAAATAAATTTGATTTTGGTGTAGCTATCGATGGAGATGCTGACAGAATAATCTTTGTAGATAAAAATGGAAGATTTATAGAGGGGGATAAGATTCTAAAGTTTATAGCCTACAATATCCTTAAAAATAAAGATTCTTTAGTTACCACAGTTATGACAAACAATATTTTGGATGCAACTTTAAAGAAAAAAGGTATCTCAGTAATTAGGACCGATGTTGGGGACAAGAATGTCTACTCGAAAATGAAAGAGCTTTCTGCACCTTTTGGTGGTGAAAATTCGGGTCATTACATATTTAGAGACTATCTGAATACTTCTGATGCCAATCTTAATTTGCTTCTTATACTAAAAACATTAGGTGAAAACAAATGGAATTTCGACATGATATCCAAAATAAGATTAAACCCAAATATTCTTAAGAGTTTTGATATTACAAAAAAGAAGCCGCTTTCCTCTATCCCTGAAGTCCAGAATTTTATTAAAGATTTTAAAAAGAAATACGGATTAAGTGCTTTTCTAAATATCAGATATTCTGGTACTGAAAATAAGATACGAATTTTGGTACAATATCATAGGCTCGATGTGATACATCAGGAAATAGGCAAGTTTGAAGAGATAGTTAATTACTTAAATTATGATAAAGCTCAACGTTAACATTGATCATGTCGCCACTTTAAGGCAATCAAGACTAGGGTTACATCCAGATCCACTTGAGGCTGCAAAGATTGTACAACAATCAGGAGCAAATGGTGTCGTCATGCATTTAAGAGAAGATCGTAGACATATACAAGATGATGATTTAGTCAGATTTAAGAAGCACCCACTGCTAAAAAGATTTCATCTAAACTTGGAAATGGCTCCTACCAAGGAGATGTTCCTAATAGCGAACAAAATTAGACCTAATGTAATCACTCTCGTCCCTGAAAAGAGAAAGGAGCTTACTACGGAAGGTGGGTTAAATATAAAAAAGAATTTGAGAGTCTTAAAATCAAGGTTGAAGAATTTAAATCCGTCAATCAAGATTATGCTATTTGTCGATCCTGTTAAGACCCAAATAGATGCCTCGATAAATTTAGGTTTAAAATCTTTAGGCTTTGGACAAATCTATGGTGTCGAGCTTAATACGGGCAGGTATGCCGAAACCAGATACAAAAATCAGGAAAAAGAGCTTAAGAAATTAAGATTAGCTGCCGAATATGCGCATATAAAAGGTTTGTATGTTGCAGCAGGACATGGCCTTAATACCCACAATTTGCCCTCGTTAACTTCAATTCCGGAAATAATGGAATACAATATTGGACATAGCATCATTGGAGAATCTGTATTTTTTGGATTAAAAGAATCCATCAAAAGAATTCAAGATATAATAAAAAGATAATGGTAAAAGGCGTAGGGGTAGACATTTTAGAGATTGAAAGATTCGGAAAGGTATATGCGAAATGGGGTGCTAGGTTATTAAATAGAATATTTAATAAAGAGGAAATACCAAATACGGCTTCACAAAAGAGAACGATAGAGTCTTTATCTGGTAAATTCGCTGCAAAGGAAGCAGTTTCAAAAGCTTACGGAACTGGAATTGGTTCACATATGTCCTTTAAAGACATAATTATCTTGAAAAACGAATACGGAAAACCAGTGGTAAGCCTAAAAAATAAAGATGCTAGAAAAATACATTTAAGCATTAGTCATACCGATACTTGCGCTATAGCATTTGTCGTACTTGAGGTTTGAAATGAATGACACGATTTTTGGAAAGATAATAAGTAAGGAAATGCCAGCCGATATAGTTTACGAAGACGATATTGCCATTGCTTTTAAGGATATCAACCCCCAGGCCCCTATTCACATATTGATAATACCAAAACAACTTATCGATATGCCTGAAAATATCCATGATGAACATGATAGCTTAGTAGGTCACCTATTTGTAGTTGCTAGTAAAATCGCAAAAGAACTGGACATCTCTGATGGCTATAGACTTGTTATGAATAATGGCGAAAAGGCAGGGCAGTCCGTATTCCATATCCATTTACATATGTTAGCTGGCCGTAAACTTACGTGGCCTCCCGGTTAGATGTATAAAAATATAAATTTTCTAAGCAATTTAGGGGACAGTAAGCGGCCTGGACTTCACAAAATACGAAATGCCCTATCCTTTTTTGGTAATCCTCACCTCAAACTTAATAATTGCATACTTATATCTGGCACCAACGGCAAAGGAACCGTGGCAAACTCTCTTAGTAGTATCTTTGTGAAATCAGGTTGTAGAACGGGTCTCTACACCTCCCCGCATCTTGTTAAAATCAATGAACGATTAAAGATTAATGGTAAAGATATAAACAATAAGGATCTAGATTCCACACTTGGAAGAGTCGTTACGTTATGTGCTAAAGAGAAAATTAAATTAAGTTATTTTGAGGTATTAACCTGTGCAGCAATTCTTTATTTCTATGACAAAAAAACCGATATTAATATTTTTGAAGTTGGTTTAGGTGGAAAATTTGATGCCACGAATATTATAAAATCAAACATGGCAATAATAACGAATATACACAAAGACCACACGGAGTATCTTGGTGACACCATAGAATTGATTGCAAAAGAAAAAGCCGGAATTGTAAGAGGAGGTGGATGCCTTGTAACTTCCGCAGAGAAAAAAGGTTTTAACATCTTAGTAAGTGATGCAAAAAGAAAAAAGGCCTCAGTCTTTTCGGAAGGAGTAGATTTTTCTATAAAAAAAACGGGTTCTGGGTATTACTACAAGTCAAACTATCGGGCAATGGAGCTTGAAAGCAATCTCCTGGGCGATTATCAAATGCGCAATTTGGCTTTAGCTATATATAGTTCAGAAATTTTTAATGAACGGTACGACCTTGGCATAACAACACGCAGTATAAAAAATGCCTTGAAGAATCTATTCTTGCCCGGAAGATTTCAAATAGTTTCCAAAAAACCGGTAAAAATAATTGATACCGCACATAATGTTCATGCGATATCAAATCTTGTAAGAAATTTAAAGATCTTTCTTAAAGGGAGGAAGATCAACTTTCTAATCGGCATGTTAAAAGATAAAAGGCCTAGAGAATGTATAAAAATTATCAAGGAGATTTCCGATATAATTTACTTGGTAAACGTACCCAATAAGAGGTCGTTTAATGCAAGTAGGCTATCAAAAACATTAAACGATCCGCATATACGATTTATCTCTGATGCTGATATAGAAAAAATAGTCAATTCTAAAAAGCCACTTATTGTTACCGGTTCTACATATCTTATAGGGTATTTGTTCGACAAGCACATGCAATATGCCTTCAGGAATGGTAGGATAACTCTGTAAATACGAAAGGAGGTTGTTAGATTATGTCAAAAGTAGCAATTGTTATTCTTGCGGATATTGAAACAAAAGAAGATTTTGGAAGAGCGGTTAACGCTTTAATGACGGCAAAAGAGTTTAAAGATGCTGGAGACGAAGTCCAGATAATTTTCGATGGTGCGGGAACCAGGTGGATTGGAAAATTCACTGAAGATGGTGGAAAGTACAATTCACTTTTTGATTCTGTAAAAGATAAAGTTTCAGGAGTGTGTCAATATTGTGCGGGTGCTTTTAAAGTATCGGATGAAGTTTCTGTAAACGGTATCAACTTTCTAGATGAGGTAAACGGCCACCCCAGTTTTAAGAAATTGGTTGATAATGGCTACACTGTACTTACCTTTTAGGCTTTAGATTTCTTTCTAAAATCTTTACCGGTAAGTTCAAGTATGTGGCACATTTCGAATATCCTCGAAACGTTCCTCTCTCCGATTTTATAATCCAGTATTTTTCCTGAATCAGATTGCTTGTGCTTCTTGCTGTCGACAAAAGATAAATTTGAATTAAAAATTGTGTGTTTTTTTGCGTTATATCTTCTAGCGATAAGGTCATCTAACACTCCCGTCTCCCATTCACTCATTCTTGTAGCACCAAGATCATCGATTACTAAAACATCATACTCGCATAGGTGTTCTACATACTCTTTCTCCGATTCGTTCCGTACATATATATCTTTTATATCTGTTAGTAAATCTCTAAATTCCTTAAATAGGCACCTTTGGTTGTGAGCAAAGATAAGTTCGCTGATAATTGACACGGAAAGGTGCGTTTTTCCAAGACCGGGAGATCCTACAAAAAAAGGTGGTAGTAGGTTCGGGAATTCTTTTACATATTTAACGCTATATTCTAAAGCATTTTGAATCGACCTTTCTCTAATTTCCCAATTTCCATTATCTAATCTTATATTTCTACACTTCGAAAATCTCGAAGGGATGAGAGATGAGTTGTAAATATTCATACTTCTTCTTCTTGGGCAGAAAAGGACACCGTTCTCTGTATAAACGACGCCTTCATTACCACACATCGAACAAGAAAACCCTTTTTTGCTTCTGACTTTCGAAAAACTAGATTGGGTATAGAAAACTAAACCTGAGAGAAGTTCTTGCTCGTCGATATTCATTTACGGCCACCAATTATTTTTAACATCCTATCCGATGTCTTTTTATAATCCTTTGTACGAAAAATCCCTGTTCCTGAAACTATTATGTTTGCGCCTGACTCAACCAAGCGTGATATGTTCCCGATTTTGATTCCGCCGTCAACTTGAATTGGTATATCGATTTCTTTAGCACTGAAATAGTCTCTTAATCGTGAAACTTTTTTAAAACATGAGGGGATTATTTTTTGCCCAGCAAATCCAGGTCGAACGGTCATTATCAACGCTAAATCTATATGTTTAAGTTGCTTAACTAAACCACTAATCGATGTTGATGGATTGATGGCCAGACCAAAACCTATTTTGTTCTTTCTCGCTAAATTTGAGAGGCGCTTTATATTTTTACATGTCTCTAGATGGACCGTTATATTTGCAATCTTTCTGTTCGAATACCTTTTGATAAATTTTGGAACTATATAGTCAGGATTAGAGACCATAAAATGAAGATCTATAGGTATTGGGCTTTTCATGACCAAGGAATCAAGCTCGCACGATCCAACTGTGATATTAGGTACAAAATGACCGTCCATGATATCGTAATGAATCCATTCAATATTGGTTTTCTTTAATTTCGCAAACTCTTTTTCAAGGTTCCAAAAATCTGCCGCTATCAGAGAGGCGGCTAAGAAATTTCTCATAGATTGTGATTATAACATGCCAAAGAAAAAAGAATTACAAAGTCTTTTTTTTGGACAATCTTATAGTATCATAAAGGCAATGCCAACTGATGGTTTTATTTTTACCTCCGAATCTGTTACGGAAGGGCACCCTGATAAGGTTGCAGATCAAATATCCGATGCCGTTTTGGACGCGATTATTAAAGATGACCCTAATTGTAGAGTTGCTTGCGAAACACTTATAACTCGGGACAGGGTAATCCTGTCGGCCGAGATTACATCTGACGCAACAATTGATTTCAACAATATCATTAAAGACACCCTACTGTCGATTGGGTACAACGATAAGTCCGTGGGTTTCGATGCAAATAATTGTAAAATTGATTTACACATAGAAGAGCAATCTCCGGACATATCTATTGGGGTAGATCAGGAAGGCTCAGATATTATCGGAGCAGGTGATCAAGGGATGATGTTTGGTTATGCGACCAATGAGAATGAAAGCTTTATGCCCTACCCCATATTGTTAGCGCATAAGCTTACAAAAAAACTAGCCACGAAAAGAAAATCAAATGAACTACCATTCTTAAGGCCTGATGGTAAATCTCAGGTTTCCATTAGATACGAGAACGGTCAAGCAGTTTCCGTTGACACGGTTGTAATATCAACACAGCATAGTCCCGATGTGCAAGATTCTATGCTTAAAGAGTCAATCATAGAGGAAGTAATTAAGGAGGAGATCCCTAAGGAATTAATTAGTGATAGTACCAATTTCCTTATAAATCCTACTGGCAGGTTTGTTGTAGGCGGGCCTCAAGGGGATACTGGGCTTACAGGTAGGAAGGTGATTGTAGATACATATGGAGGATGGGCGAAGCATGGCGGCGGAGCATTCTCGGGGAAGGATCCTTCAAAAGTTGACCGGAGCGCCTGCTATATGGCTAGATATATTGCGAAAAACATAGTTGCATCTGGAATTCTTCCGAATTGTGAGATACAACTTGCTTACGCAATCGGAAACCCAGACCCTGTATCTTTTGATATTAGAAGCACTCTTGATATAAACTATGAAATACTTGGTAATCTTTCTGATAAGATGTCGCATATATTTGATTGTACACCGAAGGGTATAATAGAAACTTTAGATTTATTAAAACCTATTTATCGGAACACTGCTTCGTATGGCCACTTTGGTAGGAACGAAGATGGTTTTAACTGGGAAAGATTAGATTTTCAAGAAAAGCTTAAATTGTTATGGGAGAAGTTATGAAGTATGACGTTAGAAATTTAAATCTTAATAAAACCGGCAGGGATAGAGTTGAATGGGCATATCGAGATATGCCAGTCTTAAAGGCAATAGAGTCAAGTTTTTCCAAAAAAAAACCCTTAAAAAACATCAATATAGCCGCTTGCCTTCATGTTACAACGGAAACGGCAAATCTTCTTATAGTTCTTAAGAAGGCTGGTGCAAATGTAGCATGTTGCGCATCAAATCCTCTTAGCACTCAAGATGATGTTGCTGCCCATCTTGTAAAAGACCATGGAATAGCAACCTTCGCTATCAATGGAATTAACAACAAAGGTTACTATGAACACATCGTAAACTCTTTGTCCATAAAGCCCAATATAACGATGGATGATGGGTGCGATTTGGTCGGCCTGGTGCATAAAACGTACAGAAAATACTTGAAAAATATAATTGGTGGAACCGAGGAAACAACAACAGGGGTTATTCGTTTAAATAGCATGTCAGAAAACAAAGTTCTTAATTATCCAATTATTGCTGTTAACAACGCATTCACTAAGCATCTCTTTGATAACAGGTATGGCACGGGCCAAAGTGTTCTTGACGGTATAATTAGAGCCACAAATAGGCTGATGTCGGGAAAAACTTTTGTCGTATGTGGCTATGGATGGTGCGGAAAAGGATTGGCAATGAGAGCAAGGGGTCTTGGTGCAAAAGTTGTTGTTACCGAAATTGATTCAACAAAAGCATTAGAAGCTAAGATGGATGGTTTCGAAGTTATGACTGGCACGGAAGCATTCAAAGAAGCTGATTTTGTATGCTCAGTGACGGGAAATATCAATGTTATTGATAAACATCATTTTAAATTATTAAAAGATGGCGCCATCATATCAAATGCTGGACATTTTAATGTAGAGATTAACATCTCTGCATTAAGAAAAATGTCTTCAAAAAAGAAAAAGATAAGAGACGATATAGAGGAATTTACCGTTGGCAAAAAAAAGATATACCTACTATCTGATGGAAGACTAGTTAATCTTTCTGCAGCGGAGGGGCACCCTTCTAGTGTGATGGATATGAGTTTTGCCAACCAAGCATTTTGCGCTGAATACATAGCTAAAAACCACAAAAAACTTGAAAATAAGGTTTATGATGTACCATTGAATATTGATAATAAAGTTGCACAGATAAAACTCAAATCAATGGAAGTTAGAATCGATAAGCTAACGGCAGAACAGAATAGATATCTTAATTCATGGGAAAGTGGCACCTAGAGCGTTGATGGAAGAAAGAATTGATGATTTTATAAGACACAAAAAATTGACGAGATCTAGTATTACTACCAATACTTCAACTTCGTATTCGAAAGACCTGCTCTTGTTTCTTGCGTTTTTAAAAGAAAGAAATATTCGTTCTTTCGAGAGCGTTACTCCTAGTCTAGTGGAGGATTTTTATGCAACTGATTTTTTTAATCGGTACGAACGAGTGTGGAGAAACAAATCTAACGAAGTCGTAAAAAAGATAGTTAGAGAAAGATCTGAAAACTCTAAGATGAGAATGATTTCATCGTTATCGAGCTTCTTTAAATATTTAGTCTACAAAAAAAGGATAGATGTATCTCCGATTCCAAAAAGGAGATCGAGAAATCAATCCAAGTCTCAAACTCTTGACAAGGAGGAGATCGATAAAATCTTGCGCTATATAAATTCCAAAGAGTTTGAAAAAAAGAATCAGAGTTCGAGCAAGCGAGATCGGGCTATCGTTGAAACACTATACTATTGTGGCCTCAGAGTTTCCGAGCTGATTGGGATTCAAATGGAGAATTTAAAATTAAACAATTCAAATCCTTACATGCTAATTTATGGTAAGGGAGGTAAGCTCAGAGAGCAACCTGTGCCAGCCTATCGTAACCTGGTTGATTATATCGAAAACGAAAGACCGTTAATTCTGGATGGAAAAAAATCGGACTACCTCTTCATAAGTGCTTATGGGAAAAATAAACGAGAATCCTCTAAGCCCCTTACCAGACACGGTATAGATAAAAAGATTAAACAAATATGTATGGATGCTGGATTAAATTTAGACAGGACAGGTAAAGTAAAATATAAAAAAATCAGCCCTCACATGTTTAGACATACGATAGGGACACAATTGCATGAATCAGGATATGATATTATCAGAATCAGGGATCATCTAGGACATTCGTCGGTTGCAACAACAGGAAGGTACATTGGAAATTTTAAAGAAAAGGAAGACATACTAAAAAAATACGGGCCATTCTCAGGAGTTGATGATTAAAAAATATGCTTAGTCTCGAAGTTCTACTGGTAGTCATCCCTATTGTACTGTTTTCATTAAGTGTTCACGAGTATAGCCATGGTTTAGCCGCCCTACTCTTAGGAGATAATACGGCGCAAAGACTAGGAAGGCTTACTCTGAATCCACTTAAACATCTGGATCTTTGGGGTACTATAGCAATACTTTTAATAGGCATCGGTTGGGCAAAACCCGTACCAGTTATGGTGGAAAATTTAGAAAAAGGGAGAAAAAGTTTGTACATTGTCGCCCTTGCCGGCCCAGTATCAAATTTTATTATAGCCTTATTTTTTGCTTTACTTTTTCATTTATTTAATTTGTCGAACGACTATGACACATTCATGGGGGCAATGAATCTGTCAAAATTTTTTGTAATTATGGTTTTCTTAAATGTTGCACTAGGGATTTTTAACCTACTACCTCTTCCACCCTTGGATGGAGGAAATATAATATACAGTCTTTTGCCGGACAAACTTGCGGATTCCTATTCTCGATATTCAGGTAGATTGGTAATTCTCTCTATAGTGTTGATATTTGTCTTGGCTAAAAGCTTTCCTAGTATTATAATTGCACCAGTTCTTTCTATCATGGACATGTTAATTCCTAATGGCATCAGGTTTCTCATAGGAGGGTAAGTTATGGAGCATGCCCAACCAAATATGAAGATTTTTGATAATGTCAAACTTGATATCTTTGAAGGACCTCTTGATTTATTATTGACACTGATAAGGGAAAAAGATTTAGATATATACGAACTCTCACTCAGCCAAGTAACCGAGCAGTATTTAGAATATGTGGAATTGTTAAAAGAGTTTGATTTCGACAATATAGGGGACTATATGGTTATAGCCGCCGAGCTAGGAAGAATTAAGTCTCGATCGCTACTGCCTGAAGAGGATAACGAAGATCCAATAGATGAATCGGACATGAATCTTATAGAGATGCTTAGAGACTACAAGAAATATAGACTTCTTTCGGAAAATTTAAACGAGAGGGTAATTTTAGGACGAGATACGTTCAAAAGAGCATTTGATAATTCTTTTGAAACCGAAGTTATATGGGAGCTTCAAAAAACAGATATGTGGAAACTCGTTACGGCTGTTAAAAACCTACTGCAATTACAAAGATATAAGGAAATACCAGATATAGAGTTTGAGCAAGAAGCTATCAATCAAGATCAAAGGAGGAAAGAAATCGAGAGTCTATTTCGAGCCAAGGGCAATATTCGATTTGATGAAATTTTTGTAAAAGAGTTATCAAGGGACAACGTGATTTTATCTTTCCTTATTATATTGGAAATGGTCAGGGAATCTATTGTGGATTTTGCTGGAAACGATAAAAAAGATTTAGAATTCTTTCTCAAGGAGAGGGGTAATGTCTAGTTTAAAAAGAAAAATTGAAGCTTTAATTTTTATATCGGAAGTTCCTATATCTCTGGAAGAGATTGCATCGTTCTTGTCGATTGATACAAACGAGTGCAAAAAAGTTACTAACGAATTGATTAATGATTGGGAAGATATGAACTTGTCCGTAAAAATTAAACAAATCAGTGGTGGGTACCAGTTTCGAACCGAGGAGTCCTATAAGAGTTTGTTAACGGATTTTATGAACAAAAGACCTTTTAAATTAAGCAGAGCTGCTCTGGAAGTTCTGGGGATTGTTGCAAAAAAACAACCAGTGACAAAAATTGAAATTGAAAAAATAAGAGGTGTGGATTCTACTGGTGTGACAAATGTTTTACTTGAAAGAGGATTAATACAAATTATAGGAGAGAAGGAAGTCCCAGGAAGACCCTATCTTTACTCCACAACTAGTGAGTTCTTGGAGACTTTTAGCTTAAACGACATAGAAGACTTGCCTGATATTGAAGAATTTGATGATTACGATTCAGTAGCACCGAAGGAAAATAAAGGCTATTAAGAATATTTACTGTAAATTTTTTCTTGTAAATCAAACATATTCTTTGCATCCTTTTTGGTTTTATGATCATATCCCAATAAATGTAGAATTCCGTGGATAACCAAAAGTGTGACCTCTTTAAATAACGAATTACGATTTTTTTTACAGTTTTTTTCTACATACTTCATGGAGATAAAAATTTCGCCAATCAATTCTGAGTCGGGACCATCGTGATGAAATGATAAAACATCCGTTGATTTATCTATCTTTCTGTATTTCAGATTGATTTTCCTCATCATGTAGTTCGAGATAAAGGATATCTGAATCGATTTGTTATGGATCTTTAAATATTTCATGGCATTGAGGATGATATTTCTAAAGATTGATTTATTCAGTTTTTTGGTATAAAAATTAGAATCATAAATAGATAGAGGCATTCAGTTCATGATACCATTAATATCAATCGTTGGCAGACCAAATGTTGGAAAATCCACTTTGTTTAATCGTCTGTTAGGCAAAAAGCAATCCATTGTTTTTAGTCAGCCTGGCAGTACGCGAGATTTAATTAAAGAAGATTTAATTATAAACAATAAAAAAATTTTCTTAGTAGATTCTGGAGGCTTTGATAACGATAAAGATCATTATCCTACTTTAATTAAGAAAAAAATATTGAAGACTATAAAAAAATCGGATTTCATAATCTTTCTTCTTGATGGCAAAGCGGGACTTCAAAATGAAGACAGAGAGATATTAAAAATAATTAGGGGAGAAAAAAAACGGTATGTTGCCGTGATTAACAAGATTGACAATAAAAGAAGCGATGAGAATATTCCAGAATTTTATAAGCTTGGCATTAAACAATTTATACAAATTGCGGCTGAACACGATAGAAACCTATCAACATTACGAGAGCACATAGAGAACAGTTTTAAATCATTGGATGATTCTATTCTAGAGCCCAATGATTCTATACCAAGGGTTGCTATAGTTGGCAAACCAAACGCAGGAAAGTCAACATTGATTAATTCTCTTGCAAGGGAAAATGTCTCAATCGTGAGTGAAATTCCAGGAACCACTAGGGATACAGTCAATGTAAAAATCAGTAGAGGAAATCAAAATTATTTTTTTGTAGATACTGCAGGTCTTAGAAGAAAATCTAAAATTAGTGATAATGTAGAGTACTACTCCACGAGCAGGGCTGTAAGTGCAATTGAAAAATCGGATGTCGTAATATTAATAATCGATTCTCAATATGGGCCTAGCAAGCAAGACTCAAAAATATCTTCGTTAATTAAAAAAAACAATAAAGGGATAGTAATCGCTATCAACAAAGCTGATTTGATACCAAGTGACATTAAAAACGAAAAAAATATTAGCGAGAAAATTCTTGAAAGTTTACCGGAAATTAATTATGCACAAACGATTCTCATCTCGGCCTTAAAATCAAAAAATGTAAATAAAATTTATACATTGATTGATACGATACACAAGAACTTAAAAATGAAAATCAATATAAATAAATTGAATAAATTCTTAAAGGCGCTCATTGACAAATCAACCGCCCCTGTGAACAAAGGTAGAAAGTTAAAATTGTACTATGCCACTCAAACAACCGGTACTTATTCCTCACTGATTTTGTTTGTTAATTTTGCAAAAGGGATTCCTAATACATACAAAAAATTTATTGAAAGATCGATACGAAAAGAGTTTGATATAAGCGGGGTGAGCCTTAGGGTAAGGTATCGAACTTCAAGAGCTGAGTGATTCAATTTCCGATAGTATCTTAGTCGCTATAACTCTAGAATCGTAGTTGCTAACCGCCTTCTTTCTTGCTTCAAAGGACATTTTAAGCCTTAGTTCGCGATCTTCTATGAGATCAATTAATTTATTAATTAAGCCTTCATCCTCTAAATCAAAAGAGTAGCCATTTATACCATCGTCGATTATCTCATCGATACCCCCTACTTTGTAGCCAAGCACAGGTTTACCTAGGGCCATTGATTCTATCGCGACTCGTGGAAAGGGGTCTGCGTACATTGAAGGGATAATGAAGATATCAAAATCAGCCATATATGAGCTTACTCTCTCCTTATAGCCGGTGAATAAGAATTTTGATTCTAGATTAGCTTCTTTTACCATCAATTTGAGCTTGTCCATCAATGATTGATTAAAATAAAACGGAGTATCTCCGACTAAAACAAACAGGCAATCTTTTTTGTACCGCGTACAAGTTTCAATTCCAATATTGACGAAGTGCTCGAAGTTTTTTCTCGGAACTACCCTACCTGCTGTCCCGATTATCATTTTTTTACTGGAAATTCCATATTCTTCTCTTAATAGGCTCTGAACCTCTGACGAACTGTATTCTTCCGTATCGATTCCATTGTTAATCACAACCGTCTTCTCTTTTGATTCGAACTGATTCTGGGTGGCAATCGATACACAGATAATTTTTTTTACACATTCGTAATTTGAGAACTTGTTAATTAGGTACTTGAACAAGAATTTCTGCTGTATATTCCTGACATGCCAAACTACATTTATCGAATACATACGCCCAAGTAACGCACCAAAAAATTTGGCCAAAGTTCCGTTGCAGTAAATTATATGGATATCATGTTTTTTTAATGTTTTTCCAAATGAAAATAGCAGGCAAACCAGTTTAAATAAATTAATTAATATGTCCACAGGTAAGAGATTCAGCCTTCTGTTTTTTATCGTGAAATTTTGTTTTTTTAGATTTTCTGGGAAATCACTATTGATAATTTGATTTACTTGCAAGTTCTCTCTCTCTATATTCTCCGAAAAAGTATTTCTTGAGGGTAATAGCGCATGTACGTTGAAATTTTCAAAATCAAAATGTTTTAACAAATAAAAAAGACTTCTTCCAGGTCCCCCATCTCTTACGGAATGGTTGATAAAAAGTATATTTTTTTTCATTTACAAGAACATAACATATAACAAATTCAAATTATCTCAACTTGACAATTATATTAATTATAAGAAAATAACATGTATTATTTTTTGCTATGAAAGAATCTAAATGGATATGGAATAACGGGAAATTTGTTCTTTGGAAAAATGCTACAACCCATGTTATGAGTCATGGACTTCATTATGGGACTGGAGTATTTGAAGGGATAAGAGCTTATAGTGGCTCAGTATTCAGAATGCAGGACCATTATAAGAGATTTTTCAATTCTGCTAAAGTTGCAGGTATTAAAATTCCATATTCCAAAGCAAATTTAGAAGCTCGCACGCTAGAGTTGTTATATAAAAATGGATTGAAAGATTGCTATATCCGTCCTTTAGCTTTTATTGGCGAGGGTTCAATCGGTATCAATCCAGGTTCAAATAAAATAAATGTTATTATTGCTGCTTTTGAATGGGGGACTTACTTAGGTAAAGATGCCATGTCTAAAGGTATTAGAATGAAAATTTCATCTTTCAAAAGGATGAGTGTTAATTCTTTTATGACTAAATCTAAAATTTGTGGAAATTACATAAATTCTGTTCTTGCGAAAGGAGAAGCTTTAGAGCAAGGCTACGATGAAGCTTTGTTGCTAGATGATAACGGGTATGTATCTGAAGGAACTGGCGAAAATATCTTTATAGTAAAAAACGGTAAAATTGAAACTACACCTGTCACATCAATTCTCGAGGGGATAACCAGAGATTGCGTGTTTAAGATAGCAGGGGATAATGATATCCCTATTAAAGAACAAAAATTTACAAGAGACGAATTATATATTGCCGACGAAATATTTCTTTCAGGAACCGCTGCGGAAATAACCCCGGTTAGGGAAGTGGACAATCGAAAAATAGGCTCCAAAAAACCTGGAAAAATTACCAAATTAATACAAAAAGAGTATTCCAAAATGGTTCTAGGTCAAAATCCTAAGTATCGAGATTGGTTAGAATCCGTGCGCCTAAAATAATTAATTAAATACCTAAATAATTCAAAAGAGTTCTAACGCCATACCCTGTTGATCCAGGAGCAATCCAGCTTCTTCTCTTTTCAATGTATGCAGGACCGGCAATATCAATATGCGACCAAGGGATCCCATTTACAAAAAACTCTAAAAACATAGCGGCTGTTATTGCTCCACCATATCTTGTCAAGGCCGAATTTCTTATATCCGCAACTTGACTCTCTACGTCTTGCCTCAGTTCGTTATCAAGAGGCAGTTGCCACAATTTCTCACCAACGTTTCTCGAGGCGGCAATAAGCCTAGTTGCCAATCTATTGTTATTAGAAAACAAACCAGCGGTGTAATTGCCTAAGGCAACCATGCAGGCTCCAGTCAAAGTAGCAAGATCAATCATTTCGTCGACTTTTAATTGATTTGCGTATTCAATTGCGTCGGAAAGAACAACCCGACCTTCTGCATCCGTGTTAATAACTTCTATAGTTTTTCCACTTAGGCCCGTAACTATATCATCAGGCTTGTAAGCATCTGGACCTGGCATATTCTCTACTGCAGGAACAAGCCCATGCACTTCAATATTCTTCGGCTGTATTTGACCAAGCGATTCAAAAACCCCTAATACGCACCCGGCTCCTGCCATATCCATTTTCATAGTTGACATGTAATCTGCGGGCTTAAGGGACAAACCGCCACTATCATACGTAACCCCTTTTCCGATTATGGCAATCTTTTTAGCGTTTTTCGATAACTTTTTAGGTTTATATTGTAAATGTATAAATCTTGGTTCTTGACCACTACCCTTAGCTACATCCCAAATACCGAGCATCTTCCTTTTTAAGATTTCCTTTTTGCCAAATACAGTACATTTTATATTGGAATACTTAGAGATGCCTTTTGCAAAATTTGCCAATACTGTTGGGGTCAGCACCAAAGGCTGCTCGTTGACTAAATCTCTGGTGAGATTGACACCGTCAAATATTTTCGCCGATTTATTAATATTTTTATTTAGAGTAGGAGTGGATACCTTATCGATAACTAAATTAATTGATAAATTTGATATGTTACTTTTTTTTGTTTTGTATTTGTCGTACGAGTAATGACCATTATTAAGACCATTAATTGATGCAGGAAGTAGGTTGTTGTTGAAACCGGCAGGATACACAATGGTTATCTCTTTAGTTTTATATTTTTTTTGTGTTTCCGAGTATGTTATAGACGAAAAAGCTTTGAATATTTTTTCTTGGTCTGCATCCTTTTTTGCTCCCAAGCCAATCAATACAACGTTTGATAGATTTTCACTATCAGCCAACTCCAAAGAAAGCTTCTCCATTGTCGATGCTTCGAACTTGTACAAACGAAGTTTTTTTAGTAAATCAAACCCTAGTAATTTCTGAAACAAATTAGTCTTCTTTAGAGAATCTTTGAACAACGGGAGAAACAGAGTGCCTGATGCAGAAGCTAGTTTTGATTTATTTAGTTGTAAAGACATGGTGTTTATTATAACTAATCTTCAATAGTCTGTATAATTAACTTGTGCCTTACTTTAATTGGTCAATTAATTGGATTAAATTAAAAAAAGGATTTGTGGATTAGTAAAAAATGAGCTTTTTTAATGAATTTTTTTTGTCATTTTTTGCTGGAGTTATGTCATTTTTTTCTCCTTGCATTCTACCTCTATTTCCCATATATCTATCAACTTTTAATTTTAACAACATAAGCACCAAGGGGGGATTGTCCAAGGAGCTATTAATCAACACTCTGCTTTTTACGATATCTTTTTGTTTAATTTTTATACTTTTAGGGCTGACCACAACTTCTATAGGGATATTTTTGAACCTAAACAAAATAGCTTTAACAAAGATGGCTGGAGCTTTGATAATTTTGTTTGGAATATTCAATCTGGAAATTATAAAAATTCCAAAGATATATAAAAGTTTTTATCCTACAGTAACCACAAAAAATAAAACGATAAGGCCTATTATTTTTGGTCTCTGTTTCGGGTTCGCATGGACACCTTGTATCGGCCCTATTCTTGCGTCTATAATCTCATATTCATCAATCGAAAAGAACTATCAATATTCGCTTACTATGCTTTTGTTTTACTCCCTAGGTTTAGGTATCCCTTTCGTCGTGGGATCATTAGGGTACAAAAAAATACTTATACCCTTCAACAAATCGCGCATTTTTACCAAATATTTCAACATTATAACGGGTTCTATACTTATTGCTTTTGGCATACTGGTATATTTAAACAAGCTATATCTGCTCAATGTTTATATACAAAAAACCATGAGTTTCTTCAGTTAAAAAATCTCTACTATTGATACTTTTTTACGGGTATCATTAATGGGATATTTGGTTTTATATTTAGTCAGGAGTTGCAAAAATGAGCGAAGAAAGTAATGATAAACGTACAGAAGCATTGGAGTATCACTCGAAAAATCCCAAAGGAAAAATAGAGATTAAAGTTACCAAACCAGCTGAAACTCAAGATGAGCTTTCACTTGCTTATTCTCCTTGGGTAGCAGAGCCTTGTAAGGAAATCGACAATGATGTACAGAAAGTTTATGAGTATACAAACAAAGGAAATTTGGTTGCAGTTGTTTCAAACGGAACAGCCATTCTAGGCTTAGGCGCTCTAGGACCAGAAGCAAGCAAGCCAGTAATGGAAGGTAAAGCTGTTCTATTTAAAAGGTTTGCACAAGTTGATGCGTTTGATATAGAAATTAAAAGTACTGATATCGATGACATAATTAGAACTGTTGAAGATTTGGAACCAACATTTGGCGGTATCAATCTTGAAGATATAAAAGCACCAGAATGTTTTACCGTAGAAGAAGAACTCAAAAAAAGAATGAACATTCCCGTTTTTCACGATGATCAACATGGAACGGCTATTATCTCTGCTGCTGGTTTAATAAATGCAGTAGAACTAACAAACAGAAAAATGTCTGATATCAAAATTGCAATTAATGGGGCTGGGGCTTCCGCTATATCCTGCGCTAGACTATTTGTAATGTTTGGAGCGGACCCAGACAATATACTTATGTGTGACAGCAAGGGTGTCATATACAAAGGTAGAGAAGGTTTAAATAAACAGAAAGAAGAATTTGCTGTTGAAACTGATTGCCGCGAGTTGGCAGATACCTTGAAAGGTGCCGATGTCTTTATTGGGCTATCCATTGGCAACGTTGTTTCTAAAGAAATGGTTTTAACGATGGCAGAAAATCCCATAATCTTTGCAATGGCGAATCCAGACCCTGAAATATCACCTAAAGACGCATTTGAAGCTAGGCAAGATATAATTATGGCTACCGGTCGAACAGACTATCCAAATCAAGTTAACAATGTATTAGGCTTTCCTTTTATTTTTAGAGGAGCTTTAGATGTCGCAGCTACAAATATAAATGAAGAAATGAAAATCGCCGCAGCTAAGTCACTATCTAAATTAGCCAAGTTAGGAGCTGGTCCTGAAATTGCTGCAAGGCACAACAGAAAAGAGCTTGTATATGGAAAAGAATATATTGTTCCATCCCCCTTTGATCCAAGAGTTTTAGTCTGGGAATCATATGCTGTAGCAAAGGCTGCAATCGATACTGGTGTAGCTAGGCTTCAAATTGATTTAGATGAATATAAAAAACGGTTAGAGAAGATGGCCAACGTTGAACCGCAAACATTTTAATAAATGAAATTTTTTCATTTTGCTTTTTTTGTTATTCTAATAATTAGTGCTTCTTATAACTTGACCAATGCTGCCCCTTCCAGGTTGATTAGTTACAACAAAGCTATCAATATAGATTACGAATTAATTAAACTTGATGGATTTAAGAATGACCAAACCTATACACTTAGGAATCTAGATGGATTAGTCATAATTAATTTTTGGTCGTCATGGTGTGGTCCATGCATTGCAGAAATTGCTGAACTCAACAAGTTCCAAAAAAGAATTCACGAAGAAACATTGGATGTTAAAATAATAGGAATTAATATTTTTGATGATATAAAAGATGCAAGTAGGTTTAAAATTAAATACAATCCAACTTTTCAAACTCTATTCGACAAGCACAGAACTATACCTATAGATTTTGGTGTAGTAGGCGTTCCAGAAACTTATTTTGTAAAAGACAATACTATATTCTTTAAATATATCGGTAAAGTTACAGAAAAAATTCTGAATGAGGGATATAGGCGTACTAAAAATGAGTAATTTCATTTGGATCTTTATTGTAGTTTTTTCTCTAACTGGTTTTAATCTGCTTGCCAATGATCAAGTTTATCAAGTTTCAAATGAATTAATGTGCCCTGTATGTCAAGGCCAAACGGTTGCAGAGTCTAATTCGGAACTCGCAATTTCGATGAGAAAAGTTATTGAGAATAAAGTCAATCAAGGAGAATCAAAAGAAAAGATATTGGAATATTTCGTCAATCAATATGGGGACAACATCCTGGCCAAACCTCCATTGAAAGGTTTCAATCTTTTTCTTTGGATAATCCCTCCATTCATTCTGTTATTATCCATACTGCTATGGATTTTAAGGGTTAGAGCTAGCCGGTCTAGTAAAAAGCAAACCTAACGCTTTACTCTGAGGGGTTAAGATATTCTTCGAAGTTCTTGCTGAGAAAAGTTCTATACCCCAGTTGGTCTTCATATATTATAAAAATTGGGGTTTCGGATTGGATATAGTCATCAGGGTCCATTTTTTCGATATCTAATAAATTAAATGTATTTGCAAGAATCGAGTTATTGTGTGGCGAATTGGATGCAACTATAACAAAAATATTATTTTCATAAACTAAATCTTTTTTATTTGCGTTGATGTGAAAAGTCTTTAATTTATCTCTGCTGAAATTATCAAGAAAGGAATAAGACGCTATATCGTTTAAATTTATTTTATTATCTTCAAGCACGTCCTTAACCGTCCTGTTAAAACTAGTAGGATTACTACTATAATTTTTACTATAGTAGGTATTCCCAAAGCTAATATAAAAAGATGAGATATTTTGTTTTTCCAAAAAATACCTGACGTTTTCTACAACGATACCATCTATAACCGCATCAAAAGAAATCTTGGTACAGGAATGTCGTTTTGAGAATACATTTGATATCTTGATAGTAATACTTGCCAATGATATGCACTTATCATATAGGCCTGAATTTAGTAAGTATTTAACCCTACTTGTTTTTGAAGTATTTGCCAAAATAGAAAATATGGTTGGATCAAAACCACCTTTGGTAATTTTATGGTAATCGCTTAACATCCTAAAGCTGTCTACAAACAAATCCGGTGCTGATATTTGGGTGTTCCTTTCTAGTTTGTTAAATTTAGAAACAAAGGAGTTCGATTTGTAGGGATCGAGAACAATTTGTATATGATCTAGTATTTTTTCCACTTGCTTAAATGTTTTTTTATCGTATTCCTTGGAATTAATAAAAATTGTTAACTTATTATTAAGTAAGTTATAATCTTCTTTGTTCTTTTCGTTTGAGAATGAATAATTTGTGATATTTAAAGAAAGTATTAATATTAAAAACAGTCTAAACATATGAGCTTGAAATCCATTTTGAAAAAGAAAAAATTTCTAAAATCTATTGAAATTATACCTTCTAGGTACAAAATTGATAAGAAATTAGTAATCGATATAAAGCGTAGTCAGCAGTACTTTGATTATCTAGATATTGCATGTTGTCCGATGGCGAATCTACGGATTTCCCCTATTTCTTTTGCCCACCATTTAATTACAAAAGGGGTTCCAAATAAAAAACTTATATTAAATTTTTCTACCAGGGACAGAAATAGCCTTGCCCTTCAAAGTGAAATCCTAGGTACATACTCCATGGGTATAGACAATATATTACTTGTTCGAGGTGATTCATTGACAATAGGTAACAGTAAGAAATCGAATGAGGTCTTTGAGCTATCAACAAATGACTTAATTCGTATTGTTCACAATCTTAACAAAGGATTTGATTACTGTAATAACAAACTAAAATTTGATGCAGGATTTAATATTGGTTCGACAATCAATATAGATAGAAAATATAATTCAATCAGATCTACAATTAAAAAAAGAAGCGAACTGGGTTCTATCTTCTTCATAACCCAGCCTCTATTTACTAAAAATGATTTTGAGTTATTGGTTAAGTTATCAAAGAATAAGAAATACAAAGTCCTTGCCGGGATACTTCCCATTAAAAATAAGCAAATTTTAGATAATTTAAAAAATAAAATTAATGGTATATCAAAAAGTAATTTACTATTTGAGAAATTATCAAAAGCTAGAGAAAAAGATTTTTCTAAAATATCTATCGACTATTTTGCTGATATGTTATCTTGCTACAAAAAATACCTTGATGGTGTTCATATTATGACTTCAGGTGACATAAAAATGGCAGCAAAGATTGCTAAAACTATTTGAGATGCCTGATACAAAAAAAACTTTTGATTCTATTTCTAGTAGATACGATTTAATTAACAACATCATCAGTTTTGGTACCCACTTAAAATGGAAGAAAGATTTTGTTAATCTTCTAGAGTTTGACGGGGAAGTTTTAGATATTGCTACTGGAACTGGCGACATTGCTATTATGATAAAGGACAGGTATCCGCACACCAGAGTGACGGGACTAGACCCAAGCGAAGAAATGCTCAAAATAGCGAATTCTAGAAAAGGAGAAAGAGGAAAGATTAGGTTTGTCGAAGGATATTGTGAGAAGATACCTTTTCCGGATTCTTCATTCGATTTTGTAACAATTACTTTTGGTATACGAAATACAGTATCGGTTGTTGACAGCGTAAAAGAGATAGGAAGGGTCTTAAAGAAAGACGGCCACCTTCTTATAATGGAACATACAAAAAATGAAAGTGTGTCTTTCATCGTTAAACTTTTATATAAAATATATTTACACTCGTTTATACCATTGGTTGGCTTTTTTTTTGGTAAACTTTCCGAATACAAGTACTTGGTGTCCTCAATTGAATCTTTTTACACACCTAAAGAGGTAAATAATATTCTGGAGAAAAATGGATTTAAAGTTAAAAGCAATATTGGGTACAACCTTGGTTTAATAACTATACATATAGCAAATAATATTAAACCTTAAAGCTCTCTAAAATTTCATCCTGATAGGATTCAATAAGAGATTCATCTAAATAGTAATGAGGTGCTGAAAGTATGGGCAAGTCTAGCATTTTCTTGTAATCATTAAGCTGGTCTCTGACATCGTCTCGGTCACCATATATCGCAAAAGCCTTAACCATCTCATCGGAGACATTATCTATCATGCCTTTTATATCGTTTTGAAAAAACGCCTTCCTTATTCTCTCAATATTTTCTTCAAAACCAAGGTCAATAAATGGTTTCGAATAAGCTTTTACGGTTGAGTAAAACGCAATCGTCCCTTTTGCATCTGACACAGCTTTTTTTTTGTTTTTATTGATGGAGCATAAAATAATCGAGGAAACCGTGTAATCGGCATTCTTTTCGCCCAAGACAGGAAGAATATTGTCTTTTATGTGGGATTTTGAGCAAACTACATGCCCAATATAGCCCTGAAATAGTTTTTTTGATACAGAAGTCATCTTTGGCCCTATTCCGGCCAAAAACATGGGTATTTCCTTTCTGAACGTATTAAACGGTCTTCTAAAACCTTTAATGGTGAGGTTGTAGTAATCGTCGCTATATATTAAATCATTTTTGTCTACAATAGCCTTTTCAATACCCCTAAATACTTTATAAAAACTTTCAATTCTACTTGAAGGCCTATCGAAAGAATCAAAATTGTGCCATTTTCTATTTGTATTGATGGCACCAGAGCCAATACCAAGTATGAGCCTACCTTGTGATAACTCATCTATATCAAGCGTTGAAATAACCGTAGTCAGAGGACTCCTAGTAAAAGCCAAAGTAATAGCTGACCCGATTTTTATTTTGCTAGTGAAAGTTGATAAGTATACGAGCTGCTCTAATGAGCTTCGAAATAGTTCAGTAACCCAAAGTGAGTGAAAGCCATTTTGTTCAGCTTTCTCAGAAACGTGACGTATATTCTGGAAGGAATTAGGGTCTAGTATAATGCCAAGATTATTGGACATGAAGAACTTTAATCAGAAGTCTGGGCCCTAGTCTTGTCGACCTCATCCTTGCTATCGTCTTTAGGTTTGAAGGGTACATCGAGACCAACTAATTCTATAGATGAGACAGGAGCTGCATCCCCTTTTCTGTAATTTAATTTAATAATCCTAGTATATCCACCTGGTCTATTAGAAAATGATGGACCGATAGTGTCGAATAATTTTGCCATAACTTCTCTATCTTTAATTTTTGTATTTACAAGTCTTCTTGAGTGAACGGTATCGTTCTTGGCAAGGGTTATAATCTTCTCACTGAACCTCCTTAGTTCTTTAGCTTTAGCGTCCGTGGTGGTTATCCTGCCATGTCTAAATAGCTCTGTACAAAGATTCCTCAGCAAAGATATACGATGTCCGGTCTTTAGTCCTAATTTGCCCTTTCTAACTCTGTGTCGCATATATAATTACTCTGCTTCCGTAACTTTATCCGTTTCATCTTGCTTGATTCTTTGCTGATAATACAAATCCTTATCAATCTCTTCACCGAGTTTCAAGCTAAAACTAGAAACAACATCTCGTACCTCGAACAATGACCTCTTTCCAAAATTTTCAAGATTTAACAAATCCTCTTCCGTAAGTTGAATCAAATCACCTAGGTATTTAATATTGGCCTTTGCCAAACAGTTTAAAGATCGTGCAGAAAAATCAAGATCTTCGATTTTAGCAAAAAGGACATCTTCCGATCCTGTTATTTCTTCTTGAACATCTTCAACAATCGGTATAGCGTCCACTTCCTCTTCATCGAAATTAACAAAAACGGTCATTTGGTCTTTGAGGATTTTTGCTGCATACGCAACTGCATCTTCAGGAAGTATAGTGCCGTTGGTCCAGGTTTCTAAAGTGAGTCTTTCGTAATCAGTTCTACGGCCTACCCTTGCACTTGTGACATTGTAATTGACTTTAATAACGGGGGAAAAAATAGCATCAATCGGTATCTCTCCAATTGAATGATCGGAATCTTCGATTGATTCTGTAGGGACATAACCTCTACCCATTTCAATAGTTATTTCAATATCTAACTTTGCTCCTTCCGAAAGAGTGGCTATATATTCATCCGGATTAACGATTTCTATATTTTCATTAATTTGTATGTCTTTAGCTGTAATCACTCCTTCACCTGAAACACTTAAACTAACTTTTTGTTTTTCGTAGGTGTGAAGCTTTAAATTTAATTGTTTTAAATTTAAGATAATCTCCGTTACATCTTCTCTGACCCCAGGTATGGAAGAAAATTCGTGCATTACACCATCAACCTTAATCATCGTAATTGCTGGCCCTTGAATCGAAGATAGCAGAACCCTTCTTAATGAATTCCCAATAGTAATTGCATAACCCTTCTCTAATGGTTCGCAGATAAACTTACCGTAAGTATTGCTCTTTGATTTCTGCTCTATTTGAATTGATTTTGGCTTATGCAACCCAATCCAATTTTTCTGAAATTCCATAAAATCTCCTATAATTTTGAATAAAACTCGATAATAAGCTGTTCGTCAAGCGGTAATGTAAAATCATCCCTACCAGGTAGTCTTTTAACATTTCCACGTAGTTTGTCAGGATCTAACTCCAGCCATTCAGGAACCCCTCTTCTTGCAACAGATTCAACTGAATTTTTAACTCTATCATTGTCTTTAGTTTTTTCTTTAATCTCTACAACATCATTCACTGAAATCACATACGAAGGTATATCCACTTTTTTTCCATTCACCAATACATGTCCATGGTTTACATATTGCCTAGCCTCGTTTCTTGAACTTAGGAGTCCTAACCTATATACAACATTATCCAATCTTCTTTCTAAGTTTGATATCAGGTTATCTCCGGTAACACCTTTTTGCTTAGTAGATTTTATAAAATTATTTCTAAATTGCTTCTCTGTTAATCCAAAAATTCTTTTAAGCTTTTGTTTTTCTCTTAATCTGATGGCATACTCGGAATGCTTACGTCTAAAACTAGACTGAGCTTGTCCAGGTTTGATATCTAATCTTCGAGCCGCCTTATCAGTAAACGATCTGTCACCCTTCAAGAAAAGCTCTTGGCCTTCCCTTCTCGACAATTTAGTTGTTGGTCCTGTATATCTACCCAAATTACTTCCTCTTAAACCCTTCTTTTTGCCGGTGGCCTACATCCATTGTGGGGCAACGGTGTAACATCTTTAATTAGATTAACCTTGATTCCAGTATTTTGTATGGACCTAATAGCTGTTTCTCTTCCTGGTCCTGGCCCCTTAACGAATACCGCTATTGTTTTCATACCCGCCTCCATAGCTTTTTTGGCTGCTTCTTCAGCGGCTAACTGGGCAGCAAAAGGAGTCCCCTTTCTAGTCCCCTTAAAACCTTTCTTGCCAGCAGCAGCAGCCGATATGACACTCCCCTCTGTATCGGTAATTGTTATAATAGTATTATTAAATGTGGCCTGGATATGAGCATGGCCGGATTCAACGAACTTCTTTACCTTTTTTCCTTTTTTAGCTTTAGCTTTTTTCAATTTAAATGTTCTCCGACTTATTTAACAGCTTGTTTTTTCTTGGCAATAGCAAGACCCTTTCTTCCTCGTCTTGTTCTAGCGTTTGATTTTGTCCTCTGTCCTCTAAGAGGTAGTTTTTTTCTATGTCTAATACCTCTGTATGAGCCTATATCTTGAAGTCTTTTTATGTTGTTTTGAACCTCGACTCTTAGCTCACCTTCAACTAAATGGCTACCTTCGATAGCTTGTCTAATTTTAGCGACATCAGAATCAGTCAAATCCTTGGTTCTCAGCGAAGGACTTATCTGGGCGGTCTTTAAGATATTCTTCGATATCTTCTTACCAATGCCATAGATGTAGGTAAGAGAAACCTCTACTCTTTTATCTTCTGGTATGTCCACTCCTGCAATTCTAGGCATAAAAACTCCGTTAAAACCTTATATTATATATGATAATTTTACTTCAATCTATATGTTATTCGACCTTTTGTCAAATCATAAGGAGATACTTCAACCTTAACTTTATCCCCAGGCAAGATCCTAATAAAGTGGGTCCTCATTTTGCCCGAAACATAAGCCAATATTTGATGCTTGTTTTCTAATTCGACTTTAAACATAGCATTAGGTAACGCCTCTAGGATTTTACCTTCCAATTCTATCCTGTCTTCTTTAGCCATGACTAGTTTGTTAAAATCAACGGACCATCCGCTGTTATCGCCACCGTATGTTCAAAATGAGCTGATAAGGTACCATCTTTTGTTAAGACAGTCCAATTGTCCTCTGAAAGAGCAACCTCGTAACTTCCCATATTGACCATCGGCTCAATCGCAAGGACCATACCTTCGATTAAATCAATTGAGCTATCTCTTGTATCGTTTTCATCGACAAAATTAGGAATTTGAGGGTCCTCATGTAAATCCCTACCTATACCATGGCCTACATATGTTCGAACAACTGAAAAGCCGTTTGATTCTACAAAATCCTGAATCGATTTCGAAATATCAAACAATTTATTACCTGGTTTTAACTTGCCAATTCCTTCGTACAGCGAACCTTGGGTAACCTCGAGGAGTTTCCTTGTATAATTATCAATATCTCCAACAGGAAAAGTAAAGGCAGCATCTGCATAAAATTCATCTTTAAAAACGCCAAAATCGATACTGATAATATCTCCTTCTTCCAGAACTTTGTTTTTTAATGGAATACCGTGTACCACCTCATTGTTAATCGAGGCGCATATAGATCCAGGAAATTCTTGATAACCTTTAAAGGCGGGAATAAAACCTTTTGATAGAGTGTAGTTCTCAGCCATTTTATCCAATTCTAAAGTTGATATTCCCGGTTTGATTAAGTCAATTAAAATTTTTTGAACTTCGGCAATAATAGATCCACAATTTTTAATTTTATTTATCTCATCTTTATTTTTGATTTTAATACTCATATAACTAAATGGACCTAATTATATTGTCAAAAACCTCTTCGATGGAATCATCTCCTTTTATCTCGATTAACAAACCAAATTCATCATAATAGTTTTTAATTGGCAGCGTTTGTTTCTTGTAAACTTCCAGTCGATTAGTTATCGTTTCCCTATTGTCATCACTTCTTCCTCTTAAAAGTAGTCGATTTATTAGCTCATCGTCCTCAACTTCAAGTGAAACTACTTTATCGACTTGCAGGGAATTTTCTTCCAGCATCTTACCTAATGCTTCGGCTTGCGAAATAGTTCTAGGGAACCCATCAAGAAGAAAGCCCTCCCCTGTAGTGTTTGAAATTATCTTATTCTTAATCATTCCTATAATCAACTCGTCGGTTACGAGCTCGCCAGCATCCATAAATTTCTTTGCTAAAAGGCCCAATTCTGTTCCGTTGCTTACTTCTTCTCTAAGAATATCTCCGGTTGACAAGTGGAGTAGGCTCAATTCCTCTTTTAATAAATCCGCCTGAGTTCCTTTGCCCGCACCAGGAGGGCCAAATAAAATTATTATCATCTACTAATCACCTCATGTTAAATCTTCTTGGTTCTTTCGTCGTTTTCTTGCCTGTCAAGTTGTCATAATTCGATGAAATCAGAAATGACTCTATTTGTTGAATTGTATCAAGAGTAACTCCAATAACGATTAACAAGGCCGTTCCTCCAAAGTAGAAAGGCAAACTAAATGGTTTGGCATTAAGTATTGCAGGAATAACACATACAATAGCCAAATATATTGCAGCAATTACTGTTAGTTTGGACATAATATTGCGAATGAATTCTGTCGTATTCTTACCAGGTCTGACTCCTGGTATATTTGCCCCATTCTTTTTGAGATTTTCAGACATCTCTTCTGGATTGATCACTATTCCCGTATAAAAAAAAGTAAAGAATATAACTAATACCGCAAAAATTAAATTATAAAAAAACTCACTATTTAGAAAAGTTTGAGCAAATTCATTAACCGATGCTACATCCACATAATTAAATATTGTTAGCGGTAATAGCAAAATTGAAGATGCAAAAATAGGAGGTATAACTCCTGCAGAATTTATTTTCAATGGCAAATGAGATGATTGACCGGCAAAAACTTTCCTACCTTTTGTTCGCTGAGGGTACTGTACGGGTATTCTTCTAAACGACCTCTCAACAAAAACAATTGAATATAAAATGACCAACATAATAATGCCAAACAGTACTACGGTTAGCACATTCAACTCTCCAATACGTACAAAATTAAAAAGCTTTCCAGTAGCCGAAGGGATACTTGCTATTATTGAAGTGGCAATGATAAGTGATAACCCATTTCCTATTCCATTATTTGTAATTTGGTCACCAAGCCACATTACAAAAAAAGTTCCAGCCGTCAGGGTAAGGACGGTAATGATAAAAAACGATACCCCGGGTGCATAGACGATCTCTGCCCCGGTACCCAATCCAGACTGAAGAGCGGAAACCAATAATGAGCCCTGAAAAAAACATATTACTATAGTTAGATATCTAGAATATTGAGTAATTTTCTTTTTTCCTGCCGGATCTTTCTGCATCTGCTCTAAAGATGGAACAGTTTTTACGATAAGAGACATTACAATCGAGGAGGTGATGTATGGCATTACCCCAAGAGCAAAAATCGAAGCCCTTTCAAATGCTCCACCTGAAAAAAGATTAATTATGTCAAAAAAGGATTTTCCTTGACTTGTAAAAACTCTTAGGATTTCTTGGGAATCAACCCCTGGTATGGGAACAAAGACTCCAAATCTGTATATTATAAGTATTAATAAAGTATAAAGAATTTTCTTATTAAGCTCAGGCAATTTAGGTAGTGAGTCTATAGAACTCATATTTTTGTTACACTTCCACCTGCTGATTTTATTTTCTCTTCCGCAGATTTAGAGAAAAAATTAGCACTTACATCTAGCTTTTTATTTAATTCACCATTACCTAAGATCTTCAAAGGATTTTTACCACTAATAATTTTTAGTTTGACCAATACATCAACATCAATCTTGTTTACGTCGCCCAATTTATTAATTAAGCCCACATTAACAACATCATATGTCACCCTATTGTAATTCTTAAAACCTCTCTTTGGTGTCCTTAGTACAAAACTTGATTGGCCACCCTCAAAAAGAGTAGGAATTTTACCTCCCGACCTTGATTTTTGTCCTTTATGACCTCTTCCCGCAGTTTTTCCTTTGGAGCCCGGGCCCCTAGCTACCCTAGTCTTCTTTTTAGATTTAGACTTTATCAATTGATTAAGCACTAGCTTCACCTTCAGATTTATTTTTATAGAATTGTTTCGGTAGATCTAAATCCGATACGGTTTTTCCCAACTGACCGGCTTTATCATCAGGATCTGTAAGTTGTTCAAGACACTTAACTGTCGCGGTTACAACATTAATTGGGTTTCTCGAGCCTAATGATTTCGTTAAAACGTCTTTTATGCCGGCTAACTCCAAAACCGATCTAACTGCTGCTCCGGCTATAACGCCCGTTCCAGAGCTAGCAGGTCTAATCATTACCCTGCTAGACAGATATGTAGCATATACTTCATGATTGATAGTCGTCCCATTTCTATATACTGTAATTAAATTCTTTTTAGCTTTCTCAACAGCTTTTCTTATAGCATCTGGAACCTCATTCGATTTACCTAGTCCAGCGCCAACTTTCCCTTTCATATTGCCAACAACAACTAAAGCAGTAAAATGGAAATTTTTTCCTCCTTTAGTAACTTTGGCTACTCTTCGAATGTGTACTATCTTCTCTTGAAATTCTTTGTCTGTAACACTAGCCATGATTATTCTCCAAAATTAAAACTCCAGTCCTTTTTCTCTTAATTTGTCCGCCAATTCCTTAATTTTTCCGTGATACTTATAACCACTTTTATCAAATATAATTTTTTTGATTCCGAGATTTGCTGCTTTATTTGCAAGGCTCTCGGCGATTTCCTTTGTTAGACTATTTTCCTTGTTGTCCGAAGATCTTTTCATTTTCAATGAAGATTCAGAAACAAGTGTTGTACCATTGACATCATCTACCAAATTTACATAGAAATTTTTCAAAGATCTAAAAACATACAACCTTGGAACCTCACTTGTCCCATAAAGAGACCTTCTTTTCCTTCTATGTCTTTTGATTCGTAGTTTATTCTTACTGGTAAATTTAATCATTCTGTCCCACCTTTTGCACCACCAGCCTTTCCAGCTTTGAGTTTTATACGTTCTTCGGTATACCTAATCCCTTTCCCTTTGTATCTCTCGGGTTTTCTCAATTTTCTAATTTGAGCACTGATTTCACCAACCAATTCCTTATCAGCTCCGGAGATTTTCAGGTGTGTACCTCTGTTTTCAACCTCGGCCGTGATTGAGCTAGGTAAATCAAAAGTTATAGGGTGCGAATACCCTAAGTTTAGAACCAATTCCGATTTGGATTTTATATCACATTTGTAACCGGTCCCACTAATCTCAAGAGTCTTTTCAAAACCGTCCTTGACTCCAACAACCATGTTGTTAATCAACGCCCTAGTTAGTCCATGAAGTGCTTTCGTCTTTTTATCCTCAGAATTTCTTCTGACAGAGACTACACCATCCGATATATCAACTTCAATACCAGGCGGTATTTGCTTTTCTAGGATACCTTTAGGCCCGGAAACTTTTAGCGCTTTATCCGACAAGGTCACGCTTACCTCGCTATGAATATGTATTTCTTTATTTCCTATTCTAGACATCGATTATAACCCTACAGAATACTACAGAGAACTTCTCCTCCTATTCCTATCTCTCTGGCTTTATTTCCAGTCATCACGCCTTTAGATGTTGAAATTATGGAAGTCCCAAGACCTCCCGTAACTCGTGGAATTTGATTCTTATTTACATAAACCCTCAGTCCAGGCTTGCTTACTCTTTTAATATCCCTAATTACTGAATTCTTTTTATCATTATATTTAAGATCAATCTTAATATATTTGAATTTATCGAAATCGACTGTCTCAAAGGATCTGACAAAACCTTCTTCGGTAAGAATTCTAGCAATCTCCAACTTAAACTTAGAACTTGGTATTCTGACATCTTTATGCTTCCTGGAAATCGCATTTCTAATTCTTGTTAACATATCTGATACTGGATCTACCACCATTTTTACCTCACTTTACAAACTTGCTTTCTTAACCCCAGGAATAAGGCCATCACTTGCAAGTTTTCTAAATGCATTTCTGCTCATACCAAACTTTCTAATAAAGCCTCTTGATCTTCCGGTAATAGGGCACCTATTGTATTCCCTTACCTTAAATTTTTGTTTTTTCTTTGCCTTTGCTATCATTGATTTTTTAGCCATAAATAACCTCTTCTATTTTTTAAAAGGGAACCCCAGAGATCCCAACAATTTAATTCCTTGCTCATCACTATCGGCAGTTGTAACAATTGTTATATTCATGCCTTTATTCTTAGTTGTCTTTGTAGGATCAACTTCAGGAAAAATTAAATGGTCCTCTATCCCTAAATTATAATTACCTTTTTTGTCAAACGATTTCTTCGAAATACCCCTAAAATCTCTTACTCTGGGTAATGCCAAGTTGATAAGCTTCGAGAGAAACTCGTACATCTTGTCCCCTCTTAACGTTACTCGTGCGCCAATAGATGCGCCTTCTCTGAGCTTAAACCCGGCTTCAGATTTTTTAGCTTTTGTTACAATTGCTTTTTGCCCTACAATTTGGGTTAATTCATTGCAGGCTTCGTCAATCAATTTTGAATCCTTCCCCGCATCAGATAGTTTACCGAGCCCCATATTAATGCTAACTTTGACTATTTTTGGAACTTCCATTTTGTTATTGAGTTTTAAATCCGAGATTAGACCAGGGATCGATTTTACATATAGTTCTTTAATGCTAAGCATTTGCAACCACCACTACGTTTGATATATGTATACCTTGCTCCTTGTTGATAATTCCACCACTTGGATTCTTTTTATCTGGCTTAATATGCCTCTTTGCAACATTGATATTCTCTATCGTTACCCTACTTCCTTTCTTGTCAACAGATACAATCTTGCCTACCTGTCCTTTATATTTTCCAGCTATGATTTTAACCTCTTGACCTTTACTCGGTTTAATAGTTTTACTTCCCATTCCCTATATAACCTCCGGAGCTAAGGAAACTATTCTCATAAAACCCTTAGTTCGTAGTTCTCTTGCAACGGGTCCAAAGATTCTTGTCCCAATTGGCTGATTGTCTTTATTGATTAAAACCGCTGCATTATCATCGAACCTAATATACGAACCATCAGGTCGTTTAATTTCTTTCTTAGTTCTTACGATTACGGCTTGAAATATTTTACCTTTTTCAACTTTGGAATTCGGAATCGCGTCTCTAATTGAAACCGTAACAATATCCCCAATGCGAGCGTACCTTCTAAAAGAGCCGCCCTTAAGCCTGATTACATTTAGCTGTTTTGCCCCAGTATTGTCGGCTGTAAGCAATTGCGTTTCAGGTTGAATCATGATTTAACTCCTTTTTCAAGAACTTGAACCAAGTTCCACCTCTTACTTTTGCTAATTGGTTTCGTTTCTATTGCTTCAATCAAATCTCCGACATTAGCGAGATTCTTTTCGTCATGAACAGGGAACTTCTTTTTTACTATGACAATCTTGTTATATTTTTTATTTTTACTTCTTGTTTCAATCTGGACCATTACTGTTTTGTCTGATGAGTTTTTCGTAACAATGCCGGTCATTTTTCGTATACGTCCTCTTGCCATTTTACTTACCCTTTGTCCTTATATTGATTTCCGTCATGCATCTTGCTATATCTTTTCTAATTTGCTTATAAATATTGGTATCAAAATCACCCTGGTTCAGCTTGGTAATTCTATTCTTCAAAAGCGAACCTTTAAGTTCTACTATTTTGTTTTCTATCTCTTCTATATCTAATTTCTTTAATTCGTCCATTTTCATTATGTCAACTGACCTCTCGTTCTGGCAACCACCCTGGTTCTCACGGGTAACTTATTAGAAGCAAACCTTAATGCTTCTCGTGCTAATTCTTCGTCAACTCCAGCAATCTCATACAGCATCGTTCCTTTCTTTATAGGTGCTACATATCTATCAATATCGCCCTTACCTTTCCCCATCCTGACTTCCGCTGGTTTCTTGGTAACCGGCTTATGAGGAAATATTCTTATCCACAACTTTGCACCCCGTTTCACTTTTCTCGTAATCGTAATTCTTGCGGCCTCAATCTGTCTTCCAGTAATTCTTGCAAAATCCAAAGACTGAAGTCCAAATTCGCCAAACGAAACTTTATTGTTCTTGGTTGCAACCCCTCTAACTCTCCCCTTGTGCTCTTTTCTAAACTTCCTTTTCTTAGGTTCCAACATTTAGAACCCCCTTCCCATTTTTCTCTTTTTTTCTTATGACCTCTCCTTTAAAAATCCAGACCTTAATGCCGATAATTCCATATGTAGTAAGGGCTTCGGCGAATCCATAATCTATATCTGCTCTCAATGTACTTAAAGGCACCCTACCTTCTCTGTACCATTCACTTCGCGCAATTTCTGTACCACCAAGTCTACCGGAAACCATGATTTTAATCCCTATCGCGCCAAGCCTTAGAGCTGATGTCATGCTTCGTTTCATTGCTCTTCTATAAGACACTCTTCGCTCAAGTTGAAGAGCAATGTTTTCAGAAACTAGTTGTGAGTCGATTTCGGGCCTTTTTACCTCTCTTATATCTATAAGGATTTCCTTGTTGAACATCCTCGTAAGATTTTTTCTTAAAATATCTATATCAGCGCCCTTTCTTCCAATTAAAAGTCCGGGTTTTGAACAATAAACAACCAATCTTATTTTATCGCTTGATGGTCTCTCAATTTCCAATTTAGAGATACCCGACTGGTAAAACCTTTTTTTCACATAATTTCTAATTTTTAAATCTTCATGAAGAAACTTTTTGTACGCATCTTTGTTAGAAACAAACCAATTAGAAGGCCAATTTCGAGTTATTCCAATTCTCAATGATATAGGATTTACTTTTTGTCCCATTAGGCTACCTTCTCCTCTAAAATTATTGTTATATGGCTTAGTCTCTTCGACCGCCTTGTAGCTCTTCCCATTGCACGAGCTTTAAATCTCTTGAAAGCTGGCCCTTCGGTGCTATAGGCTTGAGAAACAAAAATTCTTTCAGAATCCGTAAATCCTTTCTCGAAAGCATTGGATACAGCAGATTTTAATGTTTTTACTACATCGTCTTTTGCCGCCTGTTTAAATGTCTTTAGTAACATAAAAGCATAATCAACATTTTTACCTCTAATTGTTTGGAGAACATAATTAACTTTCCTAGGGGTTCTTCTAACATATTTGCTTACAGCTTTTGAAATCATAATTACCTACCAACCCTCGATTTCCTATCTCCGCCTGCGTGCGATATAAACACTCTTGTTGGAGAAAATTCTCCGAACTTATGTCCAAGCATATATTCGGTTACATAAACCGGAACAAATTTTTTACCATTATGCACAGCGAAAGTAAGTCCTATCATCTCTGGTATAATCATTGACCTTCTTGACCATGTTTTTATAATTTTCTGGCTATCCGTTTCTTTTGCTTTTTCGACCTTCTTCATCAGTTTTTCATCGACAAAGGGTCCTTTCTTGACTGATCTACCCATTTTTTAAATCACCTCTTGTCCATTCCATAACCCACCCTTCTTCTTTTGACAATCATTTTATCTGTTCTTGGGTTTTGTCTAGTTTTTTTACCAATTGTAATCCATCCCCACTTGGAAACAGGATTTGGGTTTCCTCTCGCCGCTTTTCCTTCTCCGCCACCATGCGGATGGTCTACCGGATTCATCGCTATGCCTCTAACCTTAGGTCGTCGTCCTAGCTGTCTACTTCTACCAGCTTTACCTACAACTATTTGATTGTGCTTTTCATTACCAAGTCGTCCAATCGTTGCTCTACAGTCTGAACGAATGTATCTAGTTTCCCCCGAGCTCAATTTTATCATTGTCAACTTCCCTTCCTTTCCTAAAACTTGAGCAGAAGTCCCGGCAGATCTAGCAAGTTTACCGCCATTTCCTGGGGAAACTTCTATATTGTGAACAATTGTACCTTCCGGAATATTGCCTAACAAAAGAGAGTTACCTGTTTTAATTTCTGTTTTTTCTGACGAAACAATCAAATCTCCTGGGAGCAACTCAGAAGGTGCTAATATATACCTCTTCTCACCATCTTTGTAGTGAATCAAGGCTATTCTTGATGTTCTATTGGGATCGTATTCGATTGTCTTTACAGTTCCCTGTATGTCGAACTTATCTCTTTTAAAATCAATCAATCTATACAAGCGTTTATGGCCTCCGCCTCTACTTTTAGAAGTTATTCTTCCGTTGTTATTTCTTCCTTTTTTTCTATGCGAGGAAGCAAGTAATGATTTACAGGAGGTCTGAGTGGTAATTTCATCATAATCAGCACTAGTCATAAATCTTCTGCCCGGACTGGTAGGTTTATATTTTTTTATTCCCATCTCATACTCCTTGAATTATTTCAATTGTTCCTTCCTTCAACGTTACAAAGGCTTTCTTTTGTTTGTTTCTTTTTCCTACAACTTGTCCACCCTTAGAAACTTTCTTACCAGGCTTTGTAGATGTCCTTATATCTTTAACTTTGACGTTAAAGAATCTTTGAATTGCGTCTCGTATTTCGTTTTTTGTACTATCACTTTTAACTTCAAAAACGTAACAACCTTCCTGATTCATTCTAGCGATTTGTTCTGTAACCAGAGGCTTCACAATAATATCGGATATATACTTCTTCACGATTTTATCCTCTCAATTAGAGCATCTAAAGTTGTCTTGTCTATAACGATAGAGGTGTGATTCAATAAATCGTAAACATTGACACCCATCGATTTAATTAGTTTCACATTTTTAATATTTCTTGATGAAAGTATCAAGTTGTCATTTTCCTGATCCGATATAATTAAAATTTTATTAGATAATTTGAGAGTATTAAGCTTGCCAAGTAGTTCTTTTGTTTTATGAGTATCTAAATCAAACGAATCTATTATAGTAAAAGAATTTTGCTGGATTTTATAAACAACCGAATGCATAAGAGCCATCTTCTTTATTTTTTTTGGTATATCAAGTGACCAATTTTTTGGAGTAGGGCCAAATATTACGCCTCCCCCTCTCCAAATAGGAGAAGTTCTTGAACCTGCTCTTGCATTACCAGTACCTTTTTGTTTGAAAGGTTTTCTGTTACTACTAGAAACCAGTGCCCTATTCTTTGTAGCAGCAGTTCCGGATCTTCTTTTTGAGAGCTGCCATCTTACAACCTGACTGATAACCTTCCTATTGATTTCGAATGAATCATCAAAATCAAAAGCAAATTTATCAACCTTCTTATTGTTTATATCAATAATATTTAAATTCATCACCCTTTCCTCGTATGATTAACATAGACAATAGACCCATTAAATCCTGGAACAGAGCCTTTGATAAAAATTATATTTTGATTTAAGTCAACTTTAAGTACCTGTAAACCTTGCGTAGTTGAGGTCTTTCCGCCATATCTCCCAGGCATCTTCTTCCCTTTCCAAACCCTGGCTGGATAAGCAGCGTTCCCTATAGATCCACCTGATCTTTGATTCTGTGGAGTTCCATGGGTATGATTCAGCCCAGCAAAGTTATGCCTTTTAATGACACCAGCAAATCCTTTACCTTTCGATTTTGATGTTACATCCGTAATGTCACCGGGTTGAAACATGTCCACTTTGATTTCCATACCAGGACTAATTTCAACTTCAGGATTTAACAAATCAAACTCCTTGATGTGCTTAACCGGTTTTACATTCAATTTGGAGAAATATGAAAGTTGCGACTTTTTAAGCAACCTTGGTCGTGTATCTAGATACCCTACTTTTAATGAAGTTTTGTGATTTACGGTCTTCTTTTCCAACGCAAGACAAGGGCCTAGCTTGATTACAGTAGTGGGGATGATTTCTCCATCGTCCATTATAGTTTGTGTCATTCCTATTTTGGTCCCCATTAATCCGCTTAATTTAATTTCAGGTAAGTCATCCTTGCTGTCTTCGGCTTTTGCTTCCTCTTGAGGGGTTTCTTCGGCTTTTGCTTCCTCTTGAGGGGCTTCTTCGGCTTTTGCTTCCTCTTGAGGGGTTTCTTCGGCTTTTGCTTCCTCTTGAGGGGTTTCTTTTTTGGCTTTTTTCGCCTTAGAAGAAGCTACTTCCTTCTTTGGTTTTGAATCTTTAGATTCTTTCTTTTTATTTTTAGCAGAATTCTTCTTTGAGGGGTTTTCTAGTTCAATATTTTTATCTGACATTTATTCACCTTGCAGCTTGATTTCTACTTCTACACCTGAAGCTAAATCAAGCTTCATCAACGAATCAATTGTTTGTTGCGTAGGTTCGAGAATATCCACAAGGCGTTTATGCGTTCTCATCTCAAAATGTTCACGTGAATCTTTGTACACATGAGGAGCTCTTAGAACGCATGTTCTAGATATATGTGTGGGTAGTGGTATCGGACCTGCAACCTTTGCACCGGTTCTTTTAACCGTATCAACAATATCAAAAGTTGATTTATCTAACAGCCTATGATCAAACGATTTAAGCTTAATTCTAACTTTTGGCGCGGTTTCCATAATTTTCCTTTTAATCGTTAATTTTGGTGATGACTCCGGCCCCAACCGTTCTGCCACCCTCTCTAATAGAGAATTTAAGACCATCTTCCATAGCAACTGGCACTATCAGGTCCACATCCATTGTAGTATTGTCTCCAGGCATAACCATTTCCACGCCTTTCCCAAGTTCGATGGATCCAGTTACATCTGTTGTCCTGAAATAGAACTGCGGCCTATAGCCCTTAAAGAACGGAGTATGTCTACCCCCTTCCTCTTTTTTAAGAACATAGACTTCTGCACTAAATTTTTTATGGGGCTTAATAGAACCAGGCGCACATAAAACCTGGCCCCTTTCAACATCGTCTTTTTCTATTCCTCTAAGAAGAACACCGACATTGTCTCCTGCTTCAGCATAATCAAGTATTTTTCTAAACATTTCCAAACTTGTTGCTGTAGTTTCAACGGTATCTTTAATTCCAACAATTTCTATTTTATCACCTGAATTTATTTTTCCCTTCTCAACTCTACCAGTAACAACGGTTCCTCTTCCAGAGATTGAAAAAACATCTTCAATCGCAAGCGAAAAAGGTTTATCTATTTCTCTTTCAGGCTGAGGTATCCACTCATCAACTTTGGCCATTAATTCTGTAATAGCTTCTTCGCCAGTCGTAGCATCTGACCCTTCAACTGCAGCCAATGCAGACCCAGCAACTATAGGAGTGTTATCTCCATCAAAGCCATATTCGGTTAGAAGTTCTCTTGTTTCTAATTCAACTAGCTCAACTAGTTCTTTATCTCCGCCTAATTGATCAATTTTGTTTAAGAATATTACAAGTCGAGGAACTCCGACTTGTCTAGCAAGAAGTATGTGTTCTCTAGTTTGAGGCATTGGGCCATCGGTTGCGCTTATTACAAGTATCGCTCCATCCATCTGAGCGGCTCCAGTTATCATATTCTTCACATAGTCCGCGTGCCCTGGGCAATCTACGTGTGCATAATGCCGACTATCTGTTTCGTACTCAACATGGGCAGTATTAATTGTAATCCCCCTTTCTTTTTCTTCTGGTGCTTTATCAATCTCATCATAAGAGATAGCATCGCCACCTCCGGCTTTTGACAATGTAAGTGTTATAGCGGCTGTTAACGTAGTTTTACCATGATCGACATGACCAATGGTTCCTATATTAACGTGAGGTTTATTCCTCTCATATTTTGCCTTAGACATCTATATGTCCCTCCTAAAAAAACACACATTATGTTTCTTTTAATTTCAACTGCTCATAGATGCTCGTTGGAACATCACTATAAGTCGAGAATTCCATTGTAAATGTTGCTCGGCCTTCTGTCAAGGACCTAACATCTGTAGCATAACCAAACATTTCTGACAGTGGCACTTCGGATTGAACACCCTGTAGTTCGCCCCTTAATTCAGTTCCTTGGACCTTACCCCTTCTTGAGCTGAGGTCCCCAATAACCGTACCCATAAAATCTTCTGGCACTACGACTTCAACTTTCATGATTGGTTCAAGGATGACAGCATTTGCTTTGCGAAATGCATCTTTGAAGGCAAGAGAGCCTGCTATCTTAAATGCCATCTCAGAGGAATCAACTTCGTGGAAAGATCCATCAAATAGTGTGACTCTAACATCCACAACTTCATACCCAGCAATTACTCCTCCTTGCATCGCTTCTTCAATCCCCTTTTCAACGGCAGGAATGAACTCTTTTGGGATAGCTCCACCTTTAATTTTGTCAACAAACTCAAAACCTCCACCACTTTCAAGTGGTTCTAGTTTTATTTTAACGTGTCCGTATTGACCCCTGCCTCCGGTCTGCTTTATATACTTCTGTTCAGATTCGCTTGCCTTTCTTATTGTTTCCCTATAAGCAACTTGAGGCGCTCCTACATTGGCTTCAACATTGAATTCTCTTTGTAGACGATCAACTATAATCTCTAAATGAAGCTCCCCCATACCTGAAATAATTGTTTGATTTGTTTCATGATCCACTTTGACCTTAAAGGAAGGGTCCTCTATGGATAACTTGTTAAGCGCTATTCCTAATTTTTCTTGGTCAGCCTTTGTTTTTGGCTCTATAGCAACAGAAATAACAGGGTCAGGAAAGTTTAAACTTTCTAATATTATTGGATTGTTCTTATCGCAAAGAGTTTCTCCGGTATATGTATCTTTTAATCCAACAGCTGCAGCTATATCACCCGCTCCTACAGAAGTAATTTCCTCTCTTTTGTCAGCATGCATTTTTAATAATCTTCCAATTCTTTCCGTTGAACTCTTGATTGGATTGAATGCAGCTGTCCCAGACTTTAAAACACCTGAATATACTCTAATATAGGTAATGGTCCCTACGAATGGATCTGTCATGATTTTAAAGGCAAGAGCCGATAAAGGCTCCTTGTCTTCAGCTTTTCTTTCCATTGTTTCAGTTTCATCCGATGGATTTATCCCCTTTACTGGAGGTATATCAAGAGGGGAAGGTAAGTATCTTACTACTGCATCAAGCAACAGTTGAACACCTTTATTCTTAAAGGCAGAGCCACATAAAACAGGAACAATATCAAGCGCAATTGTCTGTTTCCTGATAGCTTTTATAATCCTATCTTTGTCAATTTCGTTTCCTTCTAAATAATCCTCCATTATTGATTCGTCATTATCCGAAAGGAGTTCTAACATACCATCACGAGCTTCCTCGCTTTCTTTCGTAGCGTCTTCCGGTATATCTATTAGGTCAAATTTGGCCCCAAGAGATTCTCCATCCCAAACTGCCAATTTCATTTCAATCAGGTCTATAATTCCTTCAAAGAAATCCTTTTTAAAATAAGGTATATGTAGCTTTACAGGATTTGAATTAAGTCTACTTCTAATTTGGTCAAAGGTTCTTTGAAAATTTGCACCTGTTCTATCCATCTTATTTACGAAACACATTCTAGGCACCCTGTACCTGTCTGCCTGCCTCCAAACCGTTTCTGATTGAGGCTCAACGCCGCCTACGCTATCGAAAACAACGCATGCCCCATCAAGTACCTTTAAAGATCTCTCGACTTCTATTGTAAAATCAACGTGCCCAGGAGTATCAATAATATTTATGTCATGATCAGACCACGTACATGCAGTCGTCGCAGATGTTATAGTAATACCTCGTTCTCGTTCTTGCTCCATCCAGTCCATGGTTGCCGCACCATCGTGGACTTCTCCAATTTTATAATTCTTACCTGTATAGAATAAGATTCTCTCAGTTGTAGTCGTCTTACCAGCATCAATATGTGCAACAATACCAATATTTCTTGCTTTATTAAGATCCTTACTCATGTTGTATAAATTACCAGCGATAGTGAGAAAAAGCTCTGTTGGCTTCAGCCATTCTTATCGTATCTTCTTTTTTCTTCGCGGCCCCACCTTTATTGTTTTGCGCATCGATGAGCTCCGAGGCCAACTTCGATGACATAGTTTTACCTTCTCGTTGTTTTGCAGCATGGATGATCCACCTTATCGCAAGAGACTGCTTTCTTGATGAACGAACTTCAATCGGAACTTGATAAGTCGCACCACCAACTCTTCGTGATCGAACTTCTACGGAAGGTTGTATGTTCTTAAAAGCTTCTTCAAAAACTTCCAACGGATTAGACTTGGTTCTTTCCTTTATTATTTCAAAAGATTGGTAAAAAAGTGCTTCAGCTGTACTTTTTTTTCCATCATACATTAATGAATTGATAAATTTTGATATCGTAACACTATTATATTTGGTATCGGGGTCTGGATTAGATTTTTTTACGGGTCCTTTTCTTGCCATATCTTATCGCATCCTCAATTTGACTTTGCTTTTTTGGTCCCATATTTAGATCTTGATTGCTGTCTTCCATCAACGCCAGTTGTATCAAGGGATCCTCTGACAATGTGGTACCTAACTCCTGGAAGATCCTTGACTCTTCCACCTCTAATTAAAACAACTGAATGCTCCTGTAATTTATGTCCTTCTCCAGGAATATACCCTGTAACTTCGATACCATTTGTCAATCTTATCCTCGCAACTTTACGTAGAGCAGAATTTGGCTTCTTTGGAGTAGTTGTATACACCCGAGTGCATACACCTCTCTTCTGTGGATTGTTTTGAAGTGCTCTAGACTTGCTTTTTTTCTTTTCAGTATGCCTAGAGTGCTTTATTAATTGACTTATTGTTGGCATATAAACCTCATAATTAATTCCTTGAAATATGCCACACTTTGATACTATGTCAAGAGATTTAGACATTCCTCGTTAAGCCTTTAAATCCAATGTCCTTTCTATAAATTAAATTTGTAGTATCAATTTTAGAAATTGCCTTGTAGGCTAAATCTATTGCCTCTTGAAGTGTTTTACCTTCAGAAGTCACCCCTAAAACTCTGCCTCCCGCTATCGTGTATACATTTTCTTCCGATTTTGTTCCAGCATGAAAAATCTTTACTCCCGGCTCAACAAAATTTGAAAGTTGAGAGATAGTGCCTCCCAAGTTCGATTTTTCTGGGTACCCCCTAGATGCTAAAACAACAGTAACGGAAAAAGAGTCTTTCCATTGTAAAACATAATCTTTTAATTCTTTTTTTGCAGTTTTATAAAACAATTCAAAAATGTCAGATTGCATTCTATATAATAGTGGCTGAGCTTCAGGGTCACCAAAACGGCAATTAAACTCAACGACCTTAGGCTTTTTGTTTTTTATCATTAATCCTATATACAGAATCCCAGTGTAATCAATTCCCTCTTTTTTAAAACCATTAAATACTGGCCTTACTATTTCATTCATAATGTTTTCTCTGGTTTCAGAATCTATTATAGGTGCCGGAGAATATGCCCCCATTCCTCCGGTGTTTGGTCCCAGGTCGTTATCTAACAACCTTTTGTGATCTTGAGAGGAGTCAAGAGGCAGTATGGTTTGACCATCCGTAAAAACAAAAAAAGATGCTTCTTCACCTTCAAGGAAGCTTTCAACTACAACCTTTTCTCCAGATTTCGAAAAAACCTTATCTTCCATTAAAGATTTTAAAAACGTATTTGCTTCATCATAGGAATTACACACCTTTACACCTTTACCGGCTGCCAAACCGTTCGCCTTAATGACAACAGGCAAAGAGTGTTTGTTTACATATCTTTTTGCAGAATCAAAATCTGTAAACGAACTAAAAGTCGCCGTCGGAACCCCATACCTGTCCATAAATAATTTAGAGAATTCCTTGCTTGATTCAAGTTGCGAAGAATATTCGTTCGGACCAAAAATTAACAAATGATTTTTTCTAAAAAGATCTACAATACCTAACGACAAAGGACTCTCTGGGCCAACAATAGTCAAATCGATTTTTTTATTTAAAGCAAAGTCTAAAAGTTCGTTCAAGTTTTCAGAGCCGATTTTAACAATCTCAGCAACTTCTGAAATTCCTCCATTCCCGGGGGCGCAGTATAGTTCTTTAACGGACTTATTGCGTGATACTGCCCAGCATATTGCATGCTCCCTTCCGCCTGAGCCTACGACTAAGACTTTCATTAAACAAATTTTTTCTTTATTTCGCTAAAATAAATCATAGTGAAAATTCCACCCGAAACAAAAAAAGCAAGGCTATCCATTAAAATTTCTAAACGAGTAAATGTTAAATAGGTATCGGGGATAAAAATATTACTTACAATAAAAAGTATTGTCAGAACAACATATACTTTTCTACTTAAATCCTTATACCTTAGTAAAAAATAAAGATTAATAAAATAAATTGCACCTGAAATTAAAATTATAATTTCCCAGATATGCAAAGGTCCTTCATTGCTTGCATCACCAATAAATTCTGGGAATATAATTGCAAGAATTATTCCAACGAACATTAAAAAATATTCAAAAAAGATTAGGGTTCTAAAAAAATTTTCTAAATTCATATTAAAATGTGATTGTATTATACCACTGTAACTACTTTTGCTAAATTTCTAGGTTGATCAACCGATAAATTATTTAATTTAGCCAAGTGGTAAGCAAAATATTGCAGTGGCACTGTAAATAAAATGGGTAACAAATCCTCTTCCACATTAGGTATTTCAATAAGACTAATTTCTTTTAAGAAGTTCTTATCCAATTTTTGAATTACATTTGAGGTTGCTAGCAAAAGAATTCTATTTGATCTTGATTTCGCTTCATATAGATTGGTAATCTCTTTTAAAACTGAATCTTGATTGTTTGATATCAAAAATATAATAGGAAAGTTTTTATCGAGCAAGGCTATTGGTCCGTGTTTCATCTCAGATGACAAGGAAGCTTCCGCATGGATATATGCAATTTCTTTTATCTTGAGAGATGCCTCTAAAGCAATAGGGTAATTATAATTACGCCCTAGGATGAAAAAGTTTTTGCTCTTATGAAATTTTTTAGCTATATCTTTTATTTTATTTTGAAGGGAAAAAATTTTCATATAGTGCTTATTAAAACTTGTCAAATCAGATGACTTCTTATTTTGTTTACCACTAAAGATAATTGCTAAACTATAAAGGTATATAAGTTGTCCAGTGAAAGTTTTTGTAGCGGCAACTCCTTTTTCAATGCCCAAGTCTAAATTAAGAGACAATCTAGTATTTCTGACCAACCTTGAATCAGACTGATTTACAATTGAAAGTGAATTTTTAAAATAACCAGCATTAGTTTCCAGTAGATCACAAGTATCGGCAGTTTCTCCGGACTGTGACATAAAAATATAGAGAGTATTCCTGTTCTTCTTCTTAAAAAAAACAAACTCGGAAGGTCTATAAACCGCAGTTGGGATTCCAGAAATCTGTTCGAAATAATGCTTTCCCAGCATGGAGGCATTAAATGAAGAGCCGCAACCAATTATTACTATTTCCGAAAAGTTTTTTATTGTTTTGATTTCTTTTTTAATTGTATCGAAAGTATTAAAAATTTTTGGTATTAGAAATTTTTGAGAATTGATTTCATCATAGGTAATCAAACCCTCGGCTTCTAACTTCTTTTTTTTCTTTACCACTGAAGACGCATATGGAACCATTGTGATTTTTTTTATCTTCATTTTACTATTAAAGCAGCGGATCCTATGGTTGTTAATTTCAATAAGTTCTTCGTCATTTAAAAAATAATAATTGTTTAAATCGTTTTTCATTGCATTAAGATCCGAGGAGAATAAGAACTCTCCATTGTTTTTAATTCCGAGATACAAAGGAGTTTTGTTCTTATACGCGACTATAAGTTTCGGGTCTTTTTTATCGAGACAAAGAAAAGAATTTGATCCCTTGATAATTTCCCCAACCCTAGCAACAGATTTGACGAGAGAGCCTTCCCTCTCCAAGTAGTAGGATATTAAATGTGCTAAAACTTCTGTGTCGGTATCCGATTTAAACTTGTTTTGTTGAATAGCCTTATGCCTTTTTAATTCATCATAGTTTTCGACAATACCATTATGGACAAGAACGATATTTTTATACTCGTGAGGGTGGCAGTTTTTTATTGATGGGCTGCCATGTGTTGCCCACCTAGTGTGTCCCATAATGAGAGAAGTTTTAAGATTGTTTTTTAATTTTGATTCCAAATCTTTTATTTTAAGTGTGGTCTTTAATATCTTAATATTATCTTCTTCAAAAAATGCTACACCCGCTGAATCATAACCCCGATATTCAAGCTCTTTTAAGGAATTAATAAAAGAATTCGGTTTAATATCTCTTTTTGAATAAATACTAAAAATGCCACACATATTTATTTTTTAGGCCGTCTCTTCCAATTCTTTATATGTTTTTCTTTTGTTCTTGTTACTCCCAGGCTGTCGGCAGGTAAGTCTGAACTTAAAACGGATCCAGCACCAGTAGTAGAATTCTTACCCAGTTTAATAGGAGCGATAAGCATGCTATCGCTTCCAACAAAAACATTATCTTCAATAATTGTTTTATGTTTAGAGACCCCGTCATAGTTACAAGTAATTGTTCCGGCTCCAATGTTAACGCCAGTTCCCATCTCCGTATCCCCGATATATGAAAGATGTGGGATCTTTGATCGATTACCTATGCTGCTTTTTTTTATTTCAACAAAGTTTCCTACTTTAATATTATCCTTAATATTGTTTCCCGGACGCAGGTTTGCAAAAGGGCCTATTTGTGTCATCGAACCTACGATTGACCCCTCAATGCTTGTAAAAGGTTTAACAATAGAGCCTCTTCCAATTGTAGAATCATCTATATAGGCATTCCCTTCAATGCGAGCACCTTCCTTTATCTCGGTCTTACCCTTAAGAATTACATTGGGGCCAATAGAGACATTTTTTGATATCTTTACATTAAAATCTTTTTGAAACGTACCAGGATCACTAAGAAATATATTATTTTTTATACATTCCTCATAGATAAACATCTTATCAATATCATGAGCATATTTGTAGTCATCAAAAGTATTAATATTTATAAATTTTCTTTCGTCCTTGATAGGTATCGAATTAACATCGAGACCGTTTCTAGCAAAAATATTTATTAAGTCGGTCAGGTAGTATTCAGAATTTTTATTCTTCTTTATTTTCTTTATATGCTTAATAAGTAAAACAGAATCCACCAAGTAGAGACCAGCATTAACTTCTTTGATTAATTTCTGTTCAGAACTGCAATCTCTTTCCTCAACGATATCAAGAATCTGATTGTCGTTATCTCTCAAAATTCTTCCGTACCCCTTAGGGTCCTGAGGAAAAGATGTTGCTATAGTAAAGACAGACTTGTTTTTTGAATGGAAGGAGATGGATTGTTTGATAGTATCAATATCAACAAAAGGAGTGTCGCCGTTTAGTATCAGTACGGTTGAGCTCTTGTCTAAAGAGCCAATAGCCCGCTTAACAGCATGGCCTGTTCCAAGTTGAGTCTTTTGACTAACAAACTCAATATTTTTATAATGAAAAGTTTTAACTAGATTTGTAACCAAATCATCTCTAAAACCTGTAACTATAATTGTTTTTTTTGGATTTAGTTTGTCTAAATTCTCCAATGATCTTTCTATCAAAGTGCGACCATTAATTGGAAGTATGACTTTTGGCAGGTTGAACTTCAGCCTAGAGCTTTTTCCGGCGCATAGCAATATAATATTAAGATTTTTATTAGACATTTAATTAGAACGGTACATCGCCACCATTGGATGAATCCCCATTGGATGGATCGTCTATATCAAAATCCTTTAAGATATCATCATCAACGGATTGGTTTGTGCCTCCAGATTTTGAATCTATAAATTCGAAATTATTAATTATAACTTCAGTCATATATCTTTTTTGCCCACTGCTTTCATCGTCCCACGATCGAGTTTCAAGCCTACCTTCCAAATAAATTTGACTACCTTTTTTAAAGAATTTTGCTAAGTTCTCTGCCGTTCTTCCAAATGCAACACACCGGTGCCAGGAAGTTCTGTCTTCCCAGTCTCCCGACTGATTCTTAAACCTTGAATTCGTGGCTATTCTCAGTGTCGCTGTTGGTATTTGCTGTGCGGATGTAACACCAGTTTCTGGGTCTGCACCAAGCCTTCCAAGCAAAATAACCTTATTTACATTGCCCATTTTTCTATTCTATCACTTAAATTGCTAAAGTAAAATTTAATGGATCTATTTGACACCATGAATTGTAGTTATAAAAGAATATAATATTTTACCCGTCATACCCCAGATCCTATAACCTTCATGGTCAAATACGTAATCTTGATATTCTCTATCAAACCTATTAGTTGTTCTCTTGCTGCTAGGCAATAATTTTTTCAGCTTATCAAGTCTTATCCAAATTACATCTTCAACTTCATCAGCATTCTTAATTAATGTGACATTTGGTTTGTTTATATAAAAAATAAAAGGTGAAACGATAAAATGGTTCGCCGAAGGAGTTACGGGCTTATAATCATCAAATCTTCCAATCAGTTCACCGTCCTGATGTAAGTCTAGTCCTATTTCTTCCAAGGTTTCCCTAATCGCCGTAGACAATATATCCTGGTCTGCTTCTTCTTTGACACCCCCAGGAAAGGCCATATGACCAGAGAATGTATCACCAGCTCTTTCCGCTCTTTTTATAAACAAGAGCTCCAGATAAGGTGCCCTACCCTTTAATATAATTGCAACCGAAGATACAATTGATTTTTCGTCTATCAAAATTTCTTTAAAACTGTAAGTTTTATCAAAATAGATTTTCAGCTTGTCTATTAATACATTATTTTTTTTCAATTATTATATTTCCGTACGCATCCAAGCGAGCATGGTGTCCTCGATTTACAATAATTGGAATTTTATCGTCCATTATCGTCAGAGGGCTTTTATATTTTTTGCGATTTTTCATATTTTCTTTTGTCAAAATTCCAGAGCTGAACTTGCCCGTAGACAAAGTACCCTTCCTCTTGTTACGGTATAAAAAATCCAAAGAAGGATTATCCTGAAAATGAAATCTAATTTTTAACGAAGATACCTCAACATCCCTAGTCAGCCTAAAGCCAAATCTTCTGTAATGTTCTAAAGTAAAATTTCTTAGATTGTTTTTCGAATTTTTTATTTGGATACATTCCCCTTGTCTCAAATACTTCAAATTAATAAATCTATCAATCTTTACAACTTTTTTAGAATTAATTTTGTTAAATTTTGCAATGTTACTTTTAAATTCTTTTTCTATATCTGCATAACCAAGGTCGTTGTAATTCTTTTTAAATGTAACATTCAAATCGTAGAACGAGTCAGCAGTAAGCATTCCCTTTGCAGAAAAAACTGCCATATGATTTGGAAAAACAATTTTTTTTATATTTAAAATTTCCGATATATCACACGCATGTAGGCCTGACGATCCTCCATACGCATACAAAACAAAGTCCCGATGATCAAATCCATATTTTACACATAGAGATTCAATTGCCGTGGACATTTTATGGTTTGTTTGTTCTATTATGGATTCAGCACATCTTAAAGTCGATATCTTAAGTTTTTTTGATATCTTTTCAATGCTCCTGTAAGACCTTTCCGGGTAAAGCTTGATTATATTGTCCCGCAAAACCGTCTTAGGTATTCTTTCGAGAACAATGTTTGCGTCAAATACAGTAGGAAGATTTGATTTTCCATAGGCCGAGGGCCCAGGGCTCGATCCAGCACTTTTGGGTCCCACATTTAATGAGTTACCTTTATCAATATATGCAATCGACCCACCCCCTGATCCAATAGATGATATGTCCATGCAATTAAGATTTAAAAGCTCATTGTCAATTTCTAGCGAATCTTTTTCAAAGATATCAAAATCAATCAAGGAAACATCAGTCGATGTGCCTCCCATATCATAAGTTATAACTTTGCTATCTTTTAATACTTTTGAAAGTTTGTAAGCACCAATTACGCCTCCAGCTGGACCCGACTGAAGTAAATTTACTGGGTTTCTCATGGCTAAATCCGTAAAAGCCAATCCGCCATTTGATTGTTGAATTAATAATTCATTAAAATATTTTACACTTCTAACCTTATCGATGTATTCATTGAGTTTCTTTGAAACAAATGCATTTGCGGAAATCGTAACAGAACGTTCGTATTCTTTAATCTGTTGATTCAACTCGCTTGATATGTAAATTGGAATACCAAGCTTAGTCAAAGATGCCTTGAGGTTTTTTTCATTTTTCTGATTAACGAAAGAGTTAAGAAGGCATATGGCAACTACTTCTATCTTATTTTGAATTATTTTCTCTTTTATTGTATCAATATCTTTCTTGGATGGCTCCAACGAAATACGGCCATCAAACTCTGTTCTTTCTTTGATGGTTTCCACCTTGATTTTCGTTAAAAAAGAGCTAGGTCGTTTTGGAAACAAAGAGTACAAATCTTTCCTAGATTGTCTCTTAATTTTAACTACATCCTTAAAGCCATGGGTGGTAATTAAAAGCGTCTTTGCGCCTCTATGTTGCAAAATTGAATTTGTTGCTACAGTTGTACCGTTGATAAAATATTGATATTGTTTCTTGGATTTTTCTAGAAAAGCTACGACAGGTCGGTATGGCTTTAAATTATCCGAAGGGACTTTGTAAGTCTCAAACAGACCATCTTCCTCTATTACAATATCCGTAAATGTGCCGCCTGAATCTATGGAAAGATTCATAAGAATACTACTCTTTAGGCTTTTTGACGGCTACAATCTTTTCTTCAGCTATTTCCCTCAAGGCTAAGACGATTGGTTTGTTTTTTTCGTCAGACAAAGATTGCTCACCTTCATAGATTTTTTTTGCTCTTTTCATGGCAGCAACGGATAGTTCAAATCTATTTCTAACCTTTTCCAAACAGTCTTCAATAGTCACTCTGGCCATACTAATTTCCTTATCAATATTTTATTGTATATTGAATATTAATGGAATCTATTATAAACCAAATAAAATATAATGAAAATGGGCTAGTACCCGTTGTGGTACAAGACTATAAGACTGGGGATGTTCTGATGTTTGCATATGCAAATAGTGATGCTGTATCACACACAGTCGCAAGTGGCCACGCTCATTTCTGGAGTAGGAGTAGAAAGGCCTTATGGAAAAAAGGTGAAACATCAGGAAACACATTATCTATAAGGAATATTCTTGTCGATTGCGATGAAGATAGCTTGATATATCTTGTTGATCCAAGCGGTCCGAGTTGTCACACCGGTAACAATTCGTGCTTCTTTAGAGGTATTAACGATACAATTCCTTCTTCCGCCCTATCAAAGAAGGATATACTACATACCCTTTTTGATGTGATAAAGGAACGCAAGAAAGATGTAAATAGCGAGTCCTCATACACTTCATCTTTATTTAGAAGCGGCATAAAAAAAATACTAGAGAAAATCGATGAAGAGTCTAAGGAGGCAATAGAAGCATCAGAGATCGGCGATAGAGACAAAATAGTATATGAATATACCGATCTTTTGTTTCATATGTTGGTGGCACTTGCGGAACACGGAATAGATATTCACGATATCTATTCCGAACTAAGTAGAAGGTTTGGCAAGAAGAAAAAAGACTATACTTTGGATGAATGAAGATAATAGAAAAATAATTTGGAATTTAATAACATCAACTGGTGATAGAATGAAAGGCAAATTGCCAGAGTCAAAATTCCATCCAAAAGGAAGAAACCCCTATGCGCACATATTGATTTCAATAAAATCCAAATTTGGATGTTCCTATAAGGATGTTGAAGATGATAAAGTCGGAGTTTTGAAAAAATTTATAAAATATATCGAAGATAATCCTCGTTGAAACTATAACGAAAAACTATAAGATATACGAATGGCTATATATCGGCTTATTGTTATTCTTCTAATCTGTATATCCTTTGAAGCGGAGGCTCATCAACCTAAGTTGGTTTACGATTCACCATCAAAGAAAAATCCATTTGTTATTAAAAATCCAGAGACGTCTAAAGCATTTTATGGGAAACTCACCGGAGAACCTCATTATTTCAAAATTGAATCAAGTACAGAATTTTTATTTTATACAGGTATTTTAAGCCCAAAGATCAACGATACATATCAGTGGTTTTCATTAGATATAATGGACGATGAAAACGTCATTCTGTTTCAGGCCGACGGCAAATCATTTCGTTGGACACCATGGTACGAACCATATGCGCGAGATTACTACTGGAAAGGACCAGAGATTGGTACCGATATAGACAAAGAATTCAAAACTAGTTTTATCCTTGAGTCAGGTACGTATTATATAAAAGTTTACAACGAACGTAATCAAGGATCCTACTCGCTCGCAGTAGGCGAGGCTGAATTTTTTGGTGCAAACTTGTGGGAACAAATTTTAACATGGGTACCAATCTTGATATATACAGCACCTTATATGGATATCGTATACTGGCAAAAATTTGATTTTAGGGCTTATCTTGCACACATAGTACTGCTGATTACGATTTATGTGGTCTATCTAGTTTTTAAAAAATTAAAGAAGTTTCTGTTTTGATTTGTCTCTATATTGATGCTTATATCTGTTGTCAGCCTTAATATTGTGAGGCCTGTCTTTTTCCTCAATGTACTCCCCTAGTTGCACCTTCCCTTGTATCCCTTTAGGTAGGTCCTTCATTCCAGGAGGTCTTGGCGGGTCAGTGGACAAATCCTGAGTATAAGAGAATGAGGAGACAACTCTTTCTACTTTTTTCTTTTCCCCGCACATACATTCTATTTTCTTCTCATCTTCTTCGTCTAATATTAGCTCAGAGAACCTAAATGAATCAGTATAAAAAAGAACCATTGTTTTCCCCTCGTCAATATATAAATCTATTTCTATAGAATCGTCATCTTTGACTCCAACAGATTGAAGCATTTTTTCTGCATTCAAATCAAAAATTTGAACACCATGTATATTGTTATATTTTTTTAGAAGTAAAAGCAGCGTCTTCTTGTCGAATTTTTTCTCAATTTTTTTATGAGCGGTAAGTATATTATCCTTACATTTAGTACATTCAAATTCATATAAAGGCATAAGAGCTCCTAGTTGTCGTTCTTCAAGTCCTCACTAATTGTGCCATACGAGCCGTCACCTTGCGAGCTACCGAAGTACTGATTTAAATAATCTTGTCCAACATAAGTTGAAGCTACTTCCTCATCTTTCATTATTTTGTAATCTTTGTGCCATTGAATTGGATCACCTGGTTTTGGTGCTCTATCATTAAGGCCGCCTCTTTTTTCAAAGATAGCTTTAAATGGCGAGAAAATTCTAACAACTTCCTTACACTTATTATTATTAGGGCATTCAACATTATCTTGACTTTCATCTTGAAAAAAAAGTTCACTAAATCTCCAATCTTTCAATTCAATATAGAGGAACTTTGTATTATTAATTTTGTACCTAAACCTTCTAACGCCCTTTTCGCCTTCTTTTCCAGCCGAGAATATTTTCTTATCATTTTTAGGATTCAGAACTTCTATGTAAAGAAAATTAGAATTGCTTTTTATTAGTTTGGCTGCATGTGTTTTGTCTAAATTTTTTACAAGACGATCAATCCCCTTATTACATGAGGTCATACAATCTCTACATTCGAATTCATAAACAGGCATACAATCACCACTTTTAATAAATTATAATTTGATTAATATAACGGATATGAGTCATTTTGTTAAATATGAAGATATCGACAATATTCGAACAATAACAATAGATAGGCCTGATAGGAAGAATGCAATTAATGCAGGAATGCTGGAAGAAATGTGCGATTTTATTAAAAACGCAGAAACCAACAACATAATAAGATCAATCATTATAACAGCACAAGGAGATAAAGTTTTTTCAGCAGGGTATGATATTTCATCCGATAGCGTCAACTCTAAAGAAGACTTGCTGAAGATTCATCTCCCAGATTATCAAGAAAAAAAACATCCTCTCATGAAAATTTCGGACGTTATAACAGATTCATCAAAAATTATAATTGCGGCAATTAATGGTCATATATATGGTGGGACTCTGGAAATCTTATTGAATTGCGATTTTAGATTCTTTTCCAAAGAAAGTATATTTTGCATGCCCCCTGCAAAACTTGGGATAGTCTACAATTACTATGGACTAAAAAACTTTATAAATAAAATCGGTATTACTAATACAAAAAAAATCTTTTTTACAGGAAATAAGTTCGATGCTAACGAAGCGATAGACATGGGACTAGTGGATTTTCTTTCAGAGAAAAATACCGTACTAAAAGATTCTATTGATTTTGCAAAGAAGATTTCCGTAAATGCTCCTTTATCTCTTGCTTCAATCAAAAAATCAATCAATGCATTTGAAAAGAATCAGGAAATCGACGAAAAAACATGCGAGGAAATAAAGTCCTCGATTATAAAGACACTCAATAGTAATGACTACCTAGAAGGTCAAAAAGCTTTTAAAGAAAAAAGAAATCCAAAATTTTCTGGCAAATAGCTTAGATATTAGAAAAATTAAACACTTTATCTCTTGTTCTAAGCCAAGAGCTATCAATCTTAACTCTCAAATCAAGAAATATTTTACATAGAAGAAACTCTTCCATGTCCACTCTACTTTCAATGCCAATTTTTTTTATCATCGAGCCACCTTTTCCTATGATTATTTGTTTGTGGTGTGAGTTTTCTACAATCACATATGCTTGTATAGTCGTTAACTTTTTCTCATCTCTTATATCTTCCACAACCACCGCCGTTCTGTAGGGTACTTCTTCATAATAATTATTAAAAATTTTTTCTCTTATAATTTCAGAAAGATAAAATTTTTCTGGTTGATCGGTGAAATAATCATCTGGCAATATCCTGCCGCTATTTGGGAGCAGATTGGTAATTTCATTAATCAGAATATCAAGACCGTCCTTGTTGAGAGCGCTTATGGGTATGAAGTGCTCTATGAATGGGAATTTACTCTTTAAAGAGTCTACAATTTTAAGTATTTTTCCCTTCTTAATTAAATCAATCTTGTTAATAACTACAAGTAGTTTTTTGTCTTTTGCTCTTAATATAGCCTCGTAGTCATTGTTCGTAATTGCCTTAGAGCCATCTACTAGAATCATGGTAATATCGGATTCGGTAATTGCCTGAAAGGAAGACTGTACCATTATTCGATTTACGAATTTGTTGGATTTTTGTATACCCGGTGTATCTAAAAATAATATTTGGCACTTTGAAGTGTTTAGCACTCCTAAAATCTTATTTCTGGTAGTATTTGGTTTTTCTGAAACAGCAGAAATCTTTCTACCTGTTAAAGCATTAATTAGAGTTGATTTGCCGGTATTAGGTTTACCCAATATAGAAATTGTTCCTGATTTTATCTCGTTCATTTTATCAAATCATTATACTTTTCTTGTGATGTTTAATAAATAAAGTTAAGATTAATTTCCAACAATGAAAACCGCTTATAGGTCAGCGTACTGTGGACAATATAACGAGAAAAATGAAGGCGAAACTGTAATTTTGTCCGGATGGTCCTCGTCTATACGAGATCATGGCGGGATAATCTTTATAGATTTAAGGGACAAGTCAGGCATTATTCAAGTCGTATCAGACCCAAAGAACTCTAAGAAATTTCACTCCGTAGCAGAAGAAGTTAGAAATGAATACATAATCAAGATTGCTGGGACAATAAGGCTTAGATCTCAAGAGACAATCAATAGTGGTATACCCACTGGGAAAATCGAAGTACTTTTGAATGAAATAGAAATATTAAATCCGTCTATTCCTGCTCCCTTTCAAATTGAAGAAAATGTGGATGCTGATGAGAATACAAGGCTAAAATACAGATATTTAGATCTAAGAAGACCAAACATTGCTAGTAACTTTATTCTTAAAAGCAACACCATGATGATGATAAGAAAATTTTTTCATGATAGAAACTTTGTAGACATTGAAACACCATATCTTTCTAAGTCCACACCAGAAGGCGCAAGGGATTATTTGGTCCCAAGCCGGATAAACAAACAACATTTTTATGCACTTCCTCAATCTCCCCAAATATTGAAACAAATACTGATGACATCAGGATTTGATAGGTATTATCAGATTGTCAGATGCTTTCGAGATGAAGATTTAAGGTCGGACAGACAACCAGAATTTACACAAATCGATTTTGAAATGTCGTTTGTCAATGAAAATGACGTTATGAGTACAGTAGAAGAATTGCTAGAAGTAATTTTTGATAATATTAAAGGTATTAAATTACCAAGACCTTTTAAGCAAATTACATTCAAAGAAAGCATGGACAAATATGGCAATGATAGGCCCGATGTCAGATTCGGACTTGAGTTTAACGATGTTACGGAGTTGTTTGAGCAAACAAAATTTAAAGTCTTCAAGGACGTAATTGACAAAAACGGAATAATCAAATGTATTAAAGTTGAAAACGATAGTTTGTCGAGAAAAGATATTGACACTCTTACGGAATATGCTCAAGAAAACGGTGCAAAAGGATTGGCATGGATTAAAGTTCAAGAAAAGGAAATGCAATCTCCTATATTAAAATTCTTTTCCGAAGATGAGATTTCTTCACTAAAAACAAAGTTAGATTTAAAACCTGGGAACATTATTTTCTTCGGTGCTGGAGAAGAAGCAACGGTTAACAAATATATGTCAGCCGTAAGAATCAAATTAGGAGAAGATTTAAAACTAATTAATTCAAATGACTTTGATTTTGTCTGGATTACTGATTTTCCACTTTTCACAATGGACGACAATACAATAACATCATCTCATCACCCATTCACAATGCCCTTAGACGGAAAAATCGATGAGTCACGACCATTAGAAACCAAATCATGTGCTTACGACATTGTGCTGAATGGTACTGAAATCGGGGGTGGGAGCATCAGGATACATCAAAGATCATTACAAGAAAAAGTTTTCAAGATATTGGGCATGAAGAAGAAAGAATATGCAGAAAATTTTGGATTTCTTCTAGATGCATTGGAATCAGGGACTCCGCCACATGGTGGTCTAGCAATAGGACTAGACAGACTTATGATGTTGTTGACTAATTCCGAATCCATAAGGGACGTAATCGCATTCCCAAAAACACAAAAAGCTTCCTGCTTACTAACCTCTGCTCCTTCTAAAGTACATTCCGAAAAACAATTGAAAGAGCTAGGTATCAACCTTATTGATGATGATGACTAACCTCGTATTAGAATTTAAAGAGTTTTCTTAATAAAAAATCTATAGTTAGATTTTAGAACCATAAGCTTTTATGTTTTTTACTTCTTTAATTAATAAATTCACTAAAGAACCTGGGATCAGATATTCGCCATCTAAACTTACATCAATATAGTTTCGCGTTCTAGCCTTATTATTTCTTTCAACAATAGCTTCTAATTTCTTGCCAATGAATCTGGAATAGAATTCTTCTTTTTTGTTATCGCTTAAACTCCTAAGCAATTTTGATCTTTGATATTTAACATTCGTAGGAATCTTGTCGTTTCTCTGTGTTGCCCTAGTTCCTTTTCTATCAGAATAAGGGAAGACATGAAAATAATTTAATTCTGATTTTTCTAAGAAATTAAATGTTTCATTGAAAGATTCCTCGGATTCCCCAGGAAACCCTGCGATTATGTCTGTCCCGATACACGAATCTGGAACTTTAAATCTTATATCATTTATTATTTCTTCGAATTCACCTACTTTGTATCGTCTTCTCATTTCTCTTAAAACACCATCTTCTGCACTTTGTAGGGATATATGAAAAGAAGGACATACTTTGCTTGATTTGGCAATGAAATTGATAAGCTCTTTATCGGTATCAGCTGGATCAATTGAACTTAATCTTATATTTGGTATGGGTGATTCCAATTCAATTGATTCAAGTAAACTGAGCAAGGTCTCCCCAATATCCTTACCGTAGCTTGACAAATGTATGCCAGTCAATACGACCTCTTCGTAACCCAATTCTTTGTATTTATCAATTTTTTGTAAAACAGATTCTTTACTCATACTTCTCGATTTTCCTCTGGCAAAAGGAATTATGCAGAACGAGCACCGATAATTACATCCATCTTGTATTTTCAAAAAAGCCCTAGACCTTATATCTCTCTTCTCAATCTCATAGTCTTGAAATTCATCAATATCAAAAATATTAGAAATAATTTTTTTTGAATTACCTAAATTATTCAAGAACTTTGGTATTAAATATTTGTTGGCATTATCCACAACGTAATCTATTGTATTTATTTTTTCTAAAAGTGCTGGATCAGTTTGTGCTAAACAACCAGTAACTAAAACCTTGCATGAAGGGTTGGTTTTTTTTAGTTTCTTAATATCGCTAAGTATTTGGTTATCTGAATTGTTTGTTACAGTACAAGTATTTACGATACATAAATCAGCGGCTATATGGTTATCTAGAATCTCGTAATCTGATGATAATACTGAAATCATCCTTTCCGTATCTACTTGATTGACCTTGCAACCGTAGGTTAAGAAACTAATTCTATTCACGGACTTCATCGATCCATCCTCCACCAACCACTTTATTATCGTCGTAAAAAACAATTGCTTGGCCTGGTGTTATTGCTCTTTGTGGCTGATCAAAATGAACAGAAACTTTATCTTCAATAAAATTGATTTTTGCAAGTGACTCTGGGCTTCTATATCGAATTTTAGCCTTTAGTTTGTTATTAGCTAGCTCTTCTGGATTTATAGACCAATTGAGATTTGTAGCTATGAGGTCGCTGGAATATAAATCTGTATCATCCCCCACTAAAACATCACCATTTTTATAATTTATAGAAACCACATATAATGGCTTATTGTTTGAAACCCCTAGTTTTTTTCTCTGCCCAATAGTAAAATTTTGAATACCTGAGTGTTGACCTAGAATTTCACCATCTACAGACTTAATATTGCCAATTTTAGGTTTACGTTCTTTAAAGTTCTTTTCGATAAAGGTTCTATAGTCTTTTGCTATAAAACAAACATCTTGACTTTCTTTTTTTGAAGCAACTGTAAGCTCAAAACCTTGCGATATTTCTCTAACTTGAGACTTTGAAAAAGCACCTAATGGAAACATAAGCCTGGAGAGCTCTTTCTGCTTTAGAGAGAAAAGGAAGTAAGACTGGTCTTTAAATTTATCTACTCCTTTTTCAAGGAAATATTTCCCGCCCTCGTCTTGTGAAATTTTTGCGTAATGCCCTGTTGCTAAATAGTCGGCTCCTAAATCAAGTGCCTTATTAAGAAGAAAATTAAATTTCATGTATTCGTTACACATTATGCATGGGTTTGGTGTCAGCCCATTGTAGTATTTGTCTATAAAATCGCTTACTACATAATTCTGAAAATCTTTTTTGTAATTTACTACGGTGTGCTTGATGCCAATTTGATTAGCCGCTTGTCTTGCATCAAATACGTCACTTAGAGAACAACAACCAGTCTCTTCATCAGCATAATCCCATAATTGCATAGTTATTCCTGAGACCTCATATCCCTGTTCTTTAAGCAAAGCAGCGGTAGTTGAACTGTCTACTCCTCCACTCATTGCGACAATGACATTCTCTTTCATTCCCTTTACTTTACAGAAGGATACAAAAAATTCAAAGTGTATTAACAATTTTGTTTATGTATTATTACAGTCTATGGACAATCTGTCTTTTGCTATCGACAATGGATTAACAAAAGAAGAATACAAAACCATAACCACTAAACTCAATAGACATCCCAACAAAAATGAAATTGGGGTTATTGCTGCTATGTGGTCAGAGCATTGTTCCTATAAAAGTTCAAAGCTATACTTGAAGCAACTTCCAACAAGAGGCAAGAGGGTCGTACAAGGGCCCGGAGAAAATGCTGGGATAATCGACATAGGAGATAATGACTGTCTGGTCTTTAAAATTGAAAGCCACAATCATCCTTCATTTATAGAGCCCTACCAGGGAGCTGCCACAGGGGTAGGAGGAATTTTAAGAGACGTCTTTACCATGGGTGCCAAACCAATCGCCTTAATGAATTCATTAAGATTTGGGAACCCTAAAAAAAACATCACAAAAAGATTGTTAAATGGAGTGGTTGCCGGGATAGCTGGATATGGAAATTGCATGGGCATACCTACAGTGGGAGGAGAAGTTTATTTTGACAATTCATACAATGGAAACCCGCTAGTAAATGCTTTTGCCCTAGGTATAACAAAGAAAAATAAGATTTTTAAAGGTCGTGCAGATGGTCCAGGAAACCCGGTTTTTTATTTAGGGGCTAAGACGGGTAAGGATGGAGTTAAAGGAGCCATAATGGCATCGGACATTTTTGAATCTGAAAGTAATCTTGATAGGCCGACCGTACAAATCGGAGATCCTTTTAAAGAAAAACTGCTGCTAGAGGCATGCTTAGAATTGTTTAGCACAAAAGGAGTAATAGGAATCCAAGACATGGGAGCCGCCGGATTGACATCTTCCGGATCAGAAATGGCATCAAGGTCTAATAATGGGATTTTGCTCAATCTAGATAAGGTTCCAAAGAGAGATTTGAACATATCAGCATACGAGATGTTGCTATCCGAGTCGCAAGAAAGGATGCTTCTAGTTCTTGATAAAAAAAGCAGGAACAACACTAATAGGATATTTAAAAAATGGAACTTGGACTCCACTCAAATCGGAGAAGTAATTTCAGAGAAGAACTTTATTGTTAGGCATAATAGAAAGATCGTAGTAAATTTGCCAATATCTATCCTTACCAGTGATTGTCCAACTTATAAGCGCCCCATTAGAAAACCGAAAAGCACCAAAGGCATAAAGAGGCCTAATCGTGCTCAACTAAAGAAAATTAAATATGATGTCAAAGAGCTATTTACGAAGCTAATAAAAGATGAGAATCTTTGTTCTAGAGAGTGGGTATACAATCAGTTTGATTACATGGTTGGGACTAATACCGTTACCATACCTGGATCTGATTCAGCAGTTGTAAGAATTAAGGGTACAAAAAAAGCAGTTTGCCTAACTACTAACTGTAATTCTTCATACTGCAAATTAGATCCAAAAATTGGGACATCCATAGCAATCGCTGAATCTTGTAGGAATATCATTGCATCAGGAGGTAAACCTTTGGCTGTCACTAATTGCTTAAATTTCGGCAATCCTGAAAAACCTGCAATTATGTGGGAATTCGCACAATCAATAAAAGGACTATCGGAGGCTGTAAGAATTTTTCAAACTCCGGTTGTGAGTGGCAATGTCAGCTTCTACAACGAGAACAAGAAAGATTCAATATATCCAACTCCTGTAATTAGCATGGTTGGCCTTGTCGAAGATACTAGATATGTAACAAATCAATGGTTTAAAAATGAAAATGACGACATATTGTTAATCGGCAATATAAAAAATGATTTTGGGGGCTCTCAAGTACTAAAATATCTTAATTTTAAACAGAAAATTACTTCTCCACCTGCACTAAACATGAGGAAGCATTTAGAAATAAGTAATTTTATATACAAAATAATAAGAAAGTTCGATGTTGTATCCGTACACGATATTGCAGAAGGAGGATTGTTGATTGCTATAGCAGAATCTTCCTTTAATCCTTCAGGGATCATTGGGGCAACAATAGATAAAAGAGCGCTCAGTATTGACAATGAACTAAGCCTATTTGCTGAAACCCAAGGATGCTATATCGTAAGCGCAAATAATTCTGAATCTAAAAAAATACAATCTTTTGGAAAAAAAAATAATATTGATGTTAGAATGATTGGTAGAGTGGGAGGGGATTCTATATCAGTTAAAGATTCCTTTTCTGTAAAAGTCAGGGGTTTGTATAATCAATGGAGAAAGTCGTTTCCTAACTAATTAATATGGATAAATTCAAAGAAGAATGTGGGCTTTTTGGTATATTCAATCATCCCGAAGCTGCGAATCTGACATATTTAGGATTACACGCACTGCAGCACCGTGGTCAAGAAGGTGCTGGAATCGTTTCCTCCGATGAGATTAGACTCTATACAGAAAAAGGAATAGGCCTAGTGTCTGATATCTTTTCTAAGGAAAAAATTGATAGCCTGCACGGAAACTCGGCAATTGGCCATGTTCGATATTCCACTCATGGATCAAGCGAATTGGTAAATACGCAACCAATTTGTGTTACATCTTCAATTGGCACAATCGCTATAGCACACAATGGAAACCTTACAAACGCAAATAAATTAAAAAAACAGTTAGAGAACGATGGTGCAATCTTCCAGACAAATAGCGATACGGAAGTTATTGTACATTTAATCGCAAAATCAAAGAAAAAGTCTTTTTTGGACAGGATAACCTTTGCTCTAAAGAAATGTGAAGGGGCATACTCTCTTTTATTTTTAATGAAAGATATGTTGATTGCGGCTAGGGATCCACGAGGGTTCAGGCCTCTAGTGCTCGGAGCAGTTAACAAGTCGTATGTTTTAGCATCCGAAACATGTGCTTTTGATTTAGTTGAAGCGGAATTGATACGAGAAGTGAAACCTGGAGAAATTGTTACCATTAATGAGAACGGAACCACTTCATATAATCTTCTTGAAAATAAAAATAAAAAATCTTTTTGTATATTTGAACATATATATTTTTCAAGACCTGACAGTAATGTGTTTGGAAGTAGCGTCTATCTTACAAGAAAAGAGCTTGGTAGGCAGCTTGCTAGAGAGCATCCAACAAAGGCAGATTATATAATTCCAGTTCCGGATTCTGGTGTTGCATCAGCAATAGGTTATTCAGAAGAAAGTGGTACACCTTTAGAATTAGGACTTTTGCGAAATCATTACGTTGGTAGAACGTTTATCGAGCCCCAACAGCATATAAGGAATTTTGGAGTCAAATTAAAACTTAACTCTATAAAAGAAGTGCTTAATAATAAAAAAGTTATAGTTATTGATGACTCAATAGTCAGAGGGACAACTTGTAGAAAAATTATAAAAATGATCAAAGATGCTGGGGCCAAAGAGGTTCATGTCAGGATTAGTTCTCCACCGACAAAAGATTCTTGCTACTATGGAATTGATACACCAGACAAATCAGACTTAATAGCCAATGATTTATCTGTAGAGCAAATTAGAAGATATATCCTGGCGGATTCTCTTGGATACCTAAGCCTCAAGGGGCTTAGAAGTTCAGTACAAAATTTTTCACCTTATAATGTTAAGAACAATTACTGTGTTTCTTGCTTTACCGGCAATTATCCCACAGAAATATCGTCAAGATAATTGGCTTAATAGATTTTTAATTTCATCTCTATCTTCTTTTGATTTTTTCAATTTTTCTTTTTCCTTGTCGATTATTTCCTTGGGTGCAGACTCAAGAAAGCCTTTATTTTTCAGCTTATTATTAGATTGAGTATGTAATTTTTCCTGACTAACAAGGTCTTTTTTTAACTTTACAATTTGTGGCTTATAATCAAATTGGGAATTTTTCTCTATAGAAATTATCAAATCGGATGCAATGTTCGATATTAAGTTCAAATCTTTAGCATGATCAACTTCGATAAAATCATCTAAGTTAGCTAATCTTAAAAATAAATTTCGATTTTCTTCAATAAATACTTTAAATCTTGAATCTACTTGATGATAATAACAAACAATCTTTTTGCCGCTAGGAATTGACAAATTCTTTCTTAACGATCTTATAGAAACAACACAGTCTTGAAAAATTTCAAATTCCCTCATCAAGCGTTGTTTCTCATCTACAGAATAAGGGGTCGGCATCTCAGCAATTAATAGTTTTTGTTGCGGCTTCGAGTTTAGTTGATTATAAAGTTCAAGAGAAATAAATGGAGAAAAAGGGTATAAAAGACTTAGAAATTTATTTAAAATATCAGCCATAACCAATCTTGTATCTTCAGAATCTGCTTGTTGATCAACAAAATGTATTTTTACAATTTCTATATACCAATCACAAAAATCATCCCAAAAAAAGTGGTAAATCTCATAAGCGGCTTTTTCCACTTCGCAATTTTCAAGGAAAGATTTATATTTTAAGAGTAACTCATTAAATTTAGATGTAATCCAAATATCGTAAAATTTATCAATTTTCACATCACTCTTCTTTTTGATTTTCGTTGAATTGGTTTGAACAAATTTTGAAGCATTCCATATTTTGTTCATAAAATTTCTATATGGCTCTAAAGAATTTTTGGACAACTTGATATCGCTATGAGGTGAAATTTTTGATGCTAAAAAAAATCGAAGCGAATCCGTACCAAACTCATCTATCAAATCTAAGGGGTCTACAATATTGCCTTTGGTTTTACTCATTTTTTGACCTTTTTCATCTCTAATAAGATTATGAATATAGACGATTTTAAAAGGGGGTTTTCCAGTTAATTCAAGAGACATCATCATCATTCTCGCCACCCAAAAGAAAATAATATCAAATCCAGTTACCAGAATTGAGGTAGGAAAATACTTAGAGAATTCTTTTGTTTCCTTAGGCCACCCCAGAGTTGAAAATGGCCACAACCCCGACGAAAACCATGTATCTAATACATCGGTTTCTTGGTGCAAATTCCCTTCTTCTCCGTATTTAATTTTAAATTTTTTCCTTGCTTCTTCGATATTTTTTGCTGCTATCAACTTATTATCTTCAGAGAACCAAATAGGAATCCTGTGTCCCCATATGATTTGTCTAGATATACACCAAGGCTGTATTCTTTCCATCCACTCAAAAAAAGTATTTTCCCAAAACTTAGGTTTAAAAACCACATCTCCCTTTTTGACAGCCCGAATAGATTTTGACGCCATTTCTTTTACATCAAGAAACCATTGGTTTTTCAAAAGAGGTTCTATAATAGCTCCAGACCTATCACCAACGGGGACAGCATGTTCAATATCTTCCTCTTCAACATAAAGATCAAGTTCCTTCATTAAATTTAAAACTTTTTTACGCGCATCTTCTACGGACAAGCCTCGAAAGTTCAGTGGAACACTATTATTTAAAGTGCCATCATCATTCAAAATATTTATTAGTTGCAGACCATGATCTTTGGCTACTTTGTAGTCATTAAAATCATGTCCAGGTGTAATTTTAACGGCACCGGATCCTTTTTCCATGTCTGCATATTCATCTTCTATAACTAGCAATTCTATCTTATTGAATGGGCTAGAAACTTTCTTACCTATATGTTTTTTATTTTTTTTATCTTTCGGATTTACCGCCACGGCAACATCGCCAAAAACTGTTTCGGGTCTGGTTGTAGAGACAACTATAAAATTTTTTCCGTCTTCGAGAAAATATTTAAAGTAGTAAAGCTTGGTTTTTCTATTTTCAAATACAACTTCAAGGTCTGAAATTGCAGTCTGAAGGTTTGTATCCCAATTAACTAAAGTTTTTTCTCTATAAATAAGACCTTTGTCGAACAATCTTACGAAAGCCTCATTGACCGAAGCAGATAGATCTTCATCTAAAGTAAACTTAATGTCATTCCATGAGCAGCTAAGCCCTAGCCTTTTAAGTTGCTCTAAGATTGTATTGCCATTTTTATTTTTCCATTCCCATATATGACTTAAAAGTTGCTCCCTAGAAAGAGTCGTTGTATCGATTTTCTTTAAGTTAAGAAATCTCTCGACAAGAAGTTGCGTTGCTATGCCAGCATGGTCTGTACCAGGAGTCCACAATGTATCAATTTTGCTTAAAAGATTATATTTAACAAGAATATCTTGAATTGTTGTATTCAAGGCATGCCCAAGATGGAGATTTCCAGTTACATTCGGAGGTGGAATTGCTACTGAGAAATAATTTTTTGAATCAGAATTTGTTTTTTTATATTCTGTAATTAAGTCAAGCCACTTGGGTTCAATATCTTTATGCGAATAAGGTTTATTAGAAATTGTATTTTTTTCATTCATCACGCCGAATCAGAAGTAGGTGGAACCTCTATTTCTGGAACATTAATTTCTACGTTTGTACTAGAGTACACGGGCAGACCTGTTCCAGCAGGTATTAGTCTTCCCATTATAATGTTTTCTTTAAGTCCAGAAAGATCATCGACTCTACCTTCACACGATGCATCGGTTAGCACCTTGGTTGTTTCTTGGAAAGAAGCAGCCGAGAGCCAACTATTTGTACTTAATGAAGCCCGTGTTATGCCCAACAATAATGGCTCCGCCTGTGCTGGTTTCCCACCGTCAGCTATTACCTTTTGATTAACTTGAATAAATTCATTTTTCTCAATAGGTTCACCTATCAAAAGAGTTGTATCCCCGCTATCAACTATCTTTACTCTTTTTAACATTTGCCTGGTAACGGTTTCGATATGTTTATCGTTAATCCTAACTCCCTGAAGTCTATATACATCTTGAATTTCGTCTACAATATACCTTGCGAGCTCCCTCTCTCCTTTGATTTTTAATATATCATGAGGATTAAGTGCTCCGTCAACTATTTGATCACCTGCATTAATCCTTTCGCCCTCACTAACAAGAATATGCTTCGACTTTAAAACTGGGTATTTCTTACTTGTAGCTTTTGCTTCGTCTTCATCTGCAATCTCAGGCGTAATTATAATCTCTTTTTTTGTTTTTATATCCTTACCAAAACTTACAATACCGTCGATTTCCGATATAACAGCAGGATCCTTCGGAGGTCTAGCCTCAAAAAGCTCTGCCACCCTTGGAAGACCACCAGTTATATCTTTGGTTTGCGCTCTTTGTGTTGCAAGTGTTGCAAGGAAATCTCCGGGTTTGACTTCCTCACCATCATCTTTCCTTATCTCTGCTCCTCGTGGCATTGGATATTGAAGCTCTCTACCGTCCCCTGTAACAAGTATTAAAGCAGGATTAAGTTTCTGGTTTTTATATTGTATTACTTCTTTCTTGGAAAGCCCAGTAAATGGGTCTACCGTTTCTCGCATTGTAATATTGGTGTCGAGATCTTTATACTTGATATGGCCACCGTCTCCAGCTATAAATGGATAAATTGTCGGATCCCATTCAGAGAGTAGACTACCTTTTTTGTCTTTAGTAGGGCCCACAACCTCATCCCCATCTTTACAATAAATTTTAGCGCCTACGTAAATAGGATATCTTTCTATTTCAAGTGAAGTCTTAGAGTCCTCTATGACAAGCTCTGCCGCCTTGCTAGTGCAAATATTAAATTTGTCACCTTTGACATAATTCATATCTATATATCGAATCTTTCCATCATGCTTGGCTTCATGTCTTGATTCTTCAACCTTAGCAACTCCTCCAATATGAAAAGTTCTCATCGTCAACTGAGTTCCTGGTTCACCTATTGATTGCGAAGCAATAATTCCAACGGCTTCGCCGATATCAACCAGCTCGCCACTTGCTAAATTTCTACCATAACACAATGAACAAACACCGGTTTCCGATTCACAAGTCAGTACGGATCTTATTTTAATTCTTAAAGATCCAGGTACAGAATCGATTCGTTTGGCAATTGCTTCATCAACCTCTTGGTTTTTAGAAACAATCAGTTCTCCGTTAAGCGGATCTAGAACATCTTCGGCAACAATCCTTCCTAGCGTTCTATCTCCTACGCTTGCAACAACCTCGCCACTTTCAACTAATTGAGTGACATCTAGTCCCTCAGATGTGCCACAATCGAGCTTGGTAACCATTACGTCTTGTGTTACATCAACAAGTCGTCTTGTTAAATAACCAGCATTGGCAGTTTTAAGGGCTGTATCCGCCAATCCTTTTCTTGCTCCATGCGTTGAAATAAAATACTGAAGAACCGACAAGCCTTCTCTGAAATTAGAAGTTATTGGGGTTTCTATAATGTCCCCAGACGGCTTCGCCATTAGTCCCCTCATTCCAGCAAGTTGCCTGACCTGAGATTTGCTACCTCGGGCACCAGACTCAACCATCATAAAAATAGGGTTGTTACTTGGGGAATGTTGATCGTTCTTAGTGGTGGCATCTGACTCCGATATTTTTTTCATCAATATGTCAGCGATAACGTCACCCGTTCTTGCCCAAACATCAATTACTTTATTATACCTCTCACCTTCTGTTATCAGTCCTTCCAAGTATTGTCTTTGCACATTTTGAACCTCATCATTTGCTTCTTTAATTTTTTCATCTTTCTCCTCTGGAATTGTCATATCTGCAATGGAAACGGAGATTCCTGACGTTGTTGAATGTTTAAAACCAAGTGTCCTTAACCTGTCTGCCAATAAAACTGTACTTTTTCCACCGGACATCCTAAATGTGGTATCAATCAATTCCTCTATTGCTTTTTTAGTCATTAATTTGTTTACAAGATAGAATGGAACCTCTTTGGGCATCACCTCGAATATTAGGGCACGGCCTACCGTTGTGTCCTCGACTTCTCCGTTAATTCTAATTTTAATTTTTGCATGTATATCTATTTCATTTAAATCAAACACAGTCCGTAATTCATCGATTGAGCTAAAAAGCTTACCCTCGCCTCTGGATCCAGGTACGGCTATACTCATATAATAAACCCCCAAAACAATATCTTGAGAAGGTAATATGATTGGTTTTCCGTGAGCTGGAGATAGGATATTGTTTGTGGACATAACAAGTGTTCTACATTCAGTTTGAGCCTCTACAGATAAGGGGACGTGAACTGCCATTTGGTCTCCGTCAAAATCAGCATTAAAGGCGGGACAAACTAGTGGGTGTAGCTGAATAGCTTTGTCTTCAACTAGAATTGGCTCAAAAGCTTGAATGCTAAGTCTGTGAAGCGTAGGGGCCCTGTTTAGCATAACAGGGTGTTCTTTAATAACATCATCTAGTGCGTCCCACACAATTGGCGCTTGTTGTTCAACTAAATTCTTAGCAATTTTAATAGTGGCAGCATGGCCCCACAGTTCAAGTTTTTGGTATATAAAGGGCCTAAAAAGCTCCAAGGCCATTTTTTTTGGCAATCCACACTGGTGCAACTTAAGCTGTGGCCCAACAACAATAACGGACCTGCCTGAATAATCAACTCTTTTACCAAGTAGGTTTTGGCGAAACCTCCCTTGCTTACCTTTTATTATATCACTTAGACTTTTTAAAGGTCGATGGTTGTGCCCTAGAACCGGCCGACCTCTTCGGCCATTTTCAAATAAAGCATCCACAGATTCTTGGAGCATTCTTTTTTCGTTTCTAACAATTATATCGGGGGCTCCTAATTCCATTAGTTTTTTCAATCTATTATTTCTATTAATGACTCTTCTATAAAGATCGTTAAGATCTGAAGTGGCGAACCTACCTCCGTCTAATGGAACCAAGGGTCGCAAATCAGGTGGGAGAACCGGTAGTCTTTTTAACACCATCCACTCAGGCTTGTTTCCAGACTGCCTGAAAGCCTCTACAGTTCTAAGTCTTTTTGCTAATCTAGTTTTTTTCAAATCAGAATCTGTCGCTTTTAATTGTGCTTTAAGGTCTGTAGATAATTCTTCCAAATTCAACTCTTCAAGCATCCACCTTATAGTTTCGGCACCCATACCGACAGACAAAAAGCAATTAGCATCAAGGTAATTTTTGTATCCTTCTTCGTCGATTACATCTCCCTTTTTTAGTCTATCTTTCACATTCGGCAACTCTATAGTATCTCCTGGGTCAGTAACCACATAAGATTCAAAATAAAGAACTTTCTCAAGGTCTTTTAAGGTCATATCAAGCAAGGCCCCTATTCTACTCGGAACACTTTTTAAAAACCATATATGTGCAACTGGAGAAGCAAGCTCTATGTGTGCCATTCTGATTCGTCTTACTTTACTAGAAATAACCTCAACTCCGCATTTTTCACAAGTATGGTTTCTATGCTTCAATCTCTTGTATTTTCCGCAAAGACACTCAAAATCCTTAACCGGTCCGAAGATTTTTGCACAAAAAAGACCATACTTCTCTGGTTTAAAGGTTCTATAATTAATCGTTTCTGGTTTTTTTATTTCACCATAGGACCATTCTTTAATTTGCTCTGGTGAAGCAATGCTTATTTTTATTGAGCTAAAATCCGATGGATTTTTTGGTTTATCAAAAAGTATTCCCATATCAATCATTTTGATCACCCTCCAAGTTAGTACCCTTATCTTGCGATTTGTCCACCATATCTATGCTGAGACCAAGAGATTTTAATTCGTGCTGTAAAACATTAAATGATTCTGGTATACCGGGCTCAAAAGTTAATTTGTTTTTCACTATAGAATCAAAAAGTCTCGTCCTTCCAATAACATCATCAGATTTAACCGTAAGAAATTCTTGCAAAGTATTCGCAGCTCCATATGCTTCTAACGCCCAGACTTCCATCTCTCCCAGTCTTTGTCCACCAAAATGAGATTTACCACCAAGTGGTTGTTGGGTAACCAGAGAATAAGGGCCTATGGCTCTAGCATGAATTTTTTCTTCTACTAAATGATGGAGCTTAATCATATACATAGTACCGACTGTGACCCTCTGATCAAAAGGTTCACCAGTGTGCCCATTAAAAAGAATCAGCTTACCATCTTCAGGTAGAAAATTTTCTGAAAACAAGGTGCGTATTTCGGACTCTTTAACTCCTTCAAAAATAGGTGTTTCCACTGGAACTCCTGCAGACAACCTACCAGCAAGGTCAAGCAAATCTTCGTTGGAAAGTTTATCTAAGTTTTTTACATAATCTACATCATTAGAATATATTTTCTTTAATGCATCCTTCAGTCCGTCTAAATTTAAGGCATTTTCGTCCAAATAATTCTGAATCTGCGCTCCTAGAGATTGTGCCGCTAATCCTAAATGAGTTTCAAGAATTTGCCCAACATTCATTCTGGATGGAACACCAAGAGGATTAAGTATCATATCAACAGGAGTTCCGTCTGCCAAGAAAGGCATATCTTCTTCTGGTAGAACTCTTGAGACCACGCCCTTATTGCCATGTCTCCCCGCCATTTTATCACCAACTTGATGCTTTCTTTTTACAGCAATATAAACCTTAATAATTTTTAGAACTCCGGGAGGGAGATCGTCTGGCTTAGACAATGCCTCGATCTCGTCACCATATCTAACTTCTACGGACTCTATCTTTTCCTCAGAAATTTTCATTATAGAGTCGATGGTTTGCATATGGTCTTTTTTCTCATTAAATTCAATCGTCGTAATTTTCTCAAAGGGGACAAGGTCAAATTTTAATGGTTCGATTGGCAAGCCCTTCTTTAATACAATTTTTCTACCTGCCCTGATATCATTATGTGGTACCTTATCAACAAAAACTGCTTTTAAATTTGATCTTGCTTCATTTTTTATTATATCTATCTCTTGATTCCTTTCGTTCTCCAACTCGACAACTTCAGGAGAACCAGATCTGGATTTATCTTGCTTATCTCCAATTCGTGATACCAACGTTTTAATGTCTAAAACTATGCCATTTACTCCGGGGGGGACCCTTAAGGATGTATCCTTAACATCTCCTGCTTTATCGCCAAAGATTGCCCTCAGAAGTCTTTCTTCTGGTGACAATTGAGTTTCTCCTTTTGGAGAGATTTTTCCGACTAAAATATCGTTAGATTGAACTTCTGCTCCAATACGTATTACTCCGTCCTTGTCTAAATCCCCTAAGTGATCCTCGTTCACGTTTGGTATATCTCTCGTTATTTCCTCTTTGCCCAGCTTTGTTTCTCGTGAAATACATTCAAATTCTTCTATATGCAATGAAGTAAAGGTGTCCTTCTTTGATAACTTCTCGCTAATCAAAATTGCATCTTCGAAGTTATATCCACCCCAAGGCATAAAGGCTACTGTAACGTTCTTGCCCAATGCCAACTCTCCATATTCAGTAGAAGGGCCATCGGCAATTATGTCTCCCGGACTAACGCTTTTTCCTTTTTTTACTATAGGTTTTTGGTTCCAACAAGTGTTCTGGTTAGATCTTTCAAATTTAACTAAATCATAGATATCAGAGAGTTCTCCATCCTGGGAAGGCTTGTCTCTCTTTATAACAATCTTGGCAGAATCCACATAATCAACTACACCAGAATTCCTTGCCACAACGTTGACACCCGAATCTCGTGAAATATTTTTCTCAAAACCTGTTCCAACCAAGGGGGATGAGGCTCTTAAAAGTGGTACAGCCTGTCTTTGCATATTAGACCCCATCAATGCTCTATTCGCATCGTCATGTTCAAGGAAAGGTATCAAGGACGCCGATACAGAGACCAACTGTGCCGGGGAAACATCCATCAATTGAATCTCGTCCCGTGGAACAACTGCAAAATCGCCCTCCTTCCTCGCCGAAACCAAATCGTTTGTAAATGAATTGTCTTCATTTAAGACAGCACTTGCTTGAGCAATTACAAAGTCTTCCTCTTCTAGAGCATTTAGAAACTTAATCTTGTTCGTTACAATGCCGTTAGATACCTCTCGATATGGCGTCAAAATAAACCCATGGTCGCTAATTTTAGCATAAGTACTTAAGCTGGAAATCAATCCAATATTTGGCCCCTCTGGGGTTTCAATAGGACAAATTCTCCCATAGTGGGAAGAATGGACATCTCTTACTTCGAAACCAGCCCTTTCTCTTGTTAGACCTCCGGGTCCCAAAGCACTTAATCGTCTTTTATGTGTAATCTCAGACAAAGGATTCGTTTGGTCCATAAATTGGGACAGTTGGCCAGTAGCAAAGAATTCCTTAACAACAGAAGTAACACTTTTTGGAATGACCACGTCAACTGGCTTCAAATCATCAACCACATTGTAGTTCATCTTTTCTTTAATTGTCCTTGATAATCTTTCAACACCTACAAAAAAGCGTTCCTCAATAAGCTCACCAACAGTTCTTACTCGTCTATTTCCAAGGTGGTCTATATCATCAGTCATGCCTCTGCCAGATTTTAATAATAATAAGTATTTAAATGTTTCACTGATATCTTTCGGGTCCAATGACAATTTGGAATTCGGGACATTATGTCTAAGTTTATAGTTGATTTTCATCCTGCCAACCTTAGAAAGCCTGTAGGTATCCTCGTTGAAAAACATATTTTCAAAGAATGATGAAGCAATCTTGTCTGTTGGAGGATCAGTCGGTCTGAATTTCTTATAAATTTCAGCAATTGCTTGATTTTGAAGGTACTTTTGTATTGGCCCTCTTAGTTCTTTTACCTGTTTTAATATTTGCATTATATGGGTACCTGCATCAAGCATTTTCTCAACTCGGTTCCCGTTTTTTTCTTCCAGTTCTTTTAACAATGGTTTGATTGGAATTCCCTGCATTTTAGATTTGGCAAGCATATCGTTGATGGTTAATACTAAAGAGCTTGAAAACGAACTATTATCCACGTAATAAATTTCAAACTTCTCAATTTTGTTTTCTTTAATATAATCAAGCTTCTCTTCTGTTATCTCTTCAATGACAAGATTGTCTAACGAAATTTCATCTTTGTTGGTTTTATTTTTTTTCGCTTTTGAGGCAGTCGCTTTTGAGGCAGTATCTTTCTCTCCATTATTTGAACCTTGAGAAATCTGTGGAAGTTTTCCGACTACGTACATACCCACCAAGTCATCTTCCTTGACCTCTAAAGTTTTTAGCTGAGAAGACTTAATTTTTTCTATTACTCTATCCGATAATTTTCTATCTTGTCTTACTATTAACTCCTTTTTTGAGTCTAATATATCTTTTGATGCTCTTTGGTAAGGAAGTAAATGAAAATTAATATCTTTTGTAAAATTGCTACCATCAAAATAAACATTTTCTTTCAAATAGAAGGAATCTAGAATTGATCCTATCGACTCTCCGAGAGCAAGAAGCAATAAAGTGGAATGAAATTTCTTTTTCCTGTCTATCCTAACATGCAATATATCTTTGGAATCGAATTCAAAATCTAACCACCTTCCGTCTTGAGGAACAATTCTCGCATTAAAAGTTGTTTTGTTTGACGATCCCAGATTTTTGGAGTTCTTTTCGGAATCAAAGAAGACACCCGGTGATCGATGTAACTGATTGACGATAACCCTCTCTGTCCCATTAATAATAAATGCACCGTTAGTTGTCATAATAGGAATTTCTCCAAAGTACACTTCTTGTCGTTTTATATCTCTAACGGTTTTTGTTGTTAAGATTGGATTTTCTTCTTCATCTATTTCGTACTCCCATGTACACAGGTCAAATGTGACATAAATAGCAGATTGATAATTGTATCCTTTTAACTTACATTCAGATGGAGAATGTTTAGGGTCCTCCAGTCTATAATGAACATAGCTTAGTGTAGCCTTCTGATTATAATCGTCGATTGGAAATGAAGATTGGAAAACTTTTTCAAGACCTATATTGTCCCTTTTCTCGTAGGTACCTTCCTCCTGGTTGGGCTCCCTTGGACCTTTGTCGGCCTGTATAAGCAAGCCAAAAGAGTCCCTTTGTACGCTCAACAAATCAGGAATCTCGGTACTACCTACCGATTTGCGACTAAAAGTTTTTCTTCTTTTCGTTAAAAGTATATTTTCTCTATACAAACATTACTCCTTGGACTAAAAGATTTACGAATGAAACTAGCTTAAAGTTACTTTTGCGCCAACTTCTTCCAGTTTCTTCTTCAGTTCCTCTGCTTCATCTTTCTTGACGCCTTCTTTTAAAGGCTTAGGAGCAGATTCTACAAGCTCTTTAGCTTCTTTTAATCCAAGAGCAGTGATTTCTCTTACTATTTTAATAACCTTAATTTTTTCAGACCCCGAGTCTTCCAAAACAATACTAAATTCAGTTTTTTCAGCAGCAGGGGCAGCATTGTTATCAGCAGCCGCAACAGGAGCAGCAACAGCAACAGGAGCAGAGGCCTTGACTCCAAATTTATCCTCTATATCTTTAACCAACTCCGATATTTCTAACAAGCTGGCTTTTTCCAAATAACTAACAACGTCTTCTTTTGATGTTTCAGGCATAAGAATCCTCCGGAATATTGAACTCGTATTATATACGTTTATTTTTTATCTTTCAAGTTATTTAACAAATTAAGCAATTTTAATGGAATTGCTTGAGAAGCGCTGAGAAAATTCATCAGAGGTTGATTTAAAACTGACAATAATTGAGAGATAAGAACATCTCTTGTGGGCAATTTCGATATTGCTTCAAGCTCCGCATCATCGAGAGGTTTTCCTTCTATGAAGCCCAGTTTGATTACCAGGGAAGGATGGTCCTGCTGTATTTCAATAAAAGTTTTTGTTGCCTCAACATAATTCTCTCCTAGGAAAGCTATAGCAGTCTCACCTTGAGTATCAGAGAACAAAGGCTCCAGATCGGTATTCTTCGACGCTTGTTTTAGCAAATTGTTCTTAACCACCGATAATTTCGTATCGTGATTTCTCAATTTCGTTCTGAGTTTTTCAAATTCCGATACCTTTGCTCCTTTAAAATTAATCAGCAGAAACGATGGAGTGCTAGCGAAAGATGATTTGTACGCGCTAATTATTTCTTTTTTCTGTACTTTATTCAGCATTATCAAGCCACAGCTCCATTATACTTTTTCAAGTCTTCCCTTAGTATATTTAAATCAATCTTAAAGCCTGGGCCCATAGTGCTAGAAATACTAATTCTCTTAAGGTAGTTGCCCTTGGAAGAATGTGGTTTGGCCTTATTCAGCAAATCTAATGAATGATAAAGATTATCAAGTATCTTATCGACATCAAATGATTTTTTTGCAAATGCAAAGTTTACTAGTCCCATTTTATCATTTTGCAATTGAATCCTACCAGACCGCGCATCCTTAATTGCTTTTTCTATATCCGTGGTAACCGTTCCCATTTTTGGGCTAGGCATCATCCCTTTTGGTCCAAGAACTTGTCCAAGCTTACCAATCTTTGGCATTAACTCTGGAATTGCTATCACTAAATCATAATCTAACCATTTTTCATCAAGAATTTTGTTTATAATTTCTTCACTACCAACGTAATCGGAACCAGCTGCCTCTGCTTTTTTCACATATTCCCCGTTGCAAATCGTAAGTATTTTTATTTTCTTTTCCAATGGATTAGGAGGGATAGTAAAAAGTTTAATTTGCTGATCAGATTTCTTAGGATCAATCCCAAGTTGGATTGACAGATCAAGAGTCTCGTCAAACTTAGAAGTATTTAAAGTCTTTAAAATTTCTAGCGCCTCTTTTGGTCCATAGAATTTTGACTTATCAATTTTTTCTTTAATTTCATTAATTTTATCTTGCTTACTCATTATCTAACCTAATTTGATATCTCTATCCCCATACTTTTTGCAGTCCCTTCAACAATTTTTTTTGCAGAACTTACATCATTTGCATTGAGATCTTTCATCTTGACCTTGGCAATTTCTTCAAGTTGTGATTCAGAAATGGTTCCGACCTTTACCATCGGAGTCGTACTCGAACCCTTTTCTATATTCGCAGCTTTTTTTATTAAGTATGAGGCGGGCGGTGTTTTTATTTCAAAGGAAAACGACCTATCCTCATAGACGGTGACAACGCATGGTAAAATACCTTCCATTTTTTCTGTTTCTGCATTAAAAGCTTTACAAAATTCCATTATATTGACACCTTTTTGGCCAAGTGCAGGACCAATGGGGGGTGCTGGGGATGCCTTTCCTGCTTCACATAACAATTTTAACGAACCTGCTATCTTCTTCATTTACATCTTTTCCACTTGATTGAAATCTAAATCTATAGGAGTAGCTCTTCCAAAAATTTCAACCAATACTTGTATTTTTCCTTTTTCAATCTTAACTTCGTCTACCGTACCTGTAAAATTCTCAAACGGTCCTTCAATAACTTTAATTGACTCTCCTTTTTCGAAGACAACTTTAGGAGTCGGTTTGAGTGTACCCTCTTCAATTTTATTTCTCATCTTGTTTATCTCCGCCTCATCAACCGAAGGGATAGAGTTTGGCTCAAGCTTACCATCATTTATTTTTCCACCGACAAAACCTATAACTTTAGGTATATTTTTTAAAAAGTGCCAAGCATCTTGATCAAGTTGTGTCTTCACTAGAATATATCCGGGGAAAAATTTTTTTTCTGATATTTTTTTTCTTCCACCTTTAAGCTGCTCTTCTATGGTTTCGGTAGGAACAAGTATGTCCTTTATCAAATCTGGGCATTTGTCCATTCGCATCTGATCGTAAATATACTGACGTACGGTGTCCTCGGATCCCGTATTAACGTGAACTACATACCATTTATCTGACATTACATCATCCGCCCAATAAGAATTTCGTTACTGAAGAAAAAATAAAATCAACCAACAACAAAAACAAACCCAGAATAACTGTCACTAGAAGAACGCCGAGTGTCGACTTTACATTATCTCTCTTGTTTATCCAAGAGATTTTACCTAATTCTGATTTAATATCATCAAAAAACTTCATAATCTTAACTATATCACCAAAACAGGGGTGGAGAGTCTCGAACTCCCGACCTACGGTTTTGGAGACCGTCGCTCTACCAACTGAGCTACACCCCTACTTCGTCTCCTTATGAATACAGTGTTTTTTGCAAAACTTACAATATTTTTTTATCTCTAATTTGTCACGCTGCACTTTCTTGTTCTTTCTGTAGTGATATCTACCCTTTCCTTCACATCCAGTACATTCAAGTGCTACGACAATTATATTATCTCCCATAATACTTATATCCTTTGAGTAAAAATCATACTCACTTTTTCGTCAATTAAAAGCCCAAGAGCGGGATTGAACCGCCGACCTCATCCTTACCAAGGATGTGCTCTACCACTGAGCTACCTGGGCAAAAAAGCGGGAAACGGGACTCGAACCCGCGACCCTCTGCTTGGAAGGCAGATGCTCTAGCCAACTGAGCTACTCCCGCATCTTTAATATGGGGATAGATGGATTCGAACCACCGTAGGCTTGCGCCGTCAGATTTACAGTCTGATGCATTTGTCCACTCTGCCATATCCCCAAAAGCTGGCGAAGGGATTTGAACCCCCGACCGGCTGATTACAAATCAGCTGCTCTACCACTGAGCTACACCAGCAAAAACTTACCGCCGTATATTAACATAGTAGATTGCTTGTTTCAATTCGAGCCAATAGCCCGTTAAGAGAGGATCGTTGCTGTTATATCAGCCCCGACAATTAGCTTGTCATCCTTAAATGCTTTTGTTGATATTTTAAAAATATTCAATTTCTTTTTAACCAAAGAAGCTTCAATTATTAAAGTATCATTAGGCAAAGTTGGTGCTTTAAATCGTACATTGTCGATTCCAACCAAGGCTGGATCCTTTCCTAATGAAGAATCTTCAAAAGACTTATATATGAGAATACCTCCAACTTGAGCCATAGATTCAACTATGATTACACCAGGGACTATAGGCCTATCTGGGAAATGTCCTTTAAAAAAGAAGCTATCATCTTTGAAGGTAACCTTGGCCTTTATCGACTCGCCTTTTTCTAAATAAAAAACTTCATCAACAAAAAGGAATGGGTCTCTGTGCGGAAGATATTTTTGTATCTCTTCTCTGTTTAAATTCATTAAAACTATCTGTTCATCCTTTGTAAAACTTTATCTGTTATATCTAAATTTGGGTTAAAAAACATTAGACCAGGAGATGTTTTGCTAAAAACTAAATCATATCCTAGTTGTTCAGCTACAACTTTAACTTCTTTCATTAGCAATCTCATAATATCTCTTTGGAATCTTGAATCAGCAATTTTAACCTCCGTCTCAAAATCTTCACTCTTCCTTCTTAGCTCTGCGGCCTTATAAGCAAGCTCCTCTTCTTCCGCATCTCTCGATTTTTCATCCATAACAAGTTTTTGTTCATTGTACGCATCTCTTTTAGAATTAAACTGATCACGGAGTTTGGACAGCAATGCTTGTTTCTTTTCTATATTTGATTTTGCTGATGTAAGATATTTCCTGCCCATTTTAGATTCACGCATAACTCTCTCGAAATCTACAGTAGCAACTTTAAGTTGCTTTTGCGTTATGGCATGCGACTTATCTTTATGGTCTGCTGCAGTTAAGCTCAATGAAGAAAAAATAAATATTAAAGCAATTAAAAAAAATCTATTCATAAAAAAACTCCTAAGTTATCATTAATTTAAAAAAGAGACCCGATAGAAAACTGAACTTCAAATTTATCTTCTCCCGATCTTCTTTTTCCAACAGGAGAAGCAAAATCAAGCTTCAACGGACCCATTGGCGATACCCACCTAAAACCAAAACCTACATCCTTTCTCATATCCATTGGATTATAATCTATATTTTGTGTCTCGTCATATGTTTCCCCTACATCGACAAACATTATTCCTTTTAATCCAGTTTCTATAGCGATTGGGTATAGATATTCTAAAGTAGAATAGACATATTTATTACCCCCGATTCTCACGAAGTCTCCATTGGTTAAGTATCTTCTAGGTGAAACTCGAGCATGCTTATACCCCCTTAGGTTGCTAGGTCCTCCAAGATAAAATCTTTCACCAACCACGTATCTATTTTCCACACCTCTAAAATTTATAAAAGCTCCTTCTAGCGTATAGCCCAACGTGTGATTTCTTTTGATTTGGTAATATTTAGATAAATTGGCGCTATATTTAGTAAAATACAAATTGGCGCCAAACACTTCGTTCGACTCTTCCACGTTAAAACCAGTAGTTACTCCTCTCGTAGGATCCAAAAAATTATCTCTTGTGTCATACAAAACACCCAGGTTTAAAGAACTAATTCTGTCATTACCTGTTTGGAATATTTCATTTGCAGCAAGTTTCAAATCATCAATCGTTATATCTTCGTATCTATAAGCTATATTTGCAAAAGTCCAATAATTTAAAGACTTACCAAATTTCACTCTTCCTCCCCAAGAATCTCTATCGTAATCTATATAGTCGTATAGTTTTTTAAAAGCAGTCAAGCCAAGTTGATAGGTAGTATCAAGAAAATAAGGATCCACGTAATTAACAAAAAAGTTTTTACTTAGCCCTCCTATACTTGCGGATGCTCCCAGACTTTTTCCATATCCAAATAGATTATTCTCTTGTATATTGACACCCAGCAGTATGGTTTCAACAGAGCTATAACCACCAGCTATACTAAAATACCCAGTTGCCTTCTCTTCAACATTCACATTTAAATCAAGATAG
>JAYZEP010000010.1:0-37330 GCA_036337225.1 Thermodesulfobacteriota bacterium
ATAGCCCACCAAGAGAAGATAGTGGAACGATAGTGAGTACAACAATTGGATAAATAAAACTTTGAAACAATGAAGCCAATAAGAAATAAGAAATAATAAGGGCGTATATAAAATTTATACTTAACGATTCTTTCGCTTGCCTTAATTTCCCAACAATCCCCGTAGTTTTAATCTGTAAGTCTTTAGATTTTGCAATTTGTAGGATCTCATTTGAATACACGACCTTTTCTATCATTTGAACTGCCTCTTCTATGTTGGTCCCCTCGTCCGGACTTATTTGCAATTTTATGGTTCTTTGTTGTTCAACGTGATTTATTTGTTGTGCCGAATTAATGATATCCACACTGGCTACGTATGATATGGGAAACATTTTGTTGTTATGATAAATAAATTGAGTGTTAATATCATGAGTGCTGATATCGGTAGGAGCTTTGGACCTTAGTTTGACATCAATTTCATTTCCTTTGTCGTTAAACTTAGTTATTAATGTTCCATCAATCACAATATTTGCTATTAAGCCCAAGTCTCTTGATGTTAGTCCAACATCCTCTAGATTAGTGTTTTTAGGTCTGATCTCTATTTCTGGGTTTGAATTAGACAAGCTTGGCTTTGGTCTAATTTGAAAATTTGAAAACGAAGAAGACAGTTTGCCAAATATAATTCTCGAAAGACCCAGTATTGAATCATAATCTGCACCTTGTATGTCGATTTCCACCGACCTTCTCTCCCCAATCGACCTACTAAATAAGCTCGACTGGTTTACAATTGCAATAAACCCTGGATTCCCAGATACTGCATTTCTTAATTCTGGTATAAATCGTCTAATACTACTAGGTTTGTTCGCTACGGCACCCATAAAAACTGAACTTGGTCTTGCAACAAAGAAAAAGTTGGCAATTCCATCTTGTTTGAGCCCGTCATTCTTCCAGAACTTTTCCAGTTTTTTTTCTGCTCCCTTTCCTACATCTTTTATTTTTTCTATATTGTATCCTTGAGGTGGAATCAGTATCGAAATAATAAGATTTCTATTTCCTTCAGGAAGATATTCTGTTTTTGGAAAAATTTTGTATGTTGTGAGCAGAGATAAGGCAATTATTAAGAAAAAAGATATAAATGTTTTTCTTTCAGAATTTAAAACTATTTCTAGAGAAGATAGTATCTTGTTTTTTATAAATATCGAGACAAAATCCAGCCTCCTAAAGAGTCTTAAAAAATATTTATTTTTTATACTAATATTGTCTTGATTTGAACTAAGTATTCTCGACGATATCCCTGGGATTAGTGTCAACGAAACTAATAAGCTCAGAAATATCGATACTGATATAGCTATTGCTATGTCTTTAAACAACTGACCAGTTTCATTAGTAAGAAAGAAAATAGGTATAAAGACCACTATGGTTGTAAGCGAACTCGCAAAAATGGCCCCAGAAACCTCTTGGGTTGCTTTTACGCAAGCTTCTTTAACATCCCTTATTCCAGCTTCTATCTTAGAAAATATATTCTCCAACACAACCAAGGAGTTATCTAGAACCATTCCAACTGCAAAGCTCATGCCAGCGAGACTTATGAGGTTGATTGTCCTTCCTAAGATGTCAAAAACGATAAAAGAGCTAATTATACTTGTAGGAATTGCAACAGAAATAATCAGAGCCGTCCTAAAGGATTTTAAAAATAAGAGCAAAATAATGATAGCGAGAATTGCACCAAATATTAAATTTTGTTTTACGAAATTGATTGACGAGTTGATATAGAATGTATCCGAATAAACATTGGTTAATTTCAAGTTGTTTTGTTGCAGGATGCCTTTGTTAAGGCTATCCATTTCCAAGAGCAACTTATCAAAAACCTCAATCGTGTTTGCCCCTGTTTCTTTTACTGCATTAATGGCGATTGCCTCATTTCCTAAGTGCCGAACCAAGTAATCTTCGTCTTCATATGCAAACGATATATTCGATATATCTTTGAGCCGAACAATATTGTTTCCTATTCTTCTTACAACTAGATTGCCAATATCGGACAAGCTGGTGAATTCCCCGGTAGTTCTGGCCAAATATTTCCTTTTCCCTTCTTCGATCGCCCCTGAACTTATATCAGCATTACTGTCCCTTATGACATTACTGATATCAATCAGGCTAAGACCCATTAGGGCTATTTTGTTGTTATCAATAACTATGTGTACCTGCTTGGACCTTCCACCAAATACATTGGATGCACCAACACCCGGTACTCTTTCAAATCTTGTTTTAATAAAATCTTCAGCAAAATCTTTATATTCGTGTATTGGCAAAGAACTTTTGGCTTTTAATATAAACCAGGCAATTGGTGAAGCATCAGAAGAAACAGATCGAATAATAGGTTTGTCGGAATCGAAGGGCAAGTCTTTAACTTGACTTAGAAGGTTTGAAACTCGAATAATCGTAGTATCCACATTTCTTCCCTCTTTAAGCTTTAAGGTTATTTCTCCTTTGCCTTCAATGCTGGTGCTTTCTATAGAATCTAATCCTTCAAGGCTCTTCAGTTTGTCTTCCTGCGGAATTACTATTTCACTTTCGATTTCTTCAGGACTAGCACCTGACCAGTTTGTTATGACGGCAATCTCTGGTTTGTCGACGGTAGGAACTAATTGAATCGGGATTGATTTAAAAGATATAGTTCCAAAAATTAGAAATAACGATGCAATGGAAACAATTGTGATAAAATTTTTGACAGAATAATCTGAAATATTCATCTCATTCCTTTATTGAAACTACTTTAACTTTTTGACCTGGTATTAATGTCTCGTTACCCTCAAGAACCACAATGTCTCCTTCTTTTAAATCTCCTTTAGCAAGAAAATAACCATCTTGATCCTCGATAATATCAATCTCCACGGGGTATACTTTGTTTTCAATAATCTTATAGACAAATTTCCCCTTTTCTGTATTGTTCACAGAGTCTTTATTGATTCGTAACGTATTAGGATCGCTATGCAATCCGACTTCCACAATAATTTCTTCTCCAGGAACTATGCCAAGAAAATTATCTAAATATACTTTAGCCATGAATGTCCCCGTTGTGTTCTCAACCCTGCTAATAATTCTGTCAATTTTGGTTTCTATATTTCCAAGACTTTTTGTTTTTATCAGCGCACTTGACCCCTTGTTGATTTTATTAATATAAAAGTCAGGTATATAGATGCTAATCTCTAATATTTCACCATTTGTAATTTTAAACAATCTGTCTCCAACGTTAACAAAGTCACCCTCATTTACATATTTTTTTGAAATTATCCCATTAAAATTTGGCCTTATATGGCATTTATCTAAATCTAGCTTAGCTTGTCTTACATGTTCAAATTGTGAATTAAATTTAGATAACAAGTTTTTTTCTTGGTAGAGTACCTCTTCAAATTCTTGCTGCGAAATTATTTCTTTAAGTAGCAGCTCGTGGTATCTCTCGAGCTTTAAGCTTGATTTCTTCAGTTCTGCTTCAATTGCGAAGAGTTGTTGTTCTGAGTTCTTAAGTGCTATTTCGTGTTTGGCACTATCGATTTTGGCAAAGATTTCATTTGCATCTACTCCTTCTCCTTCTAGTTTCGTTATTTTAATTATATTTCCTGAAACCTCAGCACTTAATGTATATTCTTGAAACGCCATAGCGTTTGAGTGAAGCTCGATTATCGAAGGACTGTTATTTTTTTCCAATCTTATAGCCGTTACTTCCATTTCTCTAGCAATAGACAACAAGGGGAAGCTGGCAATACAATAAAAAAGAAGCAAGAGAGAAAGATGCAATCTGATCTTTAACATTGCATGTAGTATATCATTAATTTATTTTCCTTTTTAAACAGTTGATTAATTGTTCATATAAAAACATAATGTCTCTTAAATGAATAGCTTTATAAAAATAGTTTCAACTTTTTTTTATTCTGGCTATTTCCCTAAAATGCCAGGAACTTTTGGAACACTGACGGGTGCAGTGTTCTATTATTTTATCACTGTGTGTTTTGAACCATCTTCCATGCAATTTTGCTTTATTACTCTAATAATAATTGGAATTTCTATAATATTTTCACACTATTCTATAAAAATATTTAATGCTAGCGATCCTAATGTTGTAGTGATTGATGAGGTAGCAGGATTCTTTGTCGCAGTCTTATTTATTCCTTTCTCTGTATTAAATCTAGTTACGGCGTTTCTTCTTTTTAGGCTATTTGATGTATGGAAGCCCTTATTCGTTAAGCATTGTGAGCAATTTAGCGGTGGATTTGGTATTACAATGGACGATGTGGCTGCCGGGGTGTTGGCCAACGTGTGTTTGAGAATTATAATTTTTTAGTCATGTGATAGGATTGTGAAATGAGGATATGTGAAGTAATTTGTAATTCTAAATATAAACGTATTTTGTTAACCATTGCTGAAAAGCAAGGAGTTGTTGATTATTGGTGGTCATCTGAACTTGAAGATGGAAGGCAGGTTTTTACTATGGTGGTTACTGATGATTCTCGCCAGGCTGTCTTAGATAGTTTACAAGTACTGTTTGAAAAGGAAGGCGACGAAAATGCCAAAATTTTAATCCTGCCCGTTGACGCTTCGATCCCAAGAATGCAAGAGGAATTAACAGAGTCAACGGAAAAGAAAGACAAAAAACCAAAAAGAACTCGAGAGGAGCTATACGAGCAAGTCATAAAAGGTGTAGATCTTAATTTGAACTATGTTTTTATGGTCGCCTTATCAACCATTGTTGTTACGATAGGTTTGTCCGAGGACAATATTGCTGTCGTTGTTGGAGCTATGGTTATTGCTCCTTTATTAGGCCCTAATATAGCATTATCTTTTGCAGCATCTATAGGTAACAAGAAGCTTATAATTTCATCTCTGACTTCACTTGTCTTAGGGATTTTAATATCACTAAGTTTGGGTTATGGAATTTCGTTGTTTGCAGATATTAATCTTCAAAGTCCCCAAATACTATCAAGAACAACTGTTGGTATTGGGGATATTGTGCTGGCACTAGCTTCTGGTGCTGCTGCGGCATTGTCAATGACTACGGGTATATCAGCAGCATTAGTTGGGGTCATGGTTTCGGTAGCTTTATTGCCACCAGCAGCCTGCTTGGCTATTTTACTTGCATATAATCAGTACGAATTAGCCTTTGGGGCTTTTTTACTTTTGCTTATCAACACAGTTTGTGTACAACTTGCAGGTAATTTAATATTTGTTTCTCAAGGATTTCGGGCTCGGACATCAGATAAAAGAGAAGAAGCAAGAGGCGATTTAGGTCTTTTTATGCTTTTTTGGCTGACCCTGCTTTGTGTATTGGGATTTGCTACTTATTTTCTTCAATAAATTCTTTCTCAATAATTCTACACCACTTGTCGATTCGCTCGTTTGTTTTTTCCGGTTCGTTATCGTTATCAAATCCGAGTCCGACAAATTTGTTTCCTCGCAATGCCCTTGAGGTTCTAAATTCATAATCCTCAGATGGCCAATACCCAATTGTTTCTCCACCAAGGGAGGTAATCTTTTCTTCGAGAATTCCTAATGCATCAAGGAAGGTGTCTGGATAAACGAACTGGTCTCCAGCTCCAAAATACGCAATCTTTTTTTTTGTAAAGTCAATCTTCTCAACACTAGGAAATATTTCTCTCCAATCTTCTTGCAATAATCCAATGTCCCATGTTGGACACCCAATAATTATATTCCTATACTCATTTATGATTGCTATATTTTGCTTGTAAATATTATAGACATCTACTTTGTGGTGTGTTTCTAAATTATTTTTTATTCTTAGGGCTGCTTCCTCGGTTGAAGAACTAGTTGATCCAAACAAAATGCAGACTCTCATTTTTATTTAACCCCTTTGACCTTGATGATTTTATATTATAGATTAGTATTCCATCATTATGGACATTATTCTTCTTGGATTCATAGCTAGTCTTCTCGCGGGCCTTGCAACTTCCGTAGGTGCAATTCCAGTTTTCTTTGTTAAAAAATTAACTGAAAAATTTGAAGACACTTCGTTGGGCTTTGCGGCAGGTGTTATGCTTGCAGCAAGCTTTTTCTCGTTGATTATACCCGGACTTGATTATGCCGAAAGCATGTATGGTAGCACTATTATTTCACTAAGTATTGTACTTGGAGGTCTTGTTGCTGGAGTCATTGCCATTTGGGTGCTACAAAGCAAAGCTCCTCATGAGCACTTTATTTTAGGCACATCCCATAGTGAGGCAGTCAAGGTAAAGCTTTCAAAGATCTGGTTGTTTATTATTGCTATCACATTGCACAATATGCCTGAGGGTCTTGCGGTTGGTGTAGGATTCGGTGGAGGAGATGTTTCGAATGGTACTAGTCTTGCTGTAGGGATAGGTCTTCAAAATATCCCAGAAGGAATGGCCGTCGCTTTTGCCCTACTAGGCGTTGGCTATACAAGAACTAAAGCTTTTATTATTGCTACAATAACAGGTCTTTTTGAACCCGTTTTTGGTTTTTTAGGAGTTAGCGTGGTGACGATATTTCAGCCTATACTGCCATGGGCTCTTGGCTTTGCAGCTGGCGCAATGCTCTTTGTTATAAGCCATGAGATTATCCCTGAAACACACAGAAGGGGGCACGAAAACTATGCAACTGGCGGTTTCGTTGTGGGGCTCGTGATAATGATGACTTTGGATATATTGTTAGGATAAAAAGTATATATTCTATATTCCTTCAGTAACTATCCCTGTTATTGCTTAATGAAATACCTCGCCTATATCTGATTTGCTTACTGTTGATAATATGTCATGTTATAGCATAAGCGGAGGTGTACAAATGAGACTTTTTAGTAATCTGTTCGTTTTTCTTGCATTGTTATTGATTACTTTTCCTGTGTTTGCCGAAGATGAAGACTCTAAACCAAAAAAGAACTCTTCCGTATATATTGGTGGAGGCTTCGTAAGTAAGCAAACTTATTTAGGCTCAAGTTCAAGGAGATTCATTTGGACTCCAGTCGCAGCTTTCAAATATCATAATCAAGATAAAAATTATTTTAATTCTTTTGAATTTTATGGCCCTTCTGCGAGCTTAGGTCTTATTGATAAAAATTCGTTTTCGTTTGGACTTATCTGGGAATATGACTTTGGAAGACAGCGAGGAGATGATAACTCATTGTTTACACTAGAAGAAATTGATCCTGGTCATGAAGTTGGATTAGATTTTGAATACAAATTGCCTCACAATTTTTCTTTGAGTACGAGCATGTTAACTGCAGCTGATGATCCTGGCGATAGCATTACTGCAGATTTTTCTCTTAATTATACGAAATCTGTATGGATAACTTTTGAGCAACGTTTTGTGAATAAAACTTCTTTATCTTATCAATATGGAAATTCTGAATGGATGGACACATGGTTTGGAACTCCTATAAATGCCAAATACAATTCCCACACACCTGGCTCGGGATTCTACGGAATTTCGATAATGAACAATTTGGTTTCACCGATAACGGATAGAGTAGCAATCTTAATTAATGCGGAATATCAAAGATTAATGGGTGATGCTGGGGATAGTCCGTTAGTAGACAAACAAGGCTCACCTAATCAATATTCCCTTATGGTCATGGGGTTGTTTAAATTCTATAGCTTCTAATTATTATTGAGCTCGTATTCAACCATTAGTTCGACTAAGGAGCTAAATTTCGTCTTAGGTTCCCATCCTAAAGCTTTTTTTGCTTTGGAATAATCTCCTAGTAGCAAATCAACCTCTGCTGGTCTATAAAACTCTTCGCTAGAGACTACAATTTTTTTGCCAGTATCTTTTGAAATCGCGCAAGCATTAATACCTTCGCCTTCCCATTCGAATTTGATATCGGCAGCCCTTAAAGAAAATTCCACAAATTCTTTTACGGAGTGGGTCTCGCCCGTAGAAATTACATAATCGTCAGGATTGCTTGCTTGTAACATTAAATGCATTGCTTCTACATAGTCTCCCGCAAAACCCCAATCTCTTTTTGATTCTAAATTCCCTAATACCAACTGATCTTGTTGGCCTTTTTTTATCTTAGCGACAGACTTTGCTATTTTTTTTGTAACAAACTCGTTTCCTCTTAATGGAGACTCATGATTAAACAAGATTCCGCAGGATCCAAACACATTGTAGGATTCTCGATAATTTTTTGTAATGAAATGCGCATAAACTTTTGCAACACCATAGGGGGATCTGGGATAAAATGGCGTATCTTCATTCTGAGGTGTTTCTAGTACTTTTCCAAACATTTCCGAAGATGATGCCTGATAAAATTTACATTCAGGAGAAACAGATCGTAAGCCCTCTAATATTTTTAAAACACCGAGTCCCGTAACTTCAGCTGTATATATAGGCGTAACAAAACTAGCACCCACAAAACTTTGAGCTCCTAAATTATATATCTCATCAGGTTTTACTTCTTCTAATACTCTTCTAATGTTTGATTCTTCTAGAAGCTCAAATTCTTTTATTCTTATATCCTTTTCTACTCCTAATATCTGCAACCTTTCAGTGTTGTAATTCGAATTTCTTCTAGCGGCTCCGTAAACTTCATACCCTAAACCCAAGAGATGTTTTGCCAAATATGCCCCATCTTGACCAGTTATCCCTGTAATTAATGCTCTTGCCATACCTAGGTGCTCCTATATCTTCCTTGTTTATATTATTTTAATATACGATTAATTCAATTCTTATTTTTGCCTAATTATTTTCTTAAAATCAATCTTAGTTTAATTAGAGTAATCAGAAAATCTATATATGTTTTAAGTTTCCTTTTCGTCTGACCATGTATCCTAGTATCAAATACGTAAGGAACCTCTGCAATTTTTTCAAAGTTGCTTGCTTGTGACATTTTAAAAAGTATTTCTGGAATGATGTCAAAATTATTAGACTCTAATCTAAGTTCTTTTAATAAAGCAGATTTATATATTTTAAAACTCCCAGACCAATCAGAACACTTAACTCCTAAGACTAGAGAGTAAATAAAATTTAATACTTTCGATAAAAATATTGATGTCACTTTGTCTTTCGTCGATCCACCTTCACAATATCTTGAAGCAATACAGATATTAGATTTGTCGATTTTTTCAACCATCTTTGGAATTATCTGGGGACTATGAGAGCCATCAGCATCCATAAAGAGAATGTAATTATGATTTGATGATGCAATACCGGTTCTTACGGCATTTCCGTAATTATCTGTACCAATCGTGTTTACGTATTGTACCTCTAAAAACTTTGAGCATATATTGGGAGTGTCATCTAGTGGTACTGAGTTATCAACAATGATAATTTCAAAAGTCGCCGTCGAATCTTTTATATTCTCTATGACTTGAGGTAAGAGGAATTTTAGGTTTTCTGCTTCTTTTAAACATGGGATGATGACGCTTACGGAATACAACCTTATTTTCTCTCAATATCTTCTTCTGTGCACTTTTGCCCAAATTGAACTTCGACTACAATCAAATCATCGTTGCCACGGTTGATTAACTGATGCCACTCGTCAATCTTTATATCAAAGGTGTCAAAGGTTTTAACTTCAAATTCTTTTTCATTTAATTTAATTGTGGCAATACCTTTAATCACGAACCAATGCTCGTTTCTGTGATGATGTTTCTGGTAGGATAGTTCTTTGCCAGGTTTTACAATTAAAGACTTGATTTTAGCCTTTGCATTATCAATTTTAAATTCTTTATAGAAATGCCATTGCCCCCATGGTCTTTCCATCGGAGCGTCTTTCCATATGCTTAAGATGTTACTAGAAGACTGAGTTTTGCCTCCTCCTACATTAAACATTTCGTTGATATTATTTTCTGTGCAAAATCTTGATTCAGGCGTTGTCTTCTTGTTTCTATCACCACCATTTGCGAAATATATATCATATGACGGGTATTTACTTGCTACATCCATTATCCCCTGAACCGCGGTTCCATCATCATCGTTAAACGGTAAAACGTCAATTACGCCTTTTAGATTCGATACAACCGACATTCTATCATTCCAGTCCATAAAATAATTACCCTTCTTTCTTGTTAGCCATTCATCTGAATTAAGTAATACGACTATTTCTCCTGCTTCCCTAGCTTCCTCGAACATGGCTATGTGCCCTGAATGAATTGGGTCAAAACCCCCAGAGATAATTATTAGTTTCTTTGACATTAGTCTTATACCTAATTATTGAATATGTGGTAATTTAACATTATGGATTCAAAAAACCAACTTCTATTACTTGAAAAAGCTAAAAACACCGATGATAACAGTTTACTTATTCAAATAGCAGCAACATTTCTTGGTGAAGGTTTTTATAAGGATGCTACAAATGTACTAAAAAAAGTTGATGAATCAACAGATTATATTTTTCAGAAAAATTATTGTATGGGCCTTCTGTGTAAAGCTCAAGGCAATTTAGATGACGCTATAAAACATTTTGGTATTGCTTTAAGGGCTAATCCAGATTATTCCCAGTTATACCCTCTTACTGCGGCTGCGTGTTTTCAAAATGGTATGAACGAAGAGGGCGATAAGTTAATGATCGTACTGAAGGAGAAAGATCATTTTTTCTTTCAGCATGTAGCTGCTATAGTTGAGACCTACAGAACACAAAAGAATTAGCTAATATTTTTTTGTATCCAAACTAGTATTAATCCTACTATGTAATCTTGTTGTGCTAATGTCAGCTCTGAATTCAGATTAAATTTATGCCATTTGTTAATGCATTGTCTGCAACAGGTTGCCGTTGCATGTTGTGCTATAAAAACCGGGTGCCCTTTGAATGGGGTTTGCTTACCATCGTTTGGTATAACTTTTGGCGCAATTCTTTTACGTATGATGTCTTTTGCATGCTCCTTGATTGTGTCGATTTTTTTTTCGTATACGTAGTCCTTCATTTTGCTATCAAGCTTAAATTTAGATCTAAATTTAGATTTGTTTAATTTTAGAAATATAGCACTATCCATAATTATTAAGCTGAGGGAGAAAATAGTGACCCTGCGCAATAACCGCCATCAATCATAAGGGTATGTCCTGTCACGTAAGAAGATTCATTTGAAAAAAGCCAAAGTACAGCATTACTCACCTCTTTTGGTGTTCCAATCCTATTCATGGGGACCATGCTCCCGAATTGTTCTGGGTGTCCACCGGTTGGAACTTGTATCATTGGAGTATCAATTGGACCAGGCCCAACAGCATTCACTCTTATATTCGATTGGGCTAACTCTAGCGCTGCGCCTTTGGTCAATCCACTGACGGCATGCTTAGTAGCCGAATAAACCGTTATGCCTGGATATGCATTATGAGAAAGAATAGAGCTATTGTTCACAATACTACAAGGTTTAGAAGGACTAACGTATTTAAGCATTGCTGCTATTTCATAATGCAAACAGTAAATAACCCCTTTAATATTCACATCAACTATATAAGAGGATTTATCAGGAGTTTGAGATGTTATGGGCTCCAAATCTCCTAGTAACCCAGAATTATTAAAAGCATACTGGAATTCTCCATATTCATTTAATGTATATTCTATAAGCTTTTTGACGTCTTCTGGGTTTGAAACATCCGTTCTAACAAACTTAGCTTCACCACCATTTTGTTTTATAACGTCAACAACTTCATTGCCTTTTTCCTCATTCCGATTTCCTATTACAAGCTTCATTCCTGCCTTACATAAATCTATAGATGTTTCTCGGCCTATGCCCGTTCCTCCTCCAGTAACTATTCCTACAGTATCTTGAAAATTCATATTCTACCTCCATTAACGTGATGAATTTATTTTGCCGGTGTATTATAGCATATAGTATGAAACGCAGATTAGATTTAATTTTATCAGAAAAAAATTATTTCAATTCGAGATCAAAAGCCCAAGTTCACATTTTAGCTGGAGAGGTCTATGTTAATGGTCAAAAGGAGTGCGTACCATCAAAGCTCGTTGACTTGGAATCGGTAATTGAAATCAAATATCTTTCAGAAAATTTTGTTAGCAGAGGTGGTCAAAAGCTTGTTGCGGCGTTAAATCATTTTAAGATAAATGTGAAAAATAAAACATGTATGGACATTGGCGCTAGCACCGGAGGCTTTTCTGATTGCTTGTTGCGATTTGGAGCAAAAAAAATATATACCGTTGATGTTGGCTATGGGCAACTTGATTACAAATTGCGAAATAACTCAAAGATAGTGAACATTGAAAATACGAATGCAAGATACATAACCACGAGCACTATAGACGATTCTGTAGATGTCATTGTTATGGATGTTTCTTTTATCTCTATAACCAAATTTGATAGTTTCTTCGAAATATTTACAGCTGCTAATAATGAATATGTTGGATTGATAAAACCTCAGTTCGAATTGGGCAAGAGCAAATTGGGAAAACACGGCATTGTTAAAGACTCTTCTGATAGAATGCGGGCCGTAGAACAGGTAAGCAACTTTTTAAAAACTTTTTACAATTCTGTGAGTGATGCTATAGAATCTCCAATAAAAGGATCCAAGGGCAATACTGAATATTTAATTTATTGTAAGAATATTTGATGGTTTATTTTTTGTTCCAATCTGCAAGAAACTTTTTTAGCCCAATGTCTGTAAGAGGATGATGAAAAAGTTGCATTAAAACTTTATATGGTACGGTGGCTACATCTGCTCCTATTCTCGCTGATTCGACTACATGAATAGGATTTCTTACGCTTGCTACTAAAATTTCAGTTGGAAAGCCATAGTTGATAAATATTTCAGAAATTTCACTTACTACACTCATTCCATCCGTAGATATATCGTCAAGTCTTCCAACAAAAGGACTAACATAGGCGGCTCCTGCTTTAGCTGCGATTAATGCTTGTGTCGGTGTGAAGATTAAAGTTACATTAACAGGTATTTTTTTTTGTGATAAAAATTTAGTGGCTTTTATTCCATCTTTTGTCATAGGCAATTTTACCACCACGTGTTTGTCGATTTTTGCTAATTCATTACCCTCTTTTATCATGGATTTAAAATCAGTGGAAAGAACCTCGGCGCTAACAGGCCCTTTGACAATATTGCATATCTTTTTAATGGTTTTTTTGAAGTCTTTCTGGCTTTTCTCTTTTGCAATAAGAGAAGGATTTGTTGTTACACCATCTAGCAAACCCAAAGACGCTACTTCTTGAATCTCATCGATGTTGGCGCTATCTAAAAAAAATTTCACTTTCTTATATTACTTTATTTTTCAATTTTTTTAAATATACACATGAGAAGAGCAAGAAGAAAGTTGACAAATTAATAAGATATTGCAGAATTAGAGCTTTATATGGCAAACAAAAGTAAATCAGCCAGAAAGCGTATTAGACAGGACGTTAAAAAACGTATACGAAATAAGTCTGTTATGTCATTTTTGAAAACTCATATTAAACAATACAAAGAGTCTATAAAGGCTGATGGCCCCAACAAAGAAGACTTGCTTAAGAGGGCTATTTCTTTATTTGACAAAGCTGCTGCAAAAGGTGTTATACATAAGCGCAATGCCTCTAGAAATATTTCGAGAATATCAAAATTATCCTAAGAATTTTCTATTGACCACATAATTTTTTTAGTAAATAAAAACTAATGATATCGTGATTTATATCAGTGCTCTTTAATAATCTGTCTGTGTTGCGAAGAACTTTTATACCCGTAAGAATTTCTTCTAATGTCTTTTTCCTAGATTCAGCATCTAAATATTTATATTGATATTTTGATACATTCACATTCTTAATGATTTCGGATTCTTTCATGTTGGTTTTTTTAAGGGTTTTGATTTTTAAATAGATTCTAAATCTCCACGCGATTTTTGATATTTCTAAAAAGATATTTTCCGTAAATTTAGTTTTTTTGAGTTCCAATAAACACGATTTTAAATCTTTATTGTTTATGTAATTCATCAAGTTGTATGTTTGATCAAAAGATTCCCTGCGTGTTTCGTCAATTAATTCATCAATGGCCTTTGTGTCGTAATTCTCTGAAGTTAGAATGGTACTAATTTTATCTATCTCATTAATCAAAGTGAGCCTATTGCTAAAATTTTTAGCACTTAATTGGTCTATTGCTTTATTGTCCAACTGTATGTGCCTTTTTTTTAATTCGTCCTTTATAAAAGTTTTCATATTGGCTTGGGTATAATCGTCTTTGATGACGAGTTCGCAAGGCAGGTTAGCCTTATCGTCATCACATAAAAAAATGTGCTTAGTTGTTTTTGACGGGCTTTTTAGATAGTCAGCAATTTGTAGTATCGAATCCTTATTGCTTTTGCCTGTTACTTTTACTATCACATATCTGAATTTACCAAGATACGGATATGTATTAAAAGTATCTAAAATTAGTGATATATCTTTAATGCTTGATAAATCAAAAGAATCAACATTAGTTTCCCTTTCTATTCCTTCAAAGATGTTGTTGATTTCCTCTCTGATGATACTTTCATAGTAATTGTCGGGGTCAATTATGTTAATTGAGTACGAAGAATCGTCATGTAAAAAATCATGAATAGCACTTTTCCCCTTTAGACTCATTATTGATATAATATCAATATATTGTGTCGAATAAAATATTTATTAAAAACTTCGAAGAACCTCAAGACTATCAAGCTTTTCTTTTAAAGCAACTTGATTACCACGATGATGTTTTAAAGGGTAATGCCCTGGGATATCTGTTATTCCTTGAGCATACGGACATATATACGATTGGTAGATTTGGAAAGACCAGCGGTAATATTGATAAAAATGCCACTGTGCCTTTTATTAGAACGACTCGTGGAGGTAATATTACATACCATGGGGCTGGCCAATTGGTTTTTTACCCAATATTAAATATCAATATTCTCAAATTAAAACTCAAAGATCTTGTTGATGCTCTTCAAGAAGCGGTACTAGGAACATTGTCCGGCCTTGGGCTTACGGGGAGGAAAAACGTCAATGGTCCAGGGGTATGGATTGAAGATAAAAAGATTGCTTCCATAGGTCTATCTTTAAAGAAAGGGGTTTCTATGCATGGCTTGTCCGTTAACCTTAATTGTTCTTTAGATAAATTTGGACTTATCGAACCATGTGGAAATCCTAAAATTATGGTGGGGAATCTATCCGATTATATCAACATCGAAAAGAGAGAGTTTGCTAATGTGCTTTCTAAGAATTTTCTTAGTCAAGTTCAATTAAGAATCAACTACCCAAAGAAGAAAGAGATTTCTCTTTCTGCGGATTCTTTTGAGTCTGAACCGTGAATTATATTACTATCTATACTTTCAGCAAAATCTTTTCTGATTGTACCTTCCGCTGCTTCTTCCGGATTAGTAGCTCCCATTATCTCTCTAACTTTAAGTATCGCATCCTCTCCTCTTATTATAAAAGGCAAACAAGGACCAGACGTCATAAATCCTATTAGGTCTTCAAAGAAGGGCTGTTCTTTGTGCATGCTGTAAAACTCAGAAGCTTCATCCTTTGTAAGATGGACATATTTAACATTGATAATTTTAAAACCCCTATCCTCGAATCTTTTTAGTATGGTACCTATTAATTTTTTTCTAACTCCATCAGGTTTGATTATAGATAACGTGTTTTCCATTGATAGCACCATAGATTAAATAACAATAGTTCTTACTATACTTAAGAAACTTTGACCTTGTAAATAGCTTCATTTATTATAGCTAAAATGACACCTGTTAAACCAGATATTAAAAAAACTCCTCAATCTACCGTTCTTCAGTTGATTCGTGATACAAAACTAGCCTCGATACATCTTGCCAAAGCAACTTCAGAGCAAAAGGATTTGTTGCTAAGAGAAATTTCTGTACAGATAAAAAAGGATAAAGATAAAATTCTTGAAGCTAACAGTAAAGATATATCGAATATTAGCTCCAAAGATTATTCCTCTTCGTTTTTTGATAGACTCAAGTTGGACGAGGGTAGGGTAAGTGATATTCTTAAAAACATAGAAGATGTCCTCAGCTTGAAAGATCCAGTTGGAATTAGAGAATTTATTTGCAAAAGACCAAATGGTATTAGTGTTTACAGACAAACAATTCCCTTGGGCTTGATTGGGATTATCTATGAATCTCGACCTAATGTGACATCCGATGCAGCTGTTTTATGCCTAAAGTCCGGTAATGCCACTATGCTAAGAGGTGGCTCTGAGTGTTTTTTGACAAACAAAGCCCTTGTCGACTCTATCCAAAATGCTTTAGCCAATACGGGCTTTAGTCCGAACTGTGTAAGCATGGTTCCTTTTACTGATAGAGAAATTATGAAATATATTCTGACTCTCGAAAAAGAAATTGATTTGATTATCCCACGAGGAGGCGAGGGGTTGATCCATTTTGTCTCTGAAAATTCAAGAATACCCGTGATAAAACACTATAAAGGTGTATGTCACGTATATGTCGATCAATACGCGGATCTTGATAAAGCTCATGCTGTTTCATTGAACTCTAAAATTCAAAGAGCGGGAGTTTGCAACGCGATGGAAACTCTTCTTGTTCACAGAGACATAGCAGACAGCTTCTTGCCAAATTTTATAAAATCGTTAAAAGAAGAAAATGTAATTATCCATGGATCTAACGATGTACTTAAGTACGGAGGTGAGGGCGATATAGGTTTGGCTAACGAAGAAGATTGGCATAAAGAGTATCTAAAATTGGAGTTAAATATTAGGGTTGTAGATGATATTGAAGCTGCAATATCCCATATTGAAAAGTACGGTTCGTTACATACAGAGTCTATTATCACTGAAAATCAAGAAATGGCCGAAATGTTTATTAACGAACTTGATTCTTCCGCGGTGATGCATAATGTATCTACCAGATTTAACGATGGTAATGAATTAGGCTTGGGAGCCGAAATTGGAATTAGCACTACTAAGTTGCATGCTTTTGGGCCAATGGGCCTCAACGAATTGACTTCAAAAAAATTTGTTATTTTAGGTAAAGGTCAGATAAAGTGAAATTTTCGAACGTCTTAAAATAACCATTACAATTAAAGAATGAAGACCACTGCAGCAATAGTTGTTACCCAAGATTTATCCTTGGGACCTTCGGCTGTACTAGTAACTTCTTGGGTTTTTACTGTATGTCCGCTAATTTCCCATATATCTTTTTGTTCGTTGTAGTCCTTGTCTACATCGAAAGGCGCACCAATCGTTGTTGCAAGCATATAGGCAGCAAGATCTTCCGCGTATTCCCCTGCAGCTTTTTTACTTTGGCCATAACTATGATGTTCTGATAGGTATCCATGTTTCGATCTGTCAATTGGAAGGGCGATTCCTACCGATGATGCAATTCTTCTCTCAGGTTCATTTGTAGAGGCTTCACTTAAAACCACATAGACAATTTGACCTGGAGCTAGCTTCTGCATCCCATCCTTTTTTGAAATTATTTTACAATGAGGTGGCATAATGCTAGAAACTCTAACTAGATTGTACTCAGCTATTCCCGCATCTCTTAGACACATCTCGAAACTTGTCAGTTTTTCCTTACTTTTACCAACACCCTTGGTTATGAAAGCATATTTTGGAACCATGAGAAACATCCTTATGGAGAAAACTAATAGATTTAATACTATTTAAAATCCATAGTCAATTGTTTTCTTTTTTTAATCGGTAAAGACAAAATTCATTGATATTATCTCAAATTTATATTATTAATAATTTTGCAATGAACGATCTCTTAAAAAGAATAGCGACTAGCTTCTTCGTGATTCCACTCACAGTTTACGCCGTTTACAAAGGAGGATTGGTTTTTACTTTATACCTTGTGGCAATTACTTCTCTGGGCTATTGGGAATATCAAAAAATACTCAAAGTTAAGTCTATTTATTTCGTAAGTCTTTCATACATCGTTGTTATTCTCTTCCCCTTTTTTGCCCATTATGATATTAATTTTTTTCTATACTTATCTTCTTTTGTATTTCTAGTATGGTTCGTTAGGATTCTATACGACAGAGTAGAAGCTCAAGACTTTTGGAGCTCGTATTTGTTTGTTGTTTTATATGTTGGTTGTGGAATTAGTTTCTCCATTCTAATCAGACAACTTGATAGCGGAATGTTCTTGCTGGGCTCTGTTCTGATTATCAGTTCTTTAAACGATATCTCTGCTTATTTAGTTGGCAAAACCTTCGGAGTTAGAAAAGCCTTTCCCAATGTAAGTCCTAATAAAACATTTGAAGGGTCTTTCGCTGGGATAATTTTTTCTGTAATATCAACGGTGATATTGTTTGAATATTTTGAATTCAATATGTCGATTATACAGTCTATGTTTATTGGTCTTTTGATAGCTTTTCTGGGTATAATGGGAGACCTTCTTGAGTCATATATAAAACGTAAATCAGGAATCAAGGATACAGGAACGCTTTTGCCTGGGCATGGAGGAATTCTTGATAGGGTTGATAGTCTCATATTCGTCCTTCCATTCTTCTATTTAATATCTAAATATCTAATATTATAATTAAGACAATGTTTTTTAAACGAAATAAAGCCAAGTTCTATTTGTTCTTCTTGTTTGTTGTTTTCTTGTTCATATCCTATGTTGCTTTTGTATATTTTCTCCACAGGCCAGAATTTGAACTATTCTCTAAAGACAGGATTTCCTACTCGGGTTTTAGAGCAACGATAGATAGTACCAATGTTACAGTCAATTCTATTCAAATTTCGGGGAGTAAGGATGACGGCGAATTGATTAATATATACAAGAATGATGAATTCCTTGATTCGAGCAATAAGATTAAAATCAAAATAAAATTTGCACCTGATAGTCCAGTAGTAAAAATGATTAGAAACGACAACCTTGATTATTTCTATCTTCATTATTCTATAAAATATGAGAATAAATTCTTTGACTCTTTTGTTAAAAACAAAATCAAACTCAAAATTGATTTTGATCCACCATCCATTTTCAATGTGCATTCTGATGCATATACCTACCTCGGCGGAATAGGGTTTGTTATATATGATACAAGTTTGGATGCATCAAAGTCATATGTTGATACAGGGATAGGTCGAATGTTCTATCCTCTTTCTGTAACAAAAAAAGACAAAATATCGAATTTAGTTTTCTTTACTTGTTTTAATGCTCCATGTAAAAATAAAAAGATTACTATCAAAGCGGAAGATAAAACCGGAAATATCATATCTGTTAAGACGAAAATGAAGACCATAATCAACAAGGAATGGACTGTGTCTAATATTGAAATAGATAATATTTTTTTGTTGAATAAATATAATGAAATTAAAAAAGATAATTTAACATCTGTTGGGGTTAAGGAATTTAAAGAACTTAATATTGAAGAGAGAAAGAAAAATGATTCCTTCATAGCTACACAAACTTCAAAGATTACTAATAAAAAATTATTTAATGGTGAATTCTTACAAATGCGAAACTCTAAAGTGTTTTCACGGTTTAGCGAAAAAAGAATTTATTACCTTGACGATATGGAAAAACCCGTTGATTCTAAATACCATTTTGGAATTGATTTAGCTACAACTGAAAAAGCGGATATATATGCTTCAAATACAGGAAGTGTATCTTACGTTAACGATGATGGTGTTGGGATATATGGAAAACTTGTCATTATTGACCATGGCCTAGGATTTTATAGCCTATATAGCCATCTTAGTGCTATCTCGGTTAAAGTCGGTGAAAAAGTTAATAAAAGAACCGTGATAGGTAAGACCGGCCAGACGGGATATGCACTAGGTGACCACCTCCATTTTGGAGTTTATATACAGGGAACCCCATTCGATCCAATAGAGCTATTCGATAAAAATTATATCAATCTCAAGATTATTAATATCTACAATGAATTTATTGCAAGAACAGGCCAATGATTATTTATGGCGTGAACCCCGTAGCTGATTTTATTAAATCTTCTCCAGAGAAGATTGCCAAAATCTTTGTATCGAAGACAAAGGATAAGTTCTTGAATAGATATTCAAAAATGATTCGTGATATTGACATAGAATATGTATCGGAGAAAGAACTCGAAAGGATGACAAACTCCGTAAAGCACCAATCAATTGCAGCTAAAATTGAAGTCGCTCCACCAAAAGAATTTGAAGCTTTTAAGCACAACATTAAAAAGATGACGGACATTGTTCTTGTTCTAGACCACTTAAAAGATCCTCAAAATCTAGGTGCAATATCGAGGACAGCTGCTTTTTTTAATATCAACACCATAGTCATCCCCAAAAACAGATCTGTAACAATTTCACCAGGTGCAGTCAAAGCTTCGGCGGGAACTATTTTGTTTTTGAATATTTATGAAGTTGCAAATTTACTTAACTCAATTAAAGAACTTAAGAAAAATCATTATTGGATTTTAGGTGCAGACATTGATGGGGAGAGTGTCAATGATAAAAAATTTGATAAATTCAAAGGCGATAAATTGGCTCTGGTTCTAGGTTCAGAAGACAAAGGGGTTAGTGCCGTTATCAAAAAAAATTGTGATATTCTTATAAAGATCAATAGACTGGGGAGAACAGATTCTCTAAACGTGAGTGTGGCCGCTGGAATATTGATGAGTAGGTTTCTTGATGATTGAAATTATTCTCTTGTCAATTGTGCAAGGAATAACGGAATTTTTACCTGTAAGTTCAACCTTACACTTATTGATTTTTAGCCACTTAATTAACGGTTATCAAATAAATTTACTACTTGTCTCTGGCATGCACATAGGATCACTAATCGCGATTCTTATCTTCTTTGCTGTAGATTCAAAACTAGAGATAAAACAAATTTCTTATAGACAAATTATTCAAATTGTCTTAGTTGGAACCCTTCCAATTATTATAGTAGGTTTCGTTTTATATGATTTTATAGATCAAAATATGCATATAAATTCCTTAGTGATTGCAAGCACCTTTATGTTTGGAGTTTTGCTCTTCATTGCGGATAAATATTCGAAAAGTAGAAAAAAATTAAGCGGCTTAAATTTTTTTGATTTAATTGTAATAGGTGTTTTTCAATGTTTTGCCTTAATACCAGGAGCAAGTCGATCAGCAACAACTATTATTTCATCAAGATTTTTACAAATTGATAGAGAAGCCTCTATCATTATCTCGGTCCTGCTTTCTTTTCCTGCGATGATTGGAGCTTTTACGTTGGCACTGCTAAAGACCGATCTCGGTGATTTTGATTCCTCAATAATTTTACAAGGTATAGCTCCTTCAATAATATTTTCATTCCTTAGTTCATACTTAGCATTGAAATTGTTTTACCGATATTCTTCATCAAATGGATTTGGGGTTTTTGCAGCCTATAGAGTTATGTTAGCGATTTTCTTACTTTTTAATTAATTTTAAAAATTCATTCTCATCAATAACGTTAATGTCTAGTTCATTGGCTTTGTTTAGTTTAGATCCCGGATTGTCACCTAAAATTAAATAATTTGTTTTTTTATTAACAGTAGAGACTACAGCCCCACCTTCTTGCCGAATAGCTTCAATCAGTTCATCTCTAGTGAAATTTTTTAATGTTCCAGTTATGCAGAATGCATTACCTCTAAGTTTGTCTCCTATAATATTTTTTGCATACTTGATTTTTACTCCATTATTAAGAATTTTTCTAATGATATCTATATTCTTTTTGTTTGTGACGAACTCCATTATGCTCTTAGCGATTTCCGTACCAATACCATCAAGATTCTCTATCCTCTCTGAATCCGCATGTATTAACTCGTCTAGATTGTTGAAATTTGCGGCAATAATTTTTGATACATTTTCCCCAACATGCCTTATGCCGAGAGAATTAATAAATTTATCAAAGTCCACTTCTTTTTTCAGATTGATTTCGTTCACCAAGTTTTTTGCTAGTTTTTCTCCAAATCCATCGAGTTGTATTAAATTGTTTGTGTCCAAACTAAAAACGTCTGCGATATCTTTGATAACATTGTTCTCTACAAGATTAATTAATATTTGTTTTCCAAGACCGATAATATTGAAACTCTTTTTTGAGACCAAATATGCTAATTTCGCGTTTAAAATTTCTGGGCATTCTGTATTTTTGCAGAACACATAAGAACCTTCCTTGTGTATATCTCTCTTTTCGCAAGAAGGGCACATTGTCGGAATCTTAAAACGTTTGGTATTAACTTTTTTTGTTATCCTTAGAACTTTAGGTATTACATCCCCCGCTCTTTCAATGAGCACTTTATCGCCAATATTAAGATTCATCGATTCTAGTAGTTCGAAATTATGAAGAGTAGCTCTTTTTACTCTTACTCCAGAAATTTCTACTTCATCAAGTTCAGCTACGGGAGTAATCATTCCAGTTCTACCAACTTGAAATGTTATTTTACTGATTCTTGTTTCTGTTAGAATAGAAGGGAATTTCATTGCAGCAGCCCATTTTGGATATTTTGAAGTAAATCCAAACATGTTTTGCTGATCCCTGTTGTTAAGTTTTATTGCCAACCCATCAATTTCATAGTTAAGATTATTTCTTGATTTTAAAACTTTGCTAAAGTGAGCTTCAATGTCTCTGATTTTATTTGTTTTAACGAATTCTCCAAGTTTTACAAATCCCCATTTTTCAAATAACTTAATTAGCCCTGTTTCTTTCTTCACGACAATATTATCAATTCTTCCAATCCCCCAAGGTATAAAGATTAGTGGTCTTTGTGATGTAATTTTTGAATCAAGTTGTCGTAATGAACCTGCGGCTGCATTACGTGGATTTGAAAAAACTTGACCTGTTGCTTTTAGATTTTTATTTAGAGCTTGAAATTTATTTATTGGAAGTATGACCTCTCCTCTGATTTCTATCAATTCTGGAATTTGCTTCCCACTTAGACTAAGAGGTACGCTCTTTATTGTCTTTATATTTTCGGTTACATCTTCTCCTATTTTGCCATCACCTCTTGTTGCGGCTACAGTCAGCATTCCCTTTTCGTAAGTTATTGATACTGACGCGCCATCAAATTTTGGCTCCAATATAAATTCGGGTGACTTTACCAGTTTTGTAATTCTTTTTATAAAATCGTGCAACTCTGAATTGTTGGATATATTTTCTAAGCTATACATTCCCTCAAGATGATTGTGTTTAGAAAAGCCGTTAGACATATAGCCGCCAATTTTTTCAGTAGGTGAATCGGCTAATTTTAGGTTGGGATTCTCTTTTTCAAGCTTTTCTAGCTCTTTCAAAAGTAAATCAAATTCGGGATCACTTATCTCGGGATTATCATTTAGATAATACTTTTTATTATGATAATTAATCGATTGTACAAGTTGATTGATTCTTCTTTGAACGGACTTGGAACCCATAAGATAATAAGATACATAATAGTAATGTCTTTTTGAATTGCTAATAGCTAATGATATATTTTTTATGTGAAGGTTTTAGTCTTAGGATGTGGTTCTTCAGTAGGATCCCCTGTTGTAGGAAGGGATTATTCTAATGTTGATGAAAAAAATTGGAGAACTAGAAGTTCTGTATATGTAAGCACAAATGACAAAAATATCCTCATTGATACTGGTCCGGACTTTCGATATCAAGCGATTAAGTATGATATTAGAAATATCGATTTTGTACTTTATACCCATTCACATGCAGATCATACACATGGAATTGATGATCTGAGAATCTATAGTTACTCAAGACCAGATAGAATTAAGTGTTTTGGGAATAGTTATACGATAAGGGACATCAAACAGAACTTCTCGTATATTTTTAATCCGAACAATACTTCCGGAAGACCAAGGTTGAATATGCAAATTGTTAACGGAAATTTTATCGAACAACAAATCGAAGTTGTTCCGCTACCCGTGTTACATAAAGACTGGGAAATCCTTGGTTATAGAATTGGTAATTTTGCTTACATAACGGATTGCAGCTTGATACCTGACGAAACCATTGAGAAGATGAAAGATCTTGATTTGCTTATTTTGGACGCACTGAGATTCTCGAAACATGATGCACATCTATCAGTTGATCAAGCGGTAGAAGTATCAAAGACGGTTAAAGCTAAAAAAACAGTTTTGACGCACATGGGTTCAGATTTGGATTATCATGAATTAGTAAAAGTTCTTCCGGACGGAGTTCGGCCAGGCTATGATGGTTTATTGCTTGAATTATGATGTAAGATATCTCTATGCATGAAATTACAAGAAAACTAATAAACGATAAAGAAAAAAAAATACTTCTAATTGTCTTGGATGGCCTAGGAGGACTCCCTTTTCCATCGAAGACAGAACTAGAAACCGCAAAAACGCCTAACTTAAATAAGTTAGTGAAAAAATCTGAAACGGGAGTCCATATTCCGATATTAAATGGTATTACTCCTGGAAGCGGCTCTGCTCATTTAGCACTTTTTGGTTACGATCCTTTGAAATTCAACATAGGGAGAGGGGTAATCGAGGCTTTGGGGCTGGACATGAAAATTACAGATAAAGATTTAGCAATACGAGGTAATTTTGCAACTACAAAAAAAGTTGGAAACAAATTGATTGTATCTGACAGAAGAGCAGGAAGGATTGATACCGAATCAAACAAGCGAATAGTTAGACTTCTTAAGAAGAATATTAAAAAAATTGACAATGTTGTGGTTGATTTTAGGTCCGGGATTGAACATAGATTTGCTTGCAAGCTCAGCTTTAACAAGAAATTGGTCCACGATGAGTGCTTGATATCTGATACGGACCCACAACAAGTTGGTCTATCCCCATTGAAAGCAAAAAATTTAAACAAAAAATCACTTCACTCATCAAAAATAGCTCAAAAGCTGATTAATCAAATTTCTAAAGTATTGATTAAAGAAAAAAAAGCCAATCATGCTTTACTAAGAGGTTTTTCTGTTTTTCCTCAGATTCCAACTTTTAGGACTCTATATAATCTCAACGCTTGTTCGATAACGACATATCCAATGTATAAAGGAATCTCTAGTTTGTTGGGTATGGTTCCGGTTCCGAGTACTACCGGTTCGATTACTTCACAGGTGGATACACTTAAAAAAGCGTATTCTAAATACAACTTCTTCTACTTGCATGTCAAAAAAACAGATAGCTATGGAGAAGATGGGGACTACAAAAACAAGATAAAAATCATCGAGGACTTTGACAGTAATTTGCCTAATGTTATGGCTTTGGGCTTTGATGTTGTTTGTATAACGGGGGACCACTCTACACCATCAAGAATGCAATCACATAGTTGGCACCCAGTACCTGTGCTTGTGAATTCTCAAAATAGCTTCCATGGTCTTTCTAAAAGATTTACGGAGAAGGAATGTCTTAAAGGGTCTCTTGGCATATTCGAAGCAAAAAATCTTCTAAATATAATGTTTGCTCATGCAGGTATGCTGAACAAATTTGGTGCTTAATATGTGTATTTTATTTAAAGCCGAAGTGGCGGAATTGGTAGACGCGCCATCTTGAGGGGGTGGTATCTTCGGATGTGCGGGTTCGAGTCCCGCCTTCGGCAAAAGTTATAAAATTCTGTTATTATAAAGTTCATGAATAAGGGCATCATCATTGTTGATCATGGATCCAGAAAATCCGAAAGTAATGAAATGCTTGAGGATGTAGCACGACTTTTTTATGAGAAATTTTCTTCTAAGTACAGCATCGTGGAACCTGCCCATATGGAGCTTTCAGAGCCATCAATATCAACTGCCTATTCTAGATGTGTGGAAAAAGGCGCGGATTTTATAGTTATTTGTCCGTTTTTTTTAGGACCAGGGAAACACTGGACTTATGATATCCCTCATTTGGCTAATGAAGCCTCAAAGCATTTCCCCAATACTAATTACCATGTCGCTATGCCGCTAGGCGTAGATGACTTGATTTTAGAGTTAATTGAAAAACGATTAACAAGCTGTACCCATAATGAATTTGAATGCCCTTCATGTGAAGGTACCCGTAGAGCTGGAAATTCATAAATTTCATTATCAAATTTTTTGCTTTAATATTATAGATTATGACTGTTAAAGGCGGATTTCTTATTATAATTTCTGGACCATCTGGTGTAGGAAAATCATCAATAACTTCCAGTTTGTTATCTGACACGAAAAACTTAGATTTTTCCATCTCGTGTACGACCAGGGAGAGAAGAGCCAGTGAAAAGGACCTAGAAGATTATAGGTTTATTTCAAAAGAAGAATTTCAAAGGATGATAGATGAAAACCTATTCCTAGAACACGAAATAGTTCATGGAAATTTTTATGGTACACCGATTGAACCAATTCATGACTCACTAAAATTTAACCACAGCATACTTCTCGATATTGATGTCAAAGGGGCGTCTACGGTTATCAATACTAATCATTTTGATTGCGTATCAATCTTTGTTAAACCTCCTTCTATTGAGGTATTACGAAAAAGACTTATTGAAAGGAGCGATATGTCAGAGAGTAAAATAGAAGGAAGAATTGAAGAAGCAAAAAACGAACTAACCAAGTCAACTTATTTTAACCATATGGTTATCAATGAGGATCTTGATGACTGCCTGCACGATATCAGAAGAATTTTAATGAGCTTGTAATGATTAGAATTAATGACATCCTTGAAAAGCTTCAAGCTTATCTTTCCTCCGAAGACATAGAGGAGATTACAAAAGCTTATGCTTATTCTGCAAAAGTTCACGCTGGGCAAAAAAGGTATTCCGGGGAGCCCTACATGGTACATCCAATGGAAGTTGCTTCCATTCTGGCTGATATTAAACTTGATAAAGAATCAATCATTACGGGACTACTTCACGATACCCTTGAAGACACTCTTGCAACAAAAGAGGAAATCGTCGACATGTTTGGTTTGCAAGTTTACACGTTGGTTGAAGGCGTAACAAAAATTGGGCAGATTCGAATCAGTTCTACTTTTGAAAGGCAGGCTGAGAATTTTAGAAAATTGATACTCGCAACTGGGAAGGATATTCGAGTTATACTCGTTAAGCTTGCTGATCGATTGCACAACGTAAGGACAATTTCTTTTCTTCCAGTACATAAGCGAGAGTCGTTAGCTAAAGAGACTCTAGATCTCTATGCCCCCTTGGCTGATAGGCTAGGTATATATTGGATTAGAACGGAGCTCGAAGATAAATGTTTTCAATCTCTAAAACCGGATGAGTACAAAGAAATAACGAGAACATTTATTGCAAAAAAGGAGGAATGGGAGAAGTATAGTTCGGAAATTCAGAACATGTTATTAGCTCAATTAAAAAAATTCGAAATAGATGGGCAGGTACAAACTAGATTTAAAAATTTTTACGGAATATATAGAAAAATGATTAGGCAAGAACTAGATTTTAATAATGTATTGGACGTAAAAGCTTTTAGAGTTATAACGCAAGATGTTGCATCTTGCTATGCTGCACTGGGAGCAGTTCACTCAGTATGGAAACCAGTTCCGGGGAGATTTAAAGACTATATTGCATTACCAAAAAGCAATGGATATAAATCACTTCATACTGTTGTGATTGGCCCATTTGGAGACCGAGTCGAAGTTCAAATAAGAAGCAATAAAATGCATGAAGTAGCCGAGTATGGAGTGGCTGCACATTGGAAATATAAACTTGAACAAGACTCACACGACAATTTGATTGATCTTCCCGATAGTGTTAAGAAAATATTCGATACGGACACCCTGAGCGATCCAAAAGAATTTATAGATGCTGTAAAAGATGAACTTATAACTAAATTTGTTTACGTGTTTACTCCAAAAGGAGATTTAAAAGAACTACCAACTCATTCTTCAATAATTGATTTTGCGTACTCAATTCATTCTGACCTTGGTAATCAATGTTCTGGAGCAAGAGTTAATGGGAGAATTGTGCCTCTAAGTTACCAATTGAAAAGCGGAGATATGATTGAAATAATTACAAAAAAAGACAGGCAACCATCTAGAGATTGGTTGAAATATGTAGTAACTTCAAAAGCAAAAACAAAAATTAGAAATTCAATAAAGAATGCATTGTCCGTTGAATCTTTAAAAATGGGGAAAGATATCTTAGGTAAAAAATTATCTCGATACGGACTCAATATCAATAAGCAGGATGTTTCAGATAAATTGAAAAAGTTTGCAGCTGAAAAATCTATAAAAAGTTTGGATGATTTGTTTATCCGCTATTCTCTTTCGAAAATCAATATTTCAGAAATCCTTAATTACTTTAATTTAAATTCGCAAAATAAGCCGGCATTAGACGATCAATCAAAGATACCAAATTCAAATGAAGCCATTGTAGTGGGCGGTAACGATAATATTATGGTTAGATTTTGTAAATCATGCTCGCCTATATATGGTGATGAAATAATAGGCTACATAACTATTGGTAGAGGTATATCAATTCATCGTATCTCTTGCAAGCAAATACTCGAAGTTGATTCGTCGAGGTTGATTGAAGCTAAATGGGATCAATCGTATCGTTCAAAATCACACACGATACTAAAAGTAACTTGTTTTGATAAACCGGGAATTTTATCCGAAATATCAAACACCATAGCAAAGCACGATTCAAATATAATTAAAATCAATGCAAAGCCAATTTCATTGACCAGATCGTCGATTTATATAGAGATGCTAGTTCAAGATACAAATCACTTATCTAGCATTGTTAATGATTTAAATCTATTGCCGGATATAAATAATGTAGATAGACTAATGCATACAAAACATAATCAATATGATTTTAACTTATATTAGCGTAATAAATTGTAAAAATGAGTCCGAACAAACCTTCGAAATTTAACTTCGTAAGAACTGCCAAGTCAATTCTTTTTGCATTGATTATTGCACTTCTTGTGCGATATATTTTTATCCAACCCTTTAAAATACCTTCAAAATCTATGTATCCAAATCTTTTGGTGGGAGACCATCTTTTAGTGGATAGAATTAGTTATGGCTTCGGGCTTCCTTGTGTTAGCTCGAAAATGATAAACGAATTCCAGACTCTTCAAAGAGGAGACGTTATTGTCTTCCGTTATCCTTTGGATGACGGTGCGGCTGAATGTTCCAATGGTGGATTAATAGGATTAAGCTCGATTTATTATATAAAAAGAATAATCGGACTACCGGGAGATAAAATAATAATACAAAACAGAGATATATATATTAATGAAGAAAAGATTTCTTATGCTACGGATGAGGAATACCGCCTTGATGACAAGGACCATGCAGTCTTCATTAATCAATTTGTAGATAAAAAAGCAAAAGTGATCTACGACAAACGTGGTCTTGGTTCAGAAGTAGAAATCCATGTGCCTTTAGGCCAATATTTTGTCTTGGGTGACAATCGAGACAACAGCAAGGATAGTCGATATTGGGGGTTTGTCCCAAGAGAGAATATAATAGGAAAAGCTATCCTAATTCATTTCTCATGGAATAATAATTTTAAAAATGTTAAAGATATAATTAGATTTGGGAGAATGTTTAATAGGATTGAATAAAAGATTAAAGTAGATGTTGCATATTGTATCCATTGATGACTTAACCAATGACTTTCTGTATTCCCTTTGGCAGGAAGCAATGTTTAATAAAGGTGCTAGCAACGATAAGTTAAGAGGAAAGATTTTAACTAATCTTTTTTACGAACCTTCTACACGAACATCGTCTTCATTTTATAGTGCTATGACTAGGTCCGGTGGGGTTGTTATCCCAATAAATAGTGTTCAATTCTCTAGTGTTACCAAGGGAGAATCATTAGAGGATACGATAATTACTATGTCTGCGATGAGCGATGTGATTGTTATGAGGCATACAGATAACGGATCTGCCAAGAGAGCATCTTTAGTTAGTCGAGTTCCTATTATAAATGCCGGGGATGGCGATGGCGAGCACCCCACTCAAACAATTCTTGATGGTTTTACGATTTATTATCATAACAAGAAAAAATTATCCAATTTGAAGGTAACCATGGTTGGAGATTTAAAAAATGGAAGAACTGTTAAAAGTTTAGTGAAATTGTTGAGCAGATTCGAAAATAATCATTTTAATTTTGTTAGCCCAGAACATTTAAAGTTTTCTAACCCTTTTCCAGAAAATTACTACGAAACGCAAGATATCAATGAAGTTCTACAAGATACTGATGTTTTATATGTAACACGAGTTCAAAAAGAGAGAGGCAGTTTGCATGATTATTCTTTAACTATGGATCAATTAAATTTGATACCAAAAAAATCAATTGTTATGCACCCATTCCCTAGAACTAATGAAATCCCGGTAGAGTTTGATAGAGATTCACGTGCTAAGTATTTCGATCAAATTCAATTTGGTGTTTGGTGTAGGCAAATTCTTTTGGAAAGAGTTCTAAGTTAGATTTTTAAATGAGAATTCTAATTAAAAATGGTCTAGTGGTAGACCCTTCGTCTAAAACGAACAAATACCTTAATATAATTGTCAATAAAGAAAGGATTGAACAATTAACTTCAAGAGACATCTCTAGGGATGATGATTTCAACGAAGTTATTGATGCGACCAATCTTATAGTTGCTCCTGGACTAATTGATATGCATGTACATTTACGAGATCCAGGATTTCAATATAAAGAAACAATCAAAACGGGCTCCCAATCGGCTGTTGCGGGTGGTTTTACATCTATCGCATGTATGCCAAATACAAAACCAGTTAATGACAATCCTAAGATCACGGACTATATTATCAGCGAAGCAAAAAAAAGCTTACTTGTTAACGTGTTCCCCATAGGTGCGATAACTAAATCCTCAAAAAGCGCAAAACTAGCCATGATTGAATCTAATATTCAAAGCGGGTGTGTAGGAATTTCTGATGATGGGTTTCCTGTAACAAATCCTGTACTTTTATTTAAGGCTATGGAAATTGCAAAGAAATTATCTGTTCCTGTAATTTCCCACTGTGAAGACCTTTCTCTTTCTTTGAATGGAGTTGCAAACGAAGGAAGGTTTTCTCAGAAATATTCTCTAAAAGGGATTCCAAGCGTATCTGAAGAATTAGGTATCTTAAGAGATATTAGCATTGCAGAGGCAACCAATTCCCATTTGCATATTTGCCATGTGACCACTAAAAAGTCGGTCGACATTATTCGTGATGCAAAGAATAGAGGTGTTAGAGTGACAGCTGAAGCAACACCTCACCATTTTACACTTTCAGAAGACGATATTAAAGATTGCGATGCTAACTATAAGATGAATCCACCCTTAAGATTTAGAGAAGATGTAGAAGCGATAATACTAGGACTGAAGAATAATGTTATAGACATAATAGCAACTGACCATGCACCTCATTCAGAAAAAGAGAAATCGTTGGGATTCAAAAAAGCACCATTTGGGGTTGTTGGTCTGGAAACTGCTCTGCCTCTTTCTTTAAGCCTTGTCCATAAAAAAATTATCTCGCTATCAGACTTGATTTACAAAATGTCGACAAGGCCATCCGAGATTATAAATATAAATAGAGGATCTCTCAAAAAAGATGCCATAGCAGATATTGTTATATTTGACATGAATGCAAAAAATAAAATCGATAAATCCACTATGTACTCAAAAAGTAAGAATACTCCGTTCCATGGATTTGACTTGCAAGGTAGAGTCGTAAGAACTATTGTTGGGGGTCGGACGGTATTTAATTCTAGCCTAAAATCACATTGAAGTTTTCCAAGAATTTTATTCTGATTACCGTTTCGGCTTTTTTCTTTTTTTATTCTTATCACGCTTATCTTATATTGCCGGTCAGAGTAATGGAGCTAGGAGGAAGCGAGTTTGATGTAGGACTTGTAATGTCTTTAGCGGGCATGAGCACCTTGCTACTTACCCCACTTTCAGGAATCTTGGGGGACATGTATCAAAAAAAATATTTACTTCTAATTGGATCATTCGGACTAGCAGTTACAAATTTAGGCTTTCTTTTTTTTGATGAGATTTACTATTCCTATTTGTTATTGAGATTTTTTCAAGGCTGTTGCTTCTCTCTTTATTTTGTTTCTGCCGGAACTTTAATCGCGGAGGATACTCCTACTCGGCACCAAACTCAGGCGCTGGGTTTCTTTGGGGTATTTACAATAATCAATCATGCACTAGCACCAACCGTGTCAATCGAAGTCGTTCAATATTTCTCTTACAATGACTTCTTTATTAGTACTGCAATAATTGCTTTTCTCTCTTTTTTTACAGTTTCCGTCTTAGATCCAAAGAGGCCAAGCGGTAATGATTCCAATGGAAAAGGTGGTTTTTTAACCACCTTTAAAGACAAAAAATTAATACTATTGTATTTGATTATGGTTTTGCTTGGAGGGTCCTTCTTGACTTGCCTAAATTTCGGAGCGGTATTTGCACAATCTCTGAACGTCCTACCTATTACAACTTTCTTTGTGGCCTATACGAGTATTGCCCTGGTTATGAGACTCTTTTTTGGCTGGATTCCTGACAAGTATGGAGAAATTTTTGTTTGTAGATATGCGTTTATATTGTACGGGGTTTCGATTTTTTTACTTTCCCAGTCCTTTAATTATTGGACCCTACTTATATCTGGAATCTTGTTTGGATTGTCCCACGCTCTTGTATATCCTTCTATTTATTCTCTTGCCTTGAATTTTTCCAGCAAAAATAACAAAACAAAAGCATTTTCATTTTGTAGCGTCTCTTTTACATTTGGTGGAATGTTGTTTTCTATTGTTTATGGTTATGTGGCAGAAGTCTATTCTTTCAAAATTATGTTCTTATCTTGTAGTATAATAGTGACACTGTGCTTGTATCTTTTAATAACATTACTTCATAGGGAAGTTGAATATGGTAACTGAGAACGAATACCTAGCGAAAAGAAGAAAAAAAATTGAGGACTTACGAGAACAAGGTGTCGATCCATTCGACAACACCTTTTCTCCATCTCACCCTTTAAATGAAATTATTGACGAATATAAGGATTATGATGGTTCCAATTTTTCTCCTGACAATTTAGTTTACAAAGTGGTTGGTCGTATAACTGCTATCAGGAGTTTTGGTAAATCGGCGTTTATTAAAATAGTGGATAATATGACAAAATTTCAAATTTTCATCTCTAACGACTCAGCTGGTAAGGACAAGATGACTTTCTTCAAAAATTTTATTGATATTGGAGATTTTATTGGAGTTGAAGGAAAATGTTTTTTTACGAAAACAAACGAATTATCTTTAGAGGCCTCAGATATCATGATGATTACCAAATCGTTAAATACCCTACCTGAAAAGTGGCATGGCTTAACTAACATTGAAACACGATATAGACAAAGGTATGCGGATCTTATTTCGAATAGTGAAGTTAGAGAAATATTTTTGTTGCGCTCTAAAATAATTTCTAATATTAGAAATTATTTATCCAAGCAAAACTTTTTAGAAGTCGAGACACCAATACTCCAAAGTGTTGCAGGTGGAGCTGCTGCAAAGCCATTTAAAACTCATCATAATGCTCTTGATATGGATTTAATTCTTAGAATAGCACCAGAATTATATTTGAAGAGACTTGTAGTGGGTGGGTTAGAAAAAGTGTTTGAGATTGGAAGAAACTTTAGAAATGAAGGGATATCCACGCAGCATAATCCGGAATTTACAATGATTGAAATCTACGAAGCTTATTCCGATTACGAAAAGATGATGAATTTGATAGAGGAATTAATTTTAAGTTGCGTAGATTTGATTTCTCCTGATAGACAATTGATATATCAAGATGACATCATTGATTTTCATGGTCCGTGGGAAAGAGTGGATATGATTAAGTGGTTATCTGATGAGCTTGGTTATGATGTCTTGTCCGAAACTGATAAAATTTTTCAAGAAGCCGATAAACTCAAAATTAACCATTTTGGGTTGCCTGGAAGGGCGATAGTGGAATTATTTGAAATAAAATTTTTAGCTAACAAGCGCAACCCAGTTTTTGTTTTTGGCTTCCCAGTAGATGTATCACCATTAGCGAGAAGAAATAATATTAACAAACAAATTGCTGACAGATTCGAACTATTTATACATGGGAAGGAAATTGCGAACGCATTCTCCGAGCTTAATGATCCGGATGACCAGCTTGATAGATTCAACAAACAGATTGAGTTAAAGCAAAAAGGTGATGAAGAAGCTAATGATATGGACGCCGATTACATTAATGCTCTACGATATGGTATGCCACCAACTGCGGGTGCAGGGGTAGGAATAGACAGGCTAGTTATGTTGTTGACAAATAGCCCATCCATTAGAGAAGTGATATTATTTCCTCATATGAGGAATGAATGAAGTATGAGAACCTACTAATCCTAAGTTATTTTAAAAGCCTTTTTAGTTCAAAAGACAACTTGGTTCCAGCCATTATCTCTATAGCCGCAATTGCTGTATCAGTTTTTTCATTGATTGTAGTTCTATGTGTTATGAAGGGCTTTGATGTTAAGGTTAAACAGAAAATTATCGAAAGCTTTCCCCACATCGTTGTTAGTACAAATGAGGACTATGATTTTAGTCGCTTTGATAAAATTAAGTCATTTGAAAAAACTTTTGAATCATACTCAGGAATCATTTTAAACGAAGACTTTAGCGTAATTCAAATTAAAGGTGTCGATGATTTTAATTCAATTCAAGGGGTATCTCCAAAATTAAATTTAAATAAATTGATACAATCGAAAAATCAGATTCCAATAATCATTGAAAAGAGTTTTTCTGTCAGACGGAACAAGCTCGTTGGAGACGAATTAGAACTACTAATCCCGGACTTTAGTAATAAAAAACCTAAAATTAAATTGACTAAAGCACGTATCGTTGGTATTTCGGCTATCCCCGATAGAAACTTTACCAGATTGTACACACTTAACAGAAATAAAGAAAATTTTGTTGAAAAAAATGAAAGTTTTATTGAAATTATATTATTCAATCCCTTTGATTCTCAAGTTGTCTCAAGTCAGATAGTTAAAGAATTTACAAATTTAAAATACAAAGTCATTGACTGGCAATCAAGCAACTTTAATCTTTTCAATCTAATGAAACTAGAAAGGATATCGCTAGGCATTTTCCTCTCCTTTTTGATTATTATTTCAGCTACAACAATCTATTCGAATATGATGAGTCTTATATCCCAAAAAAAGAACGAAATAGGTACTTTAATTTTGTTAGGATCGAAAAAATCATCTCTTATTAAAATCTTTACCTGTATTGGCTTACTGGTGGGGCTAATAGGGATAGTTATCGGTGTATTCTTTGCAACCGCAATAGTTTTGTTACTAGCTCAAACTAATATAGTTGATAATTTATCAATCGATTTATCTTTTTATGGTATTGATGGGTTCCCAATTATTTTTTCTGCAATCTATTATGTATATATAATACTTTTTGCTGTTTTTACGGTAATGCTTTCTTCTTTTTTACCATCTTACATGCTACTTAGCAAGAATATTGAATCATTAATTAAGAGGGATTACTAAAATGTTTTTAGAGACTAACAAACTAAGTAAACAGTACGGATTAAAAACAGTTCTTAATGAAGTAAGACTCAAGATTAATGAAGGTGATTTTGTATCTATTGTGGGCCCTTCGGGTTCTGGAAAAACAACGCTGCTTAACATTTTATCTCTTATATCGAATCAAACATCTGGGGACTACCAGTTTCTCGGAAGAGACAATCAGGCCATTCTTTCAAATTATAATGATTCAATAAACTGCAGGAAGAAAATTGGAGTAATGTCCAATTTGAGCGAATTGCTTCCTGACTTGACAATAAGAGCCAATATCCTCCTGCCAGCATATATACACAATGATTTAAATGGTGCCGAGGAGAACCTTGAGGAGTTGGTACGTTTTGCAGATATCGTTGACTTGCAAAACGAAAAACCAATTAGCTTATCGTCTGGAGAACGTCAACGAGCTTTACTTTGTAGGGCTTTAATTATGAATCCCAAAATCTTAATTGCAGACGAACCTACGTCAAACCTTGATGAGCGTAATGCCTTAAATTTAATTGAATACTTGGTTAATTTGAATGATAAAAATAAAACAACTATAATAATGGCAACGCATGACCATAAAATTTACACTAAAGCGAAAACAATCTATGAACTTAACAATGGAAAACTAAATTGAGAAATTCGATTTCAATCTTATTTGTTTTTAGTATTTTTTTACTTTCTTGTTTGACAAACGAGGTGCAATCAATCGAATCAAAGCAGGAAATCGTAAGAAGCGAGTCTGTTATTAACAGCATAGAGTTCTATGGGAATAAAATCATCGTGCAAGATAAAATTCAAGAATACATATCTTCGAAAGTGGGAGAAGATTTTAATCAGAAGAAAATCAAAGATGATATTAAAAATCTTTACTCAACAGGTTTTTTCTACAAAATAGATATTATCGTAACGGAAACCGATAAGGGCTTAGACTTGTTGTTCAGGTTTGAAGAGAATCCAATCCTAGCAGACTTCAGAGTGAAAGGCTATGACGCGATTTCTTTAAAAGACATAAGAGACACTGTTGGTTTGACCGAAGGTCAAATAATCAGTAGAAAAAAACTTGAAATAACTCGTTCTATCATAGAACAGCTCTATTTTTTTAAGGGTTTCAACAAAGTAGTAGTTAAAGACAATATTGTACCGATAGGGGAGTCAAAGATACAGTATGAAGTAGAAATTGTAGAGGGACGAAGAGGGTACATTAAAGGGATTGAGCTTGTAGGGGTTCACGAGAACTATAAAGACGAGTTGCTAAAAAAAATAGAGACAAAGACAAAATGGTTTTTTTCTCCAATTACGGGAAGAGGAAGGCTCTCTATAGATTTGGCTGAACTAGATGAGGGCAATATAAAACAATTTTATTTGGATAAAGGTTTTGTAGATGTAAAAGTTGATAAAGTTAAAATCGAATACATTGAAGACAAAGATGGATACAGGGCTTTGTTTAAAGTCGACCAAGGCCATAGATATAAACGAGGTGTGATTTCCTTAAAGGGTGATTTGATAAAAGACGAAAAAGATCTTCTCGACCATATTTCCTTGGATGATTCGGAGTATTTTAGCACGCGGCTTTTGAATGAGGATATCGAATCTCTTAATACACTTTATGGGGATGAGTCTTATGCATTTGCAAATATAGATCCGAATATTAAGAAAGATGAAGAACAAAGGATAATTCACGTTGAATATGGGATAGAAAAAGGAAATAAATTTAAGATTAATTTGGTCAACATAACTGGGAATACTCGAACTAGAGACAAGGTCATCAGGAGGGAGGTCTTGATTAACGAAGATGATGATTATTCTTATACGGAGATTAAAGCATCAAAAGAAAGAATTAATAGGAGAGGTTTTTTTGAGAGCGTAGAAGTTGATGAAAAACCAGCAAAGGACAAGCCTAACTATCTTGATTTAAATGTGAATGTTGAAGAGAAGGCAACCGGGTATTTCAGTATAGCTGGTGGTTATAGCTCTGTTGAAACCCTCCTGCTGGGTGTCAATATACAAGAGAATAATCTAT
>JAYZEP010000011.1:0-30698 GCA_036337225.1 Thermodesulfobacteriota bacterium
AATAAGTACGATGAAGGATTTTCAGATTCGATGGGCACATTGAGATCCTTAGAAAACAAGACTTGGAGTATCGGTGCTAGATTAAGCATTCCATTGGGAAACAATGCTGCTGAAGGAAAATATGAGACGGCAATGGCCCGGAAAAATCAAAGACTCATACTGTTAGATCAATTATTAGACTCAATTAACTTGGAAGCACGAAGTTCTTATAGAACAGTGATGTCGAATGTAAAGAAGATTGAATCATCTAAATTGAATCTATCTTTACAAGAAGAAGTACTGAACATTGAGGAGGAGAGATTTAAAATCGGTATGGCAACAATGAGGGATGTCTTAGAAGCTCAAAGAGATTTAATTAATGCTCAAGTTCAATACAATAAAGCATTGGCAGATTACAATGTTTCAATTACCACACTAGATTATTCGCTAGGACTTTTGGTTAAAGAAAAAAAGATTGTCTTAGACAATTAGTGCTTAAAGTGCCGAACTCCAACGAATATCATGGCTATATTATTTTCGTCGGCGGCTTGAATAACTTCCTCATCTCTAATTGACCCACCAGGCTGCACTATAGCTGTTATACCTGCACTTGCGGCTTCATCTACACCATCCCTGAATGGAAAGAAGGCATCAGAGGCTAAAACGGACCCTTCAGTCCCATAGTGATCCTTGGCTTTTATCTTGGCTAATTGCACAGAATTTACTCTATTCATTTGACCGGCTCCAATCCCAACAGTTTTGTTATCTCTTGCAAAGACTATGGCATTTGATTTCACGTTCTTACAGACTTTCCAAGCTAACAAGAGAGTTTTGATTTCGTCTTCAGTTGGAATCCTTTTAGTGGCTACTTTGTAATCTGTAAAATCCTCATCAGATGTAATATCCGCATCTTGATAGAGTATGCCCCCGACCACTTTTTTTACGTCCATTAGAGTCTCCTTTTTATTAGATAGAGGAGGGGTCTTTAGAACTCTAAGATTGGTTTTGGATTTTAAAATCTCTAGAGCATCTTCAGAATACTCAGGTGCTATTAACACTTCGATAAATGTTTTTGCTATCTCTTCCGCTACTTCCTTTTCGACTTTGTTATTAAATGCAACAATTCCTCCAAAAGCACTAATTGGATCGCAATCTCGCGCATCGATATATGCCTGTAAAAGATTCTTGTGCTCTGCAACACCACAAGGATTATTATGTTTCACTATTACACAAGCATTGGTTTTGAACTCTTTGACTGTCTCAAGGCAGGAATCAGCATCGTAAATATTATTTAAAGATAATTCTTTTCCTTGTAATTGATTTGAATTAGCAATGCAGGTTTCCGTGATATTATCTTGAACGAAAAAAGATCCTTGTTGGTGTGGATTCTCTCCATATCTTAAATCGTATGACTTTTTATAGTGGAGCGTTAATGTTTCTGGCATCTTGTTTTTTGAATTATCGAGGTTCAAGATACCTAAGTGATTAGATATTGCGGCATCATATTTTGCAACATAAGAGAGAGCTTTTTTGGCCAAATTGTAATTAAATTCCTTATCTATAGCTAGTGCACCATTAGATATTTTTTCAATGAGAGATTCATAGTCTGAAGGATCGACTATTACGCTAACATCTTGAAAATTCTTCGAAGCTGCTCTTACTATTGTAGGACCACCAATATCAATATTCTCAATGACTTCTTGAAAACCAACACCTTCATCTGCAATAGTTGCTTCAAAAGGATAAAAATTTACAATTACTAAGTCTATGGAACTAATTTCTTGACTCTTGAGGTCTGCTATATGTTGTTCTTTGTCTCTAATTGCCAGTATCCCTGCATGAATCTTTGGGTGTAGAGTTTTTACTCTGCCGTCTAACATTTCTGGAAATCCAGTTATATCCGATACGTCTTGAACACTAATACCTTTTTCTCTAAGAAATTTAGCTGTCCCCCCACTAGAAATTATTTCTATACCTACTTCTGAAAGCTTTCTTGCGAGATTGTCCAGATTGGATTTATCCCAAACACTAATTAATGCAGTCTTAATTTCACTCATTGGATTAATATATTTTATATAGAAATTCATAATATTTAAAGGCTATAATTAGAATATCAAGGTTTATCGATATGAAAGATATTTTTCAAGACCTTTCAACTGAGAAAATAAACACCAATATAGATACTGACCACAAGACATTTAATCAGTTAGTTGATTCCTTTATAAATGAGGAGAAAAAACTCAACAAAGTCCTAAAAGCAAATTCAAAGAAGATTGCGAAGGCATCGGAAATCTTTTTTCAAGCATTCTCAAAAGGATCCAGGATTTTCTTTATTGGAGCTGGAACTAGCGGAAGGCTGGGAATCCTTGAGGCTGCTGAATGTCCACCGACTTTTGGAACCTCACCAAATAATATCGTTGGATTGATTGCTGGTGGGAACAGGGCAGTTTTTAGAGCAGTTGAAGGGGCTGAAGACTCAAAGACAAGTTCGAAAAAGGATTTGGTTCGCAAGGGTTTTTCAAAAAGAGATCTTCTTATTGGAATTTCTGCAAGTGGGAAAACCAATTACGTTCTTTCTGCAATGGATTATGCAAAGAAGATTAATTCAAAGACAATTTTTATTTCTTGTAATAAACCAAAAAAGAAGATATCCAAATTCGATTTAATACTCGAAGTCGGCCCAGAGCTTGTCGCAGGTTCTACCAGATTGAAATCCGGAACTATTACCAAAAATGTACTTAATATTATTACTACTACTGCAATGATTAAAGCTGAGAAAGTATTTAAAAATATGATGGTTAACATTTCTCCAAGCACAAACAAACTCAGAGCAAGAGCTGTAAGGAACATATCCACTATTCTTAACTTAGAGAAGCCAGCATCCTTGAAGTTGCTAGAAAGCAGTAACTGGAATATGAAGCTAGCGATTATAATGTTTAAGAAAAATATTAGCTATAGCAAAGCCAGAAATTTATCTTCCAATCTATCTTTTAAGGAATTATTTAAAAAATAGTTATGCTAAATAAAAAAAGAATTTTAAAGATTATAGGTGTTAATTCTGGAACCTCTGCAGATGCGGTAGACGTCTCACTGGTTAAATTCAACGGTAAATCAATTAATTTGTTGTCTGCCAGTACGTTTGGTTATCCTACAGTGTTAAAGAAAGAAATCCTCAGCTCCGGACCTAATTCAAAAATATATGATATTGAAACTCTTAGTTTGAAACTGGGTGATTTCGTCTCTAAAAAAATCAATTTATTTATAAAGAAAAATAAAATACAAAATTCCAGCATTGATGCAATTGGTTTACATGGACAAACAATTCATCATTCACAGGATTTTAACAAAACGATATCGATACAAATAACAGAACCAGATTTGGTTTCTCAGAGCACAGGGATAGTCACCGTTTTTGATTTTAGAAAAAAAGATATTGTTGTAGGGGGTGGTGGAGCCCCACTTATGCCAATATTGGATTATTATCTCTTTCCGACAATTAAACGACCTTTTATCTGTCAAAACCTCGGTGGTATTGCAAACTCGACATTGGTTGAACCTAAGCTTTCAAATTGTATTGGCTATGATTCTGGCCCCGCTAATTCTTTAATAGATAAAGTTGTCCAAATAAGATCCAAAGGAAAGATGTTTTTTGATCACAATGGTTCCTTAGCAAGCAAAGGAATAGTGAATCCACCACTTTTTAATAAAATATTGTCCAATCCTTACTTTGACTTGCTGCCCCCAAAGTCCACTGGAAACAGAGAGTTTGGAATAGAATATGCCAACGACTTGTATAATTATTCGATTAAAAAAAGAATTAGATTCAATGATTTGTTGGCAACTCTTTCGCTTGCTACTGTGGAATCTATTGCAAAGTCTTATGAGGAATTTATATTTCCTTTTTCGTCACCAGAACTCGTTGTTTTATCAGGCGGGGGGGTGAGAAATAAATATATTGTATCAAAACTTAAATATAGATTGCCACAGCTAACTTTTGCCAAGTCAGATGATTTAGGAATCCCATCCAAATACAAAGAGTCAATATTATTTGCATTGTTGGCATACTTGAGATTGACCAATAAGAAAGTCAATCTTAAAAATCTCACTGGATCAAATAAAAAAATTCTATTAGGAAAAATTTCCGCTTCGTGATATGAAAGAAGATTTGTCAAACCTTATAGTCCCAAGAATCAATGTTAATTCGGATTCTTCTTTGCAAAATACGATTGACTTGATAGAAAGGTATAATTTTGATTCCTTTATTCTATTTGCGACTGATGAAGTTGTATTCAAAGAAAAAACTAGGTTTGCTCTTGAAAGGTTTAATTTTATAAAAAAAGAACTTCAAAAAAATTCTAAAAAGAAAATATTATTTTTTATAGACGCAGAAAATGGTTTTGGTCATCGATGTAGTGATTATAACGAGTGGCACTATATGGATTTTACTCAGATTGGAAAAGAATTGTACGATAATCAAATATCTTTTAATCTAGCCCCAGTGGTTGACGTAAACCAATTTGACGAAAAAATCCTACGAAATCGATGCTATTCGTCTAATCCATCAGAAGTTACCAATATAGCTTCTCTTTTTCTAGACTCGTCTTACTCAAATAATATTATTCCTTGCATTAAGCATTTTCCTGGGCATGGAGCAGCGGAGGGCGATACCCATCTTAGTATCGTACGTTCTGATTTAAGTCTTGATGAGCTAAAATCCATTCATGTAAAACCATTTTTTGATTTAATTGATAGAGTCGAACTAGTCATGCTTAATCATGTTCACTACCAATGTTTTGATGAAGATATGGTTCCTGCATCAATGTCAAAAAGTGTTATAAATGATTTCTTAGTAAACGAATTGGGATACAAAGGCGTTATCTTATCTGACTCATTACAGATGGGGGCTTTGACAGAAAATTTTGCGCAAGAAGAAATAATCGAATCTTTTATTAAGAATGGAGGAGATTTAATCCTAGACCCGATTGAACCTAAACAGGCAATTGAGGTTGTCGATAAGATGTTTTCTCAGTCGAATCAATTAATCGTTAAAAAGATAAAAAAAATTAATGATTTAAAGATTAAGGCGAGAAATCTTTTAAAGCAGTGAAATATTTTGATTTTTTAAAAATTTTAACAAATTTTGATTTAATTATAATAGCTTCTTATCTAATTCTAAGTTGTCTCATTGGCATCTACCTGAGAAAGCAAGCCTCAAGAAGTATTAAATCATACTTTGTTTCTGGGCAGAATCTTCCTTGGTGGCTCCTGGGAACATCAATGGTTGCTACAACTCTTTCTATTGACACACCCATAGTTGTGATTTCTTGGATACGAGACCCTGGAATCTGGCAAAATTGGTTTTGGTGGTCCTTTCTCTTCACGCATTGCTTGGTCATTTTTTTCTTTTCTAGATATTGGAGAAGAGCGGGAGTTATTACCGACAATGAAATTATTGAACTTAGATATTCGGGTAAACCAGCTAGATATCTGCGAATATTTAAGGCTTTTTATTTCTCCACTTTTTTTAATTTAATAATTTCTGGATGGATTATTAGTGCCTTCTTGAAAATTTTTAATACTATACTTGGCTTCGATAGTACAGTCTTACTCATCCTAGTAACACTTGTAGCTCTATTTTATACAGCTTCGTCTGGACTGAGAGGAGTCGTTATCAATGATTTTATCCAGTATTTTATAGCATTTGCTGGATCGATTATCCTCGCAATTATTTTGATAAATTGTTCGGCTATTGGTGGCTTAGATAACTATTTTCAACTAGTAAAATCTATAGATCCTGAAAAACTAAGAATGATCCCCTCAATCTTTAACAATGACGATTTTATGCTTTTCTTAGGTTATGCGACAGTTGTGTGGTGGTCTTCGCACAATTCAGATGGTGGAGGGTATATCATACAAAGACTATGTTCTGCTAAATCTGAAAAAGACGGAGCACTTGGTACGATATGGTTTGTCGTTAATCATTATGTTCTTCGATTCGCACCTTGGCTTATAATTGGTCTGTGTACACTGATTATTTTTCCAATAAATGCTGATTATGGCCTGGACAACGAAATAATTTATCCTTTACTGATTAGAGATTATGTGGGCGGTGGATTTAAAGGCTTTCTAATAGTAACTTTGTTAGCCGCATATATGTCTACGATAAGTACTCAAATAAATTGGGGGTCGTCTTATCTTATTAATGATTTATATAGAAGATTTTATAAGAAGAATGAATCCGAAGAGCATTATGTTTATATGTCAAAACTTTTCACTATTGTGTTTCTTTGTTTGGCGCTCCTTGTTGGCCTCTCAATCCATAATATTGGGGAGGCTTGGATTTTTCTATGGGGTGTAAGCTCGGGCCTTGGTTTTTTTCTGATTGCCAGATGGTTTTGGTGGCGGATAAATGCATGGTCTGAAATAGCGGCTTTAATAGCATCTATTTGTTTGAGTTTAACAACTTATGTGCTTGAAGAAATGAATGTAATCTCTGTTGATTTTTTTACAAAAATTATGATAATTCCACTTTCGATTTTAATTGGTTTACTTGTAACGTATGTAACTTCTCCAGAAACAAATAAAACATTAACCGAGTTTTATAATCGAATTAGACCTGATGGTTTTTGGAATTTTGATAACAAAAAGAATTCTTATAGTATAAGAAGCATTGTTACTCCACTAATTAGCTCTATATTTTTAGCTTTATCTATATTGCTAATGATTTTTGGCCTTATTCAATTTGCGACTGGCAATATAACATTAGCGATTATCTTTCTTGCACTTGGCTGTCTAATTTTGATTAAATTAATTAGGAGAGTTAACCTGTTGTGAATTATTAGACCGTAAAAGATGAACCGCATCCGCACTGTGCTTTTGCGTTAGGATTTTCAATTCCAAAACCCGATCCATTTATTCCATCAGAGAAATTCAAAGTACCACCATCAAGATGGTCAAAACTAAACTTGTCAATCACGACTTTAACATTGAGTTCTTCAAAAACTTGGTCTGAACCATCTACTTCATTATCGAAACCCATTTCATAGGAAAAACCAGAGCAACCCCCTGGAACTACCCTAATTCGCAAAAACCCGTCAGTCATATCTTCCTGCTTGAGAAGTTTTGTGATTTCCCCAGCTGCCTTTTCGCTAATGTTAAACATTACTATTTAGTGTAAATAAAACCAACCAAATTGGCAATTATCTTTTGTTTGTAGATATATACTGTATATTACTCGATAAATGAATATGATGAGATTAATATACGATGATACTCAAAATTCATCCGATTTGTTCTATAAAACCTCCTTTAAAGTCCCTGATCCTGTAATATTCTTTGAATATAAAAACAAAACATATTTAGTTTTAAATGATTTAGAACTTACAAGAGGCATAAAAGAGGCAAAAGTCGATGTGATTTTGTCTTCAAGGGAAATTTCAGAAACTATAAGAAGCGGTAAAATAACAAAAATTATTAGTTACATATTAGATAAATTTAAAGTTAAAGAACTACAAGTGCCCTATAATTTTCCTTCTTTCCTTTTTAAAGAACTATCAAGTAATAAAATTAAGATTTCTCCCTCAGAATCGCCAATATTTTTTAGTTCCAGAATTATCAAGACAGCAATTGAAATTAAATCGATTTCTAAAGTTATGCGATCCACGGAATCGGTTATGAAATTAGTCATTGGCAAGATACAAAGCGCAAAGTCACGGAATAAAAAACTATATAATAATGGAAAAATTCTAAGTTCAGAATTTTTAAGAAGATTCTGCCAAAAAGAATTATTGTCTTTAGGGCTTGAGTGTCCGGATTGTATTATTTCGTCTGGTGGACACTCATCTTTGCCTCATCACCAAGGTTCCGGTCCTATTAAAGAGAATCAGCCAATAGTTATCGATATTTTTCCGAAAGATATGGATACAGGATATTTTGGAGATATGACAAGGACAGTAGTAAAAGGGCATCCGAGTGATGAATTGAAAAATATGTACAATACAGTATTGAAAGCCCAAAAACTTGGACTCTCTCTAGTTAAATCTGGTATTAAAAGTAGCACTGTCCATAATAAAATTTTTAATTTTTTTCAAGAGCGTGGATTTGATACAAATTATAAAGGTACCTATCCCGAAGGTTTTATTCATTCGACTGGACACGGATTAGGATTGGATATCCATGAGCCTCCAAGGATTTCTAAGAGTAACGAAGTTTTACGGAAGAATCATGTTATAACCGTTGAGCCAGGACTTTATTACAAAAAAATTGGTGGAGTTAGAATAGAAGATACCATATTAGTAACTAAAGATGGCTACAGAAATCTAACACGATTCCCAAAATTTTTAAGGATTTAACAAATTGAAAGAAAAATTTATAGAGCTAATTCGCATTACAAAAAAATTAAGAAGCGAAGATGGGTGCCCTTGGGACAAGGAGCAAACTCTTGAATCGTTAAGATCTCATATAATCGAAGAGTCTTACGAGGTTATAGAAGCTATAGATTTAAAAGATTATGAAAACCTAAAAGAGGAGCTAGGAGATCTTTTGTTGCAAATATTGCTCATCTCCAATATTGCAGAAGAACAAAACCTGTTTAGCCTAGAAGATGTAATTGATACTCATTCAAAAAAATTAATCAGGAGACACCCTCATGTCTTTGGTGAAAAAATTGCTAAAAATGCGGATGAGGCAAAAGCGATATGGAATGAAGAGAAAACAAAGGAAAAAACTAAAGAAAAGGATAGATTCTCAAAATCATTTCCCTCCCTAATTCGAGCGATAGACATATCAAAGAGCTATTCTAAGTTGGACCTCGATTGGGAATCTTCAGAAGAACTCTTAGAAGTTCTTTTTAGTGAAATTAAAGAGTATCAAGAGGCTGTTAGAAAAAAGAATCAGTTACTTACTGAGGAAGAAATTGGTGACATCCTCTTTACCCTTGCAAATCTCTGCAGGAAAGAAAAGGTTAATCCTGAAATTGCTTTAAATAAAAGTTCAGATAAATTCCTAAAAAGAGCTAAGATATTTATAAATTTAAAAAAAGATATTAATAATCTGTCCGATGGGGAAATCTGGAAACAAGCCAAGCTACTCGCTAAGGAATCTTCTTAATAAAGTAAATCCGTCCCGAATCTCTAAGTTCGATTTAGTGGCGGTTTTTTCATTAAAGCAACTTTCGTTATGATTCTTAATCGACTCCCTTGAATCATATATCATGAAAGGTACATAATCATAACTATGAGTTCTTAACTCTATCGGTGTTGGATGATCAGAAACTATATAAAGTTTAAACTCGTCAAACTTTTTGTGTAGACTCGAGACCAAAGGGGCAATGACTTTTTTATCTAAATCCTCAATAGCCTGAACTTTTTTATTAAAGTCTCCTTCATGGCCTGTTTCATCTGGTGCCTCAATATGAATCATGCTAAAGTCATGTTTGTTCAAACTATTCAACACTGCTTCTACCTTGCCATTGTAGTTTGTATCCAAATATCCTGTTGCGCCCTCGACATTTATGACTTCTAAACCGGCACATTTCCCAATTCCTTTTACCAAGTCGACGGCTGAAATTATTGAACCCGAAACTCCGTTTATTGATTGGAAATTCGGCAGAGTAGTTTTTTTGCCTTGCCCCCAAAGCCAAATACCATTACATAATAAATTTTTATATTCATCATTTAATTCTTTAAATTGTTTAATTTTTTGTTTTGCCATATTCATTAATTCATTGAGTTTCTCGGAGCCCTGACCGCTCGGGATAAAATTGTCTATGGATTTTTGTGAAATGTCATGTGGTGGAATAGTTACTGGAGATATATCCCCATTTTTCCATACGAGTACATGCCTGTAGCTTACTCCCTGAAAAAATGTAAAGCTCTCGTCATCTAATTCTTCTTTTAAGAATTGTATCAATGTATTAGCAATTGAGTTTTGTATATGTCCAGCGGAATAATCGTCCATTATCTCTTTATCATTGGCGATAGTCGTATTTATGAGATTGCATCTATAAGTCACATCATCGTCATTTAAATCTATACCTAGACTTGTAGCTTCTAGTGGTGATCTTCCTGTATAGAAATCTTTTGGATTATAGCCCAATACGCTCAGATTTCCTACGTCACTTCCAGATTTTAATCCTTCGGGTATGTGATTTACCATTCCGATAATTGAATCTTTTACCAAACTGTCGATAGATTTCGTATCAGCAAATTCCAATGGAGTTTTGTTATCAAATTCTTTTATTGGCCTATCAGGCATTCCGTCTGCCTGCACTACTATGTATTTCAAACTATTTCTCGCTCTTCTGATTTATTGTGAGTAATTTTCTTTAATTGAGTTTCTGCATGATAAGAACTTCGTACCATAGGACCACATTCTACCGATTTTATATTAGATTTCTTTTTAGTATAGACTTCAATCTCTTTAAATTCGGATAGGCTGTAAAATTTAGTCACATTAATGTGTTCTTTGGTAGGTTGCAAATATTGCCCTACGGTTATCAAATCGCACCCAGCATTATCTAAGTCATCGATTAGCTTGCGTACTTCAATTCTATCTTCTCCAAGCCCAACCATGAACCCTGATTTTGTAATGATTTGGGAATTGTCCTTGAAATATTTTAACAAATGTATTGATCTATGATAATTTGCTTGCGGTCTTACTGATCGCTTCTTTTCTGTTCCAGTATTTTGATGAAGATAATATAGGCGCTCAACTGTTTCCATATTATGATTTAATACATCAGGTTGTGCGGCAATAATCATATCAAAAGCTTTTTTATCTCCAAGAAAATCAGGAATTAATACTTCAATTTTGATTCCTAGGTGGAGATTCCTTATTTCTTTTATAGAATCAGAAAAAATCTTAGCACTCTCTATGTTTTTATCGTCTCTATTAACCGAGGTTAATACAACATGATTGATAAGATTGTTGTTTTTTTTTAAATCCCAAATTCCTCTAGCTAATCTTTTAGGCTCAAGATGATCGATGATACCACCATTGCCAGTTTTAATGGCGCAGAAACCACAACTTCTTGTGCAAATATCACCCAGAATCATAAACGTTAGTGTCCCTAACTTCCAACACTCTCCGAGATTTGGGCATTTTGCCTCTTCGCAAACTGTATGTAGTTTGTTTTTCGATACGAGCTTCTTTAGATTCGTGAAATTGTTACCAATTGGTATTGTGCTTTTTATCCAAGATGGTTTTCTAATCAATTTTTTATTTAGCCTCTTTGGAAGCAGGAACTTGTTCCAAGGTATTAATTTTTTTCTGAAGTTCATTAATCTTTAGGCTTTTCGATACTAAACTGACTCCCATTGATATTAAACAAATTAGTACACCCAACAAAAAAGCAATTATGAGTAACCAATAATTACTCAAAGACTGATTCTCAAATGAGAATACCTTGATGTCATAGGCAATGAAGAACTCACTCAAAATGACTTCCTGATTCTGAAAAATAAACACTATTCCCAACAAAAACAAGATAGATATCAACACGGTCTTAATCATAATGAGTTGATTCTAACATATTTAAAAATCTGGGCTATAAAGATAATAAAGTTTTTTTATAAACTTTGCTCCTAGGTCCTCGCTACTTAGTTCGGGCAGTATTCTGTCGAATAGTTTTCTTTTTCTTTTCGGGAAATATTCTAATTCTAAATCATATAGACCTATCTTCTTTTCAATATATTCTTTAGCAGACTCTAAACCGCCTATCCCATCAATAAGTTTAAGCTTTAGGGCCTGATTGCCGGAAAAAATTCTTCCATCGGATATATTTTTTATTTCCCTATCGGTTAAATCCCTTCTTTCTTGAACTATCAACTGAAATTGACTATGGACATCTTTAAGTAAGGCATTAAGAAGCTTTCTTTCGTCGCCACTAAGCTTTTTTGTAGGATTTCCTATATCTTTCAGTCTGCCGGATTTGATAATCTCCACATCGAGCTTTAAAAACTTCATTAGTTCTGAGATATCATAATACTGGCTAATAACACCTATGCTTCCAGTTATAGATCCGGAATTTGCGAAAATATAAGATGATCCACAAGCTATCAAGTAACCACCTGAGGCACCAACATCTATAATGCTTGATACAACAGGTATCGATTTGTTTAAATCAACTAAAGAGCTATAAATTTCTTGCGAAGATCCAACGGTCCCACCAGGAGAATTGATCCGAACAATCATCCCCTTAATCCCTTCGTTATCTTTAATTCTCCGTATGCTATCCAGATATTTTTTAGGATTCTTTATAATGCCATTAACTTCTAATACCGCGATTTTATCGGTCGGATTGACTGTGACAAATGCACTATAAACGAATAGTCCTAGCACGGCCACGATGACCAAGTTTTTTAAGCTAAAATATTTCATATTATTCATTGAGCAGTACTCTATCGATTGTTTCCTTGATAAGCCAAGGAGGAGTTGATGCTCCTGCACTGATTCCAACAACCTTATCTTGCAAGCTAAGGTTTAATTCGTTTATCTCTTCACATGTTTCTATTTGATATGTGGATGAATTTACTTGTTTGCACAACTCGGCTATTTCTTTAGTGTTTGAACTATTTTTTCCTCCAATAACAAACATTACGTCAACGTCCTTTGCTATCTCTTTTGATTCTTTTTGTTTGTTGTGAATATCATCACATAAAGTGTCGATGACTTTAATTTCATAACCCTTAAAAGTCTTCAAGGTTTTTACTACATCCCAAAAGGTTTCTATTGGGATGGTTGTTTGAGCAACGATTCCTATCTTCTTAGATTTTAGAGCGCTTTTCTTGACTTCGTCTTTGTTTTTAACAACTAAGCAATTATCGTTAGCGTAGCTTCTAGCTCCAATTATCTCGGGATGACTCTCGTTGCCAACAATCAAAACAAAATAGTTATTATCCGACAATGATTTTACAGCAAATTGTAATTTTTTTACTATAGGGCAGGTCATATCTACAATGTTCAAGGAAGATTCTTGTAAATTTTTTTCTTCATAGTACGGAATACCATGCGCCCTAATAATCACGGTCCCTTTCTCGTTTTTTGTAATTTTATTAATTACCGATAAACCTTTCTTTTTGAGTATGTCAACTGTCTGAGGATTATGTATTAAAGGGCCAAATGATTTAACATCAACATGCTTATTTCCATCAAGAATATCTTCGGCACTTGAAACAGCCTTTTCCACACCGAAACATACACCAGCACTATCCGCAATGATTAATTTCTTAGGCATCTTGCACCACCAATTTTATCCTCCCAATAACGTCATCAATACTTAAAGTGGATGTATCTATTATGATAGCATCATTTGCTGGATGTAGGGGGCACACACTGCGTGTCATATCTAATTTATCTCTTTGTGTTATTTCTTCCAAAACTTTTTCTTGATCCATCTTGATTCCAAGTATTTCTTGCAATTGCAATGTCCTCCTGTGTGCTCTTACTGTTGGATCAGCGTCTAAATAGAATTTGTATTTCGCATCTGGAAATACATATGTACCCATATCTCGTCCTTCAGCAACATAATTTTTGTTTTTAACTAATCTTCTCTGCATTTCCCTCAGGACCCCTCTTACTGTTTCATTTACCGCAAATTGAGAAGCTAGAGTAGATATTTCATTTGTTCTAATGTCGTCTGTTACATCGTCGGAATTTATAAAAACCTTGTCCTTTCCGTTTTCTTTAACAAATCTTACATGAAGATCAATTAAGAGTTTCTTCAATCTTTTGTCGTCTGCTGTGTTAATCCCATGTAAATCCGCAAAAAGAGCCAATGCTCTATACATAGCGCCGGAGTCTAAATAATAAAAACCCAAGAACTGCGAAATTATTTTCGCTATAGTTCCTTTCCCTACCCCCGATGGTCCATCTATAGTTACAATTGTCATTGTATGTTTTTTCTAAAGCCTTTTAGTAATTTGAAGAAATTAGGAAAAGAAATTGATACACACTCCGCATTGTTAATAACGGTTTCGCCGACTGCCTTAGTTCCAGCTATAGCAATCATCATTGCAATTCTATGATCATCGTTGCTTTCACATGGAGCACCTTGCAGACTTTCCTTTCCTGTAATTTTTATCTCATCGTTCATTTCTTCAATCTCACACCCGAGCTTCTTAAGTTCTGTAACGGTAGTTTTAATTCTATCAGATTCCTTAAATCTTAGCTCGCTAGCACCCGAGATTGTAGATTCTCCTTCTGCTACAGAACAAGCGAGACAAAGAATTGGTATTTCGTCGATTATTGATGGAATAGAGTCTTCGGTAATTCGTATTGATTTCAACTGACTACTCTTGACCACTATATCTCCTATTACTTCGCTATCTTTCTCGGTGGTATTCGTAATTTTAATGTTACCTCCCATCTCTTGCAAAATTTCAACAAATTTAATTCTCATGGGATTGAGACATAGATTCTTTAAAATCAATTCAGAGGCTGGATTTATTAAACCAGCAACTATAAAAAATGCGGCAGACGAAGGATCATTAGGAACATCTATGTCGCTTAGTTCGATAATCGGGTCAGGAGTAATGCGTATTATTCCATTATCTATTTTTATATTACTTGTATAGCTTGAAAGCATTATTTCTGTATGATCTCTAGATTTCTTTTTATCTCTGAATGTTGTTTCTTTATTAGCGGTAAGTGCAGCAAATAATATTGCCGATTTTACTTGTGCTGACCCAAGATTTAAATCGAAATCCGCACCTTCGAGAGAAGCAGAAGATATATCGATAGGCAAACCCCCACTCGTCGTGGAAATTTTTGCACCCATTTTCTCCAGAGGGTTTTTTACTCTATCCATTGGCCTTCTTCTTAAGGAGCTATCACCATCGAGTTTTGATGAAAACCTTTGTCCACTTAGTACTCCAACCAAAAGTCTTGCTGTGGTACCAGAATTGCCACAATAAAGAATATCCTGTGGAGCAGAATAATTTCTTATCCCAGTACCCCTGACATTAATATCTCCATTAAGTTTTTCAAATTGAACCCCTAATTTAGATAAACAGTTAATTGTTGACTGTGTATCTTGTGATATTAAGAGATTTTTAATCCTAGTAACCTGAGTATTGAAAGACGACACAATAATAGCTCTATGAGAGATTGACTTATCAGGCGGTATGTCAATCTTACCTTTGAATAAAAAATCATTTCCCTTGATTGCAATCCTTCCCATTATGCTCCCTTGATACGTTATAATAACCTTAATTGCATACATGGAAAAATCTTTTTCAAAAATAAAAAAAGCATTATTAATAGGTATCGGTGGAGGCGCGGATATTGTTGGCACAATTCCGACCAAAATTCTTTTAAAGACCTATGGTGTAAAAAGTATTCTAGGTGGTATACCATGGGAGAGGTATTCGATTGACCCATATCCTGGACCACGCCCTTTTTCGCAAATCATCAACAAGACAAAAATTAATGATAGTTTATGTTGGGCGCGCAATAATACAAAAACAAAAGATGGATTATATTTTAGTGAGTCAAAAGTTGCGAACGTACTTAAGGAAAAAGTTATATTAATCAATATATTGAATAGTCCGAAATCAATAGCTAACGATCTTCTTCTTTTTAGCCAAAAAAATAAGATTGATTTAATTGTTGGTATTGATGTGGGCGGAGATATTCTGGCCACTGGTAACGAACCTGGGTTAGCAAGTCCTTTGGCTGATTCAATTATGCTTGCTGCATTATCTCGTATTAGTACAAAAATTCAGACTTTGATTGGCGTGCTCGGGTATGGAAGCGATGGAGAACTTAAGCCCGAAGAGATTAACAAATCATTGTCTATTATTTCTAAACAAAAGGGCCTTTTAGCTTCTAGTGGAATTAACCAAGAATCCTATTCGCTTATGAAGAAAATAATCAAGAAAGTTGAAACCGATGCAAGCCGCATCCCTCTCCTCGCTTTCGAGGGAGTTCGAGGTCTTCATAGTATACGCAGAGGTAGGATTCAAATTGAGGTTCATCCTATGTCTCAAATCACATTCTATTTGAATACAAAAAAACTTTTTAAATATGTATCCCTCTCCTCGAGATTGGTTTATAAATCCAAAGATATTCTCGACGCTAATAATATTCTATTGCGAAATGGCTTTAGGACCGAGCTCAATTATGAGATTCAAACTCATAATCGCTCTATTGCATTAGATAATAAAGAATGATTGGTATTACTGGAATTGAAATTATAGTAGATGCAAAAACGATTGATGCTACCTTTTCAGGAGATTGATTATATCTGTCGGCAAGAATAAAATTAAATACCGCTGCAGGCATTGAATACTGTACAATCATCACCTGTGCCAAAAAATTATCTATTTTAAGCAATTTGCAGATTAGCAAGCTTAGCCCTATTCCTATAGCAATCCTTAAAGCTCCTACTATTAAATCTTCTCTAAAATCTAAAATTTTTGTTTCTGATAGTTTGTGACCTAAACTAAACATCATAAGAGGTATGCAAGTAGTACCTAGTAATTTGATTGAACTGTTAACCCCTGCATCTATTTCAATTCCCGTTTTATTAAGAAGAATTGGAAGAATAACAGCGTACACCAAAGGGGATTTAAAGGCTTCTTTGATTTTCGTTGCTCCATTAATAATAAATATTCCTATCGTACACTGGAGAAAGAAAATTACGGTGGTAAACATTATTGCATAATCAAACGCTCTTGCACCAAAGGCGAAAAGAACAATTGGTAATCCCAAATTGGCCGTATTGGGAAAAACGATTGGATTCAAGTAGATAGATGGATCTCTTTTAGTTGCTCTTACCAAACTAAAAGATAAAAGTATTGATATCAATACTAATATTGAGCCGACTAGTACAATTGTATAGGCATCATTAAATGCTACTTTCCCTTCAGTGAGAGAGGAGAAAATTAGACACGGAGTCGAAATGTACATGATAAAGAGATTTATTGATTTTAAATTTACTTTTGTTATCCGACCGAATAGATATCCGGTTAGTACGACAAGTATTACAGGAAGAATTACCTCAAATACTTTAAGCCAGAGTTCCATCAGGATGAGTTTACACAATCCTGATTGAAATATATGTTTTTTTCTGGTTATAATTGAGCTTATGTGGTTCCTTAGAACATCATCAACATGGGCGTCATTATTACCTAGAATTATTCTAGCACTTACTTTTATTCCTGCCGGTTGGCACAAACTTATCGACTTCCAATCAAAAGCGTTGGATTGGAAACTTACTTATGGGTTTGCAACTTGGGAAACTGGAGTTGCAGTTTTTGTCGAATTCTTCGGTGGACTAGCGTTGGCCCTCGGTCTTCTAACGAGGCTTGCCTCTATTGGAATCATTGCTGTAATGTGCGTGGGAATTTGGTTTGTACATCTCGACAGTGGTTATTATCCAACCTATGATACCTACGGATACCAGCTTTGTCTCATTGGATTGGCATACTCGCTGGTTTTTATTGGTGGTGGAAATCTATCTCTTGATCAAAAACTCTTTTAGGCTGACTTCGCTCCTTTTATAATCTACGATTTTAGTCTTTTTTTAATTAGTTCTACGGCAGGTTGGTCAAAAGGATTAATATTGAGATTTTTAGCTAAAAGAATTGCTGTAAGTTGAAATATTAAAAAGATAGAGCCTAACGCTGGACCATCGAGTCTTCTGGTTTCAAATTTTACACTGGGAATCTTCCTTTCCTTTGTTGCTTCAAATGTTGCTGATTGTTCCAGCAAAGCCAAGTTTTCTAGCCTTTTATTTAACACCTGGCTCTTGCGAACCGTAATAAACGTTATTGTTTTATTCTTTGGTCCATCCAAAACAAGTTGCATTTGAGAATGCTGATCTCTAGGGCCTAGATAGTTGATTGGCGTAAGACCGATATTTTTCCTACCTTTCCCTTGTTTACCGAGACTTTCTCCCCAAAGTTGCATAAACCATTCCCCGAAGGAATTTAAATTGTCTTTATAGGGCATTACAATGCTTATATTCTTTCCATCTAAATAATTATTGTAATAGAAATTTGCAAGTCTAGTTACAGAGATGAATCTCTCTCGCCTTAGTCTCTCGTATGTATCTTTGGCACCAGTAAGAATTTCTCGTGAATTTATTCCTGCCAACTCACATGGGATCATGCTAGAAGGGCTTAGTACTGAAAATCTCCCGCCAAGATTTTTATTAATATAAAAAGTTGGAACTTTTTTGGCCCTTCCGAACTTATCCAAAAAAGATTCCCTAAATTCTGTTATAAAGAGTACTCGCTTTTGATGATTGACTTTTTTTTCACTTATTTTTTTGAAAGTTTCTTTTACAAGGTTTTTTATTTCAATTGTATCTCCCGATTTGCTGACAAAAATGAACAAAGAATCTTTGATTTTAATTCCTTTAAACAACTTTTCAAAACTGTCTCCATCTACGTTGTTTATTATGTGTAAATTTTTTTTCCCTTTTTTCGAGTAATTTAAAGCTTCAAAGATTGCCTTGGTCCCAAGACTTGAACCACCCATACCAAAAACAACAAGATTTGAATAAAGATTCTTTTTTATAAAATCAGTTAATTTTTTATATTGACGGGGTTCATTATAGATTTCCTTAATTAGCTCGAGATTATCAAGTTCTTTTATTGCAGATTTCGATAGAGAACGTAATTTGCTGCGGTTTTTCCAAGTATTTCGATATGAGAATCCCCAATACTTACTTGGATTAAATACTTCTAAAGCTCCTACCATCTTACTACCGCAGATCCCCAAGCAAGACCTGCTCCAAAAACAGAAAAAAGAATATTGTCACCCTCTTTAATTTTTGACTCATTAATGGCTTCATGAAGCGCAAGTAGTACGGAGGCAGCCGACGTGTTTCCGTATTTGTCTATATTTACATAGCATTTATCAAGCGGTAGTTCTAGTCTCTCTCTGGCAGCCTCGATAATTCGCAAATTAGCTTGATGTGGAATAAACATATCTATATCTTTTGGCTGAAGATTAGCTTTTGCAATTGCTTCAAGAGAATTTGACTGAATAATTTTAACAGCCTCTTTAAAAACTTCTTTTCCTTCCATCTCCAAGAACCTATATCCTAGAGGGTCCTTTGATCCTCCTCCGGGTACATAGAGAGATTCCGCTTCAGCACCACTTGCACCTAGGCAAACGGATAGTATTCCTGCCTCTTCAGACTTTTCTAACACTACGGCTCCTGCGGCATCACCAAAGAGGATGCAAGTGCCCCTATCTGTATAGTCTGTAATTTGTGATATATTTTCTGCTCCTACAACTAATAATTTTTCAACCTCTCCATTTTCGATAAGAGCTCTTGCTATTTTTAGAGTATAGACGAACCCAGAACAGCCCGCAGAAATATCAAATGCAAATACCTTTCTTGTTTTTAGTCTGTCTTGTAAAAGACAAGCCACGGAAGGCGTTATGTAATCGCCTGTTATTGTTGCAACAATTATTCCATCTATTTCCTGTGGAGACACCTTGGCATTTTTAAGTGCCTCCTTACATGCATCGACACACATGTCGGACGTTGTTCTACCATCTTCAAGTATTCTTCTCTCAGAAATTCCGGTCCTTGTCTTAATCCATTCATCTGATGTATCCACAAGAGACTCAAGATCTTTATTAGATAAAATCTTCTCCGGAATAAAAACCCCAGTTCCAGTTATTTTTGCAAAACTCAAAAAACTAATCCTTAGATACCTAAGTATTTTTCATTATATCTTCAATGTCAATTTGGAGTTCTCTTAGGCACAAGTTTAAATCCTCTATGGAATTATTCTCAAATTTAAACGACTTTAACTCGTTTTCCTCCTTGGCGAGTATCAATAAATTTGACCAGCTTTCCGAAGAAAACCTAACAAGACTACGAATCTCTTCTCTGTTGGATGTCGAGATTAATGTAGAGATTTCATCTATATAAACACTTTTTTTATAAAACTTAATATTGAACTCTATGATTGGAAAATCGCCATGCATAATAGGATTAAAAATTATTACAGGTTCCAGGTTTTCCGAGAAATTTTGGAACGAATCCCTTTCTTTGCAAACTGCTAGGTATGCTTTTTTTTCAAATTCTATGATTATTGAGCCTTCTTTGATGAAATCGAAGTTTCTCAATATCGCTGATTTTGAAGTATTAATACTTGCTTTTTTTAGCATTATTAGAGTACAATTGTTAATGATTACACTTTACGTTATCAAGGAGGGGTGTCAATGACAGCTGTAGCAATTACTTTAGGAATTGTTGGATTGTACTGGATTGCGGCAACCAACTTTGGCTCGGAAGGTGGTGGTAGTGCTGAAGGTGGAGCTCCTGCTGAAGATTCAGGAAATAGCCCAACGACTGATAATGCACCACCAGCAGCAGACGAAGCTATTACAGATGGTTCTGAATTCTCTTCTGGTAAGTAGAATTTAGCCAACTTTAGCCAACGAAAGATTCGAAATGAATGTAATTTTGAAGATTCAGGATTGAGTCCGGTTCGGGTTCATGCTGAAAATTTTCACTGTTCATAGTCCTGGCTAGCAATTTTATTCCTTCTACTATTCTGGTTGATGGCCTGGTGAAAAAAGAATTGGCATCAACCAAGTATACATCTCCTCTTTTGAAAGCAGGGATTTCGTTCAGCTTACTATTTTCTAGAAGAAGATTTATTTCTTTAAGTGAGTCATCAATTGCATAACCGCAAGGCATGATGAATATGTAGTTAGGTGCATACTTAATTATCTCATCAAATTGAACTATGTGAGAAGATTCACCTGATTTGCTAAGGCCACTAATCCCACCAGCAATTTTTACCATTTCAGGAACCCAATGACCCGCAGAATAAAATGGGTTCATCCACTCCATACAAAATACTCTTGGTCGATCAATTATTGTTTCCGTCTTCGAGAGGATGCTATTAATTTCTGAATTAAAATTGTCTATAACCTGAAGCCCTTTTTTCTCTTTACCCAACTCTTTAGCAATGTTTTTAATTGATTCTTTGATATCTTCTATATTTTTGGGCCCCACCGTAATAATTTTAGGTTTTTTTCCTAGAGAGCTCAGGCTCGTTACAACTGTATCCTCCGATATTGCGCAAACTTCGCATAAGTCTTGCGTAATGATATAGTCAGGCTTTGTCTTTTCTATTTCCTCTATCTTTAGAAAATAACTAGATTTGCCAGCTTGAATATTACGTCTTACTAATTCATCAATCTCCAAGCTGTTTAAATTTTTAGAATCAATACCGGAGAATCCAACCACCTCTTTGCTGTGGATTGTCTCAGGGAAATCACATTCATGACTAATGCCAACTATATTGTCTTCTAGGCCAAGTTCACATAATATTTCCGTAACACTTGGCAATAAAGATACTATGTTCATATATTAACTATATACAATGTAGCTTTTAGATGCTGAATATTGCTGGCGTACGTTTATATATTGGCTTTAAGGCCGAAGAATATTACCCTGCCAGGAGAGTCGAAATTTAATATCTGTTGGTGATTATCGTTAAAGATATTGTTGATTCTCAGGAATGGTTTAATTTTGTATAAATCCTTCTCATCTGTCATTAGGTTGTAATCGACATGTAAGTTAAATATCCAAAAAAATTCGTTTGAATCTCTATCCGTATAACTTTCGTAATCCCATCTTTGACCCGTATAAGTTCCATCAAGGTTGATATTGAATGAATTATTTACTTTGCTAATCGTGAAACCACCACTGTGCTTGGGTCTTCTAAGCATGGCCTTGCCATCAGTCCAATTGGAACTTCCACCTAAATTTTCAGTCTTTCTGGCCTCTGTTAAAAGTTGGGTATACCAAAGTTTAGCCCTTACACCCTTAGGTAAAAAAACATTGGAGAACAGTTCCAAGCCTTTACTTTGTGCCTCCTGAATATTTTTGTAATTATTTGACGATCCAGAATATTTGTAAGCTATTAAGTCATATATTAAGGTTCTAAAATAAGTTCCACTTACGGATATATTTTGGCTAATTTTTTTATCGAATCCAATTTCGTAAGCCTTATTTTTTTCAGGTTTTAACCCAGGCGTATCATATGATTCGTATATTCCAGCGTACTTAATTCCTTTGCTATACCCCCCTCTTAATCTTAAATTGAGCTTGGATATATTTTTTGAAACGAATATAGATGGGATAATTGTACTACCATGCGTTTCGTGCTCCTCTTTTCTTATCCCCGGATTAATAAATAATTCATATGGTGTTTCTAAGATAATGTTTGAGTAATAAGATTGAGTGATATCATTGTGCCCATAATATGTTCCTCCGAACCTATTATAGTTACTAGTTTCCTTGATTCGTTTATATCCAAATAGAGATTTAACAAACAATGGACCAACATCACTACTTGTTTTTATATAGTAATCAAAACCCTTGCGTGTTTCCCACCAGTTCTGATCGGGCACCGACTCGGTCCAAAGATGTTTATGCCAATATGTGTAGATTCCACCGAGGGTTAAAGGTTCGATAATATCATATTCGGCTTTCATGCTTCTCCTATTTGCATGGACCCTTTCTTTCTGCGTGTTGTATAAGCCTCCTGCCAAAACTCCTGATGAATTTGTAGGATATCGAAATCTTCTTTTCATATTAGCCATATTTGCAATTACTCTTACTTCTTTATTATCAGTGTGTAGGGATATGCCACCATTCAGACTTGTATTGTCGTAATTGTTTTGTACAAGCATGTGCCCATTATTATCAATTCTTTCAAATCCAACCGAATATCCAATATTGTTATTAGCAGGACCAGATATTGCTATTGATTGCTCGTTAATCAAGTAGGTCCCACCATTGCTTTGGTCTTTTTGCTTTGGTTCTTGTCCAAAACCTATGCCAGAACTAAGACCAATATTGGTTTCTTCCGTTGCTTTTTTTGTAGTTATGTTAACCACTAAGCCCATTGCACCTGCCCCGTAAAGAACTGCCTGTGGCCCTTTTAAAATCTCAATCTTTTCAATATTATTTGTAGTTAAATTGGAGAAATCGAAAGCCCCACCAATATCATTAACTATGATTCCATCAATTAAGACCAAGTTATGATCACTTTCACTACCTCTGGAAAAAACGCTTACCTTCCCCCCTCGAGCGCCACTTTGAAATACAGCCAGCCCAGGAATTTGCCTTAATAACTGTTGGACATCTGTAGCACCGGAAAGTGTAATATCATTCTCTGTAATAATTGTTGCAGAGCCCCCATACTCGGAAAAGACAATGTCAGCTCTACTTATATTCGTTTTGTCTATTACCAGTTCGTCTGCCTCGACATCCCCCAGAACCAATAAAAGGAAGAAAGTACTTAGTAAAAGAGTTTTCACGCACAACGCCCCTTTTCTTCGACAGCTAACATCAGCAAAAATTAATTAAGATTTAATAAAGTGACCTAATAAAAAGCCCATCTTTCCTAACCTCGAAGAAAAATAAATTTTGTTTTATGGTAGGTCTTCTGACTTATAGCTCCTAAGTAGGCCTTCCCGGTTTCCCAGTGGCAAATCTACTAAGGGTCGCGCTAATCACAGCAGCGGGTCTGTGTTGGATTCTCACCAATCTTCCCTATTAAACTCTTACGAGTACCACTCGAGGGAGAATAAATGTAAACTTAAATAGTGTCAAGAAATAGTAAATTCGGAGTGATAAGATAGTGATTGTTACATTGGGTGGCGGAGTAGGTGCCGGTAAATTTCTTGAGGGATTGTATAAAGTAACCAAAAAAAAGGATAATTTACATATTGTTGTGAATACAGCTGACGATATAAATATTTATGGTGTACGTGTAAGTCCGGATATCGACTCCATCCTTTATTGGTTGTCAGGAAAAATTGACAAGAAGAAAGGATGGGGCATTAAGGACGATACTTTTAATCATATAAAGAAATTTGCCATAGAAGATTCTTGGTTTGGCTTAGGAGATAAGGACTTCAAAGAAAACAAGAAAAAATTTTCTATGATGAAGCGGGGATTGGCTTTACACAAAGTTGTCGATAATCAAAGAAAGAAGTTAAAAATCACAAAAGCACGAATTTTACCAATGACAAATGAAATTGTTGAGACTTACATTAAAACGAAAAATAAGGAAATGCATTTTCAAGAGTATCTAATAAAATTCAAGATGACGCCAAAGGTGGAAAAAATTATTTTTAAGAATATAAGAAAAGCCAAGCCCTCAAATGATCTTATAAAATCTATATCAAAAGCGAGCTTGATAATTTTTTGCCCAAGCAATCCTATAATCAGCATAGACCCGATATTATCGGTGTCTGGCGTTAAGAAGGCTATAAAAAAATCTAGAGCGATTAAAGTTGCTATTAGTCCGATAGTAGATAGCAAAGCATTTCAAGGACCTGTCCTGAAAGTGATGAGAGCCAAGGGACTTAAGCCCAACGTTCTGGGGGTATCTAAATTTTATCAAGGAACAGTAGACTATATGATGATTGACGATCTAGACAAGAAATATGCCAAAAGAATTTTCTCAATGGGCATGACACCCCTGATAAGAAATATACGAATGACAGACTTAAAAATTTCTCAGTCAATGGCGGAATCGATTATTAATTTGGTTTAAAAATGAGAAAAATTGAACTGATAGCTGTTAAGAAAATGCCAAAAATCAATCCAGGCGACAACCTGTCTAGCAAAATTCTTTTAGCCTTGAATAGACAAAAAATAAAACTAAAAAAAACAGATATTCTAGTTATTGCTCATAAAATTGTTTCTATTGCAGAAAACAGATTTGTAAATCTTGATAATTATCGAACTACTGAAAAGGCGCGACGACTTAGTAAAAAAACCGGGAAAAGCGATAAGATTTGCCAACTTATACTAGATAATTCCACAGAGATTTTGAAGGTATCAAAAGGTTTCGTTATTTCACGGAATCCCTTAGGAATAGTAAGTGCAAACTCGGGAATTGACCAATCGAATATATATGGAAGAAACCTGGCTCTATTATTACCTAAAAACCCTAATAAATCGGCTAAAAATATCTCTTTGGAAATTGCAAAGAAAACTAGTGTCAATATCCCCATTGTAGTTTCTGATTCTATTGGTCGTCCATGGAGACAGGGTTTAACTCAGATTTCGATTGGAAGTTATGGCATCCTTCCAATAAAAAGATATAAAAAAGATATGTATGGTAAGGCCCTTAAAGATACGGTTATTCCAATCGTAGACGAATTAGCTTCTTCTGCTGGCCTGCTCATGGAAAAAGATTCTGGTATTCCCGTAGTTTTGATAAGGGGGTATAATTATAGTTTGTCAAGATTAAATTCGAGGGCTCTTTTAAGAAGAGAAAGTGATGATGTATTTCGATGATGTATATGATAATTTTGTAGGTTCCAGCAAGGTAGAGGGGCTATTAAGTGCCCACGGTATCCCTATAGGAGATTCTACATCTATAAAGAAACCCCTTAGAGACATTCTTGAAAAAGTCATTAACGAAGAAGCTCTTTTGAGGAGTGAGGCTTTATTACTAACAACAATTCTACCTTCCGAAGTCTCTTATTTAATGGCGGCCTCAAATTTTCTCAGAGAAAAATATAAAACGAATTTGATTAGTTTTTCAAAAAATATCTTTATTCCACTAACCCAGCTGTGCAGAGATCAATGTTCGTACTGTACTTTTAAAATCGAACCGGACGAAGGAGACTTGCTAGTTGAACCAGAAGATGTTTTAGAGTCAGCAAGAAAAGCGGTTCAGCTAGGATGTACGGAATTATTATTTGTTTCTGGTGACAGACCAGAAATTATATATGATGTTTATCGAAAAAAACTTAATAGCATGGGTTACGAATCAACTGCTGACTATATGATAGCAATGAGCGAAACTTGCTTAGAAGAAGGAATTTTTCCTCATTCTAATCTTGGAATTGCCGATTTTGCCGAGCTAGAACGATTTAAAAATTCTAATCCAAGTATGGGATTGATGCTTGAGAATATCAGTGAAAGACTTATGAAGCCAGGAGAGGCGCATCACAAATGTCCGGACAAATATCCTAAAGCTAGAGTGCAAACAATTTCAGATGCTGGCGCACTCAACATTCCTTGGACTTCAGGAATTTTAATTGGAATAGGAGAAAATTGGGAAGAAAGAGTTGATTCAATTTATGAATTAAGACGAATTAATGATCAGTATGGGCATATACAAGAAATTATTATTCAAAATTTTAGTCCCAAGCCAGGAATACAGATGGAAGGACATCCGGTCCCAACCGATTTTGATATGATTAAAACCGTAGCCATATCGAAAATAATTATGGGACCACAAATGAATATCCAAGTACCACCGAACTTGAATTCAAAAACTTATATGCTTCATGTATTAGCCGGCGTTAACGATCTCGGGGGAGTTTCTCCCTTAACGATAGATTATGTCAATCCAGAAAGCCCCTGGCCACAAATTGATATGATGAAGAAAAATATTGTGGAATTTGGTTTTAATTTAAGAGAGAGGTTGCCAGTTTATCCGAATTTCTTAGACAGGAAGTTTCTTAATGATAACATTTACAATAAGGCTATTGGTTTTGTTGACGATACAGGATATATAGCCGAGAATTAGGTATAGGACTATGGAAGAAGATTTAAAAAGAATTTTAGACGAAATTGAAAATAATCGAGCAAAGGGACTAAGCTATGCTTTATCGAAGGCAAATGAGGATATAGTTAGTATTATTAAAAAGCCCACAAAAGGCGAAGAGATTACCGAAAAAGAAGCGGAACAACTCTTTCTAATTGAGAATGACATGGATCTTTCCGCACTAGTGCTCATGGCGGACAAGATACGAAAAGACGATGTTGGTGACGACATAACATATGTGGTTAACAGAAATATTAATTTTACTAATATATGCAATACATATTGTGGTTTCTGTAATTTTATGGCACCTGAAGGCGACTCAAGAGCCTACTTTCTTACTATGGACGAAATTAAAGAAAAAGTATTAGAAGCAAAAGAAAACAATGCTACAGAAGTTTGTATGCAGGGGGGCATGCATTCTGATATCGATGGTGATTTTTATATTGAAATTATTAAAACCGTAAAAGAGGCTGTTCCCGAGATGCATACGCATTGTTTTTCTCCATTCGAAGTCTATTATGGTGCAGACACATTGGGAATCCCGATTGGCGATTTCGTTAAACAATTAAAAGATGTTGGACATGGAACCTTTCCCGGTACTGCGGCGGAAATCTTAAGTGAAGATGTAAGACAAATAATAGCTCCCGGTAAGATAACTACAGATCAGTGGATTGATACCATTAAAGAAATCCATAAAGCTGATATGAAAACTACTTCAACTATTATGTATGGGCACGTTGATAAACCTTTTCATTGGGCTAAACATTTTAATATAATCCGTGACATACAAAAAGAGACCGGCGGTATTACTGAATTCGTACCATTAAGATTTATTCCATGGGATACAAGGATTTTTAAGAAAGGTATTGCCAGAGAAGGTCCTACAGATTTAGATCAATTAAAAATGTATGCGGTAGCAAGACTTTTTTTTAGAGGGTGGATAAACAATATACAGGTGTCTTGGGTTAAGCAGGGCCCCGAGTTTGCTCAATATTGCCTTACCGCTGGAGCAAATGATTTTGGTGGAACTTTGATGGAAGAAAAAATAACTACTGCAGCTGGTGGAAAGCACGGCCAATATTTTCCTCCTGAAGAATTTAGACGATTAACTTTGGAACTGAAAAGAAGACCCGTAGAAAGATCCACGACGTATGATTATCTCAAAGTATTTGATAATTGATACAGGCTTGTTCATTTATTTTTTTGGTATAAGATTTACTCAAATGGGTTTTTTTAGTGATGTTAAGTCTGATGTTGCTGCGGCTATGGAACGAGATCCAGCCGCAAGGAATGTTCTTGAGATTTTGATAAGTTATCCCGGTTTTCATGCAATAGTCTGGCATCGAATGTCTAATATCCTTTGGAAGCTAGGATTGAAGTTAATTGCAAGAATTATTTCAAATATTTTAAGGATATTAACAGGAGTTGAAATTCACCCGGGTGCTGAAATAAAAGGAGGATTCTTTATAGACCACGGCATGGGTGTTGTGATTGGTGAAACAACAGAGATCGGGAACAATGTAACGATATATCAGGGAGTAACTCTTGGGGGTGTAAGTACCCAGAAAGGTAAAAGACATCCTACTATAGGAGACAATGTAATAATTGGAGCAGGCAGTAAGATTCTAGGCCCTCTTAATATTGGAAGCACCTCAAAAATTGGGGCTAACTCTGTTGTTATTAACGATATTCCAAACAATTCAACAGTAGTCGGTATTCCCGGTAAAGTGGTAAGTCAGAACACTTCTTCTGAACCTGATTTGTCTCACAATAAATTACCTGACCCAAGCGCGGAGGACATTCTTAAGCTTAATGAAGAGATTAGAAATATTAAAGAAGAACTAAAAAAACTAAAGCCCTAATTTTTCATCAAAATCAAAGATTAAATTCATATTTTGGACCGCCTGTCCCGATGCGCCTTTAATTAAATTGTCTATCACGGAACATACTAATAGGGTTCTTTTATCCCCCAGTATGTTGAGACCTATGTTGCAAAAATTTGTAAATTGCACGTCTTTTAAACTAGGTAGTTTAGTTCTTGAAAATTTAACAAAGTCCGATTTTGAATAAAAATCATTGAATAATTTTAAGATTTTTCTTATATCATAAGGACTACTACTTTTGATATATATGTTTGACATTATTCCTCTTGTAACTGGTATTAAGTGAGGAATCATAAAAACATTTATATTCTTCTTCGTAATCTTATTTACCATGTTCTCGACTTCTGGCATATGCCTATGTGCCCCAGCATTATATATTGACAAATTCTCATTTGCCTCAGAAAAAATATGTTCTATCTTACCACTTCTACCAGCTCCAGAGATTCCTGATTTACAGTCTACAATGATTGACTCATTCTTCTTTAGAATTGATGCGATAGGAGCGAGCCCTAATAGAATTGATGTAGCATAACATCCAGGGTTAGCTATATTCTTTTTCTTGTCGATACTATCTTTATTTAGTTCAGGCAAAATATATTGAAAGTTTTTATATTCAGATTCATTTTTTCTTTTTCTATACCACTTATCATTCTGTCTTTTGGGTAGCCTGTAATCTGAGCTTATGTCAATAATTTTTGCATTTAACTTATTGAGTCTGTTTAGAATTAAATCAAGTTGCCCATTGGGCAAACAAGAAAAAATGAGATCTATATTTTTGACTTTGTATATTTCCGAGTTCTTTCTTATTCTAATATTCTTCTCCAGTTTTACATTGGGCAATAAAGTGCTTAGGTTTTTTCCATAAAGTGCATTGGCACCAAGAAAAATTATTTCAGTTCTAGGGTGATTATTTAATATCCTTACTAGCTCTATCCCTGTATAGCCTGTAGAGCCAATTACACCTACTTTTACTTTGTCCATGATTGTGACATTATCATGCAATTTTTATAAATTCAATTGTTTGAAATCCATTTCTTTAAGTGTAATATTAAAATCATCAATCCCGATAAAGGAGTGAACATGTCAATCAAGGTAGGTATAAACGGGTTTGGTAGAATCGGGAGACATTTTTTACGGATTTCCCTTTCTTCCAAAGATGTCGATGTTGTAGCTATAAATGATATTGCTGATGTGAAAACTTGTGCACATCTTTTAAAATATGATTCCGTTTTCGGAGTTCTTGAGAAGGATGTCAAATATGATGACGATAGCATTACAGTTGATGGGCAGCGTATACAGTTCTTTTCGGAGAGATCACCTGAGTCAATTGATTGGTCTTCTTGCAAGTCTCAAGTAGTTGTTGAATCAACTGGAATCTTCACCTCACAAGAGCAAGCCTCTTTGCATATAAGTGGAAGCGTAAAAAAGGTTGTTATTTCTGCTCCTCCCAGCGGTGCAGTAGATTTTACTACAGTCATGGGTGTAAATGATGAGTTGTATAACCCAGAGGAGCACAATATTATTTCGAATGCCTCATGTACAACAAATTGTCTTGCGATTGTCATAAAGGTCCTTAGAGATAATTTTGGCCTTTCTAGTGGGCACATGACGACAATACATTCGTATACTAACGATCAAAGAATTATTGATTCCCCCCACAAAGATTTACGACGAGCACGAGCTGGGGGATTATCCATGATACCTACTAGTACTGGTGCTACAAAGGCTATTGAAGCAATCTTCCCTGAATTACGAGGAAACTTGTCCGCAATTTCAATTAGGGTTCCAACTCCGAATGTCTCAATGATTGATTTTGTTGCCAAATTGGAGAGTACTGTGTCCACTCAAGATATTAACAATGCATTTGAGGATACATCAAAAAACTTATTGAAAAATTACCTTGATATAGCTCCTGAAGGTGCTGTTTCTATTGACATATTACGGAATAAGTACTCCGCAGTCTTTGATCCATTCGGTACAAGTGTAATAGGGGATAATTTTATTAAGATAATTGCCTGGTATGATAACGAATACGGTTATTCATCACGAGTTTTAGATTTGGTCAATAAAATCGGAAAACTATTGTGAAGAAAAAAAAAGTTATATCGGATTTATCCAAATCTTTTTTTAAAGACAAAAAAGTCTTTGTCAGAGTCGATTTTAATGTACCAATAAAATGCCGAAAGAATTCTATAATAGAAGACTATAGAATAAGGCGCACCATAACGAAAAACGACTAATTTCTTGATTGTGGTGACAAACTTGTATTATGATACCA
>JAYZEP010000012.1:0-73920 GCA_036337225.1 Thermodesulfobacteriota bacterium
TAGAGACTCATCCTTGCTCCCTATTGTTGCTTATCAGGTTAGTGGCGAATATTCAATGATTAAAACCACTGCGGATAAAGGATATTTAGATTTGAATGACGTTATGCATGAATCTCTTTTGTCGTTAAAAAGAGCAGGTGCGGATATGATTATTACTTATTTTGCACTAGAGTATGCGGAACTATTAAAAAATAGCTAATACTAGTATTAATTTTGAAGATAGTCTTTGTAATTAAGTACAAATACGCCTGTAACAATCAGAATAGTTCCTATGATTTTCTCAGTAGTAAAATCTTCTTTTAAAAAAACATAAGCATAAAAACATGTAAACAAGGGGTAAATTGCTGTCAATGGAACAATCTTAGAAGCCGAGGAACCAGAGAGGGCAGTAAAGTATAGATATATTCCTATAATAGCCAAAACTCCTGGTATTAAAATTAACATTAGATTCTTAAGAGTCAGTTGATCAAGATTCAATGCTTCATTGGATGATATAAATATGGGGATGAATAAAGATGTCACAAGGATGAATCTAACAAAAAGAACATAAATTGGTGACAAAGATTGCAAACTTAGCTTTTCAAATATTGGGGCTATTCCCCATATTGCAGCAACAAGTAGTGCTAACAAATTTGGATTAACGTTCATTTACAATCTCCAGTATAGATTCCAGTGTTGCTATAGTATTGATGTTAGAATCATATTTTTCAATGTTATCTCGACTGACCAACAAAGAGCGCATTCCTATTTCACTACTAGGAAGATAATCGAGTTCATAGCTATCACCAACATGTAAAGATTCCGAAGGGACAGAGTCCACCTTCTGTAATGATTTGTAAAATAATTCCTTGTCAGGTTTTGAGTATCCTGCTTCAGATGAAATCGTAAAAGAATCTACATATTTAGAGATTTTAAAGTAATCACAGACTTTGTATATTCTAGAATCAAAATTTGATGTTATCGTAATTTTAAAATTCATATTTTTTAATTTTTTCAGTGTGGGGATTGTGTCAGGATAAACTTCCCAAGCATCTAGAGAAAAATACTGGTAGAGTTCATCAAAATACTCGTCAAAATCGTCAAACGTTTCTAATTCTAAAAAAACATCCTTTACTAAATCGTACCACCATTGCTTCTCGGCCATAAACAAGTCATCGCCTTTTAGAGAATTAAAATGTAGCCCTTCTCTCGTAGAGAAATGTTTTTTAAAATATTTCTCGATATCATTTGGATTATACGCCGAAGAATATTTTTTGAGAATTTTACAATAAGCATTACCAAGCCCCTCCTTGATAAAGAACAAGGTGTCCGCTGCGTCCAAAGAAACTGTATTGTATTTACCCATTAATCTACAAGATGATTTTGTAAAATGCTTTCTAATTTATCTTTAGTATATTCTTTTTTGTTACAGTACGCATTAAATTGATTTCTATTGATCTTACCTAAATTAAAATATTTAGATTGAGGATGAAAGAAATAAAGACCACATATTGATGGAGCAGGATTAAGCGCAAAATTTTCTGTAAGAGATACACCTATATTGCTCTCAACCTCAAGAAGATTCCATATTTTATTCTTTTCAGAATGGTCAGGACATGATGGATAACCATGCGCCGGACGGCTCCCTTGATATTTCTCCTTTATTAGCTGCTGTAAAGAGAAGTTCTCATCCTCCCCATTCTCAATTCTGATTTGTTTGTGTAGATATTCAGCACAAGCTTCAACAATTCTGTCACCTAACGCTTTTACAATTATTGATGTGTACTCATCTCCTTTGTCTTCAAATGTTGCTGCGTATTTATCTACTTCATGGCCTGAAGTGACAACGAAAGCTCCTAATATATCACTGTCAGATTCACTATTAGATATAAAATCAGCTAATGAAAAATAAGTTTCTTCGCTTGTCTCCTTCTTTACCTGCTGCCTAAGAAAATATAAGGTTTCCAGTTTAGTTTTAAAGTCTCTATCGTATATTTCAACATCTTCATTCGAACTTACTGCATTCCATATCTGCGAAATACCCTTTGGTCTTAGAATATTTCCTGAGAGCATTGTTTGTAAAATACCCTGCGCATCATCAAATAAATCTTTGGCTTGGTTACCATATTTTTTATTTTTAAAAATCCTGGGATATGTACCCTTAAGGTTCCAGACCCAGAAAAAAGGTGACCAATCAATATAATTAACGATTTCTCTGGTATCAAAATTCCATATTTTTAAATCAAAATTATCTATCTGGTTTTTAATTAGAGAAAAATCAGGTTTAAATCTTTTCTTTCGTGCATCGTCAAGTGAAAGAAAATTTATGTTCTTATTTTGTTTATATTTTTCTGCATAATTTTTTTGCTCTTTCATGATAGATGTTTTATATTTTTTGCTTTCTTTTATGTTTAACAAATTTGCGCATACGCCGACAACAAGTGATGCATCGGGGACATGAACTACGACGTCTCTCTTGTACTTTGGTGCAATTCTGATTGCTGTATGAGCTCTACTCGTCGTTGCTCCTCCTATCAAGACGGGCTTATCAATCTTGTTCTTTTCGAACTCAAGCACGTTATTTGTCATTTCGTCCAGCGAAGGTGTTATTAAACCACTCATCCCTATAATGTCAGGATTAAATTCTTTGGCTTTTTCAATAATTTCACTACATGGCACCATCACTCCTAAATCTAGGACCTCATAGCCATTGCATCTTGCAACAACAGAGACAATATTTTTCCCTATATCGTGCACATCGCCTTTGACAGTTGCAATAAGAATCTTTCCAGCGGATGAAGCAGTACCTTCATCCTTCTCCATAAAAGGCTCAAGGTAGTTTACTGCTTTTTTCATAACTCTAGCACTTTTCACAACTTGGGGAAGGAACATTTTTCCCTCTCCAAAAAGTTTTCCAACTATTTTCATACCATCCATTAAAGGTCCTTCGATAATTGCCAAAGGAGAAGGGTATTGCTTACGGGCTTCTTCGGCATCATTTTCGATATTTGTTGCTATACCTTTGACAATTTGATGAGAAATTCTTTCTTTAAGATTCATATTCATCCATGAATCTTCATTCTTTTCTGTCGTTCTTGTGGATGCAATTTTATTTGCAAAATCTACAAGTTTATCTGTAGCATTATCGGCTTTATCGAATATCACAGCTTCTACTTTGTTGAGTAGGTCCTTGTCAATTTCTTCGTAAATCTCGAGCATTCCCGCATTAACAATGCCCATATCAAGGCCATTGTTTATTGCATGATACAAGAAAGACGAGTGCATCGCCTCTCTTACTTTATCGTTTCCCCTAAGCGCGAAAGACAAATTACTGATTCCACCACTAGTTAACGAGTTAGGGCATGCCGTCTTAATCTTTCTTATTGCTTCCAAGAAATTAACAGCATACCTTCTATGTTCATCAATTCCGGTTGCAATCGTTAGAACATTAGAATCAAATATTATATCCGATGGGTTAAAACCCACTTTTTTAGTTAAAATGTCGTAAGCTCTTTTGCAAATCTTCACCTTATCATCAACTTCAGTGGCTTGGCCGTTCTCATCAAAAGCCATAACAACAACAGATGCCCCATAATTAAGAACTCGCTCTGCTTGATCTACGAAGATATCCTCTCCCTCTTTTAGGCTAATCGAATTTACAATTCCTCTTCCTTGAATACATTTGAGTCCTGCTTCTAAAACTGACCATTTAGAACTATCGATCATTATAGGGACTTTGGATATGTCAGGATCGGATGCAATTAAATTCAAGTAGCGCGTCATGCACTCTTCACTATTTAACAACCCTTCATCGAGATTGACATCTAGTATGTGGGCCCCATTCTCGACTTGTTGCTTAGCAACCTCCAAAGCTTCTTCGTAATTATCCTCTTTGATTAGCCTAGCGAATCTTCGAGACCCAGTAACATTTGTTCTTTCCCCTACAATCAGAAATGAATTAGTTTCATCCTTAACTAAATGCTCTAGTCCGCTATATGAAGAGGAATGCTTCTTTAATTGTTCCTCTCGAGGTTGGGCATTCTGAATAACGCTTCCTATTGCATCAATATGAGCTGGGGTTGTGCCACAACATCCTCCAACGAAATTTAACAGCTTGGAATCTACGAATCTGGCAATATCTTTTGCTGTCATGTCAGGTGTCTCATCGTACCCAGTATCAGATAAAGGATTTGGTAATCCAGCATTTGGATAACAGAAAACTTTTGTGTCAGCAATTTTCGAAAGAGTTTCAATGTAATTAAACAGAGATGCAGCACCAAGACCACAATTCATACCTACAGCGTAAGGATTGGCATGTCTTATAGACTCCCAGAAAGCATTTATCGTTTGGCCCGACAGAGTTCTTCCAGATTTATCTGAAAAAGTAACCGAAACAAAAATAGGTAGCATAAATCCAATTTCTTTAAAAAGTTGTTTTAAGGCAAAAATTGCTGCTTTCAAATTAAGTGTATCAAATGTTGTTTCAGGTAGAAATACATCTACGCCACCTTCATATAAATATTTCGATTGCTCATAGTATGCTCGCACCAATTCGTCAAAAGTGACATTCCTTTTTCCTGGATCTTCGACATCGGGAGATATTGAAGCGGTCCTGTTAGTTGGGCCAAGAGCTCCGGCTATTAAAACTCTTTTACCCTGCAATGCATCCATAGACTCCGCAACGGCCTCCTTAGCCACTTGTACGCCTTTAATATTTATATTTTTTACTTGATCCTCAAGTTGGTAATCGGATTGAGCGATTGCCGTAGCATTGAAGGTATTAGTCTCGATTATATCAGCACCCGCTAGTATATAGTGCTTATGTATGTCTTTGATGATGTCGCTTTTTGTGATATTCAAGATATCATTATTTCCTTTTAAATCAACGTGATGGCTTTTAAATACATCCCCTTTATAGTCTTGCTCTTGAAGATTATATTTCTGAATCATGGTGCCCATCGCACCATCCATAAGCAAAATCCTCTTGGAGCATTCATCATCTAAAAAATTAAAAACTTTACTTTTACTTTGATTACCACTCATCGCGAACCTGTCTCAATAATTTGAATCTAAACTGGATTTCTTCATTTTCAAAAAGATTTTTATTTTTTATCAAATCTAGAAAAGAATATTGATCAATTCTAAAAAAAGGGTTGTGTTTTTTTTCAAATATCAAATCTCTTATAGGGGATAAGCTTTGTTCATCAAAATTTTCTTTCAATTCAAGTAATTCCATATCAATTTTAGTCGAATCTTCATATAGTGATTCTAAGAAAAGAATATTATTATACAGATAGTCATGACCAGGAAGTACCAAGAGGTTCTCAGGCAAGTTCTTTATTTTATGAAATATAGTTTTATACAGCATCTCCACATTGCCACGAAATTTTGTATTACCAACGCCACAATTAAAAACTGTGTCACCACATAGAAGAAAATTATCTACTATGAGCGATATATGCTCAGGGCAATGGCCGGGGGTATAAAGCACTTTGATCTTAAGATCGTCTGCTTCTATTAAATCGTTCTCAAATATATTGTCAAATTCGAATTCAATTAAATCCTTACAAAAATTATGTGCTAATAGTCTACACTTATATTTTTCAAGAAAGTAGGCGTTATATTTTATATGATCTGGATGAGCATGAGTATTAATAATATACAATGGTTCCAAATTGCAATCTTCGAGTATTCTTTCAATAACATCCCTACCTAGCGGATCAACAATAATACATTTATTTGAAGAGGGTGAAGCTAAGATATAGTTGATATTTCTATCGCTATCCTGAACTAAAAACCTGTAAACAATGCAAGAACTACCCTGAACCTTTTCATACATTTCCTTATTATACACACTTAACAATCAAGGATTATTGTTTTTTTTAATTTTTAACATTATAATAGGATAGTCGTCATTTAACTCTAATTGCAGCGACCTTAAATAATTGCTAAACGGAGAAAGGGTAGCTTTCGTTGCCTTTCCTCTTCGAGTTACAAATTTTTTTGTACGGAGTTCGATATGGCGAGGAACTATACTATCAATTTAAGTTGTGCTTCGAAAGACTGTGATTGTGAATTCGAGAAAAAGGATTTTTATGTCTGCGATTTTTGCTTTGGACCTCTAGAGGTCAAATATGACTACAAAAAGATTAAACACGATTTATCAATCGATAAGATTCAATCAAGAGAAAAAAATATGTGGAGATACAAAGAGCTCCTACCTTTGGACAATCCTCCTTCTGTGGGTTTTAATGTAGGGTACACTCCTTTTTTTAAGGCAGACAATCTCGCTAAAGCATTAGGGGTTAAGGAGCTTTATATTAAAAATGATGGGGTTAATCATCCATCTTTGTCGTTTAAAGATAGAGTAGTAGCAGTAGCTCTTTCAAAAGCAAAAGAGCTTGGTTTTAAAACTGTAGGATGTGCCTCGACTGGCAATTTAGCAAATTCAGTATCAGCCCAGGCTGCATCCGCGGGATTAGAAAGTTTTATTTTTATTCCTTCCGATTTAGAAGAATCAAAAATAATGGGTACCAGTATATACGGATCCAATGTTGTAGCTGTCAAAGGTAACTATGATGAAGTTAATAGATTATGCACAGAGGTATTGGGAAAACATAACTGGGGGTTTGTCAATATCAACCTAAGAACATACTATTCGGAAGGTTCAAAAACTGTAGGATATGAGATTATAGAACAGCTAGGATGGAGAGTTCCCAAGCATATAGTGGTATGTATGGCTAGTGGTTCACTTTTAACTAAAATTTACAAATCAATTAAAGAGTTCGAGAACTTAGGATTTGTGGAACCCGATGGAACCAAAATATATGGAGCACAAGCTACGGGGTGTTCGCCTATTTCGACCGCGGTAAAAAACAGTTGGGAGACCTTTAAGCCAGTAAAGCCAAACACCATAGCTAAATCTTTAGCGATAGGTAATCCAGCCGATGGACTTAATGCAATTAGCTTACTAAATTCAATTGATTCTTACGCAGAAGATGCAACCGATGAAGAAATTGTTGAGGCAATGATTCTTCTTGCTAAAACTGAGGGATTCTTTACTGAGACAGCAGGTGGAGTAACCTTGGCATGTGCAAAAAAATTAATAGAATCCGGGAAAATACCTACTGATGAATCAATTGTGCTTGTTATAACGGGGAATGGTTTAAAAACTCAAGATCCCTTAGTGAATAAAATTTCAAAACCGATTATAATTGAACCAAAATTAGAATCGTTCGAAGAAAAAATTAGTTAAGGAGAAAAAAATGGCAACAGTAAAAATTCCTACACCACTAAGAAGATTAACTAACGAACAAGATGAGGTCTTAACTTCAGCGCAAAGTGTAGCTGAAATGATTTCTGATTTAGAAAAGCAATTTCCAGGTATGCAAGAAAGACTTTGTGATGGGGACGGCACAATCAGAAAATTCGTCAATATATATATCAACGAAGAAGATATTAGATTTTTAAATGGTCCAGAGACCGAAATCAATGATAACGACACGGTGTCAATCATTCCAGCCATTGCTGGTGGAATTTAACTAAAGAAATCTTTTATCTTGTTAAGATAGTCTGAAACTGGGTTCTTTGCATCCCTCTCTATTTCTTGTTGAAATTCCTCCATAAGCTTTTTCTGTTTAGCTGAAATCTTCGAAGGAATCACTATGTTCAATTTGACAAACAAATCTCCGTAACCGGAGTCACGAAGAATTTTAATACCCTTTCCTCTTAGTCGCATTACCTGTCCAGGTTGAGTACCAGGTGGAATCTTTAATTCAGATTTTCCGTCCAGAGTTGGAATATCAATTGCTCCTCCCATAATTGCCTGAGGGACAGTTATAGGAACCTCGCAAATAATATTTTCGTCCTGCCTTGAAAAAAATGGATGGTCCTTAACAATTATCTGTACGTACAAATCTCCTTTGGCTCCAGAATTAACACCCAAATCCCCTTTATCCTTTAAGCGTAATCTGGTTCCAGTATCAACTCCCGGTGGAATCTTAACTTTTTCAGTTACATTTTCTGTATCTTCAGGAAAGGCTCCCACTCCACCACACGAACCACAAGGCCTACTTATTGATAAAAATCCCTGAGAATAATGAGATTGACCAGTGCCATCACAGGCATTGCAAGTCTTATAACTCTTAGCCCTTCTAAGTGACACATTCTTTTCTACGCCATTTACCGCTTCTTCAAATTCTAGTACTAGTTCATAGCTCAGATCTCTTCCTTTTGGTTGAGCACTCCTAGATGATGATCTTCGTCCCGTTGCTTGACCAAAAAAATCATTCATAAGATCTTCCAAGTCCGGGAACCCTCTTCCACCCGGGAAACCTCCACCCGGGAAACCTCCACCTGGAAAACCTCCACCTTCAAATCCTGCAGACCCAAATGTATCATACTGGGATCGTCTTTCCGAGTCTCCAAGAACTTGATAGGCTTCATTAATCTCTTTAAATTTTTCTTCCGATTTCTTATCGCCTTTGTTTCTATCAGGGTGATACTTGAAGGCAAGCTTTTTATAGGCTTTTTTTATTTGTTCATCCGTAGCATTCTTTGGTACACCTAGTGTAGAATAAAAATCTTTTGAACTCATTTTTGGGAAGCCCCCTCACCAGAAGAAACCACGACAATCGATGGCTTGAATAATTTATCGTTAATTGTGTAACCATTTTGAATAACATTGATTATTTTATCCTTTGGAATACTACTCGATTCTTTCACCTCAATTGCTTCATGGATTGACGGATCAAAATTGTCACCTTCTTTGGACTGAATCTTTTTTATATTATTTTTTAATAAAAGCGTATCAGACTCTTTAAGAATCGCTTGCATTCCTTTATAAAAATCTGAGTCTTTATCCTTGTCCTGAGATAAAAGAAGTCCCCTTTTAAAAGTATCAACGAAGTCTAGTATATCTTTTAGTACTAACTCCTTTGCATAATTGGAGGCTTGGATTTTTTCTTGTGAAGCTCTTTTTTTGAAATTATCAAATTCTGCTGCTAATCTTAGTAGCTTTTCATTAACCTCTTTTCTTGCTTGCTCCAAATCCTTAGTCAAAGAAAGGTATTCGCTTAATGAGTCCTGGTCCTTTAGGAATAGTATTAAAGCCATCTGTGAGGCTTTATCTTTGGGTAAACTAACTGAGAAAGCATTAATATCTTCATTTGTTAGCTCATTTTTTGGTACCAAATCTCTGAGTAAATCAAGCACACCTTCTTGAGTATCGATTAACTCCGAAGTCTTGTTAGTACCAACTTCCTCCTGACCATTTTTGATTTCAGTATCATTAACCATTTATAAGCTCCTTATTGAAGGTAGGCATGAAATTGGGGAATTCAATTACTTTTATTAATCAAACCTTCTAAAATGCCAGAATCTGAAACGATAAAAGCCCTCTTTCGCAAAATATTCAAAATAGCCACTACGATTATTAATCCATAAATTATAACTTTCTCTCTTCCTTTTTCCATTCCTATAATTTTTAATCTATTTCTTACCGAAGTATTGTTCATTTTATCTAGTGTCATCAAAGTGTATTTTTTGCTAACCCTATATCCATTAATTAAAGCTTGATTATAGGTCTGCATTCTTTGCTTTATTGACGCTAACGTGGTTGGGGTTCCGGCATTCATTATTAAATCAAATTGCGTTAAGTGAATTTGATTAATAATCTTCTTTTTACAAAATTGTTTTTCTACATAATTTTCTATTTGAGATAAATCTTCATTCCGAAAATTCCCTGTTAGATTAAACTTGTTCATTAAAGTTATGACACCCGTATCGATTGAAGCATAATGCAGAAATTTCCTATTTTTATTTAAAACAATTTCGGTACTTCCCCCGCCTATATCTACAACAACAGAGTAGCGTTTTTTTGTATGTATTTTTGATAAAGCACCTTGCGAAGATAGGTATGCCTCCTTCTTGGGAGATATGATATTTAAATTGTGGCCATATATTTTTTTAAATTCTGCTTGAATACTTTTTTTATTTCTGCATTTTCGAAAAACACTAGTTCCTACAATGTCTACTCTCTCAACCTCGAATTCTTTAATTAACGAAAAAATCTTATTAAGAGTTCGATAGTAGCTCGAAGGAGGATTGAGGATTTCCTTAGAATCCAGAAAGGAACCGAGTCCAATTATTGATCTATATCTCTTGAGAACTTTGGGATTATTTTTACTCTTTCTTACTATTAACAGCCTAAAAGCATTAGTTCCGAGATCAACCGCTGCGCATATCATATTTCTTCTTTATACAATTTGGACTACTAGATTCATAAATGAAATTATTATTGTTGTTTTTTATACTTCTTGTTGAATTTTTCTATTCTACCTGTCGTGCCACCTGACCTTTCTTTGCCGGAATAGAACGGATGAGAAGAGCTCGAAATCTCGACTTTAACCAATGGATAGGTAATCCCTTCATACGTGGTAGTTTCTTCAGTTTCGACTGACGATGAAATTATATAATTCTTATCCGTAGTTATATCTCTAAATAAGACTTTTCTATAATTTGGATGGATGTCCTTTTTCATAGGTGAAGATACTAACAGCTAATGTAGATTTTACAACTATTTATCAGTGAATTCGGCGTCTATTACATCATCATCTTTGCTTTCTTTGGTCTTTCCACTGGCCTCTTCTGGAGAGTCAGCACTTTCACTAGATGCCTCTTTACTTGCTTCTTTATACATTTTTTCCGCAAGAGAGTGTGATACCTTGGTTAGCTCTTCGGATGCATTTTTAAGATCATCGATACTCTCTGACTTTAAAGACTCCTTGGCTTGTAAAACAGCATCTTCGATATCTTTCTTTTCTGAATCGCTAACCTTGTCAGCATTTTCTGAAACAGTTTTTTCTGTTGCATAAATTAATTGATCTAGATTATTTCTCTCATTGATTAATTCTTTCTTTTTTTCATCCTCTTCTGATTTAGATTCAGCGTCTTTTACCATATCGTCTATTTCATCACTTGAAAGCCCTGAAGATGCTTCAACCTTAATTTTTTGCTCTTTATTGGTTGCTTTATCAAGTGCAGCTACATTTAAAATCCCATCCGAGTCAATATCAAATGAGACTTCAACCTGCGGTAGTCCCCGAGGTGCTGGAGAGATACCATCCAGAATAAATTTTGCTAATGTTCTATTGTCAGTCGCCATCGATCTTTCACCTTGGGTTACGTGAATTTCAACACTTGGTTGATTATCTTGGGCAGTACTAAAAATTTGACTTTGTTTTGTAGGTATCGTCGTATTTCTAGAAATAATTACTGTATTGACTCCACCTAAAGTTTCAATTCCTAGCGACAAAGGGGCAACATCAAGAAGAAGAACGTCTTTCACGTCACCGCTTAAGACAGCTCCTTGGATAGCTGCACCAAGAGCTACAACTTCATCAGGATTAATGCCCTTGTGGGGTTCTTTTCCGAAAAAATCTGTTACTGTTTTTTGCACCAAGGGTATCCTTGTAGATCCACCAACTAAAATAACTTCGCTTATATCTGAGGGTTTGAGCCCAGCATCTTTTAATGCGCTCTTGGATGACTCTAATGATGATTTTACTTTGGCATCAATGATTTGCTCAAATTTTGACCTTGAAAGTTTTATTAATAAATGTTTAGGACCATTTTGATCAGCCGTAATAAAAGGAAGATTGATCTCGGTTTCTAAAGATGAGGATAGCTCAATCTTAGCTTTTTCTGCTCCTTCTCTTAACCTTTGAAGCGCCATTTTATCTGAGCTCAAGTCAACTCCATTCTCTTTTTTAAATTCATTTATAAGGTAATCAATTATCAATCTGTCGAAATCGTCTCCACCGAGAGTTGTATTTCCATTGGTAGATTTAACTTCAATTACGCTGTCGCCCACTTCAAGAATAGATATATCGAATGTTCCTCCACCCAAGTCGTATACTGCTATAAGTCCATCTTTTTTCTTATCGAAGCCATAGGCCAATGCAGCAGCGGTTGGCTCATTGATAATTCTATCTACATTAAGACCAGCAATTTTTCCTGCATCCTTAGTTGCTTGTCTTTGACTATCATTAAAGTAAGCCGGAACAGTTATAACTGCATCAGTTATTTTGGCGCCCAGAAATGCTTCGGCAGCATTTTTTAATTTCGTTAAAACATGAGCTGAGATTTGTGGTGGTGAGTACTCTTTATCGTCAATTTTGATCCAAGCATCACCATTTTTATTTTTTACAACATCATAAGGTAGAACCTTTCTATCGTTTTTAGTTTCCTCAAATCTTCTTCCTATTAGTCTTTTTGCAGAATAAACAGTTCGCTCCGGATTGACAACAGCTTGCCTCTTAGCAGGTTCGCCCACCAAAATATCATTCTCTTTGTCACCAAACCCAACGATAGATGGGGTTGTCCTATTTCCTTCCTCGTTAATTATGACTTTTGGTTCATTTGATTCAACAAAGGCTACGCACGAATTAGTAGTTCCAAGGTCTATTCCTATAACTTTTCCCATTATTCACCTCTCCTAACGGATTACCTAGAAGCTAATCATTAAAAGTCCGATGTCAATAGTTTAAATAAGGTCAATCACGGCTGCTGCAGCCTCTTTCATGGTAGAAGCAGTAGTAATATCAAGATCTGATTGTTCAAGTATGGATTTTCCTAAATCAACATTAGTCCCTTCTAAACGAACTACCAGTGGAACCTTGATGCCTACTTCTTTTGCGGCAGTAATTATACCGTCGGCAATAGTATCACACTTCATGATTCCACCAAAAATATTGACCAGTATAGCCTTAACATTCTTGTCTCTAAGAATCATTTTAAATGCCTGAGTAACTTGTTCCACAGATGCCCCACCCCCAACATCCAAAAAGTTGGCGGGTTCAGCACCATGGTGTTTTATGATATCCATTGTCGCCATTGCCAAGCCAGCCCCATTAACCAGGCACCCTATACTGCCGTCTAGTTTTACGAAACTAAAGTCCCATTGTTTTGCTTCTAATTCAGACGGTTCTTCTTCCGTCGGATCGTGTAGCTCAGAATACTCTTTATGCCTAAAAGCCGCATTGTCATCAAAACTGATTTTTGCGTCGAGCGCTTTGATTTCATCTTCATTTGTTGATATCAAAGGATTAACTTCAACTAACGCACAATCCATTTTGGTAAACAGATTATACATTCCGAATATAATTTTATTTAGCTGTTTAGTTTGAGCTGAATCAAACCCAAGAAAATAGGCAACTTTTCTTGCATGAAACGGCTGGATACCAACAACCGGGTCTATTGGCTGTGTAAGTAATTTATCAGGTGTTTCTTGTGCAACCTTTTCGATATCCACTCCGCCTTCCGGACTTGCTATAATGACATTCCTTTCCGAACTTCTATCTGTTACAAAAGATAAATAATATTCTTTTTTAATAGAAGAAGAAGCTTCGACATAGACTTTGTTTACAACTTTACCTTCGGGTCCGGTCTGGTGTGTGACAAGAGTCATTCCCAACATGCTCTTTACCGTCTCTCTAACTTCGACTGGTGTTTTTACAAGTTTCACACCTCCGGCTTTTCCTCTTCCTCCAGCATGAATCTGAGCTTTTACAACAAATTCGTCTAGGTTTAACGATTTTGCATATGCTTCAGCTTCATTCTCATCTTCAAAAACTTTCCCTTGAGAAGTTGCTATATTAAATTGTCTAAATAAATCCTTAGCCTGATATTCATGAATATTCATAATTAATAATCCTCTTTGTAAACAATTTATTTTTTTTGAAAGAATTTCCTCCACAACCAAAGAAATGGGTCGTAAAAGCGATCAACCACTCGCTCCTTAAGAGGTATGATAGCATTGTCCGTTATTTGAATGTCCTCAGGGCAGACATCGGTACAACAGCGCGTAATATTGCACATTCCCGATCCATAGCTCTCCTTGATATCAGGAACCCTGTCTACTGTGTCCAAAGGATGCATATCTAAACTAGCAAGTCTAATCATAAATCTTGGTCCAACGAATTTATCTTTTTTGCTATGGTCTCTTAATATATGGCAAACATTTTGACATAGATAACACTCGATGCATTTACGAAACTCCTGTATTCGATCAACATCTTCTTGCATCATTACGTAATCACCATTATCATTCTTCTGCTCTGGATTAGGGGTAAATGGCACAATCCTTTTGTTTTGTTCATAATTCCAAGAAACATCAGTGACCAGGTCCTTCATGACGGGGAAAGTCCTTATGGGTCGTATCGAGATAGTATCTTGAGGGCCATATTCATTCATACGCGTCATGCATGATAGTTTTGGTTTTCCGTTAATCTCTACACTGCATGATCCACATTTTCCCGCCTTGCAGTTCCAGCGTACTCCTAAATCGTTAGCTTGCTCGGCCTGTATACGATGAATTACGTCCAGTACGACCATTCCTTTTTCGACTTCAATTTGATAATCTTTCATCTCCCCACCAGATTGGTCACCTCTAAAGAGCTTAAAATTTCGCAATCCCATTCTACTTACTCCTCTCCGATGATACTTCTTGTTCTAATTCATCAATAGTAGAATGTGCTATACGCATAAGTTCTTCATCTCCCTTAGGGCGATGTACCTTCTCCGTTTTCATCAATCCGTCAGTTTGTTTACTGACGACTATATTATATTCAAGTCCTTCCTCGCGTTCACCAGGAAAATCGACTCTAGTATGAGCACCCCGACTTTCCTCTCTTAGTAAAGCTGATTTAGCCACAGCTTCTGCCGTAATTATAAGATTACGCAAAGATAAGGCTTCATGCCAGCCTGGATTAAATTGCGAAGTGCCGTCGGCTTTTACATCTTTGTAAGCTTCCTTGAATTTATCTAATTGCTCTATACCTTCGATTAACAATTCGTCCGAACGGACAATACCAACCTTGTCCTGCATTGCTTCTTGCAACTCCTCATGTAATAGATAAGGATTTGTGCCAGATTCTCTATTTAAAATTTCTGTAGCACAGCGAACGCTAGATGTTACTTGGTCTTGGTTAATCGAGGGAGGTTCATTTAGTTTGTTTATATAATCTGCTGCACCATCACCTGCTAGTTTTCCAAATACTAGCAAGTCCGATAGTGAGTTGCCACCAAGACGGTTCGCTCCATGCATACCCCCTGAGCATTCACCACAAGCAAAAAGACCAGGGACTGTCGACATTTGCGAATTTGCATCAACTCGAATTCCTCCCATAAAATAGTGTAGGGTTGGGCCAACCTCCATAGGTTCTTTTGTAATATCTAATTCGGCTAATATTTTAAATTGGTGATACATAGATGGAAGTTTCTTCTTAATATCTTCTGCGGTTCTGCGGCTAGCAATATCAAGGAACACTCCACCATGAGGAGAACCCTTCCCTTCTTTGACTTCTTTACGAATGGCTCGAGCTACCACATCCCTAGTTAATAACTCCGGTGGTCTTCGTGCACTTTTGTCCCCATCTAACCATCTGGCTGCTTCTTCTTCTGTATCAGCAGTTTCAGGCGCATAAAGATCAGGAATATTGTCAAACATGAAACGTTTATTTTCACTGTTTACCAAAATTCCTCCATCCCCTCTTACTCCTTCTGTTACAAGCGTACCTCTTACAGAAGGAGGCCAAACCATGCCAGTTGGATGAAATTGCGTAAATTCCATGTCTATTAATTCTGCACCAGCTTCATATGCCATTGCGTACCCATCTCCAGTATATTCCCAAGAATTTGAGGTTATTTTCCATGCTTTTCCAGCACCACCAGTAGCTAGAATAATTGCTTTAGCTTTTAATACAATAAAGCGACCTGTATCACGCCACATAGCCACCATTCCAGAGATTCTATCTCCATCCTTAAGCAAATCCAAAGCTGTGCATTCCATATATACCTCAATGCCTTTATGGATCCCATGGTCTTGCAAAGTACGAATCATCTCAAGACCTGTGCGATCACCTACATGGGCAAGACGAGGATATCTATGTCCACCAAAATTACGCTGGTTTATTAATCCAGAATTTGTTCTATCAAAAACCGCACCCCATTCTTCCAATTCTCTCACGCGATTAGGTGCCTGTTTCGCATGCAATTCGGCCATCCTCCATACATTAAGAAATTTGCCCCCACGCATTGTGTCTCTAAAATGTATTTTCCAATCATCACGATCATCAACATTCTTAAGTGCTGCAGCCACTCCCCCTTCCGCCATAACCGTATGGGCTTTTCCAAGAAGCGACTTGCAAACCAAAGCTGTATTGAGACCCCTTGTAGAGCATTCAATTGAAGCTCTAAGGCCAGCACCCCCGGCCCCTATGACAACTACATCATGCTCTATAGTTTGTATTTCTGACATATCTATTTAGTAACCCCAAGTATTAAAATCCACCCAACTCCCATTCGCAACCATGCGAATATAAAAATCTGCAAATGCTACCCAAATCATGCTAATCCAGGCCCAAAACATATGTCGACCATTCAACCAGGACACGCCCTTCCAAACCCGATATCTGATATTATGTTTCCCATAAGGACAAGTAAAACAGTCATGCTTCCCGCCTATTAAGTGACGAAAGGCGTGACAACCAAAAGTGTAACCAGCTAACAAGATTGGGTTCAGAAGCAAAATTATCGAACCAACTCCAATACCAAATTTTCCATCTCTGAAAAATCCAAGAAGTGCGTCGTAAGATAGAATTATAATAAATCCTAATGCTATATACATGGTATATCTGTGTAGATTTTGAAAAATAAACAACCCTGTTTCGCCTTTATATTCTTTTTGCGGTACACCTTCTACGGCACACGCCGGTGGAGACATAAAATATGCACGATAATAAAATTTTCTGTAATAATAACAAGTCAGACGAAAAGAAAGTGGGCCAAACAATATAAAGATTGCAGGAGAAGCAGGTATTAGATTCGGCCACCATCCTGGCCAGGAACCAAACCAACTGTGATACATTGGAGCAGCACCTTCAGCAAAAGGATTAATAAAAATAAGTGGTGAATAAAATGGCGATAGATAACCTCCAAAGCCTTGCGCATATGCACTCCACCAATAATAATCGGCCTCAAATACAGCCCATGTGGTATAAACAACAAAGGCTAAAAAACCTAGTCCGGTCCAAAGTGGTTCGAACCACCAATTGTCTGTACGATTTGTGGTTCCCAAAGTTGTTGTTTGCAAACCAGATTCTTCTATAGACATTGCGAAAACAGCTCCATTACAAATGAGTATTAAAGTATCCCGAAACCGTCAATTAAATCACAGAGCTCTTTTACATGCAAGGCGGAAGCGTGAAGCTCTTCTTTCTCGGAGTCGGTCAATTCAATTTCTACAATCTCATCTACTCCCTTAGATGATAAAATAACTGGAAGTCCTAAAAACTGGTTTTTTACTCCATATTGACCATTTGCAAAAACACAACATGGTAACAACTTCCTTTGATCTTTTAGGATTGATTCGGCCATATCAACAGCAGAAACTCCCGGAGCATAAAAAGCGCTGCCGGTTTTGAGTAGCTTAACAATCTCAGCTCCTCCATCTCGTGTACGTTGAATAATCTTATTTAATTTCTTATCATCAATGAGCTGAGTTATTGGAACCCCAGAAATCCCTGTATAATTCTTTAGCGGAACCATATCGTCTCCATGCCCACCTAGCACTAAGGTATCAATCTTAGAAACGGCAACGTTAAGCTCCATAGAAAGAAAAGCTTTAAATCTCGAAGCATCAAGAACCCCCGCCATTCCCATAACCCTTTCCTCTGGAAATGAACTAACTTTATGTGCAACATAAGTCATTGCATCGAGTGGGTTTGTAACAACAATTAAAATTGAATTAGGTGAATGCTCAACAACGTTTTCTGTAACTTCTTTAATTATTTTGGTGTTAGTAGTTATTAAATCATCTCGACTCATACCAGGTTTCCTAGCTAAGCCAGAGGTAATTATAACAATGTCAGAATCTTTTGTATCTTTATAATCATTTGTTCCAATAATTTTTGAAGATGCCCCTGAAACAGAAAGCATCTGAGTTAAATCGAGTGATTTACCTTGAGGTAGACCTTCGACAATATCAAGTAATACTACATCTGCGAGATTAAGTTCAAGTGTCCTGTAAGCTGCAGCGGCCCCTACGTTTCCCGCTCCAATGATTGATATCTTTGGGAGATTTGACAATTAACAACATCCGCCTTTTTGAAAAGTTTTTAGACTTCGTCCATATTTCTTATAATCGCATCACCAAACTCAGAGCACTTAAGAAGATTTGCTCCTTCAATTTGCCTCTCTAAATCGTAAGTAACATCTTTATCAAGGACCGTCTTCTCCATTGCCTTGACAATTAATTCTCCAACATCTTTCCAACCCATATGCTCGAACATCATAACTCCTGATAAAATAACCGAACCTGGATTAACTTTATCTTGTCCGGCATATTTTGGAGCAGTTCCATGGGTAGCCTCAAACAGGGCTATCTCATCCCCAATATTTGCCCCTGGAGCAAGTCCTAATCCTCCAACTTGGGCGGCACATGCGTCTGACATATAATCTCCATTTAAATTAGGGAGAGCTAGAACGTCGTATTCGTTAGTTCTCGTAAGAATTTGCTGAAGCATATTGTCGGCTATTCTATCTTTTATTACAACCATACCATCCGGCACCTTGCCATTATATTTATCCCACAAATCGTCTTCTGTAATAGTAGAATCTGAGAACTCTTCTTTAGCTAATTCATAACCCCAATCTTTAAAAGCTCCTTCGGTAAATTTCATAATATTGCCTTTATGGACAAGGGTAACGCTTTCTCTTTTATTGTCTATCGCATATTGAATAGCTTTTCTAACAAGTCTTTTTGTACCAAAAGCACTTATTGGTTTTATTCCTACACCAGAAAGGTCCCTTACGTTTGCACCTAGTTTTTCTTGTAAGAATTCAATCAAATCGTTCGCTTCTTTGGTACCACTTTCATACTCAACCCCAGAATACACGTCTTCCGTATTTTCTCTGAATATAACCATATCCATATAGTGAGGATTTCTAACCGGGGAAGGAGTGCCTTGAATCCATCTTACAGGTCTTACACAAGCATATAAATCCATAATCTGTCTGAGAGATACATTTAAGCTTCTGATTCCACCACCTACTGGAGTAGTTAAGGGTCCTTTAATCGATATAAGATATTCGCTTATAACATCAGTTGTTTCTTTTGGTAACCATTCTTTAGTAATCTCTAAGGCTTTCTCTCCCGCATATACTTCAGCCCAAGAAATCTTCTTTGATCCTTTAAAGGTTTTTTCTACAGCGGCATCAAAAACTCTAACTGAGGCCCTCCATAAATCCGGACCTATCCCGTCACCTTCAATGAATGTAATAATCGGATTGTCGGGCACATTGTAAGTTCCGTCCTTATTAATGGTAATTTTGGCACCATCATCTGGTATTTTTACGTGCGACATTTTGTAATCTCCCTGATATAAGTTCACTGAAAAATATAATAAAAAAACAGAAAAAATCAATTATTAATTTGATTCTTGCATTTGTCGAAGTACGGTTTGCAGTATTCCGCCATTATAGAAATATTCAACTTCCACAGCTGAATCAAGCCTACAAACAACATCGATGCTCCTCGATGAGCCAGAATCGTCGTCTATATGGACACTTAATTGGCATAGTGGTGTGAGGTCAGATGCAATTCCAGAAATTGTAAATTTCTCATTTCCTGTTATATCGTGCGATACAGCACTTTCATTATTGAGAAACTGTAGAGGTAGAACCCCCATCCCAACTAAATTGCTTCTATGGATCCTCTCAAAACTTTCAGCTATAACCGCTCTGACTCCTAATAACATTGTGCCTTTGGCGGCCCAATCCCTTGAGCTACCGGTACCATATTCCTTTCCAGCAATTACAATTAACGGAGTGTCTTGTTCCTTGTATTTTATAGCAGCATCATATATTGAAAGGGTTTCACCGTCATCAAAGAACTTAGTAAAACCTCCTTCTGTGCCATCAAGCAATTTATTTTTAATCCTAATATTAGCAAAAGTTCCTCTCATCATGACCTCGTGATTACCTCTCCTTGAGCCATAACTATTAAAATATTTAGCATCAACTCCTCTGTCCGTTAAATATTTACCTGCAGGTGTATCTTGTGTAAAAGAACCGGCAGGAGAGATGTGGTCTGTGGTTATCGAATCCCCTAAATATACAAGAACCCTTGCATTGTTAATGTCTGAGGTTGGCTGCATGGTCAACGAAAAATCTTCGAAGAAATTAGGTTTCTGAATATAAGTGGAATTACTATCCCATTCGTACGTCAGTCCATCAGGTATGTTTATAGCCTCCCACGCATCATCCCCAACGAAAATATCGCTATATCTTTTCATAAAAACGTCTGGATGAATGGCTTCTTTGACCGTATTTTTTATTTCCTCATTGCTGGGCCATATATCTTTTAGCAAGACAGGAGAGTCGTCTTCTAGGTAACCTATAGGGTCATTGTATAAATCAATATCAACCGTCCCTGCTAAAGCGTAGGCCACAACTAGCGGTGGAGAGGCAAGATAAGAAAGTTTTACAAATGGGTGAATTCTTCCTTCGAAATTTCTATTGCCACTAAGTACGCCAGCAACATGTAATGAATTTTCCTTAATCACACTTTCAACTTCCTTAGGTAGTGGGCCACTGTTGCCAATACAGGTAGTACAACCAAAACCCACAAGTTGAAATCCCAACGATGAAAGTTCATCAAGCAATTTAGCATTAGCAAGATAATCTGCTACTACTTTGGATCCAGGCGCTAAACTCGTTTTAACATAATCAGGAACCTTAAGGCCTAGTTCGTTGGCTTTTTTTGCAAGAAGTCCCGCGGTAATCATTACATATGGATTTGAGGTATTAGTACAGCTTGTTATAGCAGCCAGAACAACTGAGCCATTACTTAACTTCTGCTCTGAATTCTCTATGGAATGTTCTTTGTCAGAATCAAGATTTCTCGACTTCAATTCTTTTGACAGCTCTTGCTTCATATCAGCTAAAGAGATTCTGTCCTGGGGCCTTTTGGGGCCAGCAAGTGAAGGTTGCACGGTTGCCAGATTTAGATGTAAAGTATCCGAATATATCGGGTCTTTACTGTCTGAATCTCTGAAGCTTTTTTGAGCTTTATAATAACTTCTAACATCATCTATTTCTTCGTCTAATCTCCCCGTAAGCTTTAAGTAGTTTAGCACTTCATTATCGACCGGGAAGAATCCCATAGTAGCGCCATATTCAGGAGCCATATTTGAGATCGTAGCCCTGTCAGGCAAAGCAAGATGATCAAGTCCAGGGCCATAGAATTCCACAAATTTGCCTACGACGCTTTTTTGCCTAAGCATCTCGGTTATGGTTAACACTAAATCAGTTGCGGTAACCCCTTCGCCGAGACCCCCTTCTAATTTAAATCCTACGACGTCTGGGATTAAAAAATATAAAGGCTGCCCAAGCATACATGCTTCAGCCTCAATACCTCCAACTCCCCATCCTAAGACGCTAATACCATTTATCATGGTCGTATGAGAATCTGTTCCAACTAGGGTGTCTGGAATATATACAAATTCGTCTTCTTTTTTCACTTTTTGTACCAGCTTTGCTAAATATTCAAGGTTCACTTGGTGAACAATCCCATTACCAGGGGGGACAGCTCTGAAGTTTGCAAATGCTTTTTGTGCCCATCGGAGAAAAGAATATCTTTCTTGATTTCGCTCAAACTCCAATTTTGTATTCAGAATCAACGAATCTCTTTCTTTGAAATAATCAACTTGGACAGAATGATCAATGACTAAATCAACAGGGACATTGGGGTTAATTGAGTTCGTGTCCCCACCGAGTTGAGCCACTACATCTCTCATTGCTGCTAAATCAGCTATACAGGGTACCCCTGTAAAATCCTGCAATATTACCCTTGCAGGTCGAAAAGGGATTTCAAACTTTTCTTTTTTATCCGAGATAAATTTCTTAATCAAATCCTCATCAACAATTTTATTGTCAAAATTCCTTATGAGATTTTCTAACAAGATTCTTAATGAGTACGGCATGCACTCTAAATCAAAAGAAAAATCATGGGATAATTTAGGTAAAGAATAATAAGCGAGTTTTCTATTTGGAAGCTCTATTTCCGTCAAAAAATCTTTGTTGTCCATTTGGTTAATTAAATACCTATTCCCCGAAATTAATATTTTCTATTTGTTTCAGCTTGTTCAACCGAGCTTCGTGCCTTCCTGACTCAAAGTCGGTTGTCAGCCAAAGTTCCACGATATTTTTCGCTACAGCGGCTGATATATATCTAGCACCTAAGGCAAGAATGTTTGCATTATTATGAGACCTAGACATTATTGCCACATTGACATCATTCGCAACAATCGCTCTAACATTGGGATATTTATTCGCAACTATATTCATTCCACACCCCGATGCACAAATCAAAATTCCTCTTTCAAACTGACCTTGAGATACTCTTTGCGCAACTTCAGATGCGGAATCCGGATAGTCAAATACTTCATCAGAAAAAGTTCCAAAGTCTTTATATGTAAAATTTAATTTTTCTAGATAATTTTTTAGCTCTTCCTTGAGTGCAAAGCCTCTATGGTCAGAGCCTATGGCGATTTTCATTTTACCCCTCAAATTTCTTAAAAACTAAAGTACAATTTGTTCCACCAAAACCAAAAGAATTACTAACAATCACGTTTACGTCTTTCTCAATGGAGACATGTGGGACATAATTAAGGTCACATCCCTCTTGCGGATTGTCCAAATTAATTGTTGGCGGAACAACCCCTTCGTGAAGAGCCAATGCACTAATACCAGCCTCAATTCCTCCAGCAGCTCCCAGGAGATGTCCTGTAATTGATTTTGTTGAACTCACTAATAAATTCTTAGAATGGGAATCAAAGACTTTCTTAATCGCATTCGTTTCGTTTATATCATTTTGCTGAGTAGATGTTCCATGAGCATTAATATAGTCAACGTCATCATAATTAATCTTTGAATTTCTTAATGCAGAACTCATACATATAACAGGTCCTTCGATAGATGGAGATGTGATATGATGAGCATCCCCACTCATACCCGAACTAAGAAACTCGGCATAAATTGTCGCTCCTCTTTGTTTTGCATGATTCAACTCTTCTAAGATAACCAGCCCAGAGCCCTCCGACATGACAAATCCATCTCTATCTTTATCGAATGGTCTCGACGCACCCTGAGGATCCTCATTTCTAGTAGAAATTGCCCTCATTACATTAAATCCTGATATTGCCACATGAACCAGTGGCGCTTCAGCGCCTCCAGCTACCATTGCTACAGCATCTCCTCGTTCAATCATCATGGCGGCATACGCTATAGCATGGGCTCCCGCGGCACATGCGGTTGCAGTAGCGCAATTTGGTCCTTTTAAATTATTGAAGATTGATACGTAACCAGCCGCCATATTTGGAACCATAGAAGGAACAAAAAATGGAGAAACTCTTGTTGGACCTTTTTCGTTGTAGACATTAACGTTATCTACAAAAGTCTGAATTCCACCTATTCCTGAGCCAATATAGGATCCAACCAAATGAGAATTCTTATCAGTTATTTCTAAGCCAGAATCCTTAAGTGCTAAAGAAGCCGCGGCAGCGGCAAAACAAATAAAAATATCATTTCTTCTAGCTTCCTTAGTATCCATGAAGTCTTCAGGATTAAAATCGGACGGGACCTCCCCGCCGAATTTGGTTTTTAAATCCGAAGCGTCAATTTTTGTAAGTAAATCTATGCCGGAAATGCCCTCTTTAACTTTAGGCCATACCTGGTCCTTCCCAATCCCTAAAGAAGAAAGCATTCCTATGCCTGTTACAACAACTCTGTTCATTGTATTTATTTTTTATTGTTAACAATATAATTAATGGCATCACTGACTTTGAGAATTTTTTCAGCGTCTTCATCTGCTATCTCAACGCCGAATTCATCTTCCATACTCATAATAAGCTCAACCAAATCTAAAGAATCAGCCTCTAAATCCTCAATAAATTGAGAATCTGGCGTAATCTCGCTTTCACTCTTGCCCAACTGCGAGGCAATCATTGAGACTACTTTCTGTTGTATTTCTTCTGACATAGAATCCTCCCTTAGGTGTAAAGACCACCATTAATCCTTAAAATCTCTCCAGTTATATATGATGAATCATCTGAGGCTAAAAACAATATAGCTTTTGCCACATCTTCCGGCTCGCCAAATCTTGCAAGCGGTATTAATTCCTTATACTTCTCTTTAGTCTCTTCTGGCAAAACATCTGTAAGATGCGTCATTATAAATCCTGGGCTTACAGCATTAACATTAATATTCTTTGATCCCAATTCTTTCGCTAAAGATTTGGTAAATCCCATTATGCCTGATTTTGTAGATGCATAATTTGCCTGACCTGGATTACCCATTTCACCAGCCACCGAGGCAACGTTAATTATTTTTCCATATTTATTTTTAATCATTGACCGAACCACGTTTTTCGTACAATGAAAAACACCTTTCATATTTACGTTAAAGACTTCGTCCCACTGCTCTTCTTTCATTCTCATAAACAACGAGTCTCGCGTTATTCCTGCATTGTTAACCAAAATATCTATTCTGCTATACTTCTCTAATATATATTTTATTTTTTCTTCCACTATACCTGATTCAGTTACGTTAAATTGTAGAAATTCAGATTTACCGCCTAAATCTTCAATTTCTTTTAACACTTCTTGCGCTGAATCTTCAGAGCTTACGTCATTCAGAATGACAGTCGCTCCTGCTTTAGCAAATTCTAGCGCTACAGCTTTACCTATGCCTCTACAACCACCCGTTATCAATGCAATTTTATCATCTAACATTTTTATAATTTTTCCAAATCAGCTTTTTCACCAAAATTAGATATTTCACAATCTGGCGCGATTCTCTTGATTAGTCCAGATAAAACATTCTTTGGCCCTACTTCAAGAAAGGTTTTAACTCCTAAATTTTTATTGAGGTGGCTAATAGATTGATGCCATAAGACTGGACTGATTAGTTGATCAAGAAGAAGGTTTTTGATCTTATCTTTATCACTAAGGGTTTTTGCATTAAAGTTGGAAACCATAGGTATCTTAAAATCTAGAAAATTAATCGAGTCTAGTACAACCTTCATCTTTTCAACAGCAGATTGCATAAGTTCAGAATGAAACGGTGCGCTAATATCAAGTAGCACAACTCTTCGTGCTCCAGCTTTTTTTGCTAATTCAGATGCCTTCTCAACCGCATTCTTGACTCCAGATATTACGACTTGACCAATACTGTTGTAATTTGCTGGTGCAACATGGGAATTATTTTCCGATGCCTCCTTGCAAATTTCATTAACTTGCTCGTCTGGCAAACCCAAAACAGCAGCCATTCCTCCTACTCCAAGTGGCACTGCTTCTTGTGTATACTCCCCTCTTTTTCTTACCGCCCAAATTGCATCTTCAAAATCTAAAGAACCAGAAGCCACCAAGGCTGAATACTCACCAAGGCTATGTCCAACTACAAAATCTGCTTTAATATCTCTCTCGGAACTTAAAACTCTGTGGGCTGCTGTGCTTACAGTTAAGATAGCAGGCTGAGCATTCACAGTTAAATGAACATCTTCGTTTTCAAAACAAAGTTGCTTCATATCTATCCCAAGTTTATCGCTTGCTTGAGCAAATGTTTCTCTAGCTATCTTAAAATTATCATGAAGGTTCTTGCCCATTCCGACAAACTGGGAACCTTGTCCTGGAAAAACCAACGCTAACATATTTTTTTTACACCTTGTAACAAGAATATACTCAACAATTAGACTTTCTTCGATGCCTCGTAATCTTCAATAGAATTATATCTATGAGATATTTTGAGCTCCCCAGATTTTCTATCTTTTGAAAGACCAGCAAGCAAAATTTTTTGATGATTTCTTCTTTTCCTTACCTTAGATTTAGAAGACTTTCTTTTTGGTACTGCCATTTAATCATCCTTTTTAACCTCTATTATAGGACAATATCATTATTTTACAACTTGCAAGAGCTTTTTTGTTTCAGCATGTTGTGGATTGTTAAATACCTGACTGGTTAGACCCATCTCTACTATTTTCGCATCTGATAAAACCATGACTTTATCACATAAATTCTTAATCAGCCTAAAATCGTGTGTTATAAACAAGACAGTTAAATTGCTTGATTTCATAAGCTCTTTGATAATTAAAATTATTTCCGATTGGGACTTTATATCTAGAGAAGACATTGGTTCGTCAAATATGATAAATTCGGGTTCGGACAATATGGCCTTTAAAATCAACACTTTTTGTCTTTGACCTCCGCTTAGACTCATTGGATATTTGTCCAAAACTTCAGGAGGAAGGCCCATTTTTATAGAGTCTAGTCTAATTTTTTCAGCCTTATTAAAGGACTTAGCTCCTTGAGCAAGACCGTTAACCTCAAAAGAATCCAAAAGAATGTCTTTTATAGATCTTTTAGGATTAAGGGACCCGAACAAGTCCTGAAAAACGATTTGGACATTTTTTGCATAGTCTTTTCTCTTAATCATGTCTATTGGACTTCTCTTGAAAAGAATTTCTCCAGAATTAGGGCTTAAAAGCTTTGTAATCAACTTGGATATAGTACTTTTTCCCGAACCGCTTAGCCCTATCAACCCTAAAGCCTCTCCTTGCTTAATTAAAATATCTAAATTTTTTATTGTCCATTCAGCGGATTCAGTAAATTTAAAAAATATTTTATTCATATTAATGATTTCATTCTTGCTATTATTAGCATCTAAACAATCATTTATCGGTATTTTTTCTTCTCTAAGTATCGCGTGGTATTCATTGTAAACCTTATCAACTTCTTGCACAGATTGAAATCTTAATAATCTCTTTTCTCGTATTTGATAATGGTCCGAACAATAATTAACAGCAATACGTGAGTCATGGGTAATAATAAGTATGGTCAATCCCCTCTCCTTTGAAATTTTTGACAACAAGTCCAAAATTAATTTCTCATTCACCGCGTCAAGTGACGATGTCGCCTCATCGGCAATTAAAATTTTGGGGTCATTTTGGAGTGCTAAGGCTATTAAGATTCTTTGGGCCATACCACCACTCAGCTCATGGGGATAACTAGCCAAAAGGTTTCCTATGTCATTGAAACCAACCTCAACAAGCAATTTTACTACTTTCTTCCTCAAATCATCTTTATTGGACACATCACCCCTCGCATGTATTTCAAAATGTTTCAATATATTGATCACTGGGTTCAATGAGGACAGAGGCTCTTGAGGAATGTAAGATATATCTTTTTCGTAATTATTTTCAATTTCCTTGCCGTTAAGACAAAAGGCTTGATAATTTTTTTTGGCTTTATATTCGCTTTCTTTTGACATTATCGCATATGCCAACAGGGACTTTCCCGAACCACTATCCCCCATCAACGATACAAGTCTTGGTTCTTCTATAACAAAATCTATATCTTCTAAAAGTATTTCTTTATTTTTATCGTCCGAAACCACATTCATTGATTTTATTTCAAGCAAGTTGTTCATACACAATAAATCTTAGTTGATTTCCTAGCAATATAAAAGTGTATAATTATGAAGTGGAGACATTCATAAAAAGACTGATTATCGGCGGAGCCGTGTTTGTATTTATTTGTGGTCTCATCTCCTTATATCTTAATGATGTAGAATCCAAAAAAAAGAAAAATAACATTATTGTTAATTCATTTATAGAAAAAGAAGCCTATAAAGACAAAGACAAAATCGTTTCGTTACTTGCAGGGTCCGATAAGGTAAAAAAATATCATTCTTCTTATCTGCTACCAATACTTTCGGCCAATTATTTGTTTGAATTAGGGGATGCGGATAATTCCCTAGCAATGCTAGAAAATGTGACAAACTCAGAATCAGATTTATTAAACGATCTCATTTTTTCTTTAAAAAGCAAGATATATGCTGAAAAAGGGATGTGTAATAAATCTTTAGAGTCTTTTCGAAAAATAAATTTTTATAACTCAATTACAACAAATACCAAATCATATCTAAGACGGTGTCTAAAGGAGGAAGGTGTATGATTATTTTTATTTTAATTGGAATACTTGGTGGTTTGATGAGTGGCTTTATGGGTATTGGAGGGGGCTTAGTGATGGTTCCCTTAATGGTTTTACTCGCTAAATTTACCCAACATATGGCTCAAGGGACCTCCCTTGCTGTCCTAACACTACCTGTAGTAATATTCGGCGCCTACCAATATTACCAAGAGGGTAATGTAAATCTAAATGCAGCAATAATAATCGCTATATTTTTTTGTGTTGGAATTTTTCTGGGATCCAAAGCCGCTCATTTGATGTCTTCAGAAAGTCTAAAAATTATATTTGGTCTTTTGATGATAGTCGTCGGTATGAAGATGGTAATTAATTAATTGCAAATTTCGTGCAGGCGGCAATTAGTTCACTCGAACTTTTATACCAAACCATGTCTTTATCCTTTTTAAGCCAGGTTAGTTGCCTTTTTGCAAGTCTTCTAGTGTTTGTCTTGATTTTGTCTATAGCGTCACCTTTCTTAACCTCTCCTTTTAAATAAGAACATATCTCTTTATAACCTATGGACTGTAGAGGTTTGACATTGAACCCAAATAAATTTATTAAGTTTTCAACCTCATCTATCAAACCACCTTCAATCATGAATTCGACTCTTTTATTTATTAATCCATCCAAATCTCTTTTATCTATTAGCAAGCCAGTTTTTATCGTGTCGCAGTGGTCTAATTTGTTTATACCCTGATTAGCATACAGAACCGATGGTTTCTGCCCAGATACCTTATTAATCTCCAAATATCTCAATACTCTCTGGGTATCATTGGGATTGATTCTATTGGCGGATTCTGGATCAATCAAGCATAATTTTTTATATAATTTCTCAAGCCCATATTTCTCTAAATCGTTTCGCAATTCAAGCCTATAACTACTATCCTTTGGTATCTCAGAAGCCAGCCCCTCAACTAATGACTTAATGTATAATTGAGTTCCTCCGGACACTATCAAGCAGTTTTTGTCTATCCTGTCAATTGCTTGCCTAGCAAGTTGCATATAGTTCCATGCGTCAAAATCTTGATCTGCTTCAATGATATCGATAAGATGGTGAGGCGTAATCCTCATAGATTTACCAGAAGGCTTTCCGGTACCTATATCGAACCTCTTATAGACATGCATAGAGTCAGCAGAAATTATTTCGGTCGAAAAAGTACGTGCCAATTCGAGAGACAAGCTCGTTTTTCCGCTGGATGTTGGACCAGTTAATATAATAAGTTTTTTTTTTGAAATTCTACTAGTCTCGGAAGTCTTCAATGTTCTGATGAAGTGCTTGCTTTCTGCTTAATCGTATTTTGCCATCTCTTTCCTTTGATAGGCACTTAACCAAAACTTCATCTCCTTCTTTAAGTACATCTTTTACTGCGCCCACCCTTTCTTTAGCTAATTCAGAAATATGAATCAAACCATCAAGCGTAGGAGTTAATCCAACGATAGCTCCAAAATCGAGAGTCCTCTTAACTGTGCCTAAATAGAACTCGCCAACATCTATTTCTCTCACTATGTAAGCAATGTCTTTTAGGGCGGAGTTACAATTCTCTTCATTGAAAGAAATAATATTAACTTTACCTGTATCATCAATATCAATTTTTACATCATTGTCTTCAGTTAGTTTCTTTATATTCTTTCCTCCAGAACCAATAATGTCTTTTATCTTACTCGGATCAACATTAATGGTTGTTATTCTAGGGGCATAGGGAGAAATATTTTCTTTCTTGGTGCTAATAGTTTTTGCCATTTCCGACAGAATATGTAATCTGCCCTGTTTTGCTTGCTCAAGAGCTTCTTGAAAAATCTCTTTACTAATCCCTTTAATCTTGATATCCATTTGTAGAGCAGTTATCCCTTCGGATGTTCCACAAACTTTAAAATCCATGTCACCCAAATGGTCTTCATCGCCAAGAATATCAGAAAGAATTAGATAGTCTTTTTCGTCCTTTATTAGGCCCATTGCTATACCGGCAACCGGAGAGCTAACAGGAACACCTGCATCCATTAAGGACAATGAAGATCCGCATACGGTAGCCATAGACGATGACCCATTGGATTCCAAAATATCCGAGACGATTCTTAGTGTATAAGGAAAAGAGTCTGCGTCTGGCAGTATTGCCTGCACAGCCCGCTTTGCCAATTCTCCATGGCCTATTTCACGTCTTCCTGTACCTAGTCTGTACGAAACCTCTCCAACGCTAAAGGGTGGAAAATTATAGTGGAGCATAAAAGTTCTTCTTTGTTCGCCCATGAGAGTATCTACTCTTTGTTGGTCTTCTTTTGTACCAAGCGTACAAGCCACTAGAGCTTGGGTCTCCCCCCTTGTAAAGAGAGATGAGCCATGTGCTCTTGGTAATATATTTATCTCAGAAGATATATCTCGAATATCTGCAAATCCTCTTCCATCAATCCGCACTTTGTCTTTCATCATCATTTCTCTTACAGCAGATTTTTGGTAAGTTTCAAAAATAGATTTAAAATCTTTCTCCTCGAATTCTGGTTCATCGCTAAGCTTCTCTAGGGTCGAAGAGTAAATTTCTCGAATCGAATTGTTTCTTTCTTGTTTAGTTTTAATTCTAATAGATTTTTGGATATCGCTTGAAATTAAAGAATGAATCTCCTCCGATACTTTGGAATCAATTTCATTTTCTGGCACTGGTCTTTTAGGAAGATTGGTGCCACCTCCATCTGCCAATTGATTTTGCAAATCTATCAACATTTTGATGTGATTATGTCCGAACATTAAAGCAGATATGACTTCATCTTCCGGAACAATATCGGCGCCTCCTTCGACCATCAATATGGCATCAGAACTACCCGCTATAATAAAATTCAAATCTGCCTTTTCAATCTCTTCGTAAGTCGGATTGCAAATAAGATTGTTATCAACTCTTGCAACTCTAACACCAGCAAGAGGTCCATCGAAAGGCACATCTGATACGCTTAGTGCAGCTGACGCAGCAGTAATAGCTAGAATGTCAGGTGGGTTAGTATCATCAGCAGAATATACGGATATAATTACCTGCGTTGGATAGTTGTAGCCTTTTGGAAACATCGGCCTAAGAGGTCTATCAATCAGTCTTGAGATTAATGTTTCCGACTCCGTTGGTCTTCCTTCTCTTTTAAAATATCCACCAGGAATTCTTCCTGATGCAAAAGCTTTCTCTTGGTAATTGACTGTAAGAGGAAGGAAGTCATCCTGTACTGGCTCATTAGAGCTGACTACCGTAGCAAGAACGCTAGTTTCTCCAAGTTGCGCCAACACAGAACCGTTTGCCTGCTTGGCAAGCTTCCCAGTTTCCAGGGAAAAAGGTTTGTCTGCAACAATTTTAGATACTTCTTTATAGGGTTTCATTTAAAACTATCTTCTCAAATCAAGTTTAGCAAGAATGTCTAGATACTGATTATTATCTTTTCTTTTAATATATTTTAGTAATTTTCTTCTTTTTTCAATCATCAACAATAGCCCTCTTCTAGAAGAGTTATCTTTTTTAAAAGTTTGAATGTGTTTAGTTAGAATTTCTATTCTTTTGGACAAAATAGCAATCTGCACTTTGGACGACCCAACATCTTTAGGGCCTGCTCCAAATTCATCAACAATAGCTTTCTTGTCTAAAATCAAATTTTAACCTCGCTAATTTTAATAGCTTAATAATTAATCAATAATATGAAAAAAGCAAGTAAATTTAAGTATTAATAAAAAATCTCACATGTGAGTGTGCATATGCCCCGTATCTATCAAACTTGTTATGAATTAATCCAACTGGTGACTGGTTGATAGTCAAAACAATATAGATGTCTTCTTCAGATTCAATGACTATATTGTTTGGTGATTTATTCAGAAGATTTAAAAGGGGGATTTTTTTATGGTTTGGATACTCTCGCAAAATGTCAACGAAGGTTAAATTCGTTTCTAGAGTTCTAAAAATATCCTCTATTTTGAAAAAATTAGCCTTGTTGCCCTCAAGAATAGAAAAATAATCATTTGAATCTTTAATATCGAACACTCCACTAGATAATCTTGTGAGGCTACAAACGGTAGCGTTCGATCCAAATTTAAGCCCCATGTCTCTAACTAGGGACCTTATATATGTACCCTTGGAACAGTGCACTTCTAGGTCAAATGTATATTCTCCAATATCATTCACCAATATATTGTAAATCTGCGATACTTTCTCGGGAAGACTAACCTTTTTACCTTCCCTAACATACTTATATGCACTCATGCCGTCTATTTTAATTGCGGAGTACTGTGGTGGTGCATACCTATATTCCCCTTCAAATGATTTAAGTATAGGGTTCAACTTGTCAAATTCAGTATCGGTTATCTTGGAAACCGCTTCGATGTCACCCGAGATATCTAGCGTATCTGTTTGCATACCTAAAAGAGCCTTGACCTTATATACTTTTACCTGTTCTTGAACAAATGGGATTAATTTAGTAAGTCGTCCAAAAAATATTACAATAACGCCAGTTGCTAAAGGATCAAGCGTGCCAGAATGTCCGGCCTTGTCTGCATTGTAAAACTTTTTAAGTTTATTAACAACATACGCCGTTGTTAAACCATAAGGCTTATTAACGATTAGTATTTTGTTCATCTTTAAGTTCAAGAATAATTTTTTCTATTAACGATTCAAGATCTCCACTAAACATAAATCCAGATGCATTTCTATGTCCACCACCACCAAATTTGCTTGCAAAATCAGAAAGATTATAGTAATTATTGCCTCGTAAACTCGCTTTCCATTTTTGCGGTTCAATTTCTCGTATAAAAATTCCTAGCTCTACATCAGAATAATTAATAAGAGAATTCGCTATGCCTTCTGAATCTTCCTTGGAAGTATGAGTTTCTGCATAGAAAGAATTTGTCGAGTAGCATATGGCGGTTTTGATTTTTTTCTCAAATCTTAAAGTTGAATATATTTTAGTTCGCAGAGCCAACTTCTTGATATCACCTGTTTCGAATATCTTTTTATTTATTGACTGCAAATCGCCACCTGATTTAATTAGCTCATGGGAAATAAGAAACGCTTCTTCATTTGAGTTAGAATTTTTAAAGGATGCAGTATCGGTAATTATGGTAGTTAGAAGACATGTGGCAATGTACGAATCTATCAGTCCTTGAAATTCCTTAATAAGACGAAAAATAAGCACTCCGGTGGAGCAGGCTTTGGTGTCAATATATAAATTTGCATCGTTTATTTTGTTATTTTCATGATGATCGATTACGATTATGGGTTTTTCCGTATTTATAAAATTCAAATCTATATAATTTTGCATATCTGGTCCTGTTCTCTCAAAATCGTTTAAATCCACAATAATAAGTAAGTCAAAATCTGTGGGTAGAAGATCAATTGAAGTATAAAAACCAGTAGCACTTAAGAAATTGAGATAATTTGGAATCTCATCTCTATTATAGACAGAACAATCTTTTGATAATTTATTAAGAAACGCACAAAGAGCCAGTGACGATCCTATAGCATCACCGTCAGGATTATAATGTGAGACTATTAGAATTTTTTTACTATCCTCAACTATATTTCTTATTTGAGATAAACTACAATTCTCCCGTAGCATTTTTCCAACCTAGATAGTCTGACTTGTCTTGTCAAAAGTAAAGATTTCTAATTGATCTCCTTGTTTGATATCATCTGCATTATCAAATCCAATGCCACACTCAAATCCGTTGGCAACTTCTTTGACATCATCTTTAAATCTTTTTAAAGAAGTAATTGTAGACTCGAACAATACTTCATCATCCCTCTTAACTCTTATATTATGACCCCTTATAACCTTGCCATCATTAACGAAACATCCAGCAACCTTGCCTTGTTTTGTAAGATTGAATATTTCTTTGATTTCTGCATGGCCAATGATTCTTTCTTCGAGAATTGGATCTAAAAGCCCTTCGAGTAATTCTTTGATTCTATCTAAAATTTCATAGATTATTTCATATGTTTCATATCTAACCGAAGACTTATCTAGCAAAGCTTTAGTTTTAGACTCAATAGAAGTTGAAAAACCAAGTATTATTGAACTCGTTGACTCAGCAAGCATAAAATCCGACTCGTTAATAGCCCCAACTGCAGAATGTACAATTTTGGCTTTACATTTTTCAGATTCAAAATTATGTAGAGCTGACACTAAAGCATCCAAAGAACCTTGGGTGTTAGCCTTTACGATAATGGGTAGTTCTTTAATTTGATTTAACTGTAAGTCGGAATCGATAAAATCAAGATCTACGGTGTGCACCTTAAAAGCTTTCTCGTCTTCAATTGTAGTTAGTCTATTTCTAATTATGTCTTTGGCTATTTTTTCATTTTTAACAATATTGTAAGGCAGTCCAGCATCAGGAACACCATTAAGACCTAATATCTCAACTGGAAAAGAAGGGCCTGAAGAGTTCAATTGCTGTCCTTTGTCATTAACCAGGGCACGAATTTTTCCAAAGTTTGTTCCGCAAAGAATTATATCGCCTTTATTGATTTCTCCCTCTTTAGATATAAGTGTTGCAACAACACCTTTTCCTTTGTCTAGATAAGATTCGAGTATGTATCCAGATGAGGGTACTTGGTCGTTTGCTTTCAATTCCATTACTTCGGATTGAAGAACAACTAGCTCTAATAATTCATCAATACCGGTTCCATTAAGTGCAGAAACAGAGACAAAAGAGGTATCTCCTCCCCAATCTTCAGGAGTCAGCTCATGTTCCGACAGTTGAGTTTTAATTGCTTCAATATTGGAATCGGCCTTGTCTATTTTATTTATAGCCACTATTATCGGTACGTTGGCCGATTTCGCATGATTTATTGCTTCAACCGTTTGAGGCATTACACCATCATCCGCAGCAACTACAAGTATTACAATGTCTGTGACGCTTGCCCCTCTAGACCTCATCGCTGAGAATGCTGCGTGGCCAGGTGTGTCAATAAAAACTAAATCTTTCTCTTTGAATAAGAAACTATAAGCTCCAATAGATTGGGTTATACCACCATGCTCTTTGTCTACAACTTTAGATTTACGAATGTAATCAAGCAAAGAGGTTTTTCCGTGATCGACATGGCCCATTACAGTAATAATTGGTGGTCTAGTTTGAATATCAGAGTCTTTTCTTGCAACTCCTTCTTCAAGAAAAGATTTTTCGTTATAACTATCAACTTCGACATCGTAATTAAATTCAGAGGCAATAATAGTGGCTTCATCTGAATCAATTTCGTCTTTAGCGGTTAAACTAAGTCCCAATTCAGACGCTTTTTTGATTGCTTCATTAATTTTAATTTTTAGCTTACTCGCCAAAAGAGAGATAAGAATTTTCTCTTGAATTTTAATCTTGTTGATTTTAGGTTTGATCTTATCTGTAGCTTCTTCTTCTGCGGATCCATTCTGAGTCTCATCTAATTGCGAATCTTTTAAATTTCTTGATTTTTTAGGGAAATTGTTTGAAATTAAAAACTCTTTTCTTCCACCAGGCAATTTAGCTCTTACTGCTTTCCTTAAGACATCCATTGCATCTTCATCTATAATTTCTTGCTTAGAAGGTTTGATTTTCTTTTTTGGTTTACCAATTTGCGAACTCTGAGAATCTTTAGATTCTTTTTTCTTATCTTGTCCTTGACCAGGACTAAATCGAGGTCTATCTGAATGTTTCCCTAATTTTTCAGCTTCAGGTTCTACAGGTTTGGTAGTTTTCTGATCCGGCAACGGAGGAGTGTAAGCTCTCTTGGAACCACTAGAGGCAGGTGCGCCTTGGGTATTATCAGATATATCTGTCTCCACAGAACCCGCATCTACATCCTTAACAATGGTTTGACTAGAAGTTGTATCTGGCATTTTAGGCTCTACGGGACTACCACTTGCATCTTCATCAAGTGCTGCTTTCTTTTCCTCAACAGGCTTCTTAGGAGCTTGTTTTCTTCGTATCGTAACCGTTGCTCCTGATCTTTTAACTATATCTCTGGGTGATTTTTTATTATTCAAATCTGTGTCTTGATTTGAAAACGCTAATTTAATTTTTTCAGCTTCCTCTTCTGTTATATTGCTCGCCGAACTTCGCGCAATAATAGACAAGTCTTTACATTTAGCTAAAATATCTTTGATTTCAACTGACATTTCTACAGCTAAATTTTTTAATTTTACTTTGCTCATTATTAGTACTTAAAGCTCCTCACTGTGCTTCCTCGGTATCGCGATTTATGTCCTCATCAAGAGGCTTTTCCTCCAGATCAACTTCTTGGTTTCTTAATTTTTCTTGCAACGCAGTTCGTGCGGCCAATTGGATTTGAGTGACATCTTCATCGTTTACAATTCCAGACGATTCTTTAATTGCAGGTGTATCACCAAATGCTATATCTTCTAAAGTATGGAAGCCTCCGCTAAATAATAAATTTGCATTAACTTCCGAGATATTTGGAAGAGTTAATAATAATTTAACAACATTCTCTTGTTCTTCTTTTAGCTGCAAGTCGGTCTTGACAGTTATTTCCCAGCCTGTTATATCAGAAGCTAGCCTCACGTTTTGACCTTTCCTACCTATAGTTAATGAAAACTGATCGGAGTCAACAATTACTTCCATATTTTTTGATGCTTCATCCAGAATAACTTTATTTACTCTTGCTGGTGACAATGCACTACATGCAAATTTTGCTACATCAACTGACCATGGGACGATATCAATTTTTTCACCTTTCAATTCTTGGATTATATTTTGCACTCTAGAGCCCCTCATTCCTACACATGCACCTACGGGATCAATATCAGAATCACTTGATGATACAGCAATTTTAGTCCTACCTCCTGGGTCCCTAGAAATACCCATAATTTGAACTATTCCTTCGTTAATTTCAGGAACCTCTGCTCTAAACAACGATTCCACAAAGCTCTTATCAGCTCTGGATATAATTAGCTGAGTGCCTCTTTTTTCTTCTTCAATTTTTAATAATACCGCTCTTAATCTATCTTTTGGTTGAAAATACTCCCTAGGTACTTGTTCATCGTATGGAATAGTGGCCTCAGTTCTTCCTATATCAACTACGATGGCTCCCCTTGAGATTCTTCTTACAATTCCATTAATAAGTTCGCCTTGTCTATTTTTGAATTCTTCATAAATCACCTTCGCCTCAGCTTCCTTAAGTTTTTGAATAATCTTTTGTCTTGCATTCTGAATTGCAATTCTGCTGTATTTTGGATTAAGCTTAACGCCTATCTCCTCGTCCATCTGAATATCCGGGTCAAACTTTCTAGCTTCCTCGAGGGAAATCTCCATATCTTCATCAAACACATCGTCTACGACCTTCTTAAACTCAAAAAGCTCCAATTCGTTATATTCATTAAATTGACATTCCAAATCTTTATATGAGGGATCAGTTTTTAATAATTTGTGCGCCGCAGAAACAACGGACTCGTTAACTGCCTCCAATATTATTTCTCTATCAATACCTTTATCCTTTGAAACAGATTCTATAACACGCCATAATTCAGTACTCATTAAAAATTCTCCTTATAGATTTAAATTCGCCTTCTCGATATTTGCATATTTAATTGTATATAATTCTCCGCCATCATTTATGTCAATATAATCTTCTTTTACCGACTCAACTTGCCCTACAAATACATCCTTCTTTCCTTCGTATGGCACTGAAAGTTTGATTTTTACCTTCTTCCCCTTGTGACGTACAAAATCAGAAATCGATCTCAAGGGTCTTTGCGGCCCTGGAGATGATACTTCGAGTAAATATGATGAGCCGATTAAATCGTCAAGATCAGTAGTCCCATTAACTATTTTATTGAATTCAACACAGTCATCGATGTTTATTCCACCAGGCTTGTCAATATATATTGCTAATTTTAATGTCGGTGGTGAGTTCAGAAAGTGTACATCGATTAATTCGTAACTATTATTAATACACACGGTATTCAATAAATTTACTACTTGTTGTTTGCAATCCTTTTCCAAATTCTCTACCTCATAAAAAAGAAGCGGGGCATGCCCCGCTTCTCTTCAATTAATACTAATCATAACATTTGAGTTTAACTATGCAATCTCTCCGGCAAAGGTCAATTCCAATTTTCTCAATTTCTTAATTTGGTCTCTGACACGAGCTGCCTCTTCAAATTGCAACTTCTTTGAAAGTTGGTCCATCTGTTTTTTTAGTCGAGTAATCTCAGAAGAAATTTCGTGAGGAGATATAGTTAAATATTTATCCAAATCAGGTTCGTGATAATCAATATTGTAGATTGACGAAATATCAGAATCCACTTTTTTCTTTATGGATCTAGGGGTTATCTTGTTCTTTTTGTTAAATTCCAACTGCTTTTCTCGCCTTCTACTGGATTCTTGTATAGCAACCTTCATGGATTCCGTTATTTCTTCAGCGTACATTATTACCCGCCCGTTTAAATTTCTTGAAGCTCGGCCAAACATCTGAATAAGTGATGTTGCAGATCTCAAAAAACCTTCTTTGTCCGCATCCAAAATTATTACCAGTGAAACTTCAGGAATATCGAGACCTTCTCTAAGAAGGTTTATCCCCACCAGAACATCAATCTTATCACTTCTAAGCTTTTTAATTATTTCAATTCTCTCAAGGGTATGTATATCAGAATGCATGTACTCTATTCTTAAGCCTAAATCTTTAAAATAAGCAGTTAACTCTTCGGACATCCTTTTTGTTAATGTAGTTATAAGAACTTTTTCCTTTTTTTGTATCGTTTTGTTTATCTCAATAAGGACGTTGTCAATTTGTTTTTTTGCTGGTCTCACCTCAATTTGAGGATCAACAAGGCCTGTAGGCCTTATTATTTGTTCAATAATATTATTTGAGCTTTTTTCAATTTCATATTTCGCTGGCGTGGCAGACACGTAAACAATTTGGTTAATTTTTTTCTCAAATTCTTTTATATTGAGTGGCCGATTATCGAGAGCCGAAGGGAGTCTAAATCCATGATCAACTAACGTCTGCTTTCTACTTCTATCACCTTCGTACATACCTCTTATTTGAGGAATCGTTTGATGACTCTCATCTATTATCAACAGAAAATCGTTTGGGAAATAATTAATCAGGGTAAAAGGTGGCTCACCTTTTCTTCTTTGATCAAGATGTCTGGAATAGTTTTCTATGCCAGGACAAAAGCCCATAATTTCCATCAATTCCAAATCTTTAATTGTTCGCTCTTCAATTCTCTTCATTTCCTCTAATTTTCCTTTTTTCTTGAAAAAACTTTTCTGTTCTTTCAACTCCTTCTTGATTGACGCAATAGCTCTCTTGGTAGTTAATTTTTCGACTACATAATGAGAGCCTGGAAATACAAAAACCGATTCCACGTCTCTTATGATTTCCGAAGTATAAGAATCAATTTCATAAATCTTTGATACATAATCTCCATCAAATTTTATCTTCATAGCCTTGTCGTCAACATTCGAAGGCATGATATCAACATAATTGCCAATCGCTCTAAATTTCCCTCTATCAAGTTCTGTACGGGATCTTGAGTATTGCACTTCAACTAATTTGTTTAATAATTCATCTCGTGACAACTCCATTCCAACTTGCACTTTTGTTATCATGTCGAAATAATCTTTTGGTGATCCTATACCAAAAATGCAAGAAACACTTGAGACAATTATCACATCCTTTCTGTCAAAAAGAGCACTGGTTGATGCGTGTCGTAATTGATCGATTTGATCATTGATTTTTGAATCTTTAGCTATGTATGTATTTGTAGATGGAACATATGCTTCGGGCTGATAATAGTCATAGTAACTAACGAAATAATGTACAGCATTATTAGGAAAGATTTCTTTGAATTCTTCAAACAGTTGAGCTGCAAGAGTTTTATTGTGGGCGATAATCAGTGTAGGCCTACTAACCTTTTTGATAACGTTTGCTATTGTGAAAGTTTTCCCGCTTCCTGTTACCCCCAAAAGTGTTTGCTCCTTCTCGCCCGTTATTATATTGCTAGATAGCTTATCAATAGCAGAAGGTTGGTCACCTTGAGGCTTGTAGTTAATGCCAATATTAAAGAGTGAGCTCACAGAAAGAATTTTAACGGATTATTTAGATAATTGACTTTTTAATTTCTTTTTGGTTTTCTTCCCCATATGAAACCTATTGTTTATCTTGTTGGTGCTGGCCCTGGTGATCCTGGGCTAATAACTGTTAAAGGCAAGAGCTTGATTAGTGATGCCGATGCTATCGTATATGACTATCTTGCCAACCCCTCCCTTCTCAATCTTGCAAAAAAGGGTTGCAAAATTATAAACGCAGGTAAACGCTTAGGATTTAAAGCTTTAACTCAAAAGCAGATAAATAAAACATTAGTCAGTCTTGCAAAAAATGGTTTCAAGCAAATTGTCAGACTAAAGGGTGGAGATCCATTTTTATTTGGAAGAGGAGGCGAAGAAGCAGAAGAGCTAAGAAAAAATAAAATCAAATTTGAAATAGTTCCTGGAGTTACCTCTGCTATTGCAGTTCCCGCCTATGCTGGAATCCCGGTTACCCATAGAGATGCGACGAGCACTTTGGCAATCGTAACTGGCCATGAAGATCCAGAAAAAAACAAAAGTTCAATTGACTGGGGCGCTCTAGCGAAGATGAAGTCAATAGTCTTTTTGATGGGCACTAAAAATCTAAAAAAGAATCTAAACAATTTAATTTCTAGTGGTATGTCAAAGAACACTAGGATAGCCGCAATAAATTGGGGCACCTACCCGTCGCAAAAAACAGTTATAGGAACCTTTGAAGACATATTCGAAAAAATCAAAGTCAATCAAATCAAATCACCGTCAATCATAATAATTGGTGAAATATGTAAATTAAGAACGAAGCTAAACTGGTTTGAGAAAAAACCATTATTTGGAAAGAATATAGTTATAACAAGGGCAAGAAAAAATGCTAGCGCTTTATCAAAAGAAATAATGAATCTTGGTGGCAACGCAATAGAAATCCCAACAATTGAAATAAAACCTAAACCATCTGGATATATTCAGACAAATTTAAAAGGCATTACTAACTACGAATGGCTTGTGTTCACTAGTGTAAATGCAGTAGAAATATTCTTTGGTGAATTTATTAAAAAGTTTAAGGACATAAGAAGGATGGGCGATGTAAAGATTGCCGCAATTGGATCGGAGACAGAGAGAGCAATCAATACATTAAAATTAAATGTTGATTTAGTACCAAAGAATTTTACAGCAGAAGGATTAATAGCCACATTTAAAAAGACAAAGGTTAAGAAATCTAGAATATTTATACCAAGAGCCGCAATGGCAAGAGACACGCTAGTTAAAGAATTAAGATCTATGGGTAATACAGTTAAAGAAATTAAAATTTACGACACAGTTTTACCTTCAAAGGACAACAAGAAAGAAATTCAAAATAGAATCTACAGGCAGAAGGTTGATTATATAACTTTTACAAGCTCGTCTACTGTAGATAATTTTTTTAAATATGTCAGCCCTGCAAGGATTAAAAACCAGAAGAACATATCTTATGTTTGCATAGGGCCAATCACAGCAAAGACATTAAGAAAATACCAAATCAAACCGACATTAATTTGCAATAAATACACTATAGATAATCTAATAAAAGAGATTGTGAAATTTAATAAGAAATGAATAGATTTTTTGTTGATAAAAAAATAAATAGGGATCAAGAATTAAAAATTGAAGGTGATAATTTTCACCACTGTATAATCGTTCTTAAGCACAAAGTTGGCGACAATATAATCGTTTTCGACAACACTCAAAGTGAATACTATTGCAAAATCATCGAGGCTAAGAAGGCATATTTTTTAGTTGAGATACAATACTTAATTCCAGAAAAAGAACCCGGGCCTAAAATTAATGTATACCAGTGCTTACCTAAAGGAAAAGCAATAGAAGAGATTATAGAGAAATCCGTTGAACTTGGTGTAACTCGATTAATACCAGTTGTGTCTGAAAGAACAATAAAAAAACCTGAAGAAGTAAAAAAAAGGTGGCTAGATATAGTTAAAAGTGCAACGAAGCAATGTGGAAGGAATGATCTTATGGAGATATTAGAGCCAGTCCCTTACTTAGATATATTCTTAGATAACAAATCTGATTTAAAAATAATTTTTTATGAAAACAGTACAAATAGCATTAATAATGACTCTTTTAAAAATGCAAAAGATATATCAATTATTATAGGTCCCGAAGGTGGTTTTAGCGAAAAAGAGATTGCTTTAGCACAAACAAATGGTTTTTTAGATGTATCATTAGGAAATACTGTGTTGAAATCAACCACTGCATTAATTCTAGGTGTAGGTCTAACAAAAATGGTTATCAGTGATTTTATTTAACTATTTAAAAACAAATATTTAACAGTAGCCATAGCTACAGCAGTAATACCACAACAACAAATCATTGTAATTACAAATGAATACCCATTTCTAAGCATATAAGGCAAGAGTAGAAACATGGGAACAGTAGCTAGTCCAAAATATAATATCTCAAGGCTTAAACTCGCAATCCTCTCAGTGTCTTTTGTCTCATAATAAATCCAAGAAAATGTAATAAGTGATACCAATGGAAGGGCTATTATAATTGCCGCGAGCACCGTGCTTCGTTTAGATACCTCTGAGGCTAAAACTATTACCGCAGACGAAATGAGCAACTTTAATATATACTGGTTCATTTTTTAACTCCTTTTCTGAATATTGTAAATCCCAGGGCCGCCACGATAAAGATAAGAAAAATTATCCCTACCACACTTTTAGTATTTAAAAAAATATCATATTTTTTAAATTTAAGATTAAGAGCATCCCCCTTTTTTATATCCTTAATAGAATATGTAGTATATTTTTCATCTGTTAACTCTTTGATTTGGTCTTCTTTTTTTGTATATTCCAAACCTTCAATATCAAAAGACAATATGCTTTCCGGAACAATGATAGCTAGATTAGGGATATCATTTAAAAATATCTTTGATAGTGTAGTCGATAATAAGTTTAATTTTACACCGTATGTAAAAACAACCCTCCTATTTCCTGGAGGTATAGGCAATGTATCCGTAATCATATTATCTGAGGCTATAAACGTATCTTTGCTTCTGTGGGGAAAATCTAGATTAATTATTTTTGGAAATAAGGAATAGGAATTGATACGTCTAATCTTCTCGCTAATATCATTCGTTCCCACAAAAATACTTCTTGAAACATTATCTATGTTGATAATTTCTGCGACAATAATTGACTTGCTGTCTTCATCATACGTTACAATCAAATGAACAGAGCTTATTTTAATGCTTGATTGGTCCTGTGTAGTTTCAAAAACAGTTAAATCTATCTTCTTTTCATTTTCTTCAGGAAGAAAATAAAATTTATCAGTCGAATACTCAATCCCATCATAAAACAATTTGATTCTGTAAGCAGAATTTCCGGGTAAACCTTTGAATTTAAAATATCCATCTTTGATAATAGCTTTTTCTGTAGATAAGATTTTGTCCGCCATAACAGCTTCAAGTTCAATTGATTCATTTTGCAAAAATTTATCTGCAGTAAAATTATTAATCCTTCCTTTAATTAGAACCTTTGAGTTCCTCTTTGTAGTATCTTTGGTATTCTTTATATAGCTCAACAATTCCTTGGCTTCTGATAAATTAACACCCAAATTAGGCATTGGCGGATATCCTTTATTGATAGGCATCTTTGAATATCGCTCATAAATGGACTGTGGATTGATAATCCAAGATAAAATTTCTTCATCAGAATATTTATCAAAAATATTATAAAGATCTGGGCCGACAAATGTCCCCCTGCCTATAACGTGGCAGGTTATGCATCTTTTTTCTACGAAAATGTCTTTACCTGAATTATCTTCTGCCTTGATATCGAATGAGAAAAGCAGAGCATAACTAAAGAAAATCGCAAAAAAGAAGAATTGAAAATTCTTTTTATACATAAACCCTAATTGTCCCAATCAAATTTTTTCATCTTATTATTATCTTTGAACAGTGGATAAAAAATATAACTCAATACAGCAACAGCAAGTAGAGCTGAAAATATTAGATCAATCATTTGTTCCTCTTTTTTTCATGAATAGCATGGTTCCACCAAATATAGATATAAGACTACCAATCCATAATAGTGATACCATAGGATTAATGTAAATCTTAAAATTAAAATTACCTTTTGGGCTTGGATCCATTAATATGACGTAGTAATCCTTCATCAAAGTTGAATGTATTGCGACTTCCGTTTCTTTGTTAATACTCCTGTTTCCTTCATATTTGTAATTATTTTGTTCAGGATTTAACAAATATTTTCTATCCGCATCATAAAGTATTAGCTTTGCACCTAGTATGTTTTTTGCTTCATTTTCGTTCATATAAGTATCAACGAGCTCTACTTTGTAATTCTCAATAATGGCACTTTCTCCTTTTTTTAAACTAACATCGTATTTCAGAGCAAAGCTAGAAGAGAAATTGATACCTAAGACAAGCAAGACTATCCCGAAATGAATTAAGAATGCATAATATCTTCTAATTTTTATGGAGATTATTTCTTTAATACGCATTTTATTTCTTAATTGAATTTGAAAATCTATGATTAGCTCTTTAACTAGAATAGTAGTCACTAAGGAAGACAGTAAGATAATCAAAGAGGTCTGTATTTTTCCTAGTAGAACAAAACTGAAGATTCCTATTAGTAGCGAAATCAGAAGTGGGACAAAAATAAATTTATATAGATTTGTCAGATTGCCTTTTCCCCATGGAATCACAGGGGCAACTGACATGAGAAGCATAAGCAATAAAACGTTTGGAAAGTTAACCGTATTGTAAAAACTTGGTCCAACCAATATCTTCTCTCCTATTATTGCTTCAGAAAGGATTGGAAATACAGTCCCAAGAAATACGGTTAAAGTTATGACAAGAAAGAAAATGTTATTAAAAATAAAGAAGCTTTCTTTTGAAACAAGCGAGGTTACATCTTCGTCCGACGAAAGAAACTTCTTATTTTTATAATAAGCAAAAACCCCAGCGATTAGAATGAACAGTATAAAGATTATAAAATAAGTTCCTATTGGTGATTGAGCAAAAGAATGTACGGATGAGATTAAGCCACTTCGTGTGATAAAAGTTCCAAAGATAGACAGGAAGAATGCTATAAAAATTAGGACAACATTCCATCGCCTTAATAAACTTCTTTTTTCTTGTGCCATTGATGAATGAATAAAGGCTATAAGAACAAGCCACGGCATCAATGCAATATTTTCAACCGGATCCCAGGCCCAGTAGCCACCCCAACCTAACTCTAAATAGGCCCATCTTGAGCCCAATAGGAGACCACCTGATAAAAAAATCCAACTAAAATATGTCCATCTTTTTGCAATTCGTACCCAGTCATCTGATCCATCTTTAGAAAGGACAGAGGCAACAGAAAAAGCAAAAGGTATAGTTAAGGCGATATATCCAACATATAGAGTTAACGGATGTATCGCCATATAGATGTTCTGTAGAATTGGATTCAATCCTCTTCCATTGCTAAGTGGTTGAGGTAATGTTTGAAACGGGCTTTCAATAAAGACAATCAAAAACAAAAAAAAGGCTAGTACGAACAAGGCTACATTCTGGGTTGTTGGAATCAATTTGTTTGTTGACTTAGAAAAAGCAATTATTGCAACGTATATAGAGAGAATCCAAGACCAAAGCAACAAAGAGCCCTCCTGACCTGCCCATAATGCTGTAAATGAGTAAAGAACAGAAAGATCATTGCTCGTATTCTTGGCAACGTACAAATTGGCATAATCTTTAGTTATCAACAAATAAGCCAACGAAACAATTGAAATTGTAATAAGGATACAAATAGAAAAGATACATCTTGAGCCAACGTGGATTAACCTGTTGTCTTTTTTTAAAGTACCGCTTGAAAGAGAAAAAAGTCCTATAATAGAAACCAGAAGAGAAACAAAAAGTGAAATTTCCCCGATATTATTCAGCAAGGCTTGCCCTACTGTCTTCTAATGCTTCATCTTCATATTTCGTTGGACACTTAGCAAACAACTTGTTTGCGACAAAGATATCATTTCGTATTGTTCCTTCGACAACGGCTTCGATTTCATCCGTAAAAATATCTGGGATTACACCTTTATATTGGACATATATAGTGGATTCTTGATCCGTTATATTGAAAGATATCGACCCGTCTTCGTTTTTACCTATTGAACCCCGCTCCACGATTCCAGATACTCGCAATCGTTTAAATTTACTAAAGGATTCTCGTTCTCTAACTTCGGATACGGTCAAGTAATACACCAAGGAAGATTGAACGGATTTGAATATAAGAAATGAGAAAAAAATTAATAGAGCAGCAGCTAGTATCTTAATTTTTGTTTTGGGACGCATAACTCAGTCCTTCCTATTAGTTTTTTTGTTAATATACAAAAGGTAGGCAAACAATATGGCCCAAAAAGCAAGTTGAGAGTAGAAAAGATGTTCCAAAGAGTCAATTACAAAATTCATCACAAGTATTCTAACTTCGAATCATTTTTTATCTAGCTTTAATCTTAAGCTAATCAAAAAAATATACAAAAACAGGAATGCCCCTAGGGTTACAAGCAATGTATCCATCATTGCAGGAGCAATGCCACCCCCTTTTCCTCCAAAAACTACAGGCGATATTCCTCTCATCACCCTCACAGATATATAAACTATAGGAAGGTCGATAAAGCTTATTATCGCAAATACCGCGGCATATTTTGGAACTCCAGCCCTGGCAGATAGTTTGTGGAATACAAGATATGAGGAATATAGAAGGAGCAAAATAAAAGTAGTCGTTAATTGAGGATCCCAAGTCCACCAAGTTCCCCATACAGGCTTTGCCCAAAACATTCCAGAGACGATTGTTAGCAATGTAAATACCACGCCTATTTCGGCATTCCCATAAGCAATCCTTGAATGCTCATTGTTATTGCTTAATAAAAACTTAACCGAATAAATAAGATTTATAATAAAAGCAATAGTAAATACTAAGACGGACCCCATATGAAAATAGAAGATTCTCTGGACATCTCCCATGATTTTTTCCTTTGGCGCATAATTAAAAATCATGTACAAGCTAATTGTCATTAAGATTCCTAAGAGTGGAAGACTAATTTTGGATAACAATGAAAACATAAATCACCTTCTCACAGAATAGCTAAAGAGGATTGGGCAAATAGCAAGAAGAAGTATATCGAACGCTATAAGTACTTGTAAAGAAAAAGAACTAATGAATGTGGAAAAATGTACATAGTTAATTTCAATAAGTGAATTATGTGACAATATAAGAAATGGGATAATGAGTGGGTACACCATAATAAGCATAAATTGCCCCTCTGTTTTAATCCTCTCGAGCATCAAGGAAAACATCGTTAATATCACTGACAATCCCAGCAAGAAAAATATAGCCAATATTACAAAGTTCGGTAGCTTGTTAAAGAATGAACCACTAGAAATTAACAGGAATGTTGCAAACACAACCAGGCTCATAAAAATATTGAGAATAAAAGCAAATAAGATTTTTGATAGGCAAAAAATCGACATATCTATAGGGGCACTAATAAGGATTAAGTCTCCACTTGGTGAAATCTCTTGTCTGGAAATTCGCTGATTAGTCATTAAGCCAATTATCAAGATTGATAAAAAATATACATGGATAACATTATCAGAATTGTTAAAAATAAGTAGAATCAGAGATATTGTTGGAGCCAGTACCAACAAGTACATTAAATTCAATCTTTCTCTAGATTCACTAAGAAAGTCTTTTTGCAACATCATATAAAGAATCGAAAAATATTTTTTATTCATCACAAATCTTATAATTCACAAAATCCAGTTGGATTTAATCCGTCAACGAGGGAAGAGTTGTCCGAGATTAGAAAAGTTGCTCCATTTTTATTGTATTCACGAATGATTCGATTCAAGCTTTCAACAGAATCAGTATCAAGGTAACTATAAGGCTCATCAAGTATCAGGACCCTGGGATTGGCCAAGAAAGCTATTATCAAAGATATCTTCTTTTTAATACCATCAGAAAGCTGATTTGCTCTCTTCCCCAAGTATGCTTCAACGTTAAAGGCATTAATCAAATCAGGAATTGTATTTGATTTTTGTGATGTAAAAATCTTTGAGAAAAAATCTATGTTCTCCTTTGCGGAAAGAGATCCATATAAGTTTGGGGATGGGGCTAAATAAAAAATTTCATTATAAATTGCATAATCCCATTCTCTAACATTTTTTTCAAAGTAATAGATATCACCTTTGTAGTCCTCGATTTGAGAACTGATTATTTTCATCAATGTTGTTTTTCCCGATCCATTGATGCCTTTAATCCAAAAAATTGATTTTTCAGAAACATTGAAGCTTAATGATGTAAAAACCAAGTTCTTATCATATTGTTTTTCTAAGGCAACGATTTTCAACAAAGGTTTCACGATATATAACTTTACTTAATAAGGTCGATAAATTAAAATTTAAAAAATGAAGTTTCTACATACAATGATTAGGGTCAAAAATCTTGACGAATCAATTAATTTTTACACCAACACGATAGGACTAAAGCTCGTACGTAGAACGGATTATCCACACGGCAGCTTTACCTTAGCATTCTTATCTACAGATGAAGCCGATAAGGAGCCATTCTTGGAGTTGACTTATAATTGGGGGGTGGACAAATACGAACTTGGTAACGCATTTGGTCACATTGCCCTTGGTGTTGATGACATATATGCCGTATGTAGAGCAATAAAGGACAAAGGCGGCAAAGTTACTAGAGAACCGGGTCCGATGAAGGGAAGTAAGTCTATATTGGCGTTTGTCGAAGATCCTGATGGATACAAGATAGAGCTATTGCAGAGATAAAGATAATTTTGATTTCTACTTATAAGACTTATTTATATATAATAACTACATGGATTTAAAACTACTAAAAGAACTTTGCGATACACCTGGAGTCCCCGGGTGCGAAGAACATATTAGTCACATAGTCCAAAGAGAATTAAAGAAATTTGCCGATGAAATCGTTATCGACCCGATGGGTAATACACTATTTAAAATCAATGGTAGTGGTGGTCCCAAAATTCTAGTTGATGCACATATGGACGAAGTTGGATTCATTATCTCCCATATAGAAGAAAGTGGTCTGATAAGAGTAGTTCCCCTAGGTGGAATCGACCCTAAACTCTTTTACGGTCAAAGGCTCACAGTGTGGGGGAAAAGTCCAATTGAAGTCACTGTTGGAGCAATACCTCCTCATATCAGAAAAGATGGTGACTCTGCGCCTGAAATCGATGATTGCATTATAGATAGTGGAATAGAATATAAAAAACTAAAGGGGTTGGTTAAAATCGGTGATCCCGTAACTTTTTCGACATCATGCATCATTGACAACAAAAGAGTCCTATCAAAAGCCCTAGATGATAGAGTCGGTTTATTTGTAGCGATCGAGACAGTTAAAAAACTTAAAAAGAAAAGTCTTAAATGTCAGTTAACGATATCGGCATCTGTTCAAGAAGAAATGGGTCTTAGAGGTGCAAGGATTATTAACTCAAGAATCAATCCAGATTTTGCAATTGCCTTAGAAGGAACGGTCGCAAATGATTTACCTGGAGTACCAAACCACAAAGCTTTAGCTCACTTAGGCAAAGGGCCGGAGATAAGAATTTCGGACAAGTACCTAATAGCGGATAGAGATTTTAATGATTTTATTGAAAAACTAGCCAAATCAAAAAAAATCAATTATCAATTAACCGCGAAAAATGCGGGTGGAACGAATTCTACAGCCTTTCAAGTTACTGGGTTAGGATCCAAAGCTACAGTCTTATCCGTACCGGTAAGATATCTCCATAGTCCCAGTTCGGTCTGCTTCCTAGCGGATATACAATCTACGATAGAGCTTTTATCTCTAACAATATTGAACATCCAGAAATTTAAGCTATGAAAAAAAATATAATTATTGATATATTCAATAAAAGCTTTGAAGACTATCCTCTAGTGATTGCAAATTTGACCCCTGTAATAATCAAAAAAATGGACGAATTTAAAATAGATATACAGGATTTGTCCCTACTTGAAACAATATCGGCATCAGAACTTGATGAAATAATCACAAAAATAAGAACAGACAATCAATATTTGTGTAAGAACGAAGAGCTACACAGTCTTAAAAACCCAAAAATTGTAGATGAATTCATAGAGAATTTCTTTAAAGAAATACACAATAGTATCGATCTTGTTTACAATTTAATTATCAGCAAGCAACTTGGAGGATGAGAGCATTTCTAATAGGCCAAAATATTGCAATTAACCTATAATCTGTTAAAAATATAGTGCAGAGATTATGGCCCAGTACTCTTTTTTTCTTGTCCTATTCGTTGTTCTCATTAGCGTTCCGCTACTTACTATTTTAGTTTCCAGAATCGTTAAATTCATAATTGGCAGAAAAGCTAACACATCAGATTCGATATATGAATGTGGGGAACCCAGTATTACAAATTCCTGGCAACGTATACCTATATCATATTTTAAAATTGCACTAATATTTATTCTATTTGACATTGAACTCGTTTTTATCTTTCCATGGATATTAACTTTGCAAAATCCAACTGAGCTCTCTTATGTTTCATTTATCACTTTCGTAATAATATTATTTATAGGATGGATATATGCCTACAAGAAGGGGTATTTAAAATGGGAAATGTAGAAAAATCTTTAAAAGAAATTGGTTCTTTCATGAAACTCCCAGGTGCAAATCTCTTTATGACAAGTACCACAAAACTTTTCAATTGGGCACAAAAATCTAGCATTTGGCCATTGTCTTTTGGTCTAGCGTGTTGTGCAATTGAGATGATGTCAACTTTCGCATCTAGGTACGATTTGGATAGATTTGGGATGATAACAAGAGCATCTCCAAGACAATCAGACCTAATGATTGTTGCTGGAACAGTTACAGTTAAAATGGCAGAACGGATAAGAACGCTATATGATCAAATGGCATCACCAAAATGGGTTATTGCCGCGGGCAGTTGCGCTATATCGGGTGATCACTATAGACATATCTACAGTGTAGTGCCTGGCGTAGATTGGGTTGTTCCTGTAGACGTATATGTGCCTGGATGCCCTCCTACTCCTGAAGCATTTATAGATGGCATTTTAGAATTACAGAATTTAATATCAAAGGGGAAGATAGCACCAACATACAATGCTGCGACATGCACAGGGAAGGACGCCCCAATAAAAACAAACGGAGTAAAGAAAGAGAAAAACCTAATAGAAAATAGATTCGTGAATCAGGATGAAATATTACAATATGCGTCTGAATACAAAAAGAAAGGATTTTTATATCTAAAATTTATCACCGCTACAGACTTTGAAGAAGGTTTGACACTTACATACTCTCTATCTAACACCAAAATCAATGAAGGCGTAGAACTTAATGTTAATCTAAGAGACAACTTGGAAATAGATTCATTATCAAATTTATTTACTGGCGCAAACTGGCAGGAAAGAGAGATATATGATTTATTTGGAATCGGTTTTGCTGGCCACCCAAACTTAAAAAGAATAATGATGCCTGAAGATTGGATAGGTCATCCTCTAAAAAAGGAATATGTTATGGAGACACCCCACCTTCCATATAGGCCGTCCAGAGAGGAGTATGAATCTTGGAAGACAAAGTTGTAGAAAAAGATTTTGGTGATTTAGCAATCAATATGGGGCCCCAACACCCTGCTACTCACGGTGTGTTTAGACTCAAATTGTATTTACAAGGAGAAAGGATTAACAAGGTCGAGTCTTTTCTTGGGTATCTTCATAGGGGCGTAGAAAAACTCACCGAAGTCCTGGACTACGACATGATTCCACCTATTCTTGAAAGGGATGATTATTTGTCACCAACTTCAAATTCTCTTGGTTTTGTCAATACAGTAGAAAGGATGTCTAATATCAGCGTTCCGAAAAAAGCATCATACATCAGAGTGCTAACCGCAGAACTTCAACGAATAGGCTCTCATCTAGTAGCCCTAGGGACCTATGGGCTTGATCTCGGGGGAGCTCTCGGAGGAGGCGCGAGTCTTTTTCTTTATTGTTTCAAAGAACGAGAAAACATATTAGACATTATGGAGAAGCTAACTGGAACTCGTTTTCATACTAACATGAATCAGATTGGTGGAGTCAGATACGACGTCAATTCAGACTTAATAAAGCAAATTAAAGATTTAATACAATATCTCAGGCCAATTTTGACCGAATATCAAGACATGATCTCTAAAGACGAAATTTTTATAAAAAGGACGAAGGATGTTGGTATAATCTCTTCGGAACTTGTTCAAGAAGCTGGGGGTTCGGGTCCCGTAGCAAGGGCATCTGGTATTAATTTCGACGTACGAAAAAATAAACCCTATGATTGTTATGATGAATTCGATTTCGATATTCCACTGGGGACAAATGGAGACTCTTATGACAGAACTCTTGTTAGGATACGAGAAAATCTTGAGTCATTAAAGATTATAGAGCAAGTAATAAATGGAATACCCTCTGGGGATTTAAGCTCGAGAAAGCCAATTAAAAGTGCAAAGCTTTTAAAGCCCCCAAAAGGTTCATACTATTCATCCATTGAATCTCCACGAGGAGAGTTGGGATTTTTTATCGTCTCAGATGGAAGTTCGATTCCCTACAGAATGAAAATTAGGTCCCCTTCCTTTTCTAATTTATCAATAATCGAAACAGTATTGCCAGGAAATTTTATCGCAGACTCAGTAACAATTCTTGGCTCTTTAGACCCGGTATTTGGGGACGTAGATCGATGATGTTTATCGAATTTCTTAATTTTAGTGCGCCTATTTTTCAATCCATTGGAATTCTTCTGTTGATAGTCGCCTACTTAACTTGGCTAGAAAGAAAAGTAGCAGCAAGAATGCAATCGAGAATAGGACCGTATTTTGTAGGTAAACCACATGGCTGGCTACAACCATTGGCTGATGCCTTAAAGCTAATGAGTAAGGACGATACACAACCAAAGAATTCTGATTCTTTATTGTTTAGCCTTGGGCCTATGTGGGTAATAGTTGTCAGCTTGTCATCATTTGCATTATTACCATTTTATTTCGATCATCCAATGATAGATGCAGATTTAAGCTTAATGCTATTTATCGCTATAAGTTCTCTTATTATCGTTGGCATATTTATATCAGGATGGTCCTCTAATAACAAATATGCACTCATATCTGTCATAAGAACAACGGCTCAAATAATATCATACGAGATTCCACTCGTAATCTCTCTTTTGATACCATGCATTCTAATCGGAAGTTTAAGCTTTGGGGATTTGATATCCTCTCAAAAAAATACTTGGATAATTTTTTATCCTGGCCTAGGTCAAATTAGTTTTATTATCTTCTTTATTTCTGCTCTTGCCGAAGGAAATAGGATACCGTTCGATGTGCCCGAAGCCGAATCGGAACTCGTTTCCGGATACACAACCGAATATTCAGGAATCAAATTTGCTTTATTTTACTTGGCAGAGTATGTTCATCTTTTTGCTATTTCTGTTCTTGCTTCAATAGTTTTTTTTGGTGGCTCAAATGGACCTTTTATTAGTTCGAACCTTCTAATAGTTATCAAAGCCCTACTCTTTTTTACTCTTATCTTATTTATCAGGTGGAGTTTCTTTAGAATTAGAATAGATCAACTACTGAGATTTAATTGGATAAAGCTTATCCCAATCTCTTTTGTTGCCCTATTAGCTGCATGCTTTACAAAATATATGGTTGGGTTTCATTGAGATGAACATAATTAACTTAGCAAAAAACATTGTACGAAATCTACGATTTACTCTAAAAAATATTCCTAAAAAGGCTGTAACCATTAATTACCCAGTAGAAAAAAGAGAATTTCCTGAGAGGCTAAGACTAGGAACTTTTGGATTAACAATCGATGAGAAAACTGGGGACGAGGCTTGCATTGCCTGTAAATTATGTGAAAGAATATGCCCATCTCAAATTATCGATATTGAAATTGAAAAAAGAGATGGGAGAGGGTGGGCAAAGAGTTTCAATTTGGATTTACAAAGCTGCATACAATGTGAATTGTGTGTGCAAGTTTGTCCAGTAGATGCAATTATAATGATGAAAACACCCGAGAGACCTGCGGTTCTAAGATCAGATTTATATTTAACAAAATCAAAAATGTTAAAAAATGCTCTAGAGTACGAAGAATCTTGGGCCAAAGGAAGTGTATTGCAAGATAGCCACAAACCAACATCTGGTGAAAAAGATGCTTGAAAATTTATTACTAATTTTTTGTATTGTTATAATCGCCTCTGCGTCAACTACCTGTATGAGCTCCAAGATTATTAGATCAACATTCTTTTTCGGAATTACTCTTTTCTTAATGGCATTTGTTTTTATCTTTGTAGGATCACCTTTGCTCGGCACAGTTCAAATACTTCTTTATACGGGTGGAACGTTAATTTTGTTTCTTTTTGCTATTATTTTAACAGGCAATTGGGACTACAAAAATTTAGGTGAAACCTTTCATTATCCAACGCGAGCTCTTTCCGTATCCTTTTTATTCTTCATAAGCATGTCCCTATTGCTTTCGCAATCGGAGACGTTTGACGCATTAGAAAAATCTTTTGCAATAAATTTCGAACCTTCAATGCACAACATAAGTTACTCGTTATTTAATAATTGGGTATCGATATTGGAACTATCTTCACTTCTCCTTCTCGCGACTATAGTAGGCTGTCTAACCTTATTAAAATTTAGAAAGGAGATCAAATAAGTTGTTTTCAATTCTCATACATACTTCTCTCTTAATTAGTTCAATCGGAATTTTTATGCTTTTAAGCAAAAAACATATATTGTCGATATTAATTGGAATCGAATTATTTTTAAATGGAATAAACTTGTTTTTTATTACTGTTGCTAGATCACATGCAAATGATGCGGCGGATATCTTTATTCTATTCATTTTAGTAATTACAGCCTGTGAGGTTGCTATAGGATTGGCAATTTTTCTGGTAAATCAAAGAATCAATAAAACAATCGATATCAACGACTTAAATAATCTAAAGGACGTTTAAAGAGTGCAAGAGTTCATAATCTATCTGTCATTAGTTCCAGTGTTAGCGGTATTCCTCAATAGCTTACTGAATGGTCCAAGATATTTAAGTTATTGGATGCCCACAATAATATATCTAATAATTTTTTACCTTATAGTTCTCCACACTCCAAAAAATCCCATCTTAGGTTTTGAATTGGCCGACAGAGGAGTAATGCTTAAAGACTATTCGTTGCTATTCTTCTCAATTAATGAAGTAGCATTTGCCTTAAACACCTCCTATCAGGTCTATTTAGATTTTATTTTTCATAGAGATTATTCACTTATGGCACTAGTTGTTTTGGGAATCTCCATTTTTATCCTTCTCTACTCTTCGAAGTTTATAGAGTCTGAAGCTACTACAAGATACAATAGATACTTCTTATTCTTAACAGTTTTCATAAGTTCAATGTTTCTTTTTTCTTTATCAAATGACTTATTCGGAAGCTTTATTTTTTGGGAGCTACTAGGTCTCTCTTCTTATTTTTTAATTGGGTATTGGAACAAAGATGATGAAGCAATTAGGTCATCTACGATAGCATTTTGGATTACTAGAGTTGGCGATTTGTTCTTCTTGGCTGGTTTGATTATGATTTTTTGTGACCATGGTCATTTGAATATTGATAGATTAAGAGAATCGACAGAGACGGTTACAACATTATCTGTGGCATGTATCGGAATCGGCATCTTATCAAAATCAGCACAGTTTCCATTCAATATTTGGCTTCCTAAAGCCATGAAAGGTCCAACACCTGTTTCTTCTCTAATTCATTCCGCGACTATGGTAGTTGCGGGTGTCTTCCTCCTTTACAAGATACACCCGCTCTACTCTCATCATGTTTTTACACTTAATCTTTTATTTTACATAGGAATTATTTCTACTCTTATTGGTTCGATAATAGCTTTTACTGAAAAAGATTTAAAGAAAATTCTTGCTTATTCTACAATCTCCCATATTGGCCTTATGTTCGTTGCCATGGGATTGCCAAAAGCGGCTGACATAGGATATTTTCACCTTTTTTCTCACAGCCTCTTTAAATCAATGCTATTTTTATATGCCGGCGTCATAATTATCCTCAAGGGCTCCTCTAACATTGAAGATTTAAAAGGGAGTATAAAGTCCCTTTCACCTCTCGGCATTATATTGTTGATAGGGTGCTTATCGCTATCGTCTGTATATGCCTTTACTGGTTCTTTCTCAAAAGAATTTATATTATACGAAGTTCTTCATCAAGAAAGGTATATTGAGCTATCAGTTTTATTAGTAAGTGTGTTCTTTACTGCTCTCTATTCTTCAAGAATATATTTTTATATAACCGACTTAAAATTTAAAAACTCAGCCCATAAGCTAAGTATAAAAAAATTAGATTGGGTCTATTATTCTCCGTTAATTATTCTAGCCATATTTTCAGCAATGGGCTTCTGGACAATGGACATATTTAATAACAACACATATCGTCCAGGGGAGTTCATACACCCTTCAGAAATAGGAAGTGGGCCATCCTATCTTGGACTAATCTCGATCAACGTTTGGCTTCTCTTTTTACAGATATTAATCCTTTCAACATTCGCCATCAACTTCTTTTATTCTAGTCAAATAACGAACTATTTAAAAACGGTTTCGCATATGGCGACTGAAGCCTTCAATTTAGATAAGTTTTATATCGAAATATATGAGAATGGATTTAAATCACTTTCTAAATTTGTTGCTTGGTTTGATCGCAATATCGTTGATGGGCTAATCAACTATATACCTTTAAAATTGTGGGGAATATCTAGAAGCCTTATGGGATTACAGGATGGAGCAGCAAGAAAATATGGCATAAGAATGCTTCTCTTTTTTGTTCTGTTAGCTCTCGCTATGGCAATAATAAGCAATATCGCTTCTGTTGGGGTTCATTCATGATGCTGTTGTTATCAATCCTTGTCATCCCCCTGTTTGCATCAATATTAATCAATATTTGTCCTACAGGAAATCAAATAAGACGAATTTCATTTCCAAATGTTTCCACGTCATTGGAAATTAGCTCTAAAGATATTGTTAAGTATCTACCAATTTTCTCTTCGTTAATAACTTTGCTGATCATCATCGTATATGCTGGTCAAAATAATTTAATTACGAAAAGTACCCACGAAGAACTTATTAAGCTTTACGATCTGTTCCCGAGTTTAAACGTTTCAATGAGCTTCAGTGTAACTAAAATATCTATAGCACTTTTAGTGCTGTCGAATATCACAATAATTACTGCACTTTTTTCTACATTGAACATAGAGAAAAGATTAAATCAAATCAATACGTTGATATCTATAATATCAGTTGGAATATTTGGACTAATTCTCGCCGATGATTTATTTGTTTTCTTTCTTTTCTATGAAATCGCAGTAGTACCTATGTTTCTCATTATAACGAATTGGGGGTATAGCCTAGAAAGAGAGGTTTCCGGTCCTTTTTCAAAAATCTTGAACACCCTATCCGTAGGTACAAAAAATTATGGGGCATACAAAATAACGCTATATCTACTAATTGGTTCAATGCTTATTTTTCTTGGACTAGGAAGCATAGGAATTGCCGAAGGTACATTTTCAATCAGCGAGTTACTAATGTCTGAGAGAAAAATATCCTACAATCTTTACGCGTATTTTCTTCTACTGATTGGATTCGGAGCTCATTCCGCTCTATGGCCGTTCCATACGTGGGTCCCTGATGGTCATGGCACTGCTCCAACTGCTGGATCGATAATTTTTGCTGGGATTTTAATGAAAATTGGAATAATAGGGTTTATCAAAATTTTAATTCCTTTAATGAGTAATATTTTTATCGAATATTCGAGCTTGTTAATTATTCTAGCTTCAATAAATATAATTTACGGGGCATTTACCGCAATGATGCAAGATGATCTTAAATATTTGGCTGCATATGCTTCCTTGTCTCATATAGGATATATCTTTCTAGCTCTAGCTATGCATAATCAGATTGGTATTAATGGAGCAATAGTACAGACAATATCTCATGGGCTAATAATAAGCTTATTGTTTTTCTCAATTGGTATAATTCATACAACAAAAGGCACAAGATCTATAAAAGAATTAAACTCAATGATGGACAATTCACCATTGTTATCTCATATATTTATATTTGTCGCATTTGCAAGCATTGGATTTCCTTTAACAAGTGGTTTTATCGCAGAATTCTTAATCATGAGTAGCGTATGGATATATAACCATTTTCTACTTGTAGTACCTCTTCTGGGAATTCTTATAACAACTCTGTATATGTTTAGGACCGTAAAAAAGATATGTTTACAATTCAGAGACAAAAATAAAGATAAAACTGATTTAAAAATGAATGAACGAATTATATGCTATGCATTGGTAATACTAATTCTGCTCATAGGGATATTTCCGAATTTCGTAATTACATTTTTAAGTGGGGAGTCAATTAACATACTAGGAATATGATTATAGATAAGCTTGCGTTTTTATTGCCTGAGATTACCCTGATAGTTCTTTCCTTGGGACTTTTAACAAATTCTATGACTACATATAACGGCAAAAGAATAGTCAACAAAGCAATGTTGATTGCAGGAACAATTCTTTCAGTTTTGTTTATATTTAAGACTCAAGATGGTCTATATTTGAATGCTACATTCGAAAATAATCCCACAACAAAAATGATTAAATTTCTTCTGGTATCTGGCTCCTTATTTTCATTATTGTTGATTTCTAATGCGAAAACCGACCAGTTGAAGAAATACTTCGATGAATACTGCTTTCTCTTGGTATTGTCACTAGTAGGAGGAATGTGTGTCATATCCTCAAGAGAATTTTTTAGTTTGATTCTCTCCGTCGAACTACTTAGCATACCTTTGTACATAATATCTGGTATGGGTCCACATCCTTCAAAATCTATCGAGGCAGCAACCAAACTCTTTCTATTTGGAACTTTATCGACCGTCTGTTTAATCTTCTCTGCTGTTTTGTTTTATTCATTCTCTGGCAGCACCTATTTTATCGATATTAACTGGGCATCAACTGACTACATAATAATCTTAGCCTCAATTTTTTTAGTAATAACAATAAGTTTTAAATGCGCCCTGTATCCATTCCATTTTTGGGTCGCCGATACATATGAATCAGCTCCAATAAACATGCTTCCATTCCTAAGCACAATACCTAAAATAGCAATAATAGGATTCCTATTGTTCTTCTTTGACAATTTAACATTAGATTTAGGCAACAAGGTAATTATGGTTGTTCTTTTCGTAAGCTTGGTATCTATTATATTTGGGTCTATATTAACCATCAGGCAAGACAACCTGTTAAGACTTTTAGCTTATTCGGGGATTCCACACGTTGGGATAATGCTAATAGGGATCATGGTGCCCAACAATATTTCAGCGGATTTCTTAGTCCTATATTTTACCTTTTATATTTTTGCTAATGTTGGGCTGTATGTTTGTTTAAATTCTCTACCAAAAGCCAATGAAAATTATAGCCTAGACAAATTAAACAGTCTTTATAAAAACAGCCCCCTACTAGCCATATCAATGTCATGTTTTCTACTTTCCCTTGCTGGCGCACCATTGCTCGGTGGATTTTGGGGGAAATTTAATATAGCTCTAATTAGCTATAAAGCATATGGCCTATTCTTACCCTCTTTAATACTAATAAGTGCCCTAATCTCTTTCTATTACTATTTAAGAATCATTAAAGCCATTTTTGGTGACAAACGGCCTAGTCAAAGCGAGAATATAAACTTCTCAATAGTTAATAAAATCATAATTGTAATTTGCGTCTTTATTACAGTACTTTTAGGGGTTCATCCTAATATTTTAGCAGTCTTGATTTAGAACTTGAGCTATCTTTTATCAATAGCAATATAATTTCTTGAATCATAGCCTGTGTAGACCTGTCTGGGTCGCGCTATCTTTTGGTCAGTATCCGCAAGAAACTCCTTCCACTGAGCGAGCCATCCTGGAGTTCGTCCAATTGTAAAGAGTACGGTAAACATCTCGGTTGGAATACCCATGCTTTGATAAATAAGTCCAGAATAGAAATCCACGTTTGGATAAAGATTTCTTTGAATAAAATACTCTTCACTTAGAGCAATAGATTCAAGTTCGAGCGCAATATCTAACAGTGGGTTTGTGCCAGTAACTTCAAAAACACTATCTGCCGCTTTCTTGATATATTTAGCTCTTGGATCATATGCCTTGTAGACTCTATGGCCAAATCCCATGAGTTTTACTTCTTTCTTTTGTACTTTGTCGAGAAAAGTTGGGATGTTTTCTTTTGTCTCAATTTCGTTCAGCATCTGCAAAACAGCCTCATTCGCTCCTCCGTGTAGAGGTCCATACAGTGCGGATGTCGCAGCGGAAACCGCAGAATACGGATCGGGCTCAGAGCTTCCAACGTTTCTCATTACACTTGCACTACAATTTTGTTCATGATCGGCATGAAGAATTAATAATTTATCCATAGCATCAATGATATTAGGATGTAATTTTTTTTCGTCTCCTTCGAACATCATATTAAGAAAATTCTCTGCATAACTTAATGAATTATCTGGCGGTACAAGCTCTAGTCCCTGAGAATGTCTGTAAAAATATGCCGCAAGAATTGGGACCTGTGCAATCAACCTACACATGTTACGATAGTTTTCTTTTGTATCTTGTATATTTTTTGCATCTGGGTAAAAAGTAGACAATGCGGCTATAAGACTAATCAGGGCGCCCATTGGGTGCGAGTTCTTCGGAAATGCTTGAACTATGTTCTGTATCTCCTCCGGAACATAACTATTGTTACTTATATCTTGAATCCATCTCTTGAGCTCCTGAGTGTTTGGCAGTTCACCATCTATCAATAATTTCGAGACTTCCAATTGGCTGCTGTGTTCGGCTAATTGCTCTATTGGGAAACCTCTATATCTAAGAATACCTTTATCTCCATCGATAAAAGTTACACTGCTTTTACATGAAGCAGTGTTTTCAAAAGACGGATCGTAACTCATCATCCCGAATTCATCTTCCTCGACCTTAATCTGCCTTAGATCCTTAGCTCTAATGGTGCTATCGTTGATAGGAATCTCGTAAGTTTTATCCGTTCTATTGTCAACTAAAGTTAACGAATTTTTAGCCAAACCATACCTCCATTGTGATTTCCTCAGTACAAGTAATTATCTATTATACACAAAGTAAAGGATTAAAAAAAGCAAATCATCCGCCTATAAAAGTCCAAAACAATTAAAGAACTTCTTCTAGGTTCTGAAACGTAAGCGTGTTTGTATCAATAGATTTATAAGTAATTCTAATCTCATCATTTTGACTATAAATTCGCTTACAATGCTCTTTCGCTATTGCATCAAAAATATTATATTCATTAAAGAAGATGGTATACCTATCGTTAAGATCTGAATATATGTACCCCCCTAATTGATTAATCTTCTCCTGCTTTATAAGTCTCAGAGCCCAGAATTTATGAACATTTTTGGATTTTATCTTACTCACTTCAATTAACGGTAGAGTGTCCTTAAGCATCTGATCCATCGTGTTTTTAGAGAATAATATATTCTGTTTTTTTAAAAAACTACTCAATTGTCTCATGATTATTGAATCGTAATACCTCCTGATAGGTGATGTACATTGAGAATATATATCCACACCAAGTCCATGATGAGGTTGTGAGTTCGTTGAAATAATGACGGGAGTCACATTTCTATAAAAACTAAAATCAGGGTTGCTGTGTATGTTTACGATTTCAAGATTACGAGATTCGCCTTGAGACCTATAAATTGATGGAATTGAATTTTTGAGCATATATTTCGAGATCGACTTATTTGCAAGGATCATTAATTCCGATACGATCCTTGAAGAAGCATAAGTGTTAGTTGTTTTGGCAAAGAGCATGTTTCTCTTGTCACACGATATTGATATCTCTGGGTTAAGAAATTCAAAATCTGCCTTTTGGATTCTTGTCTTATATAAGTTCTCAGTAAAAATATTTAAAAATTTATAATCAACCTCTGTATCAAGAAGTTTGTCAAATTCTTTGTAGGAATAATTTTTCTTTATTTTAATAAAATTATTTGTAATTTCACATCTATCCACATTGTAATCAGAGATATCAAATCTGACAGATATTACCTCTCTAATCTCACCTTCCCTTAGAGCTATTTGACTAACAATGTTATTGCTATATAAATCAAAATTGCAAAACGGGGCATATATTGTATTGACCCTATCTCGTGCTTCTTTATCGTATACAGATTCGTAATCGAAATAGTCGGAGAAATTAGTTATGTGGACATATAGAACATGTTGATTCCCCACTTTTTGAATTGTTATGGCATCATCGTAATCATAAGTTGATTCATCATCTATCGTGAACGCCGAAATAATTTTATCCGTTTTAATGGCTAGCCGTGTATCTAGTTGGTCGTAAGAAAAAGAATTATTTATTTTGTTCTTAATATAAAATGGTTCAAAAGTTTGATCGAAAAAATTGTGCTTTTTACCCCAATCCAAAATCTCGTCGTCGGAGACCAGACTCATAGTTTCTTTTATTGATGATATAAACGATTTTTGGTAATCCGAGGTGCCTGACAAATAAGAACGAATTTGAGATATTTGATTGGCAAATTTCTTCTTTGTATTTTTTTTACCCGATACTAAATTATCAAGGAATTCTCTAGACAAATCATTGATTTTTTTCTTTTCACTTATATTATCTTGTATTTTTTGCACTATACTTTGAGGATTAAGATAAACTTTGTCTTCGTCGATAATTTTAAAAAAAATAAATTCTTTGTTAAAGAAACCTATAAAAACCTCTAATGAAGCAATAGAGTTAATATTATAAAATTTGATTGCTTGTAATATAAAATCTGATGCTTTATAAATATTGTTTTTTTCGATTAACGTATTCCAGAATTCTTGTAATGATTCTAGGACAATAACCTCTTTACCGGGTTCCAAGAAAGAAAGATCATCTATTAACACATTGCTTAGTGACAATGCAATCTGGGGCTCTGAAGTAGCTTTTTGTATATAAAAATTTCTTTTTTTCTTGTCGAAATACGCTTCTGAAAAGATATGCAACTTTGAATTAATTATTGCCAATATAGGCTTTGTCTTAGCGCGATCCATCAAGTTTTGTTAAGAGAGGCTTTGATAAAGTCTCTAAATAAAGGGTGTGAACGGAAGGGTTTCGACTTGAATTCTGGATGAAATTGACATCCAACAAACCATCGATGTTTTTTTAACTCAACTGTTTCCACTAATTTGCCATTTGGCGACATCCCACTTAAAACTAATCCATTTTTACTTAGGACAGAATGGTATTGAGGATTGACTTCATAACGGTGCCTGTGTCGTTCTGAAATCTTATTTTTCTTGTATGCAGAATAGATCTTAGAGCCCTTCTTCACATCACATGGATATTTACCTAGCCTCATATTTCCCCCCTTCGTATCTAATTTCTTCTGATCAGGCATAAGGTCTATTACATAATTATCGGATTTCTTTGTAGATTCTATAGACGCAGCGTCCTTAATGTCACATACGTTCCTTGCATATTCTACAACTGCCATTTGTAGCCCTAGGCATATACCAAAAAATGGAATGTTGTTTTCCCTGGCATATTTAATTGCGGAAATTTTTCCTTCAAAACCTCGATCTCCAAAGCCTCCGGGTACTAATATCCCATCGCACGATCCTAATAATTTCTTCGGAGACTCTTTTTCCAAGTCTTCGGAGTCAACATATTGTATATTTAATCTCGTATTATTATCAAATGCTGCATGACTTAATGCTTCGTGAAGACTCTTATATGCATCTTTATGTTCAATATACTTGCCTACGACCCCAATCGAAGTAGTTTTTTGTTTAACACCAGACTTTAAAGGCTTATTAAGTCTTTTTATTTTAGAAACTATGCTCTCCCACTTAGAAAAATCTGGTTCTTTGGTCCACATTTTTAAAGTCTCTAAAATTATATGATCCAATCCTTCTTTGTGAAAAATTAAGGGTACCTCGTAAATTATTTCAACATCCTTTGCTGTTATAACTGATTCCACATTTAAATTGCAAAATAAAGCTATTTTCTTTTTTAAATCATTAGAGAGAAACCTGTCCGTTCTGCATAATAAAATATCGGGCTGTATACCTATTTCTAACAAACCCTTAACGCTATGTTGAGTTGGTTTGGTTTTTAATTCACCAGCGGTAGACAAATATGGAACATATGTAAGATGAACAAAGATTGCATTTTCTTTACCTAATTGAGATCTTATCTGTCTAATTGACTCTAAAAAAGGTAGGCTTTCTATGTCCCCAACAGTACCCCCGACTTCCACTATGCATACATCAGCTTTGCCTTCGAGAGCAAAAATCCTTTTGATTATTTCGTCGGTTATATGTGGTATAACTTGAACGGTTTCCCCTAGATAATCACCTTTTCTTTCTCTAGATATAACTTCGTCATAAACTTTTCCGGTAGTAACATTGCTACTCTTTGACAAAAGAACATCCGTAAACCTTTCATAATGACCTAAGTCCAAATCCGTTTCGGCTCCATCGTCAGTAACATAGACCTCACCATGCTGATATGGATTCATTGTTCCGGGGTCAATGTTTATATATGGATCCAATTTCTGCATAGAGATTTTAATTCCTCTAGCTTCAAGTAAGGCACCGATGGCTGCGCTAGCGAGACCCTTACCTAAGGAAGACATAACCCCTCCGGTAACAAAAATATATTTGGTCGATCTCTTACGCATGAACCTTATCTTATAATATTTAAATATTTATATATTTACAAATTAAATGTTTAATTGTCTTAACAAATCGCTTACAGCGTGAGATCTATGACTTATGAGACTTTTTTGATCTATAGATAATTCAGCAAAGGTCTTGGATAGTTCCTTTGTATAAAATATTGGATCATAACCAAAACCGTTGCGCCCCCTTCCTTCATCTACTATTGATCCGTGACATTCTCCGTAAGAAGTTATAATTTTATCAGGGTTCTCAGGGTCAAAATAAGCAATTGAGCAAACAAATTTTGCTGACCTATCAATTTTTGTCGCATCTGGTGAGGTCGCTAGATTCTTCATCTTTCCTAATAATTTATTAATATTGTTTTCGTCTGAAGAATTTTTTCCTGAATATCTAGCTGAAAAAATACCCGGCTCGTTGTTTAACAAAGCTACTTCGAGTCCAGAATCATCTGTGATAACTGGAAAAGGTGATTTGTCCTTTAGGTATTCCAGCTTAATAAGCGCATTGTCTTCGTAGGATAAACCATCTTCATTCACATCAAGATGTATCCCTAAGTAATTAAGGGGGACAGGCCGAAAAATGCCTTTAAAAAGAATCTCGTATTCTCTTATTTTTCCTTTATTGTTTGTACCTATCAATATTTCTTGCATAATTATCGGCTTCTGTATTCTTTAAATAATTCTGTGGAGGCGCTGGGAATCGAACCCAGGTCCGAAAATTAGCTAGATAGAGCTTCTACATGCTTATTTTAGCATTATTTTTAAAAGCATTTTTTGGGCTAAACAACAAAAAATACTTCGATTCCCCTAATTACTGAAAAAAATATAGGGAAGATATTTTTTTCAGGCCCATATAAATGACATCAAAAAAAGCTCTATGGGCAAAGCTCAATTCAATGTTGCTACACTATTTTAGGCAGCAAGTTGATTGATTGGTTCGGCACTTATCGTGCTTTTGCCAGTTTAACGAGTTAGCCCTCGACATGCCACGTCTAACCGCAGAATCTTCGTCGAAACCAAATCGCCCCCAATAATTACTTATTCTAGGATATTCTAAAAAAAACTTAAATACTAGTTTTATTCTTAAAAGATCTATCAAGCTCTCTCTTTAAGTCTCTTTTTTTCAAATCAGTCCTTTTGTCATAAAGCTTTTTGCCCTTTCCAATGCCAATTTCAAACTTAATTAGGCTTTTTTTCGAATATACTTTTATAGGAATCAATGTGTATCCTTTTATTTTAATCTTACCTATAAGCTTCTTGATTTCTGCTTTGTTGAGAAGCAGCTTCCTATCTCTCGTTTCCTCGTGCGTAAAAAAGGATGCTTTAGAAAATTTAGGAACATACGAGTTAATTACGAATATCTCACCTCGTCTAGATATCGCATAACTTTCTTTAATGCTCAACTTCCCTTCCTTGATAGATTTTACTTCCGAGCCGAAAAGAACAATCCCTGCTTCAAACGTCTCTTCAATGTGATAGTTGCGCTTTGCATTAGGATTAGTGGAATATACGGGCATAGTCTAAAAAAGAGTCATAACACCAAATGCCGCCGTTATAGTAGTAAGAGGTGCTAAATCTTCTTGAGTCTCTGTCGCATTTTTAAGTTTTCTAACCGAGTTTAGGGCATCGTAGTACAATCTGTCGTCATTTACCAATTTGCCCAAAGTTCCTTGACCCGAATTGATTTTTGTAATTAAAGAATTAAGGTTTGCCGATAATGCATTAATTGAATCATATAATTTATCATCATTCATGAGTTTCGCCAATGATCCATCTCCCGTTGTAAGTTTATCAGTCAGGTGATTTATCTTTACAAGTGCTTTTTTTGCCTCTAAGTATATAGCTTCATCATTAATCAGCATTCCCATCGTACCTTCACCATTATCGATTTTATTAGAGATACTTGAAAAGAACTCTAGGGTTGAATTTAGTTCATTGTAAATTTTAGGGTCATTCACTAACTTTCCAACGGTTCCTTTTGACGAGGCGATATTTGAAACAACGCTATTGAGATTCGTAAGAATAGCTTTTATTTTGTCATCATAATCAAGTAGCTGATTGTTAATAGTATCTATAGCAATATCAACCTTACTTATAAGTGTATTAAAATCTACAGGAGCCAAAGAAGGTACAACGCCGCCCTCCGCCAAAATAGGTGAATTCGGGGAGCCAAAGGTCAAACCAACATAGGTAGTGCCCAACAGGCTTGTCATATTAATTGAAGCTTTTGAGTCCGCTTTGATTAGAACATCTTTGTCTATTGCAATTTCAACTTCGACATTTTGACCTGCTAACGAAACTCGCTTAACTCGTCCAACCTCCACCCCTGACAGTTTTACTTCACTGCCAACACGCAGTTCGCCAACGGATGAAAAATAAGACGTATAAACTTTTTCCTTTTTAAAAAATGATACCCCCGAGACCACTTCAAAAAGAATCATCAGGGCTATAACCCCAACAAGAAAAAAAATCCCGAGTTGCGCCTTTCTACTCATACAATATTATACACAATTAAAATGGTTCCAAAATCTCATTATTTGACTGTTTAATTGTATCTACATCCCCTGTTGTTACAAACTTGCCATCATCGAGAATAGATATTTTATCGGCTATTGAAAAAGCAAAGTCAATATCATGCGTAACAACAATTTGTGTTATATCTTTTTCCATTTTTAATTGTTTAATAGTTCTGGAGATAATTTTAGTATTAATTGGATCTAGTTCCGCTGTGGGCTCATCATACAAAAGAATATCGGGACTAATTATTAAAGATCTTGCTATTGCTACTCGCTTCCTCATCCCACCACTTAATTCAGATGGCATCTTATCAGCAGTATCCTGCACACCTAATTCGTTTAATATTTTTGATGCCTTTAAAATTCTATCTTCCTTTTCCCCAATGTCGTGTTCATCTAAAAAAATTGTTACATTATCAAGAACATTTAACGAGTTTAACAAAGCTGCTGTTTGAAAAACGTAGGACATTTTTAAAGTTGGCTCCTCTTTGTCACTTTGTGAGTCTTCACTATCAATTAAAACCTCTCCCGAATCAGCTTCAATTAAACCTATTAATATTTTTAACAATACCGACTTTCCTGTTCCAGATTTTCCTAGAATTACATGGGTTTGATTCTTTATGAAATCACAAGAAAGAGAATCAAGAACCACCTTCCCGCTAAAAGATTTACTTATATTCTTTATGGAAATACAATTATTCGAGCTCATAGTATCCCCACCAATATTAACAATCTTGTTAAAAAATAGTCTAGCAAAAGTATAGAAATGAAAGATGCAACTACAGACTTGGTTACCGCATGTCCAATTTCTCTTGGTCCTCCTTGCGTTAACAAGCCTATTGAGCAAGACACTATGGAAATAGTAATTGCGAATAAAAACGATTTGATAATGCCAGCCAAAATATCTGAAAGAGTTACTACTTGACTTAAATCATTGTAAAAAGAAGAAAATGAAACAGAGATGGTCTGATTCATTGATGATACTAAAGAGCCACCAAGCCATCCTATTAAATCCATATATACCACCAACAAAGGTAGGGCTATCAAACATGCAAGAAATCTAGGTAGAACCAAGAATCTTACTGGGTCAATATTCATTGTTTTTAATGCAGCTATTTCCTCATAAACACTCATGGAGGAAATTTCAGCTGTAATTGACGAGCCGACTCTGCCTGCCATAAGAATAGCTGCCATTACCGGAGCCAATTCAGTACATAGAGAAATTCCTACTATGCCCCCTATTTTATCTTGAATTCCATAATTTGATAATTGAACACCCGTTTGCAGAGCTAAAACCGCACCAATCGACAAAGAGATTAAAGCCGCAACAGGTAAAGTTCGGTTCCCCATATCAAACAATTGAACAAGAAATTTATGTGAAGACGATTTAAAATACCTAATTGATTTTATAGTCTCCCACAAAAGACTAAGAAATTCGCCGATACCAGTAATAATTGCAAGTATTTTATTCATATATTTATTGGAATATATAATATTCTAATTTTTGAATTATCACCAGTTTCAAATCCTATTAATCCACCTAGAATATTAAATTTTGTCTTCTCTACTTCCGATTCGACCGAGATTATAGGAAGTAAGAAATTGACACTAAACTTTTTACTTTGATTTTCTTTATCGTTTTCAGTCTTAATAAGGTTAAAGAGGAGCGAAACTTCCGAGGACTTAGTATCATCTTTTAATCTTATTATAGACCACATCGGGGACCAAATTTTTCGAATTTTTTCATTTTTAGAGAAAAAACTTTCAACAGGTGAAAATATTCTAAAATCATATCCATCTTCGTATGTATCTTTTGAATAAAGGGGCCAGAGACTCGAAAATTCTTTTTTTATACTGTTTGTTCGTAAGTCATAATATGTATCTTCTTTGTACAGAAAGAACAGAAAGCTTTTTGTTTTAAAATAATCAGTACCTAATATTTCATTCTTATATCTATATAAGGGCCATAAATAAAAACCTTTTTCTACATTTCGCGTTTTAACGTAGGAATAAAGAGGGAAAAATCGTTGACTCTTAATATTAACTCCTTTTTTGTATTGAATAATCGGCCAGGGCATGTTGTAAGTTATCTGATCACTTGTTTTGTCTACATAAATATTAAAGAACGGCCACAAGTATGTCTTAGATTTGTGGAGTGACGAATTTGACGAAAGATAGAGTGGGAAATAAATTTTTTCCTCAAGGTTGATACCCGTTCCTGTATCTTTTTTATAGGAATAAAGTGGCCATAAAAAGAATTTTGCCTCTTTGACCACACGAAGTGTATCCTTGTCGACTTTGCTTTCGTATCCAAATAATGGCCAGAGCTTAAACCCTGATACGTACTTACCTTCAACTTTGGTAATAAAGGGCCAGAAGAAATGCCTATTTATTGAGTTCTTCTTTTTGGTTTCAAGATAGAGAGGGAATAAAAAATAATTAATTTCTTCTTTGTTGTATCTGTCTTTCAAGGTACCCCATAATGGAAAAAGAGAGAAATAATCATTTTCTTTCTTTCCCGACCATGAAACATCAAGTATAGGGAATATGGAAAAGTGTTTCTCTTGCATATTATCGTAGTCATTAAAATTACTGTATCTAATCATCGAAAATAAAGCCTTAAATTGAGTTTGCTGATTATCTTCTTGGTAGCCAATGAATGGATATAGAACATCTAACGATCTGAATTTAAGTTCGTAGTCTGCTTCATAATAAACAATTGGTCTAAATGCATAAACTTTTGAGGATTCATCTTTTTTATATTCAAATATTGGGCCAAAAAAAGTTACTTCTCCTGCTAATACAGTAGAAGAGAATATGCATATCATGAAACCGAGCGAGAGTACCAAATTTCTCACAGATAAACTCGCTTGATTCTTTTACTGATTCCACAGACAATTTCATACGGAATTGTTTTAATAGCCAATGCTATATCATTGGCAGTATGAAGAGAATCATCAAAAATTGTTATTTCATCACCAACCTTAATGTCCGCGCATTCTGTTACATCTATCATGGTCAAATCCATGCATATTGTGCCTACAATTCTACATCGCCTTCCATTATGAAATACGCAACCTTTGTTTGATAAAGATCTTGGGAGGCCATCTGCATAGCCTATAGGTATAACAGCTATTTTCATATTCTTTTCGGCTGTAAAACTCCTTCCATAACTTACAGTTTCTCCCTTGTTGATACTTCGTATTTTAATAATTGAGGATTTTAATCGCATAACAGGGAAGAGTCTATCGTCAGGATTCTTTGCCAAGCCATAAATTAGAATTCCTGGCCTAACCATGTTCAGGTGAGAGTCGGGATAATGTATAATTCCAGAACTATTTGCCATATGAAAGAACTTTATGTTCTTAATACTAGATTTATATTTTTCTATTATTTTATGAAACTCACGTATTTGACCTTTGGTAAAATCTGATTCTTTTTTGTCGGATTCCGCAAAATGCGTATAGACACCCTCTAGGTTCAAGTTACTGTTGTTAGAAATAATATCTATAGTTTCATCTATTTGATTTATATCAATTCCCAATCTGTTCATACCTGTATCAACTTTCAGATGAAAAGAGATTACTCCCTCTTTGAGATTATTAATAAAATTAAGTTGACTTAAATCATATATCGTAAAAACAATATTCTTGTTGACCGCCTCCAAAATTTCGCTTTCACTGATAGATCCAAGGATCAAAATGTAGCATTGGATTTTTGCATCTATTAATTCGCTAGCTTCTTTAAGGGTTGCTACAGCAAACCTATCTACGCCAAGCCCTATTAAAGCTTTAGTTGTCTCAACAGATCCATGTCCATACGCATTGGCCTTAACAACCGCTAGAACTTCAACTTCTTTATTAATTATCTGATTTAAATAGTCAACATTCTTAGATAGGTTTTTGAATTCTATCTCTACTTTGGTAGATGTCATTATTTTCTAAATCTAACATAGATGACTTTATTTCTCGAATATCTGGTCTCATTAATTATTTATGATATATTTTCTCTTGTTTAAATTAAATGTCGTTTTCGTCCTTAGAAAAGAAATCAACCGCAATTGTAAGCTTAATCCTTGCATTGAGATTGCTTGGGTTGTTTATGTTGCTACCCATCTTTAGTATTTATGCAATGGAGTACACAAATTCCAATGCCTTTCTTGCAGGAGTTGCAATTGGAATATACTCTCTTGCGCAAGCAATAATGCAAATACCATTGGCATATCTTAGTGATCGAATAGGAAGAAAAAAAGTTGTTATTTTAGGATTACTTGTTTTTACAGTTGGGAGCTTAATTTGCTACATAGCAAAGGATATTAATTTATTGATTTTTGGAAGAATTGTACAAGGTTGTGGAGCTATAAGTTCCGTTGGTGTTGCAACTTTAGCAGAGAATACTGAAGAAAAAAACAGAGCGAGTGCTTTTACCATTGTTGGACTTACCGTTGGTGTTGCATTTGTTGTTGGTTTTTTAATAGGTCCATTTCTATCTTCCATGTTTAATTTTAGGATTCTTTTTTTATTACTATTCTTTTTTGGAATTTTAGCTCTTATAACAACTTTGATGTTCTATCCTAAAAATAAAGCGGGTATCGGTGTATTAACAAAGAAGATAAACTTTAAACCTAGCAAGGCCATAGTTAAAATCTATTCCTCTTCTTTCATGTTGTCATTAATACTAAGTATGTTTCTATTCTCCTATCCATTGATGTGGAAAGAGTTTGGAATTTCCGAAAGTCAGTTGAGCTTTGTATACCTAATAGTTTTTTTGCCATCAGCGCTTCTTATCTATCCATCAATAAGATTCCTTGAAAGAATCAGCAAGATTGATATATCGATTAGAGCTGCCTGGATCTTCTTGCTAATAAGTTTTGGCTCATTTTTATTTATATTTAAAGGTGGATCCTCCTTGTACATTCTTGGTATTTTCTTTTTTATGGGTTCATCCGTTTTTCATTCACTTCTACCCAGCCTACTGTCGCTATACATATCAGACGACAATATGCGAGCGACTGAAAACGGTCCCTACTACCTTATGAGCTTTTTTGGACATGCAGTAGGAAGCATTCTGGCTGGATACATATACTCAGGTAGTAAATATTTTGACTTCACAAATCATACAATCCTGATATTTATATGTTTTTTAATTCTTGCATGCTGGGTATATATTGGCATCCCTAAACATGACATAACAAAAAGATAAAGATCAATTCCTTAGGTATTATTAAGCATATGTCGATTATAATAATAATTAATAATGCTCCGTCCTCGACTAAGACATGGAACGCTCTTCGTCTTGCTGCTGCACTTATAGGTCAGGATGAAGATGTTACAATATTTTTAATGAATGATGGGGTTTTTAACGCAATAAGTAATCAACAACCTCCTGACGAAATCAAAGGCCAATCAACATCAACAAAGATTAAAGAATTGGTCGATATTGGTGTAAAAGCTTACTATTGTTCACAATGCTTAGAGACAAGAGGCATTAAGGGGGGTCAATTAATCCCCGAGATATCCAAATCAAATCTTCCCAATCTTTCTTTGGCTATCAAAGAATCTTCTAAAGTCATTAGTATGTAAAGAATCAATTAAACGGCTTTAGAGCCATAAGTCTTTTAATTCTTTCTTCCACTGGTGGATGAGAGCTGAACCATTTTCCAACTCCTCCAGTTAAAGGACTTATTATAAACATATGACTGGTAGCCGTATGACGCTCTTCGTTAGGATCGGGCTTGCTAGCACACGAGAGAACATGGGCATTTATTTTGTCTAATGCAGAGGCAAGGGCTGAAGGTCGATTGGTAATTTGAGCAGCTGTATAATCAGCTTTAAATTCTCGTGTTCGAGAAATAGCCATTTGAATAATTAGAGCAATAATCGGAGCCAAAATCGCAATTAAGAGATGCCCTATCACGTTTCCAGAATTTCTATTACCTCTAAAAGCACCAAAAATTAATCCCCATTTTACTATAGAAGCGATTATGCTAATTGATCCAGCGAAGGTAGCAGCAATTGAAGCTATGAGGATATCTTTATTTTCGATATGTGCAAGTTCATGAGCAAGAACTCCTTCAAGTTCTTCATTGTTTAATTGATCAACAAGGGCAGTAGAGACAGCGACTACAGAATGTTCCTGGTTTCTTCCAGTGGCAAATGCATTAGGAGTATCCGATTGGTAAATAAAAAGCCTAGGGCCAAGGATATTTGCTGTTTTACAAAGATTAGAAAAAAGATCTGATAAACTTTTGTAGCTACTACCATCAACTTCCTTTGCTTTAAACATTCTTAACACAATCTTGTCAGACATCCAGTAAGAACCTATGTTCATTATAGTTGCAAAAATAAAAGCAAACCACATGCCACCTGAACCCCCAAAATATGCACCAATCAAAACAAAAAAAGTTGTCATGACCGCTAATAAAAAACCTGTTTTTAAAGTATTCATTCCTATATATTACCCCCCACAAGATTCTAGAT